>NZ_JAAUHW010000012.1:0-181394 GCF_012030025.1 Shewanella sp. Iso12
TTCCAAATAATAGATCACGGGAAGGGAACTCAGTCCCGTTTGAGCGATCAGCTCTATCGCCACACGATACCATCGCCCCATAGAAGTTGAGTCCACGCCAATGTGGGTGTTCTGCTCTCTCATGCCAGATCCTGTCACTTCGCTTACACATACAGAACAACATCAGAGCCCAGCCGCTTGCGTGACAGCGCTGCGAGCAACGAAATCCACCGCTTGAGGTAAGACGATTGATATGAGTACGCGTCAAAGTTTCTGAAAGTTGCATAAAAAAATCCGATGACATGGAGTCATCGGATTTTGATCCTTTCAGTTAGATCCTCAAGCTATCTGTCTTAACTGATCGGCATTACCCTCATGGTGGTTTTTTACTGACCGAGCAATCGGGTTAGGAGATACGCTCTACCGAACCGCCTAGGCCCTTGAACTTATCTTCGATATGCTCATAACCCCGATCCAGATGATAGATACGGTCCACCACCGTGGTGCCTTCGGCCATCAGTCCGGCAATCACCAAACTGGCCGACGCCCGCAGATCGGTCGCCATCACCTGAGCACCATTGAGCTGCTCAATACCGTGAATGATACAGGTATTGCCTTCCAGCTCCATGTTGGCGCCCATACGATTCAACTCGGGCACATGCATAAAGCGGTTCTCAAAGATGGTTTCCGTGATAGTGCCTGTGCCTTCTGCCAGTGCATTGAGCACACAGAACTGCGCCTGCATATCGGTTGGGAAACCGGGATAAGGCAGAGTCTTGATATTGACTGACTTGGGACGCTTGCCCTTCATGTCCAGGGCTATCCAGTCGCTGCCGGTAAGGATTTCGGCGCCGGCATCTTCCAGCTTGGCCAGCACAGCCTCCAGCGAGCCAGGATCGGCATCCAGACAACGGATCCGGCCACGGGTCACGGCTGCAGCCACCAGGAACGAGCCTGTCTCAATTCTGTCCGGCATCACCCGATAACGGCACCCATTGAGCTTCTCCACTCCCTGAATCCGTATGGTGGCGGTTCCGGCGCCCTCAATCTTGGCCCCCATGGCGATAAGGCACTTGGCCAGGTCCACTACTTCGGGTTCGCGGGCGGCGTTTTCAATCACGGTTTCACCGTCGGCCAAGGCCGCGGCCATCAGCAGATTCTCTGTGGCACCAACACTGACCATATCCATAAAGATATGCGCGCCCTTGAGGCGACCATCGACCCGTGCCTTGATATAGCCTTCATCGACTTCTATCTTGGCGCCCATCAGCTCGAGGCCATGCAGGTGCAGGTTCACCGGCCGGGCTCCTATGGCGCAGCCCCCCGGCAGAGACACATCCGCCTTACCGAAACGTGCCAGCAAGGGCCCCAGGATCAGAATTGAGGCGCGCATGGTTTTCACCAGATCATATGGGGCGCAAAACTCATTGATACCGCTGGCATCGATACGTATCTGGCCCTGCCCCAGTTCGGTGACGTTGGCGCCGAGACAGCGTAGCAGCTTACAGCTGGTGCTGACGTCCCTCAGGTTGGGCACATTGGAAACCAGAAACTCCGACTCGGCCAGCACCCCGGCCATCAGGATAGGCAGGGCAGCATTCTTGGCGCCGGAGATCACCACGTTACCGGCAAGCGCACCGCTTGCCTGAATTTTCAGTTTATCCACATTGATACTCTAGGCTGGCATGTTGAAGATTTTTTCACGCTGCCACTGGGTAGGCGTAAAAGTCTTGATACTGAGCGCGTGCATCTCACCACTGGTGATCTTGTCCATCAGGGGCGCATAGATGGCCTGCTGCTGCTTGATACGGCTCATGCCATCGAAACATTCACCCACGGCCACTATCTTGAAATGGCTGCCTTCGGCGCTGACATAGACTTCCGTCAACGAGAGTGAATCCTTTAATATTTGTTCTATCTCTTTGGTATCCATTGGAAACTTACCTAGTTTGGCCCTCTGTGGTAAAGAAGGCATCCAAATCATACAGGGCGATCAACTTACGCACCTGTGGCGAGGGAGAAGCCAGGGTCAGCTCCCCCTTTCTGAGACTGACAAGCTCCATTAGAAACGCCATGCCGGCACTGTCCGAGTATGTCAGCTCGCTGAGTTCCAACCGGCGCACATCGTCCGGCAGCAGTGTCTTGCGCGTCTTCCACAAGCGGGCGACCTCTTCTTGAGTCAAACGCCCGCTCAATTTGCAGCTATCGCCCTGTGGCTCCAGCTTCATAGCGCATCCTTGCCTTTAGGGCCATTGGGATCCACGTGAGCCTGAGTACGCTCTTTAAGCATCTCAATCACGGCATCTATGCCCTTTTGACGAATGAGTGTAGTGACTTCCGATTGCTTGGAGGCCAGCAAGCTGACACCTTCGGCAACCAGGTCAAAGGCCTTCCAGCTGTCGTCCTTCAAACGACGCGCCTTGAACTGCAACTTGATGGGCGGACGACCCGCTTCAATGATCTGCACATTCACCTCGACTATCTTTTCCTGGCTGAAGTCGATGGCGCGGCCAAATTCCACTTTCTGATTGGTGTACTCGGTAAAAGCCTGGGCATAGGTGGAAACCAAATAGCCCTCAAAAGCATCAACAAAGGCATCACGCTGCTCTTTGGTGGTTTGCTGCAGATATTGGCCCATCACCTTGTAAGCCGCGTACTTGTAATCCACATAAGGCATCAGCTCCTCTTGAACAATCACCTTGAGGTGATCCGGATTGCTGTCGATGATGCTCTTGTCCTGATGGAAGCGATCGAATGTCTTGTCGGCAACCTGCTCCACCATGATATAAGGGTTGCTGGTATCGATATCGGCCGCCTGTGCCACAGTTGCAGACGCCAGACAGGCGACGGCCAACAGATTACGGATTATCCCTTTAAACATCTCAGTGCTCCTAGTTGTCCTTTGAACCCATGCTATATAAAAACTGTCCGATCAGATCCTCCAGCACCAGCGCCGAACGGGTATCATCGATGCGATCGCCATCTTGCAAAATCGCGATATCGTCATCCATAAACCCTGGTGTCAGGCCGAGGAACTGCTCACCCAGCAAGCCCGAGGTCAAGATAGCCAGGCTGCTGGTTTCGGGAAACTGGTCGTAACGCTTGTCCATGGTCAGAGTCACCACTGGCACCATCTGCTTGGGATCCAGGGTGATCTTACTGACCCGACCGACAACCACGCCGCCAACTTTTACCGGTGAGCGTACTTTAAGGCCGCCAATATTACTGAACTTGGCCGTCAGAGTGTAAGTATTGCTAGAGGACTGCACCTCCACATTGGCCACCTTGTATACCAGCAGCAGAAAAGCTGCCAGACCCGCCAATAGGAAGAGTCCCACCATAAATTCAATTTTTCGTGTCAACATAGAGTCACCAGAGTTAATCATCCATTATGCGCCGGCGCCAAAATCAGCGGGCAAACATCAGCGCCGTCAATAAGAAGTCCAGCGCCAATACTGCCAGGCTGGACTGCACCACAGTCTGGGTGGTCGCGCGGCTAATCCCTTCCGGATTAGGCACCACCTGATAACCACGATAGAGAGCTATCCAGGTCACCACTATGGCAAAAACAAAACTTTTAATCAGGCAGTTGACTATATCCTGCCGCCACTCCACCGCGGCCTGCAGAATCGACCAGAAGGCGCCATTGTCTATGCCTTTCCATTCAACCCCAACCAGATAACCGCCATAGATACCCACAGTGGTAAACATCAAGGCCAACAGCGGCATGCTGATCACCCCGGCCCAGAAGCGCGGTGCAATCACCTGCCGTAACGGATCTATCGCCATCATCTCCAAACTGGAGAGCTGCTCTGTGGATTTCATCAACCCCAGTTCAGCGGTCAGGGCCGAACCGGCGCGGCCGGCAAACAGCAGGGCTGTGACCACGGGGCCAAGCTCCCTGAGCAAGCTCAACGCTACCATGGGGCCCAGGCTCTCTTCGGTACCGAAGTCCACCAGGATGTTATAGCCCTGCAGCGCCAGCACCATGCCGATAAACAGTCCGGAAACCAAAATGATCACCATGGACTGCACGCCGACGACGTAAACCTGTTTTATCAGCAGTGGCAAGCCTTTGCGTGGCCGTGGCACCTGCATCAGGGCGCCCCAAAGCATCACCCCCGCCTTGCCAAGCCCTGTCACCAGACTCAGCGCATTGCGGCCAAGATTGGCTATCGAATCAGTCAAGCTCACCGAGTAACTCCTTCTGATAATCCTGCGCCGGATAGTGGAAAGGCACGGGGCCGTCCGGCATACCGTCGATAAACTGCCTTAGCTGTGGATTGTCGGCCTGCTTAAGCTCGGCCGGTGTACCTTGGGCTATGATGCGCTTATCAGCGATCACATACACATAGTCGGCAATACTCAGCACTTCACTGACATCGTGGGAAACCACCACAGAGGTGAGGCTCAAAGCATCGGACAACTCTTTGATAAGCTTCACCAGCACCCCCATGGAGATGGGATCCTGACCGGCAAAGGGCTCGTCATACAGCACCATTTCCGGCTCGAGTGCTATGGCGCGGGCCAAGGCAGCCCGGCGCTGCATTCCGCCGGAAAGTTCGCTTGGCATCAACTGCGCTGCGCCGCGAAGTCCTACGGCTTCAAGCTTCATTAACACTATGCGGCGGATAATAGCTTCCGGCAGCCCTGAGTGCTCCCTGAGTGCAAAGGCCACGTTATCGAACACATTCATATCGGTGAACAGGGCGCCGCTCTGGAACAACATGCTCATCCGCTTACGGGCTTCAAACAGCTCGTGGCGGCTCAGCTTATGAATGTCCTGACCATCGAACAGCACCTGGCCGTGATCCGGAGTCAACTGCCCACCAATGAGCTTCAGCAGCGTGGTCTTGCCTATGCCGCTGGGCCCCATGATGGCAGTAACTTTACCCCTGGGAATCGTGAGGCTTATCTGCTCATAAATCACCCTCGAGCCACGACTGAAGCCGAGATTGCTGACCTCGACCAGGGGAGAAGGATTTTGCTGCTTGCTGGATTCCGGCATCAAAATGAAATGGAGACCTTGTCTAGTGGAATTCAAGTTACGGCGCAGCTGTAGCTGCCATGGCACATAAGGCCCGCCGTTATAAGGCTTGATACTGCCGCAGGCTTACTGAATTGACGCTGAATGGCGCCCGGTAACCCGTATGGCCAAGCCAAAGATAAGCGATAAATTGTACGCAATTGAGGATAAGCGCACAACTGAATCAATAGTATCGCGCCGTGATACTTTCAATTTGTAGCAAATACGGCGAAAATGCACGCCAGAATCCGTAGCTTTGTTTACTGCATGTTATTCAATATTTTCTTGCTGCTCGCCGGCTTGTCCGTCCTGGTCTGGAGTGCCGATAAATTCGTTTATGGCGCCGGGGCTTTTGCCCGTAACCTGGGGTTACCCCCCATGTTGATAGGACTGACCATAGTGGCCATGGGCAGTTCGGCCCCTGAGATGTTCGTCGCCGCCAGCGCCTCCATGGCCGGCATGCCGGATACGGCCGTGGGTAATGTGCTGGGCTCCAATGTCGCCAATGTCAGCTTGATCCTGGGGTTAACCGCTCTGCTTGGGGCTATCGCCGTCAGCTCCAAGACCCTGAAGCGGGAGATCCCCATGATGCTGGGTGCCACAGTGCTGGCGGGTTACTTCCTGCACGATGAGTATCTTAGCCGCAGCGAAGGGGTTATTTTACTGGCGCTGTTCTTCGGCCTGATGGGCTATCTTATCTGGCATGCGCTGACCAATAAGAACAAGGATCCACTCGCCGACGAAGCCGATGCCGAGATCCCCAAAGATGTGCCCACTGCCAAGGCGGTACTATGGTTGATAATAGGCTTGGTACTCTTGCCGCTGTCGGCGGATTGGATGGTGGACGGTGCCGTAGGCATCGCCAAGTCTTTTGGACTGTCTGATCTGGTTATCGGTCTAACCATCATTGCCGTAGGCACCAGCCTGCCGGAACTGGCGGCCTGTGTGGCCGGTGTGCTCAAGAAAGAGGACGACCTGGCCATAGGCAATATTGTCGGCTCCAATCTGTTTAACATACTGGCGGTACTGGCAATACCCGGCCTTATCGCCCCGGGCGTAATCGATGCCGCGGCGACCGGACGCGACTTTTATATGGTTTTGGGCACCAGTTGTGCCCTGGCACTCCTGGTGCTGAGCACAGGCAAACAACGTGAACTCAAACGCTGGCACGGTGCCTTACTACTGATAAGCTTCATCGGCTATCAATACAGCCTGTTTCAATCCCACTAGCGATGAAGGGCAAAAAGACGAGAGACAACTATGGCAGAAGCTAAGCAACTGCGCCAATGGGGCCGCAGAGTAATAGATATCGAGAAACAAGCACTGGACAACCTGTACCAGTTTGTTGATTCCCCCGAATTCGCCCAAGCCTGCGAACTGATCCTCAACTGCAGCGGCAAGGTGATAGTGATGGGGATGGGGAAATCGGGCCATATAGGCAACAAGATTTCTGCCACCCTCGCCAGCACGGGCACCCCGGCATTCTTCGTTCACCCGGGCGAAGCCAGCCACGGCGACCTTGGGGTGTTGAGTGAAAACGATATCGTATTGGCTATCTCCAACTCGGGAGAGTCCAGCGAAATTCTGACCCTGATGCCCGTCATCAAGCGCCAGGGGATCCCTATGATCTCCATGACAGGCAAGCCCGAATCCACCATGGCCAAGCTGGCACAACTGCATCTGTGCATCAAGGTGCCAGAAGAAGCCTGCCCCTTGGGGCTGGCGCCGACCTCCAGTACCACGGCCACCCTGGTGATGGGTGATGCCCTGGCGGTCGCGCTACTGCAAGCCAAGGGCTTTACCAAAGATGACTTTGCCCTGTCGCATCCCGGCGGCGCTTTAGGACGCAAGCTGCTGCTCAAGGTCAGTGATGTAATGCACAAAGGCGAAGAACTGCCGCTGGTCACAGAAGATATCTGTATAACCGACGCCCTCTATGAGATCTCCAAGAAGGGCCTGGGTATGACCGCCGTGGTCAATCAGCAGAAGCAACTCGTGGGTATCTTCACCGATGGTGATTTGAGACGTGTCATAGACGCCGGAGTCAACCTGCGTACTACAAAAATCAGCGACGTCATGACCCGTGATTGCATCACCAGTGGTGACAATATCCTCGCGGCGCAGGCGCTGAAGGTGATGGACGAGAATGACATCAATGGTCTTATTGTCATCAATGGCGCCAATGAGCCGATTGGAGCACTCAATATGCTGGATATGGTCAAGGCGGGGGTTATCTGATGAGTCATCAAGGTTTCTACGGCCCCATAAGCGAAGATAACTGGCAAAGAGCCGCCAAAATCAAACTGCTTATCTGTGATGTCGACGGTGTCTTCTCCGATGGCCGCATCTATATGAGCAACAGTGGCGAAGAGCTGAAGGCCTTCCATACCCGCGATGGCTATGGGGTGCGCTCGCTGCTGTCCTGCGGCATTCAGGTGGCGGTGATCACCGGCCGCAAGTCCCAGATAGTCGAAAACCGCATGACGGCCCTGGGGGTAGACAAGATTTATCAAGGCATAGACAACAAGCTGGAGCCCTATGAGGCGCTGCTTAAGCACTATGACCTCGAGCCTGAACAAGTGGCCTATATAGGTGACGACATTGTCGACTTGCCGGTGATGAAGCAAGTGGGGCTGGCGGTTTGCGTAGCCGATGGCCATCCTTGGGTAAGGCAGCACTGCCACATGGTCACTCAGATTGCCGGCGGCCATGGTGCACTCCGGGAGCTGGCGGATCTTATCCTGCTCAGTCAGGACAAATTTGAAAATGCCCACGGAATGAGTATATGAATAGGGTCACCCTGGCCATTATTTTGTTTTTCTCCACTGCACTTATCCTTTACTGGCAGGTGCAGAACAAGCGCAACGCTCAACAGAGTGAGGCGCCTATGGATGTGGTTAGGCCTGACTTTGTCGCCGATGACCTGCGCTCGGTCAACTTTGATGAGCAGGGCAATGTCGCCAGTAGGGTCGCCGCGGCGCACATGGAACATTATGAAGCCAGTGAAAAGACCTTCTTCAACCAACCGGTTTATCTGGTCTATCCGGACAAGGGCGAGGCACAGTGGCG
This sequence comes from Shewanella sp. Iso12, assembly GCF_012030025.1. Classification (NCBI taxonomy): domain Bacteria; kingdom Pseudomonadati; phylum Pseudomonadota; class Gammaproteobacteria; order Alteromonadales; family Shewanellaceae; genus Shewanella; species Shewanella sp. Iso12. Next base: position 8,075 of record NZ_JAAUHW010000012.1, read on the forward strand.
TCTGTCTGCCAACGAAGGCAGGCTCAATCGCAAGAGTAACCGAGTGGTACTTGAAAATAATGTTATCATCGACGCCATTAGCCCCAATGAACCGATCCAGAGCCTGAAAACCAGTTATGTGGAGCTGGATCTGGACACCATGATCATGACCTCAGATCGCGAGATCCTGATCGAAGGCAAAGACTTTAATATCAAGGGATCCGGCCTGTACGCCGATCTCAATGCTCAGCAAGTGAAGCTGACCAGTCAGGTGAAAGGAACCTATGAAACCAAGTAAGCTTTTTATCGGTGCCCTCTTGTGCATCACAAGCCTGTCGGCGGTGGCCATTGAAGAAGATCTGCTGCAAAAAGTACAGATCAGCGCCGCCAATCAGTTTGCCGATATCAAAAACAAGCGTGTGGTATACGGCGGGCCTGTCACAGTCACCCAGGGCAGTTTGAAACTGCTGGCCGATGAACTCACGGCTTACACTGAAGACAAGAGTGGCGAACGGATCCTGGTGGCCAAGGGCTCACCCGCTACCTATACCCAGAAACTGGAAGACGGCCGTCTGGCCAGTGCCAAGGCCAAAGAGATCCACTACAACATAGACAGCCGTATCATGACCCTGCTGGGCCAGGCCAAAGTAGAACAGGACGGCAGTGAAGTGACCGCCGAGAAGATAGTCTACGACATCAACAAGCAGCAGTTGGAAGCGGAAAGCAGCGGCAAAGGCCAAGACAGGGTAACCACTGTTATCCAGCCAGAAAACTATCAGGATCTCAACAAGAAAGAACAGCAGCAGGAGCCGCAATGACCAGCACCCTGACGGCACAGAATCTGGCAAAGAGTTACAAAAAGCGCAACGTCGTCAAAGACGTCAGCCTGTCGGTCAATACCGGCCAAATCGTGGGGCTGCTGGGCCCCAACGGGGCTGGCAAGACCACCACCTTCTATATGGTGGTTGGGCTGGTACAGAGTGACAAGGGCCGTATCTTCATTGACGACGACGAGCTGACCCTGGATCCCATGCACCTGCGAGCCCGTAAAGGCATAGGCTACCTGCCACAGGAAGCCAGTATTTTCCGCAAGCTGTCGGTGCATGACAACATCATGGCCGTGCTGCAAACCCGCAAAGAACTCAACAGCGACAAGCGCGAGGAACAGCTCGAACAGTTGCTGGAAGAATTCCATATTACCCACATACGTGACAGCCTGGGGATGTCCCTCTCCGGCGGTGAACGCCGCCGGGTGGAAATCGCCCGGGCATTGGCCGCCAATCCACAGTTCATTCTGCTGGATGAGCCATTCGCCGGTGTGGATCCCATCTCAGTTATCGATATCAAGAAAATCATCGAACAGCTTAAGTCCCGCGGTTTGGGAGTGCTGATCACAGACCACAATGTTCGCGAAACACTCGACGTTTGTGAGCGAGCCTACATAGTCAGCCATGGGCAGTTGATCGCCGAGGGCACACCCGCTGAAATCTTGGACAACCAGCAAGTGCGTGCTGTGTACTTAGGCGAACAATTCAGGCTATAGTTAGGATCATGTCATCCGGTGGCAATTCCGGGTATTATAGTTTGTTATTATTGAATTTTTTCCTTGAAAAATAACGAGTAGGGATTAGCGGTATAATGAAAGCGTCACTCCAGCTCAAACTGGGTCAACAGTTGACCATGACACCTCAGTTGCAACAGGCTATTCGCCTGCTGCAACTGTCGTCCCTTGAGCTGCAGCAGGAAATCCAGGAAGCCTTGGAAGCCAACCCTCTGTTGGAAATGGCCGAGGACAACCAGGATGACGCTATCGACGACAACCACAAGGAAAACGACGCCGGCGAGTTGAGCGCCAAGCAGGAAGATGGTTCCACGGTAGAAACCTCAGAGGCATTGAACAATGAGTCTATGCCGGATGAATTACCTATGGATACCACCTGGGACGAAGTCTTTACCGCCGCCAGCGCCTCCGGGCCGGCCATGGGCCGTGAAGATGATATGCCCTTCCAGGGGGAAACCAGCGAAGGGCTCTATGAACATCTGGAATGGCAGAAGAACCTGACCCCGTTTTCCGATACCGACGACGCCATTGCCACCGCCATTATTGATGCCATCGACGAGCAGGGTTATCTGACCCAGAGCACAGAGGAGATCCTCGAAGCCATGGGCAACCCTGAGATTGAGCTCGATGAAGTCGAGGCAGTACTCAAGCGGATCCAGCACTTCGATCCTGTCGGCATCGCCTCCAGAGATCTGCGCGAATGCCTGCTGATCCAGTTGCAACAGTTCAACGCAGACACCCCGCATCTGGCCGACGCCCGCTTGTTGATTGACGAACATCTGGATCTCATTGCCGCCCGTGATTTCCGCACCCTGATGCGCAAGACCAGGCTCAAGGAAGATCAGCTGCGTGACGCCATCAACCTTATCCAGAGTCTCAATCCCCGCCCCGGCTTGCTGGTGCAGCCGATGGACGAGGAATATGTGATCCCTGATGTCAGCGTCTGGAAGAAAAACGGCCGCTGGGTAGTAGAACTCAACCCGGACTGTATGCCCAAACTCGGGATCAATCAGCAGTATGCTGCCATGGCTCGTAGCGCCCGCAGTCAATCAGACAGCCAGTTTATTCGTGGTCATCTTCAGGAAGCCAAATGGTTTATCAAGAGCCTGGAGAGCCGCAACGACACCCTGCTCAAGGTGGCCAACTGTATAGTGCAGTTCCAGCAGGGATTTTTTGAATATGGTGAAGAAGCCATGAAACCCATGGTGCTCAACGATATTGCCGAGGCGGTCGAGATGCATGAATCGACCATCTCCAGGGTCACCACTCAAAAGTATATGCATACCCCCAGGGGAATATTTGAATTGAAGTACTTCTTCTCCAGCCATGTCGGCACCGAAGATGGCGGAGAATGCTCTTCCACGGCGATCAGGGCTTTTATCAAGAAGCTCGTGGCAGCGGAAAACCAGAAGAAGCCTTTGAGCGACAGCAAGATGGCGCAACTTCTGGCAGAACAGGGAATCAACGTTGCAAGACGCACCATAGCCAAGTATCGCGAGGCTATGATGATACCACCGTCGAACCAGCGTAAGAGTTTATAAATCCACAGTTGGAAATTGGAGGAATCTTTCTATGCAAATCAACCTGACAGGACATCATATCGAGATCACCGACTCACTGCGTGACTACGTGGAAAGTAAGTTTTCTAAACTTGAACGCCATTTCGAACAGATCAATAATGTGCACGTTGTGCTCAATGTACAAAAACTGCAACAGATAGCCGAAGCCAAGATCCACCTCACAGGCGGCGAAGTCTATGCAACTTCTGAACATGCCGACATGTATGCCGCCATCGACGTTCTGATTGATAAATTGGATCGTCAGGTCATTAAACACAAAGAAAAGCTGACAAAACACTAACGATGGAACTGAGTACCATCCTGCGGCCGGAGTGCACTACCTGTGCCACTCCGGGCAGTAAGAAAAAGGTACTGGAGCTGATTAGCGATCTCGCTAGCGCCCAGTACCCCACCCTTTCCTCTCAAGCGATTTTTGAAAGCCTTTTGGCCCGCGAAAAGATGGGGAGCACAGGTATAGGTAATGGTATTGCGATTCCGCATGGCAGACTACCGGACATTACAGAGCCGATTGCCGTGCTGGTCAAATGCGAAGAGCCTATCGCCTTCGATGCCATAGACAACCAGCCGGTGGACATACTGTTCGCCCTCTTGGTGCCCGCAGATCAATGTCAGCAACACCTGAGTACCCTGTCCGCCATGGCTGAAAAGCTCAGCGATAAGGCGATACTCAAGCAGTTGCGAAAATCCAGCGACGAAACAGAACTCTATCAGGTGATCACAGGATGAAACTCGCCATAGTCTCAGGCCGCTCCGGTTCCGGAAAATCCGTTGCCCTCAGGGTACTCGAAGACCTGGGTTACTACTGTGTGGATAATCTCCCCCTGCCCATGATAGGCAGCCTGTTGGAAAACCTCCGTGGCAGCAATGATCTGGTCGCCATCAGCATAGATGTGCGCAATATGCCGGATCAGGAAAAAGTGCTGGAACAACAGTTAGCGGCCTTGCCGGAAAACACCCAACTGACCAGCTTCTTCCTCAACGCCTCCGATAAAGTGCTGCTGAAGCGCTACAGCGAAACCCGCAGACTGCACCCCCTGTCCAAGAGCAAAGTCTCACTACAGGACGCCATCAAGCTCGAAGGCAAGCTGCTGGAACCTATGTCGAAACTGGTGGATCACTACATAGACACCTCGGCGCTGAACATCTATGAACTCAGTGACACAGTGCGGGAAATTCTGCTTGGCAGTGTCGATAAAGAACTGGTGATCAACTTCGAGTCGTTCGGCTTTAAGCATGGTATGCCCCAGGAAGCCGACTTCATGTTTGATGTGCGCTTTCTGCCCAACCCTCACTGGGAGCCGGCGCTCAGACCGCTGACCGGGCTGGATGAACCTGTGCAGGAGTTTCTCAGCCGCCAGCCACTGGTGAACAAGTTTATCTGGCAGATAGAAAATCTATTGGAAACCTGGCTGCCGCACCTGGAACGCAACAACCGCAGTTACCTCACCATAGCCATAGGCTGCACCGGCGGCCAGCATAGATCTGTCTATGTCGCTGAGCAGCTCGCCAAGCGTTTTGGCAACAGCAAACACAAGGTACAGGCCCGTCACCGGGAGCTGAGTAATGGCAAAGGTTGAACGGGAAGTCACCATAGTCAATAAGCTGGGCCTGCACGCCCGCGCCGCCACTAAGCTGGCGGTGCTGGCCAGCGAGTTCGAAGCCGATATCACCCTGATCCAAGGCGAGAAAAAAGCCTCGGCCGCCAGTGTACTTGGGCTCTTGATGCTGGAAACCGGTCAAGGCAAGAGTATTCGCCTCATCGCCGAAGGCCCGGATGCCGAACCCGCGATGGACGCTATCTGCGCCCTGATCAACGCCCGTTTCGACGAAGCCAGCTAAAGCCTTAGCGCTGCACTCTTTGTTTCTATAACACCCCTGTCTTGAGGTAACATATCCTCGCTTTGCATCACAGGGGGAACTGCATGCCAATAGAAGCGCTCGACCAAGAGCTGACAGAACAACGTCTTACTCAACTAAACCAAGCTCTTAGCAGTGGTATGTTCGTGCATGTGCGCGACATGCTGCAGCGAATGACGGCTTCGGATATCGCCTTTATTCTCGAATCTTCACCGCCGCGTACCCGTCAGGTACTCTGGCAACTGGTGGATCAGGAGCAGAGCGGCGAGATCCTCGAAGAGCTGGGTGAAGATATGAAAGACCAGCTGATCAGCCTGATGAGTCCTGAGCGTTTGGCACGAGCGACCGCGGGTATGGATACCGATGATCTGGCCTACGTGCTGCGAAGCCTGCCGGATACACTCTACAAACAGGTACTGCACTCCATGAGTGCCCAGGACAGGGCCAGGGTCGAACAGGCGCTCTCTTATCCGGAAGACAGCGCCGGTAGTCTGATGAATACAGATACCGTGACCCTGAGGCCTGACGTCAATGTCGATGTGGTGCTGCGTTATCTGCGCCAAAGGGGCGAGCTGCCCGAAGCCACAGATACCCTCTACGTGGTAGATAGACGCGATATTTTGCTCGGTGGCGTCAAGCTCTCCACCCTACTGACCTGTAACCCCACCGCCGGGATCCGCAGCATAATGGATCCCGAGCTTGAGAGTATTCCCGTCACCATGCCGGACAATGAAGTGGCCCAACTGTTTGAGCGTCACGACTGGGTTTCGGCGCCAGTGGTCGACAGTGAAGGCCATCTGCTTGGGCGGATCACCATTGATGACGTGGTGGACGTTATCCGTGAAGACGCCGAACACTCCATGATGGGTATGGCGGGGATGGACGATGATGAAGACACCTTCGGTCCCGTGTTCAAGAGCGCCTTTCGCCGCTCTTTGTGGCTGACCTTCAACCTGTTTGCCGCCTTGTTGGCCGCCTCGGTCAGCAATATGTTTGAAGGCACGCTGGAAAAATTTGCCACCATAGCGATTCTGATGACCATAGTGCCCAGCATGGGCGGCGTTGCCGGTAACCAGACACTGGCGCTGGTGATCCGCGGTATCGCCCTCGGCCACATAGGTCAGAGCAACTCCCGCTGGCTTATCGGCAAGGAATTAGCCATCGGCTTTCTCAATGGCCTGTTGTGGTCGACGCTGGTATTCACTGCCGTGTGGATCTGGAAAGGCGATCTGGCACTCGGCGCCCTTATTGGCGGCGCCATGTTGATCAATATGACGGTAGCCGGTCTCGCAGGTGCCAGTATTCCGCTGATCCTGAAAAAGCTCAATGTAGACCCTGCGCTGGCCGGCGGCATGGTGCTGACGACTGTGACGGATGTAATAGGCCTGTTCGCCTTCCTGGGGTTGGCGACTCTCGTTTTAATGAGCTGAAGCTATGTTTCTAATGGGCTGAAGGCTTGCTGAAGCTCTTGCCTTGATGAATTGCAGAAATAGCAGAGGGCGACCAGGCTCGCCCTCTGACTGTGGAAGATCGCGGGTCAGTCCTTAAGCCAGTGCACCTTGGGTTCATCCTGTTCACAGAAGACAGAGACACACTCATTGCGGCTCACCAGTAGATATTCCTGCAACTTGAGATTGGCGCTAGCCATAAAGCCGCTGCGTTCGGCCTCCTGGCGATACCAGCCACCGTTGGAGATACGGAACAACCAGCCATTGGAGAGGCTGCACTCGGTCCAGAACTCCATCAGATCGCCTTCATCCAGCATCCGAAAGCCAACCACAGAGTCAAAGTGCACCAATGCCCGGCTGCCCTCAACACTCAGCTCGATATCCAAGCCCTGACTGTCATAACAAAGGCGGATAAATCTCACCTCGTCGCCGAGATAATCTGTCGCTATCGGTAAGCCTTTGGTTTCGAGCATGCTCCCCCCTGGCAAGGACATAATGCCCTACTTTAGAAGGATAATAATTGCCTGTGCAAGCTGATTTGGCCAAAAAAATGTGAAATACCCATAAAGAGAGTGCGAGTCAGTTCAGAGCAACTGACTCGCACATCTCCAGAGTAAAACCCGCTTCCGCCGGATAGAGATTTAGGGCTTAAGCGGTGCTTCAAAGCCATAAGAGGCCAGAATGGATTGCCCCTTGGGAGACAGAATATACATGGCCAGCGGCCAGGCGGCAGAGTCGGCTTTATCCAGCACCAGCATGCCATAGTTGGCACCCACTGCCAGCGACTCGGGCAACGCCACTATCTTGAGATCAGGCACTTCTTTCTTGGCCAATACGGCATTGGTGCAGTAGGTTAAAAATACATCCGCCTGTTTGTTGGCCATCACCCAGCCATAGGGATTTTTGCCTTTCGGCGCCTTGGCACTGTCGGCGCCACCGGTCAATTGCAAGGCCTTGGCCGCCAGTTTGGCTTGACTACCGGGCTTGATAGCTTCGGCGCGGTCAAACACCTTGAAAGCATAGTCACCGGCAGGGTCGGCCTTGGGAGTGGAGGTGCCCAGCTTGATCTTGCTGTCCAGCAGAGTATCCAGCATATTCTCTGTCGTCAGAGGAACATTATCTTGCGCCAGGGCGCACAGGCGGTTACGGGCAAACATCACCACAGGCGCGCCCTTGCCTTCCTGCATCAGCTTCTGTGGGTGTTTCATATTGGCCGAAGCAAACAGGTCGACCTTTTCGCCCTCTTCAATTCGGCCTCTGAGCAAGCCTGAAGGGGCAAACTGGGCATTGACCTTAACGCCGCCATCGGCCTGATAACTGGCGATAACATCCGTCATGGCGGTCTTCAAACTTCCCGCGGCCCTGAACTCCAGATCCGCCGCCTGAGAGAAGGCGGGCAGTAACAGGGCGAGTAAGCAGACGCTCTTTTTCATTTATTTTTCTCCGGTGTATAAGATACAGATGCCGCTAAACTCAACCAAACCGCATCACAAATCAACGCACCACGGCAAAACTTGTCATAAATTCCCCTCAAGATCACGCCATCTGACAAGGAGAACCGAAGAAAGGGACAATTTGACCCAATAAAAAGGGCCGCCTAAGCGACCCTTAAACTTAAAATCTTAGCCGAGAGGACTAAGAATAATCTCTACCCGACGGTTCTGTGCCCGTCCCTGAGGGGTGGCATTGGAAGCGATTGGGCTGGCCTCACCTCGGCCTTGGGTCAATACCCGCTGTCCGGATACACCTTTACGGATCAAGTAATTACCAACCTCACTGGCGCGAACCTGTGACAATCTCAGGTTGTAGGACTCAGAGCCACTGCTGTCGGTATAACCCACTACATTCAGTTGAGTCTTGTCATATTCCTTGGCCACCAGCACTACGCTGTCCAATACCCGCATGGCGCCGCTACTGAGATCTGTCTTATCGACCTGGAAAGTCACTTCATTGGGCATGTTGAGCACTATGGTATCGCCCACCCGGGTCACACTGACACCGGTAGACGCCAGTTGCTGACGCAGCTTGGTTTCCTGCACATCCATGTAATAGCCGATACCACCGCCTACGGCAGCGCCGGATGCGGCACCTATCAGGGCACCCTTGCCCCTGTCGCTCTTGCTGGAGGAGGCCACACCTATGGCCGCGCCGGCTACGGCACCTATCAATGCTCCGTTGGTCGCCTTGGCAGTCTGTTGCTCATTGGTATAAGGATTCACAGTGGTACAGCCAGTTGCCAGCATTGCCAGCAACAGAGGGGCTGTCAGAAAAGCGCGCTTTTTCATGTTATTTTTCCTTCGTCTGCTTGTTCCAAGCTAAGCGGAACCTACCTGGCGCCAAAGTATATAGCAGCACCTCAAGCAGACAATCCCCCGGAGGCCATAGAGGCGGCAAATCCGCACGGCGTTCAGCATAGATTCAGTCAAATCCGACATTTCCTAACCAGGATTGTCAGCCAAGTGTCACGGCGCTGACATCAAATGAAGTCCCAAAATAGAGCAGACTGCACTCTATTGGGTGGCGCCAGGCAGGTACACCTAATAATGAAATGAATCAATTTTCTTTTATATCAACAAGTTAAAAGAAGATTAAAAACTGGCATGTTTCTTACATACCTATAAAGCAGTATTCCACTGTTCAGGAGTCATTATGAAAACACTGATGAAAATGCGCAGCAGTTGGCATTCACTCTGGCATTGCCTCAAACACTTGGGCTACAGCCAATGGGATGTGGAATAGCAGATGTGGAATCACAGCTCTGGAAAACCATTCTTGAACCATCAAGGAGGCAGCATGGAAATTAACGAGCAGAAGCTGCGACAGCAAGCCATTAAGGAAGTGACCCAAAACGGCAGGCTCATGTTTGACGTTGCCCGTCAGCATGGGATCTCCACCAAACAGGTTTATCAATGGCTGGCACAGAATGAAACAACAAGCAGGCCCAGGCAATCCCGGCTGATGGGAGAACTGCTGCAACTGCAGCAGCGCATTCGTCAGTTGAGCCAGGAGTTCACCCTAATCCGTTAAAGTTTCGACAGGAGCGAACCTGACACACTGTTATCGCCCCCAACGATAAAAAATGTACATATAACAACTATAAAGCGTTACATTTTTAAGGTTCGTTCCTGTCATTTTATTGCCGTTACTGGCTGCTTAGACGCTTGCCAAAAGAGATGGCATAAGCCGCGGATCTCAGCCGCAGCACAGGGTCATCACTGGCGGCAATCCCTTTACTGAGCACATTGGGATCAAAATTCAGCTTGTCACAGGCCGAAGCCGCAACCGAATCTATGGTCAGGCGCCCGAGAGTGATCCTGGGCCGGTTATCCGGCCACTGCTGTGAAGGGTCCAGCAAGGGATCCCCCTCCTCGGCCAGGGTCAGCTTAAGCTCAAACTGAGCCGGCCCTGTTTTCAGCCTCTGCATCAATCTGTCCTGCAGAAAATCATCCGGCAATTGTGCCAGCTCGGCATCCGTCAGAGGCTGCTCTCCGTCCACAGGCCAAAGCTCCCAGCGACCAAAGCGCTTTTGCTGGTCTTCATTACCAAAGATAAAGCTGTGAATGCCAAAGTAGTTGACCGATGTATAGGCCGCCGGCGGATTGTGTTGCTTGAGCCACTGCCCCTGATGGGCCGCATCCGGATGCTGCTGCAGATAGCGTGCAACCGCGCCGGTTTCCCCCTCACGCTGAGCCAGAGATGCGCGCAGCAAGCCAAGAAAACTGTCGGGATCTTTTCCCGGAAACACTGGCGTGCTCAGCCCGGCCAACTGATGCACCTGCCCATCCGGCAGTTCGATGCGTACGCCTATCCCCCTTGGGCTGCGACTGGTATCGGCCACAAAAGGATCGCCGCCCGCCATGGAAAAACGTACCTGAGCGGGCAGTGCTTGCTCTGTGGCAAACAGAGGTAACTCCTTGAGCCAGGGCTCCCCTGCACTAGGCTGGAAACTGCCAATGGTACAAATTCCCTTGGCATGCCCCTTACGTTCTCCCGGATGTTTACCGGAAAGCGCTTCAAATACTTGAATAAAATCATTTGCCTGAGCCGCCATTACCGAACTGGAGCCCAAAACACCCAACTGAGTCCCCAAGAGCAATAGCGCAGGCCAAACCGATACTCTCATGCTTACTCCTTTTGTAAAAATCAGAATCCAGGCCTGAAACAGGCCGCTCAATCCAGACCGGGAAACCCGGAGGATTATTTCAGGAGAGACCCAAAGGCCATGCTATGCTGAGGACGGCAACAGACGACAGGAGGCGGCAATGCAATATCGGATTGAGCAAGACACTCTGGGCGAGGTCAAGGTAGAGGCAGACAAATACTGGGGCGCCCAGACCCAGCGCAGTCTGGAAAACTTCCCCATAGGCCCGCAAGCGAGTATGCCAAAGGCCATCATCCACGCCTTCGCCCTGTTGAAAAAAGCCGCAGCCCAGACCAATGCCGAGCTTGGGCAACTGCCCAAGGACAAGGCGGCGCTCATCGCCAGAGTTTGCGATGAAATCTTGGCGGGCCAACTGGAGCAGCACTTTCCACTGGTCATTTGGCAGACAGGCAGCGGTACCCAAACCAATATGAACCTCAATGAGGTGATAGCCAATCGAGGCATGGCTCTGGCAAATAAGGCCATCAGCCTGAGCCCGAACGATGATGTCAATCGCAGCCAGAGCAGCAATGATACCTTCCCCAGCGCCATGCATATCGCCGTAGTGCTCAAGACCTGCAGACACACACTGCCGGCCATAGGTGCACTGCGCGATACCCTTAAACGCAAGTCACAGCAGTTCGCCGATATTACCAAGACCGGCCGCACCCACTTTATGGATGCCACCCCACTGACACTGGGACAGGAGATCAGCGCCTGGGAGACTCAGTTGGATAAAGGCATAGGCGCCATAGAGCAGGCGTTGGCAAACTGCCGTGAATTGGCTCTTGGCGGCACAGCCGTGGGTACTGGGCTCAATTCTCCCGCAGGTTATGCCGAGCGCGCTGCCGAACTGATATCGTCATTCAGTGGTGAGCAGTTTGTCAGCGCGGCCAACAAGTTCGAGGCACTGAGTGCCAGCGATGCCATGGTGGAACTCAGCGGCGCCTTCAAGCGCCTGGCGGTCAGCCTGATGAAGATAGGCAATGATGTTCGCATGCTCGCCAGCGGCCCCCGTTGCGGTATAGGGGAACTGCAGTTGCCTGCCAACGAACCCGGCTCCAGCATAATGCCCGGCAAGGTTAACCCGACTCAGTGCGAGGCGCTGACCATGGTGGCGGCTCAGGTGATGGGCAACGATCTTGCCGTCAGCATAGGTGCCAGCAACGGCCAATTTCAGCTCAATGTCTTTCGGCCGCTCATCGCCGCCAATCTGCTGCAAAGTGCCGAATTGCTGGGTGATGCCTGTCTGAGCTTCGATGAACGCTGCGCTTCGGGGCTGGAACCCAACCGCCAGATGATCGCCAAGCAGTTGCAGCGCTCCTTGATGCTGGTCACCAGCCTCAATCCTCACATAGGCTATGCCAAGGCTGCCCAAATCGCCAAGGACGCCCACCAAAGAGGCATTAGTCTGAGGCAAGCTGCGTTGGAGTCAGGACTGGTGACAGAGGCCGAGTTTGATACTTGGGTTAATCCGGCGAACATGTTGGGCCCTTTCGAGGTTAAATTGTAAATTTGTATTAAAACGTATCAGTATTAGAGCTAATCGCTGTATTATGCCGATTCACCGCCATATGGTCGGCATTTTCAACTGATACGCAGTAATTTACAGAATGAAATACCAAAATATCTTGTTGACACTGAGCGCGCTCATGCTGACCCAATGCAGTTCACTCGACCTCAATCAATGCCAAAACTCAGATTGGTTTTCCCTGGGGCTTCAGGATGGCAACAATGGAGCTCATGCCAGCAGAATCAATGATTATGCCGAAGATTGTGCCGAGTTCGGTATCCGGGTCAATCATAGCGATTGGCGCGAAGGCTATCTAAAGGGGCTGCAAAATTACTGTCAGCCGGAAAATGGTTACCGTGTCGGTCTGGCGGGTGAAGGCTATGCCGGGGTCTGCTCCAGCAACGCCTTTGTCGAACAGTACAATGCCGGCTACCGCCAATACCAGCTCAATAAACGCGCCGATGAGATCCGCAACCGCCTGCGTCAGATCGACTATGAGATCCGCGATCTGGATCAGAAACTGGTGTCCATGACAGACAAGGCCAGCACTCTGGAGAAGAAAAAACAGCTGCTGAATGAAAAAGATAACCTGGTGAACGAGCTCAGGTATCTTCATGTACCGGATGTGCAGTTCAGATGGCAATTCTGAGGCTCGCCTTCGATATCAAGCTATCCAGTGCCAAAACTCATGAATTTAATCTGTGCGCCTGTTTTCAGCCCCAGATAAAATTGTGACCGTCGAAATAGGTCCTAATTTCGTTCCTGCACCGCAAGTGATGGGCTGCAGCTTAGCTAGCAACTAAAACCAAGTTCATTGGTGGTTTGGGCTCAAAGGCATGATAGCCGCTATGCCAGCGGCCTAAAGTCGTGGTGTTCCACACCACACCACACCGGGCAAAGGGCTTTGCTTGTCCAAAGCCCCTTGCATCCCCAAGGACACCCCGACGTAGCCGAAATCCCTGCTGGCTTATGAAGCAAATTGGCTACACTCAGGACTCGCATCCCTGCTCGACCTTCGAGCCTCGACATCCCTGTCTCGGCTATGCCAATTTGCAACAACACCTGCAGCGGCTCCTAAGGGGAATTGGTGCAATTCTATTAGCACTGAGTAGCTGGAAGCATTTCAGAGTTCTGCAGATATACACCTAATTCCAGGCACAGGTGGAACTGTGACCGTCGAAAACAAGGATGTTTTCGTCGAGGCTACAGGGACGTATTAACGCCGTGTCACAGGATCGCCTGTGCGAAAGCGCACCGCAGGTGATGGGCTGCAATTTTGCGAGCAGCTAAGACCAAGTTTATTGGTGAGTTTTGGCTCAAAACCATGATAGCCGCTGTGCCAGCAGCCTAAAGTCGTGGAGCTTCGCCCCACACCCGACCAAGCGGGGATCAACAGCAATCCCCTCTTGGATCTCCCTTGCCGCCCCACACGGTGTCGAAAGCCCCTCGGCCTAATGGCGCAAATAACTACCGCTTCAGACGCTCATCCCTGATTCGACTGGCGCTGCTTCTGCATCCATGCCTCAGCCACGTTATTTACGCCAACGGCTTTCGGCGACACCGAGGGGGAATTGGTGCAATTCTATTAGCACTGAGTAGCTGGAAGCATTTCAGAGTTCTGCAGATATACACCTAATTCCAGGCACAGGCGAAACTGTGACCTTCCGAGCCAGGGATGGCGAGGCAGAGCTTACACGGACGTACTCGCAGCGTGTCACAGGATCGCCTGTGCATAAGCCTGCGGCAGGCAATGAGCAACATCCGTCGCCGGAAGCTCGGGCAATACTAGCTTAGATACTTTTAGCTGGAAGCCATGATAGCCGCTGTACCAGCGGTCTAAAGTCGTGGAGCAAGTGCATCCATGCACAAGGGCCAGTTCGCCATCCCTGGCTCTCGCTCGTAAGCATGTCGCTATGCGACACTCGCCGCCCCACACCCGAGGAAAGGGGGCTGTATCGACTCGCCCCCTTTCCAAACCCCCAGCGACCCGCGACGCAGCGGACAACCCCTTGTGCTTATGATACCAATTCGCTATCGCGCCAGGCGCTCAGAGTCACATCCATGTGACTCTGGCCCAGCTCAACATCCTGTTTCGCGCTCGTTAGCTCGTCGCTAGACGACACTCGCCCCTGATTAACTGGCGCTGAGTGGGCATCTGCCGGACAGGAGTCCCAATGCCGTGAAGGGCAGGACGCCCGTGAACGGCCATGCCTCGCTACGCGATTGTCATCAACGCCCTGCGGCCGCTTCAAGCGGGAGTCGGTGTAATTCTGTGAAAATGGAGTAGCTTGAAACTTCTCAAGTGTTTATAGACATACACTTGATTCCCAGGCACAGGTGGAACTGTGACCGTCGAAAACAGGGCCGAATTCTGTTCCTGACAAATTCGGCATTTCCTACGTCCATGTAGGTCAGATGTTTTCGTCGAGGCTACAGGGACGTATTAACGCCGTGTCACAGGATCGCCTGTGCGAGGGGCGCACCGCAGGTGATGGGCTGCAATTTTGCGAGCAGCTAAGACCAAGTTTATTGGTGAGTTTTGGCTTAAAGCCCTGATAACCGCAGCGCCAGCTGCACAACCCCTTTCTGGTGCCAACAGTTCTGGCACCTCCCCCATCCCTGGGTTAACTTGGCAAGTTGAACTCAAAGGAGGAAACGCGCAATGTCCGACTGCATATTGCAACCCTTTCAGCCACAATAGGCCGGTTTGTTACTCTCCTGGATAGAGTCGGCAGAGGCTTGTCTGCGCTGGGCAGGCCCAGGGCTGGGTTGGCCGCTGTCACCATCAAAGCTGCAGCAGCATCAAGCCCAGGCAAACCTCACCCCTTTGGCGCTGACAAGAGTCGAAGACAGTGACCAAGCTAGCCTGGACAGCGACTCGCTGCTGGGCTATCTGGAACTGCTGGCCAGAAAACCCGATGAAATCAGGCTATGCCGGGTGATCTGCTCCCCCAAGCATAGAGGCAAGGGGCTGGGGCGGGAGTTAATGCGTCAGGGTATAGAGCGCGCCTTTGCCGATCCCAAGGTTACGCATCTAAGCCTAGCTGTGTTCCATGACAATCTCGCGGCCCGCCGCTGTTATCAGGCACTGGGGTTTGAGATAGTGGCCCGAGGCCAGCTGGCGGAAACGAAAACAAATAATTTTCCCGCTTCTGATGCTGAGTTACTGGAAATGCAGCTCCAGCGCCGTCACTGGTTTAAACAGAATGAAAAGATTTTTTAAACAGTGAGTTAATTCACTTCCCTTTTATAAGGGCCATGCCAGAATAGCCGCCATATCCGAGTATTGTGTTGTTTCGGTGACAATCATGTCCAGCTCTCTCAAGGGAAACGCTCTGGCGGCCTTCTCTTTCGTGCTTTGGGGAATATTACCCCTCTACTATCAATTGCTGCCGGATGCGGCCATCTTCGAATTGCTGGCCTTCAGGGTCATCTGGTCAGTGCCCTTTATGCTGCTGGTCTTTGTCCTGTTGAGACGACCATTACCAGCCTTTGGCGCGCTGTGGCGCGATAAACGCTCATTGCTGCTGTGCTTTGCCGCCGGGCTTATTATGTGTATCTCCTGGGTCAGCTTCACCTGGGCCCTGACCCATGGTCAGGTGCTGGCGGCCAGCCTGGGATTCTTTATCAACCCTCTGTTTGCCATCGCTCTGGGGGTGCTGTTCCTCGGCGACAAGCTGAGTAAGGCGCAACTGGCCGCCGTGGTGCTGGCCATTGCCGGTATTGGCTGGCAGGTATATCAATACGGCAGCCTGCCCTGGTTGTCTCTGGTGATGGGCAGCTTTTTTGCCCTCTACGGGCTGCTGAAAAAGTTTATCCGCTTTGACTCCTTCACCTCGGTTACCCTGGAAGCACTGCTGCTGACTCCCTTTGCTTTGGGCTACCTCTGTTATCTGCTGGCCACAGAGCAAAGCGCCGCACTGGCTGGCGGCAGCGAAGGCATTATGCTCTATATCGGCTCGGCGCCCGTGACGCTGGCGCCGCTGATCCTATTCAGCCTGGCGCTGAGATACACGAGTCTGTCCATGGTGGGTTTGCTGCAATACATTGAGCCCAGCCTGCAATTTTTGCTGGCGGTAGTCATCTTTGGTGAGGTGTTTGACGAGGTGAAACTGGTGAGTTTCTCCCTCATCTGGGCCGGGCTGCTGCTGTGCTCGTTGGAGGCCTTGCCCGGCCTGCGTCGCAGCTTAAAGCGGGTCTAACTTCCAGGCGCGGGTCATCTCGCGCTTGCCCAGGGCTCCCGGGTAAGCTTTAACCTGAAAACCGGCGGCCTTGAGATCTCGCTTGAACTGGCCATTGGCGCAGTAAGACACCAATAAGCCGCCCTGCTCCAGCAACCCATAGCACTTTTTGAAGTTATCCAGCGCCCATACATCCGGCTGCTTGCTGGGGGCGAAGGCATCGTAATACACCAAGTTGAAGGGTTCGCCCTGCCACTCGAGCTGCTCCAGTTTGCCCTTGACCTTACGCAACACAAAACCCGGCATGACTTCCACATCCTGATCCCAGGGGGCGGCGTGCAAGGCATCGAACAGCGGCGCATACCAGCCGGGCAGCATGCCCTTGTAGTTCAGCCCTTCAATCAGCTCAGCGGACAAGGGATAAGGCTCTATGGTGACATAGCGCACCGGCAGCGGCGCCAAGCCACTCTGCTGACGCGCCTTTGTCAGCTCCAGCACCTTACCCAGGGTCATGAGGGCATTGAGCCCGGTGCCAAAGCCCACTTCCAGAATCGCCAGATGGTCAAAGTCCTGCAACACCTGCTCGAGCCCGGCGTGGATAAACACATAACGGGATTCGGCCAACGCCCCCTTGTGGGAGTGGTAGGTCTCATTGAGCTCGGCATTAAATAGAGTATGTGACCCGTCTTCGGTCAGCTGCAGGCTTACGTGTTTCATCTCGACTCTTAATCATCTGTGCGGGGAAAGCCGGGGCGCTCGCCCCGGCGACGGCCAATTATCCCAGAAAGGCGATAACGGCCGCAAGCCAATTACCCTTGGCGCTCCAGCACCTGCTGTACCACGGCCTTGAGGGTGGCATAGTCGATATAGCCGGGGATCACTTCATCACCTATGAGCAGTGTCGGCGTGCCGCCAAAGCCCAGTTCAGAGAAGACTCTCACATTGGTATGCATCAACTCGTCGGCGCTCGAGCTGGGCTTGAGGTATTGTTCTGTGCCCGTCGCCTTGGCGACCTGCTGCAGTGAGTTCCCTGTGTGCATGCCATTCTTGGCCATCAAGAGTTCATGTACCCGGGGGAAATCCTTGCGATCCTGCTGCCAAACCTCGAGGGCAAAGGCGCCGGAAGAAAGCTCAGTGCCCTGGGCCTTTATCTGCCTCAATGGTACAAACACATTGACCACCTGTAAGTTTGGGAACGCCTTTAAAAGCTTGGCAAATTCCAGTTCCATCCGCTTACAGTAGGGGCAGTTGTAGTCGGTAAACACCACCAGTTGCAACTCAGGCTTGCTGCTGCCCATGGTCGGCATCTGCGGGTTGTTGAACAGCCAGTCCTTGTGCTTGGCCAGCGCTTGCTGCTGCAACTGTCGCTGCTCCACATAAGACTCTATGCTGCCGAGCACGCCGGGAATGATCTCCGGATGCTTGACCAAAATGCTGCGGATCTGCCCCAG
Source organism: Shewanella sp. Iso12 (assembly GCF_012030025.1). Taxonomy (NCBI): domain Bacteria; kingdom Pseudomonadati; phylum Pseudomonadota; class Gammaproteobacteria; order Alteromonadales; family Shewanellaceae; genus Shewanella; species Shewanella sp. Iso12. The sequence goes on from NZ_JAAUHW010000012.1 coordinate 25,786, forward strand.
TTGCTGTTCCTCTTGTTGGCTCAACTTCTGCTCTGCCGCCTGTAAACTGCCGCTGGCCGCCAGCAGCCAGGCACTCAATACTATCCAATACTTCATCTTGTTATTCCTCAAATTAAATTCATTTTTGTCAGCCAGAGTCGCAGCCAGATCCCCGGCCAACTTGTGACTCCTGTGGTGCTACTGCGGATTTCGCCCTGATAGATAAACAATAGCGTCGGTGTCGCCGACACTCCAAGGGAGCGCGCCAAGGCGCCGCTGGGGTCATTGACCACCTCAAAGCCGTAACCCTTGTTTTGCAGGTACCGCTTGACCTGGGTGTTATTGCCCGATTGCAGCGCCACAGTCACCACCTGCTCGCTGTCACTGAAACCATCTACAGTGCCGGACACCAAGGGGCAGACGCCACACCAGCTGGCCCAGTAGTACAGGATGACCGGGCGCTCCATACTCATGGCGGCAATATCCAGCTGACTGCCGGCCAGGCTCTGAACCGTTTGCAGCGGCAGGGTTTCCGGCATCTCGCGGCTGCGAAAGGCATCGAGGGCAACACTCACCACCAGAATGAATAGCCCATAGCCAAGCAGGGTCTTGAGCCATTTAAGCCCCTTGTGGGCTGGTTTATTTTCCTGGGTCATTGTCTGCTCTCCGCTTCGGCCAAGGCCGCCAATACTCCATCACTGCTGAGGATTACCGGTAATGGCTTACCGGCGGGGGTTCCCGGGCCATAGACCTGATTGAAAGGCACCCCAAAGCGGCCATTGGCCTTGAGATAGGCGGTAATTTCTTCGCTGGGCTTGGTCCAGTCACCGCGCATCAGCAGCACTCGGTCATCGCCGAGGGCATCATAGACAGGGTTTTGCAGCAGCACCCCCACCTTGTTGGCCTGACAAGTAATGCACCAGTCGGCCGTGACATCGACAAACACTGTCTTGCCCTCATCGACAGCCTGTTTGAGCTGCACCAAATTCAGCGGTTGCCAGTGGTGATCCGAAGGCAAAGGGCTGACCCAGGCATCCCGGGTCAGATAACCTACCCCGAGCGCTAGGCTGGCAAACAGAAAACTGCCGCCAATGGCATACACCATTACCTGAGTGCCGTAACGCTTGCCCAGCAGTCCCAGTGTCAGCAGCAACATCAAGGCGCCCAGCCCCAAGATAGCCGCAACGGAGAAGAAGCTTTGCAGCAGGCTCAGCAGCCAGAGACAGGTTGCCAGCATCATCAGCGCGAACACAGGCTTGACCCAATTCATCCAGCGCCCGGGCTTGGGTAAACGCTGCGCCAACGCCGGCCACAACGCCAACATCAACCAGGGCAAGGCCATTCCCAGCCCCATGGCGCTGAAGAGGGCAAACAGCATGGGGTAGTCGGCGCCGAGGGCGAAGGCCACCGCAGTACCCAGAAACGGCGCGGTACATGGCGTGGCCAGCAGTGTGGCCAGCATCCCCTGCAGCATATGACCGAGGCGCGAATCATCACCGGCACCGGCCAGACGGGTTTGCCACTTGGAAGGCAGGTTGATTTCAAACACCCCCAGCAGGTTGAGGCCGAAGCCCCAGGTCAGCAGCACCATAAAGCCGATAAACCAGGGCTGCTGGAACTGTATCCCCCAGCCCAGCGACTGACCGGACAACTTCAGCAAGCTAAGACCTGCGGCAATCAACCAGAAGGACAGCAAAATACCCAGTGCCGAAGCCATAAAATGGCCGCGAACCTGACTGCGACTGCCCTGGCTGCTCATCATGACCCCGTGCACCTTCATACCCAGCACAGGCAATACGCAAGGCATGATGTTGAGAATAAGGCCACCAGCCAGCGCCATCAGAAACAGGCTCCACAGCGGCAGGCTCGGCTGCGGCTTGGCAACATGGTCTGTGGCGATGGCACCGCTCAGTTCGGCCGAAAGGTGTGTGTCGGCCAGGTGAATCAGCAGCGGCTTACCCTCCAGATCCGGCGTTCCCAGCCAGTGTTTGACCCCAAAAGTGGCGGTCAGCCGTTTGCCATCTGTCTGGATCTGCGGCCGGGAGAAGATCAGCTCGCTGACTGTCTCATCCTCGCCGAACAGAAACAGATCTGCCTGTTGCCAGGGGCTCGCGGCCTCTATGGCCAGTTGCAACAACTGCTGCTTTTCATCCCAGACAATCGACTGCAATACCGCGCCGCCATTGCCCTGTGGCACCCTGGCCATCGCCTCGCCCCACTGGTGCAAAAAGCCGTCATCGGCCTTAAGCCCGGCGGCCTGACCGCTCAGCTCCACAGGGTAATCGGTCAACACACAGACATTGGTGCAGGAAGACAGGGTCAGGGTGCCCTTGAGCCGAAACGGCTGCCCGGGATCCTTGAGGCGAATAGTCAGTGGAAACAGGGTATCGCCCTTGTAACCCAGGGTTTCTATGCCCTGCAACACATAGCGCTGCGGCAAGGGCCAGTGCCAGTCGACCGTGGCAATATTCTCCGAGGCGGACCAGTCCAGGGTCGGCGGGATCCCGCCTTCCCCCGGTGCGCGCCAGTAGGTTTTCCAGTCGCCGCTCAGGGCCACATCCAGCAGGGCGTTGAGCTCACCGACTTGGTCGGCATCAACATCGGCCAGCGTCAGTTGCACCTTCACCGGAGGATGATCCGGGTGCTTGAGCCAGCCACTGCTCAGCGGCTCTGCCAATGCAACTTGGCTGAGCAGCATCAGACATACCGCGAAGGCATGCCATATTCTTTTTAAATACATGAAATTAGCTCCAAAACAAAACATCAGAACCCGGTATTAACCGGCAAGAGTTCAGGATGTTTTCATTCCAGATACACGCACAACACTGAGTGTCGCCTTCGTTTGGAGACTATGGGGTGGGAGAGATAAACACTGAAAGGTCGGGTACTGCCGAGCCAGTTGAGCAACAGCAGAAACAGCAACAGAGCCGTGAGCCCCAGTTGCAACACCACAGGTTGCAGATTCAGCATATGGGAAGACAGATGGCAGGGCTCTTCATTGAGCTGCGCCTTACCCGCATCATTGGCGTGAGTCGGCGCAGTATCAACGCCAAACTGCGTCAGCTGATGCTGAGCCTTGAGCGGGCAGGAACCAAACAGCGAAAGCTGCTGACCAAAACAGAGCAGGATCACCAGCAGACTGATGATCAATGACACCAGCGCCCTGTCTTTGAGGGAGAAGCGGTTAACACCGAGTGAAAACCCCATGCTGCACTTTGCTCTGTATGGCCCAAGAATGCCGATAGGGTTCCATGATTGGTGACAAAGGTCAATCCTGAAACCGCTGCTGCAACCAATCCTTGCTTGCCATCTACACTATTGGCAGGATAATCAAACCCACCAAGCCAAAGTTTGCGACCCCAAGATGCAGCTCAAACCTCTTACCCAAGGCAGATACTCCCAGGAGTGGCAATCAGACTACCCTCTGGTGGAGCGGGTATTGCTCAGCTGCGTCAGCGAGCAGCGCCGCTTTGCGCCGGGAGAGGCCTTGATGCAACAGGGGCAGAAGCTGAATCAACTGGTACTGGTGCCCAGTGGCAAAATAGCCATGAGCTACAGCGCCCGCAACGGCCGCAACTTTCAACTCGGCACCCTGAAATGCGACTCGCAGCTATTCGGTGAAATGGAGTTTTTCACCCAGTATCCCTGCCAGTTGGATATTCTGGCAGAAACCACCCTGACCTGCGGCATTATTCCCGCCGACAAGCTGCAGCAGGCCTTGGGTGAGCACCCCAGGCTGGCGCTGTTTTTCGCCAGTGCCATCGCCATAGATTATCAGGACACAGTGGACATCTTCACCCGGCGTATGCTCTACCCCATCAGCTACAACATTGCCTACGACCTCTACCACCAGCAGCTGGACGATCTGCCGGTATCTGGGTTCAACAAGGGCTATCTGGAGGCTGAGCGTTTCGGCACTACCGCCAGAGTCTACCGCCGGGCGATACAATCGCTGGAAGAAGCCGGGTTGGTTCGGCGCAGCAAGGGCAAGCTGGAGATAATGGATCTCAAGGCGCTGCAGGCTTTTGTCGAGCAAGGGGAGCTTTAGCTCCCCTATCTATTGATTGAGAAGTGGCTCAGGCCACCGCCACCTCGGCCTGACGCTTAAAGCCAAAATTGGACACCAGCAGCATCAGCAAGATCACCCCGTAGAGCACAGGAATGGCGTACATGACGGTCTGCAAGCCCACTATCTTTTCCGCCATCGAGCTGATCGCCGGGCTGAACATGGCACCGGCACTGCCGCTGATCAAAATGAAGGACACATTGCGGCTACTGGCTTGTTTCACAAAGGAAACCCCATAGGCGATAAAGGCGTTATAGAGCGCGGCGCAGACAAAGCCGTAGCCATAGGTCAGGTATCCCAGGGTTTCCAGATCGCCACAGCTGACAATCCAGCTGGTGAGCAGCAGTGCCAACGAGATGATCATCAACAGGAAGTGACGGATCTGCATCCGGGTCACTATCAGGGTTGAGATCAAGGCGCCCACCAACGCCGCCGACCAGTACTGGGTGATGATATTGCCCGCTTCTTCAAACGGGATCTCAAACTTCTGTTTCACAAACATAGGCGCCCAGGTGAGGAAGGTATAGAGCGCCAGCATGCCCAGAAACAGCCCCAGACCGCCGCTGATAATGCCGAAGTTCCACTCGGAATGCTGAGCGGACTGCGCCTGTTCACCCTGGTCCTGCACCCGGCTGAATGAGGTGAAGGCCGCCAGTGCCAGGGTCAGCAAGGCCACCAGGCCTACCGCCAGATAGCTGTAACTCCAGGCCAGTGAGTGTGTCAGCGCATAAGTGGTGATCAGCGGAAACACCACCCCGGCCACGTTAAAGGTGGCATCCTGCACCACCAGCATGGTGGACTGGATTCGCTCTTGCCACAGGGACACCACCAGAGTACCGGCGATACACAGGCCGATGCCGCCGCACAGGCCCACCAGCGTCATGGCCACCATGACCACGGTCAGCGAAGAGCCAAAATGCAGTGCCAGCGCCGACAGGAAGATGACGGCATAGCTCAGCAGTGTCATCGGCTTGATACCGACCTTTTCAATCAACAAAAAGGCCACAACAGTCCCCGCCAGGGCGCCGCCGTTCAGCAGTGAGAAGATAGAAGCCACATCGTTGACATCGGCCCCGAAGCGGGTGGCAATCGGCTCTATCAACATACCGAACTGAGAGGCGAAACCCGCCATGATAAAGTTGGCCAGAAAACTGATGGCCGTCAGTGTGATTTTATTATTCATTTTTTATCATCCATCAACGTATTAGGGAAGGTGCGAATAAGTCCTCGTGGCCTTCTCTTTTGTAGAGAGTGGCTTGCACAGCAATTGGCGTTCAAGGCATCTGACTGAAGGCATGCCGGGGCATATCGAAGTCAGATAACGCAGAGAGCCGGTTGCTGTGAAAGCCCCGAAGGGCGTGGCTTACAAGCCTGCCTGCTGTGTTGTGCTTCTTGCAAAGGACTAGGGCCATTTGCTGCGAACCACGCCTTACATCCAGGCCCGTAAGCCGACGCAGAGCACACATGGGACTTGTTTGCACCTTCCTTAGGCCACGGCCAGCGCCAGCGAGATCATCTGGTTAAATGACAGCTGGCGCTCTTCGGCACTGGTTTCTTCACCTGTGAGGCAGTGATCCGATACGGTCAGAATCGCCAAGGCCTCGATGCCGAACTGCTGCGCCAGGCCGTAGAGGCCGGCCACTTCCATATCTATCCCCAGAATGCCGAAGCGCTCCAGCGCCGGGATCAGATCTTCATCCGGGTCGTAGTAGAGATCGCCGCTGAACACATTGCCCACTCTGACACTCAGCCCCTGGGCCTTGGCCTGTTCCCAGGCCTTGAGCAGCAGCGGGAAGCTGGCCGAAGTCGGCATATGATAACCTGCGCTGCGCTTGGCGTTGGTGACTGAATCTGTCCCTGCCGCCTGAGCCAGGATCACATCACGCATCTGCACCTGACGCTGGGTCGCCCCCAAGCTGCCCACCCGAATGATGCGCTCAACCCCGAAGTCGTTGATCAGCTCATGACCATAGAGCACCATGGAGGGTATCCCCATGCCGTGGCCCATTACGGAAACCGGCTTACCCTGCCAGCTGCCGGTATAACCCAGCATATTGCGCACCGAAGTCACCTCGCGGGCATCCTCGAGAAAGTGCTCGGCAATGTATTTGGCCCGCAAAGGATCGCCGGGCATGATAACTGTCTTGGCAAAATCGCCTTTGGCGGCGTTGATATGTGCTGTCATAAGCTGTTCCTCGGATAAAAACTGACCCGAGTCTACCGGCGGTGCCAAAAAAGCCTTGAGGACAAAAGTCCGCTTGCGGGGATTTGTTTACCAAAATGCCACATTCCTCTCACTCACTACACATTAGCGCCAATTTGTTTCAAAGCGAGACGCGTGATCTCGGTTCCAGTTGTTTGCTTAACCTGCTCCGCCTCAAAAAGACAACGATGTCATTTGCTGAAAATCTTTGAAAATCGCACCATTAACAACAGATGTAACAGGCACAGCGCCACATATTTTTTGGGTTCTGTGTATCTCAGGGCCCATTCAGGGCCTCTTCATTTGGACCCGCATCATGATTATCCACGCTCCGGCTGTTAGCCGACTGTTTGCCACCCGACTGCAAGATACCGATCCCATGTGGCAGATCTCCCAAGAATGCCAGGCAGGCCAGTTGCTCTCCTGCTTACTGGCCACTGCGGCTACTTCGCTGTTTTTCATGTTGCTTTACCTGTGGCTGTTCAAGAGTGACGCCGCTGTCGTCATCAATCTGTTGGGGCTGGCGGCCCATGTCGCGATTGTGGCCGATCTCTGGTTTTACGGTAATTTGCGCCGCAGCCAGTGGCTGACAGTGCTGGTGCCCACCTGCATTGCTCTGGCGATGAGCCTACTGCTCGGCACTCAACATCAAATCACCCTCTATCTGCTGCTATCGCCCATATTGGCGTTTCTACTATTGGGTCGCAGCCGCGGATTGCTGTTAAGCCTGGGATTGGCCTCTTGTATCTGGCTGATGCTGACGCTGAACCAAAACCTGTGGCAAGGAGCCGATAGCTTGGCGGGTCTTGGTGTGGTGAACTTCTTTGCTGCCTATACCATGGCCGTTGGTATAGGTTACACCGGCGAGCGGATCCGTCACCGCAGCTTCAAGCGGCTGGAAAAACTGGCCAATACCGACCCGCTCACCGGAGCCATGAACCGGCGCCGCTTCTTCGAAAACTGGCGCCGCGCCAAGGCCGAAGCCAATAGAGGATTGAGCGAATTTGCCTTTTTGCTGCTCGATATTGACTACTTCAAGGCCACCAATGACAGCTACGGCCACGACTGTGGTGATGCCGTACTGCAACAACTGGTGCAGCTGCTGGAAGACAGGCTCAGGCCCTATGATCTGCTTGGCCGCTTGGGCGGCGAGGAGTTTGGTTTGCTGCTGCGGGGAGTTTCGGCCGCCGATGCCGAGCGTAAGGCCGAGGAGATACGTGCCAAAGTTGCCGAGCACAACTTCGGTGATGAACAGGTGCCCCATCTACCCATCACGGTCAGCATAGGCATAGTCCATATGCCAAGGCGCCACGGCAGGAGTATCGAAAGCCTTTATAAACAGGCCGATATGCAGCTTTACCACGCCAAACGTGCCGGCCGGAACCGGGTGGTGCTGGCCGAAAAGTTTTTCGAGCCGGCTTAAGCCCAATTCACAGCCATTGCTGGCGACGCCAGAGCTGCTTCAACCCCTTGTGATTGCTGCGCACCAGTTTCCAGCGTTCACAGGCATTGAAACGGGCATAGTCGGCAATGGCCCTGGCGAGTTCGGCCAGCAACACATCATCCAAAGGCCGATTGGCATACTCAGGCTCCAACACCAGGTTTTGCAACAGCAGGCATTGGCGCGGCCGGTCGGCCTTGACATCGACCCGGCCGATAAACTGCTGGCGCCAGAGGATGGCCAGGCTGTAGTAGCCGTAGATTCGCTTTTCCTGCGGCAGGTACACTTCCAGTTGATAGTCAAAGCCAAACCATTGCTTTAAGCGGTTACGTTGAATAACCAGGTTATCGAAGGGATTAAGCAGCCAGACCCGCTCCGGGATCATGGGCGCCGCACTCAGCTCTGCCGGGCAGAAATACTGCTGACCATCGACCTTGAACCGCTGCAGCTCGCCGGCCTCCAGCCCCTGGGCCAACACCCGCTTGATAACCGGCCGCATGCCTTTACGCAGATAGGCAAACTGGGCCTCTGAGCCAAAACCGTTGGCATTGAGAAAGCGGTTCACCAGATACCGGCCAAACTCATCATCGTCAGGCACCCGGGTATCTATGCCCGGCGGGAGCACCCGCTCGGCCAAATCATAAACCTTTTGAAACCGCTCGCGCCGCACCACCATTAACTCGCCGCGCATAAACAGCTGTTCCAGCGCCTTCTTGGCCGGTTTCCAGTCCCACCAACTGTCACGTTGATCACTTGGGTGTTCAAAATCACTCGCCTTGAGCGGCCCCTCGGCGCGCACTCTGGCAAGCACTTCCCGCATCAAGGGCTCGTCCGGTTCAAACCAGTGTTTATCCCCTTGGCTCAGTTGCCGTTTGCGCTGCAGGCTGTACCTGTAGTCACTCATAGGCAGATAGGCCGCGGCGTGAGCCCAGTACTCGAACACCTCTTTATCGGCAATAGCCTGTTGCAGCTGCTCGGGGTGATAACCGGGCAACCGGCTGTGCAGCACATGGTGATGGGCACGCTCGACCACATTAATGGAATCTATCTGCACATAGCCCAGCTGACGGATTATGGCCGCCGCCGAGTTCGCCGGTTGCAACAAGCCCTGGCGCTGCAGGTTGAGTCTGAGCCATTCATCGATGGTCAATGGTCCATACAAGGGTGTATCCATGGTGCCCGGCTCCCGATAGCCTTGGTTTAGCGTGGCGCTATGATGACAGCTCAATGCCGCTGCCAATGCGAGTAATCAGTTTGCCCTTTTCATGGCTTTCGACGCAAATTTGCACTTCAGTTCACAAAAAAAACGGTTTTGTTCATGGCCGGAGTTGAATGGAAAGCCGGATTATGCGCATATAGCTGCAACCTTTATTAGAATCGACAATAACCAAGGTACATTATGAGCTCACCTTCCTCTGCACGCTGGCCGCGGCAGATCCCCTTTATCATTGCCAGTGAAGCCTGCGAGCGCTTCAGTTTTTACGGCATGCGCAATATTCTGACTCCCTTCCTGATGACGGCTTTGCTGCTGTCTGTGCCGGAAGAACTGCGTCAGGGCGAAGCCAAAGATGTGTTCCACTCCTTTGTGATCGGGGTGTATTTCTTCCCTCTCCTGGGGGGCTGGCTGGCCGACCGTTTCTTCGGTAAATACCACACCATTTTGTGGCTCAGCATAGTCTATGTGATTGGCCATGCCTTCCTGGCGATTTTCGAAACCAGCAAAACCGGCTTCTACTCGGGCCTGTTTCTGATAGCCCTGGGGTCGGGCGGCATCAAGCCGCTGGTATCCTCTTTCATGGGCGATCAGTTCGATCAGAGCAATAAGTCGTTGGCGCAAAAAGCCTTCGACATGTTCTATTTCACCATCAACTTCGGCTCCTTCTTCGCCTCGCTGTCGATGCCGCTGCTGCTGAAATTCTTTGGCCCTTCAGTGGCCTTCGGTATCCCAGGGGTATTGATGTTTATCGCCACGGTATTTTTCTGGGGCGGCCGTAAACGTTATGTCCACCAGCAACCCGAACCCAAAGATCCACACGGCTTCCTGCCAGTGCTCAAGAGCGCCATCTTCACTCCGGTGCCCGGCAAGGCCAATACAGGTTTACTGCTGAGTGCCATAGGCATACTGCTGGCGCTGTTTTCCCTCACCCAGTACAACAGCCTGGGAGTGGTGACCGCCTTGTGTCTGGCAATGGTGCTCTTGATGGGCTTTGTCGGCATAGGCGCCTCCATGCAGCTTGAGCGGGCCCGCAATCAACACCCGCTCGAGGCGGTGGACGGAGTGCGTGCCGTGTTCCGCATCTTAATCCTGTTTGCCTTGGTCACCCCCTTCTGGTCGCTGTTCGATCAAAAGGCTTCCACCTGGATTTTACAGGCCAACGACATGGTCAAGCCGGACTGGTTTGAGCCGGCCATGATGCAGGCGCTTAACCCACTGCTGGTTATGCTGCTGATCCCCTTCAATAACTTTGTGCTCTACCCCATGCTGGAGCGCAGCGGCGTGCGCCTCAATGCCCTGCGTAAAATGGGCGCCGGTATCGCCTTCTCCGGCCTCTCCTGGATAGTGATAGGCAGCATTCAGCTGATGATGGATGGCGGCACCCCCATGTCCATCACCTGGCAGGTGCTACCTTATGCGCTGCTGACTTTCGGTGAAGTACTGGTTTCTGCCACAGGATTGGAGTTTGCCTACAGCCAGGCACCCAAGTCGATGAAAGGCAGCATCATGAGCTTCTGGACCCTGTCGGTCACTGTGGGCAACCTCTGGGTGCTATTGGCCAACGCCAGCGTCAAGAGCGATGCAGTGACCAATCAGATTGCCGAAACCGGCCTGAGTGTCACCGCCTTCCAGATGTTCTTCTTCGCCGGCTTCGCCCTGCTGGCCGCCTTGGTGTTTGCGCTCTACGCCCGCTCTTACACCATGCAGGATCATTATCGGGCAGTGGAACCGCAACAGGCTTAAGGCGTTTGCCGCCAACCTGAGCGGCAAAACCTCGTTGATTCCCCCAAAGACCCAACGTGAGTTGGGTCTTTTTCATTGCTGATGAAAAAACCGTCGGAAATCAAGTTATTCCCTCCCCGATAGCGGCGTTGCCAAGAACAACTTTTTACACAGACAATCCTGTGCCTGGGAAATAGGCGTATGTCTGTAGGTATATAAGCAATTTCAAGCAACGCTATAATTGCAGAATTGCACCAATTCCCCCTTCGGAGCCGCTGCGGGTGTTGTTGCAAATTGGCGTAGCCGAGACAGGGATGTTGAGGCTCGAAGGTCGAGCATGGATGCGAGTCCTGAGTGTAGCCAATTTGCTTCATAAGCCAGCAGGGATTTCGGCTACGTCGGGGTGTCCTTGGGGATGCAAGGGGCTTTGGACAAGCAAAGCCCCTTGCCCGGTGTGGTGTGGAACACCACGACTTTAGGCCGCTGGCACAGCGGCTATCATGGCTTTAAGCCAAAACTCACCAATGAACTTGGTCTTAGCTGCCAACTAAGTTGCAGCCCATCACCTGCGGTGCGCTCTCGCACAGGCGATCCTGTGACACGCTGCGAGTACGTCCGTGTAAGCTCTGCCTCGTCATCCCTGGCTCGGAAGGTCACAGTTCCACCTGTGCTTGGAAAATAGGCGTCTGTCTGCAGCTTAAAACAACTCTGTGTTGAAAGAATTACACCTCCTCTCCCCCTCGGTGTCGCCGAAAGTCGTTGGTTCAAATAACGTGGCTGAGGGCGAATGCTCGCCGGTGGCGAATGTGCTTATGAGCGCGAGCCAAGGAAGGCGAGCTGACCTTTATCCATGGAAGGATTTGGATGCCGAAGCAGCGACAGTCGAATCGGGGGTGAGTGTCGCCTAGCGACGAGCTAACGAGCGCGAAACAGGATGTTGAGCTGGGCCAGAGTCACATGGATGTGACTCTGAGCGTCTGGCGCGATAGCGAATTGGCATCATCAGCACAAGGGGTTTTCCGCTGCGTCGCGGGTCGCTGGGGGTTTGGAAAGGGGGCGAGTCGATACAGCCCCCTTTCCTCGGGTGTGGGGCGGCGAGTGTCGCGTAGCGACCGGCTACGAGCGAGAGCCAGGGATGGCGAACTGGCCCTTGTGCATGGATGCACTTGCTCCACGACTTTAGGCTGCTGGCACAGCGGCTATCATAGCTTCGCTTCTAGCTAAAAGTTCTTAAGTTAGTGCTGGCCTAGCTTCCGGCCACGGTGCAGCCCATCACCTGCGGTGCGCTCTCGCACAGGCGATCCTGTGACACGCTGCGAGTACATCCTTGTAAGCTCTGCCTCGCCATCCCTGGCTCGGAAGGTCACAGTTCCGCCTGTGCCTGGAATTAGGCGTATGCCTGTGGGTCTATCTGCAATTTCAAGCAACGCTATCATTACAGAATTGCACCGCTACCCCTCCGGAGCCGCCGCTGGCGTTGTTGCAAATTGGCGTAGCCGAGACAGGGATGTCGAGGCTCGAAGGTCGAGCAGGGCGAATGTTGCTAGGCAACAAGTTTATGAGCGCGAGCCAAGGAAGGCGAGCTGGCCGTTATGCATGGATGCATTTGGCGAGTCCTGAGTGTAGCCAATTTGCTTTATAAGCCAGCGGGGATTTCGGCTACGTCGGGGTGTCCTTGGGGATGCAAGGGGCTTTGGACAAGCAAAGCCCCTTGCCCGGTGTGGAACACCACGACTTTAGGCCGCTGGCACAGCGGCTATCATGGCTTTAAGCCAAATCTCACCAATGAACTTGGTTTTAGCTGCTGGCTAAGCTGCTGCCCATCACCTGCGGTGCAGATGGACAGGAAGCCCATGGCAAGTGGGCCACTAGTATTCAGCTCCAACTTGCTCCTTCCCCAGCTGGGGAGTACCCTCTTTTGCAGCCAACCGTTTAAGCAGTATCGGGAATTGACCGCCATGCCAAAGGAAATATTTATACTACGCCACGGCCAGACTGAGTTTAATGCCGCCGGTAAGCTGCAGGGACACTGTAACTCACCGCTGACCGAACTCGGCAGGGCGCAGGCAAGAGCTTATGGTGTTGTCCTGCAACAACGACTGCAATCGGCAAGAAATCCTGAACAAGAATTTCAGCTGGTTTCCAGCCCGCTGGGAAGGGCCATGGAAACGGCGACTCTGGTGGCAGAAGTGCTTTGCCGGGATCCCGGCACCATTATTGCCGAGCCCAGGGTGATTGAATGCGGTTTAGGTGAATGGGAGCAGACCCGGGTCGCCGATATCCACGCCGCCAGACCCGAGCTTGCCGGGCGCAATGACTGGTATCTGCAGGGCCCGGGCGCAGAAACACTACCCCAGGTGCAACAGCGGCTGGCACATTGGCTGACCGATCCGGCAACCCCGGAGCGGGTGATCCTTGTGTCGCACGGCCTGACAGGGATTGTCCTGCGCGCCCTGTTGCTGGGCCTGGATAACAAGGCACTTTGGCGTCAGGACAAACCTCAGGATGCCCTCTATCACTTTCACAGTGAGGCTCAGGAGAGGCTCAAACGCATCTGTTGCTGACTCGCCAACCAGTCGAAGTGGGCCAACAAGGCCTGCAAATAGCGCTGCTCTTCCGCCTGGAGTTGCCCCTCAGCCGCTGCTATCTGTTGTAAGTCGCTCAGCAGCTGCCTTACCAAAGGCTCGGTGCAGTAGCCCTTCCACAGTCTCAGGGCGGCTTTTTTCGGCGAATGGCAGTAGCGCCGCAGCTGAATATCGACAAACCAGTCGGCCCGCTCCCGGGCACTGGGCATCAGCGTCATCACATACCAGTTCATCCTCTCCTCCTCAGGCGGATAACTTGATCCTGTCGCGGCCATCGCTCTTGGCCCGGTACAGGGCTGTGTCCGCCGCGCTGAGCATGGCCTCGGCCGTGCGGTACTGGCCATTGATCTCAGTGGCAATCCCCTGGCTGACACTGACACAAACCTCACGGCTCAGCCCCAATTTGACGAAGTCCAGACTACGAATGGCCTCGGCTATCTGCTCGGCCACCACCCAGGCCATGGCGCTGTTGAATCCGGGCAGCACCAGGGCAAACTCCTCACCGCCAAAACGCGCCGCCAAACACTGGGGCGATGGCAACGCCGCGGCTATGGTCTTGGCCATCAATTTCAGGCATTCGTCCCCCATCAGGTGACCATGCTGATCGTTGAACTGTTTGAAATGGTCGGCATCTATGATCAAGGTGCTGATGGGCTTGTGCTTATCGACACACTGCTGCCACTGGCGTTCCAGTGTCTCGGTAAAGGTGCGGCGATTGGCCAGTCCGGTCAAATAGTCGGTCGCCGCCAGGGTGGACAGGCGTTTAATCTCATCCCTGTGACCGCTGAGATCATGCAAACCAATCACAAACAGCGGCAGCAAGCCCTGAATAAAGGAAAGCGACAGATTCACCGGCAGCTCCACCCCATCGACACGTCTGAGCAATACTTCCCAGGGACCATGTTGCAGCGGTACCTGGCGACCGTATTGGCTGCTGAACATGCTGGCGTAGCGGCTACGATAAGGCGCCGCCAACCAGGTATGCCAGAATTCACCGGCAAAGGTTTCGCTCTGATCACCCAACAGCTCGGCCGCCGGAGAGTTCACCGCCAGCACTTTGCCCTCACCATCGGCCAGCACCATAGGTTGCTGCATGCACTCAATCAGGGTCGCCAGAGCCTCGCTGTCACACTCACACTGACTAAAACCAGCTTCATTGCTGTAGGGGCTTGCCATGCTGTTCTCCCTCCCGACCTGCGGGTTGTTCAATTTCGACAGGGATAACTCTAGCGCGTACGGACAAGGCTAACCTTCTGATAAGCTTACGATGTAATTTATTGAAAAATATTGTTAATAATTCCAACCTCCTGTAGGCAGGAAAGGCGTCCAACCACAGAAATACGGCAATGATTGGCAACCATAGGAGCTTTTCGGGCGGGAAAGAATCCCCCGTTCGGCAAATCGGGGGGAAATAATCCTTTTTAAGTCGTTAGTGAAAGTTCAAGGGAGTGAGAGCGAGAAAAAGCCCTCACGCTCTCAGCTGCCCAATAAACTATCAAACCGCATCAACAAAGTTGCATTTACTCAACTTCTTTATTGATAATTTCAGGATCCTGACTGGAAACCAGCAGAGTGTTGTTGCTGTTGCTGAGGATCAGCCTAAAGCCTGTCTTACCCACCACTGAGTTGGTGTCCATCAGTATCAACATATCCGGGGCCTCGGTCTTGACTGCATCGATAATGCCGTCGAAGGGAGTATCGAAAGAAGCGCCGACAAAGGCCAGATCCATATCTGTCTTGTCCTGCAGCTTATAGATAATATGAGTGTTGGGCTTATCTACCACTACTGGGCCGTCCGGCTCATAGGCAAACTGAGGCACGCGGTTATCATCCAGAGTAATGGTGACAATGATATTTTTTACGGGTACTGACATAGCTTCATCCTTGTTGAGTTAATTGATGTTTTGATTAAAGCTTTCTATCTGAAAACCATTTTTTTTGAGTTCATCGACTAAAGGTGCAACTGATTCAAGTCGATTCTGACACTCCATAGAAAGAACATAAGGAACCGTAAATTGCGGCTCTTTATTTTTGACGACCAGAGGATCAAGTAGCTTAGTTAAGCTCTGACATCTTTTAGTGACATCTTCAGCTATATCTCTCTTATGCACCATCATTTGCAATGTGAGTAGTTCAGCTTCTGCAAACCAACTGATATAACGGATATTGTTTGGCGAAGATCGCTTCAATGAATCGAAGGCTTTTGCTGCTTCTAAAGCATAATTAAGTGCCAGTTCAATTTCTCCCCTCCGCAGAAATAGCTCTGCGGCGGATACGTTAAAAATAGCCTTTAACATTTCTCTTTTTTTGGGCTTTATTTCTGCTGTCGCCGCAAACATCTCATCGTATAGACTCTTAACATCATCCAAACCTGTTAATTTCGCTTCAACCTCAGGAAGCAGCGCTAGCTGAAACCCTTTAAGTACCCATAAATCATAGTTCCATTGTTGATTTCCAGGATCCTCAGCCAAAGCCCGCTCTCTCGCAATCAGCGCTTTTTCAAGCTGTTGCCAAGCCAGTTCTTGTTGCCCCAAGACTTTAAGCAATCTGGTGCTTCTCATTAGGCTGTGGGCCAGCCTGTCTTGCAGATACCCTTCTCTCAAATACTCCCTTTGATTCAGTGAACTTTCTATTTCGGCGTAAATAGAGAGCGCTCCTTGGATATCCCCTTCAGCACTGGCGGCGCTGGCGAGCCAAGAACGGGCATTGGCGACATCAGCCAGCCGCTGAGGGTCATCCGGCGACTCGGCCAGTGCGATCAGCTTGAGACGCAGCGATTCTTCAAAGCCCTGGCGCGCCTTGCTGAAGTCCTGCAGCTTCATCGATAAAGACCCCAGAGAGTTATGGGCGTAGGAAAGTTCCATCAGCGCTTCGCTGTTGTCCGGCGCCAGTCGGTACATGGCCTGGCTGTGTTGCAGATAAGCCTCAAGCCAGGGGCGGGTGCCCTGCCAATCGCTCTGGTCATACTTGAGTTGCCCAAGCCAAAAGGCATTGGCGCCAAGGGTCTTTAACAGCTCCAGCTGATCTGTACTGCCGGACAGCAGCGGCAAGAGTTTGTCTCTGGCGGCCAGCAGCGCCTTTTCCGCTTCATCCACCCGGCCACGGGAATAGGCCACCTCACCCATGGCTTCCAGTGTCTGGCCATGGCGAAACAGCGCCGCCTCACTCAAGCTGCTGTCGGCCTCGCGAAAATAATCCAGCGCCTTGTTGCTGACACCATCGAGCAGATCCATCCGGCCTATACTGCGCAGCTTGTCGGCAAAGTCGCCCACCATAAAGCCCAGCAAGTCTTCTGCCGCCAGGCGCTTGTCCTGCGCCTGATGCTCGGCTTCAACGCTGCGATAACTCATGAATACCGAGATGAGGGTCAAGAGGCATAAAAGCATGAAGGTCGCGCCCTTGAGGCGCCGTTGGCGCTGCCCTCTGGCGCTGGAGGCGGCAACATAGCTTTCGCTGACAGGATCCAGCTCAAGCAGGGGATCGTTTTTCAGCGCCAGCGCTTCGGTCAGTGGCTTGCCCTGGGGCAGCAGAAAATCGCGGCTGCACTGCTGTTGTTGCCAGCGCCTGGCCTGATGGAACAGCCTGGCCTTGGCCGCCAGCCCTTCCCTGTGGCTATCTATCCAGTCTCTGGCCCTGGACCAGCGTCTGAGCAAGGCTTCATGGGCTATGCTGAAACCGGGTTCGCTGTCCTCCAGATGGGAGACAAACAGCCGACTGTCGACCAAGGCCTGTACCAAGGCACGCTCGGCATCCGTGGCCAATTCGGAATATCTGGCACTGCGACTGGTGACCGACTGCTCATCTTCCCTGAGGGTCACCAGCAGCGACAGCACCCGCGGCAGGGCCGCCCTTTGCGAGCTCGACAAGGAGGCGATGGCATCTTCGGCGGCCTGGCCTATAGCCCCGGCCAGCCCACCCAGGCGGTGATAAACCGCCAGTTGCAACTGGTTGTCGTCACTGCGCTGCAGATACAGGGCCTGCAGCATATACTGCAACATGGGCAGGGCATCCGGGTTACTGGCGGCCTCACGGCACAGCAGCTCATCCAAGCCCAGTGCCGATTCAGGGTCAAATTCCCAACTCAAGCCTGCGGCTGCGGCCGGCAAGCGTATCATCTGCAGCAGTTCCTGACGGCTGGGCGGCAAGAGATCGAAATGGGCGCCATTGCCCTTGCCCGCCATCAAGCTGGGGCTGGCAACCACCTGAGGGTAGAACTCATTGCGACAGGCGCTGAGCAGCAATACGGCTCCGGAACGCGCCAGGGTGTCGAGCAGCGCCAGCCCCTGCTCACGGGCGGCGGCCGAGAAGCGCGGCGAAGACAGCAGCACTTCCAGGCGGTCAACAAACAGGCCGAACCTGGGCTTCTGCCAACTTTGGGACGGCAGCGCCTGGCAGAGTTGGGCGCAGAGGCTGTCGATATCCTGTTCCAGTGCATGAGCCAGCGTTTCGGCGCTGTAGCCTGCCAATACCGGCGCATCGTCCAGCTCCCAGTCGAGCATGGCGGCGGCCAATTCCAGCAGCAGTTGATCTTCGGCGACATCGGCCAGATCCAGTATCGAATAGCAGGCCAGGCCTATGCCGTGAAAGCCCTGAGGCGAAGCCAGATTGGGCAAAATGCCTGCGTTGATCAGTGATGACTTACCGCTGCCGCTGGGGCCAAGCAGCAAGCAAAACCCGCGGCCATGTTTAATCTGCCTGGCTATGCGTTCCAGTAAGGCGTTGATCTGTTCGCTGCGGCCGAAAAACACCCCGGCATAATCGGCGCTGAAGGGTTTTAACCCGGGAAATGGTGAGCCCTGGCTCCAGGCCAGCGACGGCAAACTGGCTTCGTGGCCGATGGGGAAACGGACATCGGCTACAACTCGATAGCCGCGTTTGCGGATAGTTTCGATGAAAGAAGGATCGCCGGCCTTGTCGTCCAGCGCCCGGCGCAGCTGATTGATGGTCTTGTGCAGCGGGTTATCGCCCGTGTCGCTGCCGGGCCAACAGGCATCCAGCAGCTCATCGCTGCTGACTACCTCGCCGCTGCGACGACACAGATACAGCAGCACATCCATGGCTTTGGGTTCCAACTGCCGCAGGCGCTTTCCCAGCCGCAAACTATTGCTGCCGGGATCGACCTGCCAATCACCCAAAAAGAAGCTGCTGTCGCTCATGGAACCTACCGCGATAAGAGATTGACCGCATCTTACCCGGTATACAAAGTTAACACCATGATAACAGCGTTAAAATTTACGTAATGAGCGTTAACTCAAATACTCAAACCCCAGAGCTCGAATGTCTCCCGGCACAGGGATTCGCGAAAATCCGGATGCGCTATGTCGATTAAGGCTCTGGCCCGCTCGCGGATACTGCGGCCCCTGAGGTTGGCACAACCATATTCGGTGGCAATATAGTGCACATGGGCCCGGGTAGTCACTACCCCGGCACCTGGGCTCAGCACAGGCGCGATACGGGAAACCGCGCCATTGGCGGCCGTGCTCGGCAGGGCGATAACCGAGCGTCCGCCGGGAGAAAGACCGGCGCCGCGAATAAAGTCCATCTGCCCGCCTACCCCGGAATAGATTCGGGTGCCTATGGAGTCGGCACACACCTGGCCGGAAATATCCACCTGCAGCGCCGAGTTGATGGCCATTACCTGCGGGTTGCGGCGGATAACCGAGGTGTCATTAACCTGCTCTATATCCAGAAACAGCACTTCAGGGTTGTCATCGACAAAGTCATAGAGGGCACGACTGCCAAGCGCAAAACCTGTGACCAACTTCCCCGGATGCACCTTCTTGCGGCTGTTGTTAATCGCCCCGGAGCGATAAAGCGCCAGAATGCCATCGGAAAACAGTTCGGTGTGGATCCCTAAGTTTCGTCTGTCTGCCAACTGCCCCAATACGGCATCCGGAATGGCACCTATGCCCATCTGCAGGCAATCGCCGTCTTCAACCAGAGAGGCCACATGCTTGCCGATAGCCTGGCTGATGGTATCGGCTCCGGCCATGGGGTGTTCGGGCAAAGGCGAACTCTGTTCATACACGGCGGCAAAGCGGTCATAGGGTACAAAGCTGTCGCCATGGGTGCGCGGCATTTGCGGGTTGATATGGGCTATGATGCGGCCGGCCACATCACAAGCGGCGCGGCTGGCTTCGACACTGATCCCCAGCGAACAGTTGCCATGGCTGTCCGGCGGTGACACCTGTACCAGCGCCGTATCTATGGGTTGCTCGCCGGAGCGAAACAGCTTGGGCACCTCGGATAAAAAGACAGGCACATAATCCGCCTCGCCACTGGCCAACAGGGCGCGGGTCGGGGCGCCGCCAAAGAAACAACGATGGCGCAGATGGCCCTTGAGCTCGGGCACGCTCAAGGCCTCGGCTTCCTCGGTATGCAGTTGCAGCAGGGTCAGATTCTGCCGCGTCATGGCATGCTGTGCCAGCGCCTCCAGCAAGACTCTGGGGGTGGCTCCCATAGAGTGGGTCCAGATATATTCATCATTCCCTATCAGGGATACCGCTTCCAATGCACTGGAACAAACTCTTGGCGCCATGCTGCTTCCTTATTAGCTCGGTGATTTGCTCCTAACCCTAGCCAGTTGCTCTGGGAAGGGCAATCCCTTGCGGCCAGCCAAGGCCCCTTGCCGGTGGAAAGTGGGCGCTACGCCACACTGGGCCTCAAGCCACGTCCAATTTCACAAAAATGCCGCTGCGGCGGATAAGGCGTTTACCCTCAAGGTCTCAGTCGTTAGACTAGCCGGGCCCCAGGCTGCAGCTGCAAGTTCCACTGAGTAGCTGTGCCCGGGCAGGACTCAAGTTTCAAGGAAGTAGTATGTCTCAGTTCGACAAGACCCTCAGCGTCAGCCTCAATCCAGAGGATCCCGCCAGCATCGCCCTGGCATTGCAGCAATACCGGCAACACCTGAACGACGGCAGCGCCTTTCGGCTCAATGGCTCCTTGCTGTTCAATATCGAGTTCGTCAATCAGCAGCAAAGGCCGCTTAACCGTGACGATGCCGGTGCCAACCGCCCCTTGTTGGAACACGCCCTAGATGCTGCCCGCCGGGATCACAGACTCAGCTTTTACACCGAGCCGGTACTCTTTGCCGCAGCGCTGAACTTTCCTGAGTTATTGGACGAGCTCAAGGCCACAGCCGAGGCCATGGTGGCCTTCTCCCGCCACCGCAATGACTCCAGCGATCTCTTTATCGATGACTACAACGTCTTCGGGGTGGAAGCCCTCTACATGCTGGCCAGACAATATCCCGAGCTGAGCCATTATCTGGCCGCCTTTCTGGTGCCGTACTGGAACTTGGAAAGCTTCTACCAACCTGTGTTACTGCTGGGCAAACTGGTGGAGGAGTTCGGCTGGCGCCGCGAACTGATCCACGCCTATCTGCACTGCGACGGCGAACAGAATCGCCGCTGCTTTTTCCAGACCACTGAGGGTGATTCAGTCAACCTCAGCCTACTGGAACATTTTGCCGGGCATCCGGACGATTACCCCTGGTTTAAGGCGCAGCTGCTCAAACGTCTCGAACAAACGCCACTGCTGGCCTATGCCAATGAACAACCGCTTGAACAAACCCAGCCGGTACTGGAGTTCTTCTACAGTCTGGGCGACTGGCCGGTAGAGGCTGACATTGACGACACTGAACTGTGGCGGGATCGGGTCAAGCAGCAATTGATCATGGGTCGCCGGGTAGAGGATGAAGCGCTTTCCTTGCTGGCACAGCTGAGCGAGCAGAGCCAACCTCTGGTAATAGTGGCTGAGGCCTGGCGGGAAGACGACCGTCATAGTCTATGGCAAAACGTGGAAGAGCAGGCTCTGGCAGAGGACGATGACTGGGATCAGTATGATAGCGAGCCTGGCTCTGACTATGCCGCGCTATTTTATGACCTGGAAGAGCCGGAAGACTATCTCAGGATTGGTGAGCTGGAAGAGCTGGATGCCGAAGTGGGAGAGACTATGCTTTGCGCGCTGGCCGAACTGCCCAAGAGCCTTGGCGCCTGCGCCTATGCCGCCTATCGCCTGAGCCGCCTGAACTCGCCCCACAGCTTAAGCCCGGAAGCCGACGAGGCCGCGGCGCTGCTTCACTGGCTGGCGCAGCAGCTGCCGTTACAGTTTCAGCATCATATCTTCTATGAGGGCGGAGAGTACCAAAAGAAAAGGCGTGAACATCGCCTTCTCAAGAGCTGGCTCACGGATATAGACACCGAGGGCGATGTTGCCAAGATGGCTCAAATTGCCTCTGAGATACTCTATACCAGTAAGGACGGAAAGCGTATTGCACTCTTGTGGTCCAATGGCAATAAAGGATTCCAAAACGGCTTGTTGGCGCTGTATTTCCTGCTCTGCGCCCCGGAGCTCGAAGCGCCGCAGTGGCAGGCATTGAAAACCCTGGCACAAAGGCATTGGCAGCTATGGCTGACGCTGGATCCGCTGCAACTGATTGAAAAAATTTATTATTGCTGGGCTGACTACGCCTTCTATCCGGCCATTGATGATGAGCATATCGAGGCCGAATTGCGGCAAAACCTGCTCAAGCTGGGTGTCAGCGAGGCGCAGCTCGATGCTCATTGCCTGCTGACAGAACAACAGGTGGCTGCCTATCGCCCGGCCGATAAACGCTTCTGGCAAGGTTATATCACCAGGCTTAGCCGGTTTGCCGAAGCCGACCCAGAGGATGACAGCATAATAGGCCGCCGCCTCTGGCAGCAACTGCAGCAGTTGTTGCAAGCGCTTGACTCTGGCCGCGAGCTGCCGAGGCTGAGCTTTTTTGGTCATCTCAAGGCCAACTTCCCCGAGACTCCTCTGCCGCAGGCATTTTTCGAACTGTTTGATCTTTGCCTGCGGCAAAGCTTCAGCAAATCATTTCCCGAACAGCAGGCGCAAAACCTCTGCCACCAACTCAAGGCTTATCTGACATCGGGCGAAGGGCTTGAGCCCTTGACGCCCCAAGCCACGGCCGAGTTACAGGACTGGGCGCCTTGCCGCTCGGACGACCCCGCCGATGCGGCGGAGCTCAGCGACTTTGTCTGGCTGCTGCCTGAAGCGCAGGGGCGAGGTTTGGCCCTGTTTCTCGCCGGCCTTGGAACCCAAAGCCTGTATTGGCTTCACCGGCCGAGTGTGGAGACGGCCTATGTCAACCACCTCATTGCCGAGGGCAGTCTCTCGATGGCGCAGCGCTGGGAAGATCAAAGCGTGGGACACAAGCGTCACAGCGACTATGACACAGGGTTAGCCTTTCAGAGTGCCAAGGAAAACTGGGCCCTTGGCTGGCTCGACAGCATAGGCGTAGCGCCGCAAAGCACTGTCTATTTCGCCGTAAGCCAAGGCCGCGCCCCGGCGCCCTTCCTCAAACATTTGGCCGATGAGGGGCGACTGCCGGAGACCTCGCAGCTCTTGACCATAGACGAACGTGTACGCCTGCTGAAGTTGCTGGCACAAGCCGGGGTTGACGCCGAGCTTTTCAGCTCCTTCCTGCAAGACGAGTCTGCCACGGTCCGGCAACTGGCCAAAGATTTGGCGCAAGGCTCTTAAGGAAGGCATTGATAAAAAGCAGTTGGGAACACCCCAATAAACGAGTAATAACAGGATAACTGCCGCGCCCTGACTCATGGCGCGGTCGCCGGTTGTTTAACAGGAAGTGCCTTACAGGCAGCGACCGGCAAAAGCATTAATTTAATATCAAGGAAGCAATATGTCCCAGTTCGACAAAACCCTCAGCATCAGCCTCAAGCCACAAGATCCCGCCAGTATCGCCCAGGCGCTGCAGCAATACCGGCAACACCTGCACGATGGCAGCGCCTTTCGTCTTGAAGGCTCCCTGCTGTTCAATATCGAGTTTGTCAACAAGCAACAGCAGCCACTCAGCAATGATGATGCCGGCGGCAACCGCAACTTGCTGGTGCATGCACTCAGCGCCGCTCGAGCGCACCACACCTTTAAATATTGCACTGAAGCCGTGCTGTTTGCCGCTGCGCTGAACTTCCCCGAGCTATTGGACGAGATCAAGGCAACAGCCGAGGCCATGGTGGCCTTCTCCCGCAGTCGTAACGACTTTAGCGATCTCTTTCTCGATGACTACAACGTCTTCGGGGTGGAAGCCCTCTACATGCTGGCCAGGCAATATCCCGAACTGAGTCATTATCTGGCCGCCTTTTTAGTGCCTTACTGGGATTTGGACAGCGGCTACACACCCGTGGAATTGCTGGGCAAACTGGTAGAGGAGTTCGGCTGGCGCCGCGAACTGATCCACGCCTATCTGCACTGTGATGGCGAACAGAGCCGCCGCTGTTTTTTCCAAACCGCCGAGGGTGATCCAGTCAACCCCAGCCTGCTGGAACACTTTACCGAGCATGCTGACGATTACGCCTGGTTTAAGGCGCAGCTGCTCAAACGTCTGGAGCAAACCCCGCTGCTGGCCTATGCCGATGAACAAACGCTGGAAGAAACCCAGCCAATACTGGAATTCTTCTACAGCCTGGACGACTGGCCGGTAGAAGCGGAACTTGAAGACACTGAGCTGTGGCGGGATCAGGTCAAGCAGCAATTGATCTTGGGGCACAGGGTGGAAGATGAGGCGCTGGCGCTGCAGGATGCGCTCGGCGTGGAGCCCAAGGCACAGATTGCCGAAGCCTGGCTGATGGACGACAGACTCGCCCCCTGGCAGCAGGATAAAACCGATACTGGCAGCGCCCAAACAGAGCAGGAAAGTGGCAAGAGCTCCGGGCAAACTCAAGGCGACAGCCAACTACCCAGCTTGGAAGAGCTGCCTTTTTTCCTGCTTAGCCATACCTGCAAGCAAAGTGACTTCGCACAGTTGGATGCAGCCATTGCCGATCGTCTGCCGGCGGCACTGGACAAGTTGCCGACCCATCTGGGAGGCGTTGCCTATGCCGCCTATCGGCTCGGCCGCCCCGAATGCACAGCGGCAGAAACCCAGGCTCTGCTTGGCTGGCTGGAGCAGCATTTCCTCACTGCCTATATGCGTGTCTTCAATCGGCATGGTGGCCGCTTCAATAACGATAATCCGCAGCATTTGACACTTAAGGCCTGGCTCACTGAGGCCAAGGAGCAGCAGGATGCAGGCACTATGGCCGCCGTTGCCGAATCGCTACTTGGCAAGGATGGCGGAACCCGCGGAAGCCAGATAAGCCAGCATCAAGCGGCCTACTGGTTGTTTTTCCCGGACGATGGTTTCCAGCGCGGCCTGCTCAGCCTGTTTTTCCTCTTAAATAGCCAACTGCCAGAGGCTCACACCGAACTGCAGATCCTGGCCCAGCGCCACTGGCAACTGCTTTTGAAACTGGCGCCTATGGTGCTTATCAGCCGCATCAGTCAGTTTTACGCAAACTATGAGGGATATGCCGCCATAGATGATCCGCAGACAGAACAGAGCCTGCATCAAAAGCTGCTGGCACTGGGAGTCAGCGAGGCGCAGCTGGATGCCCATACTTTGCTGCAAGACAGGCGTATCGCGCGCTATGCGCCAGCCAACGAGCGCTTCTGGCAACGTTACCTGGAGCGATTGGCAAGCTTTGCCGAAGGCGATCCCGAAGATAACAGCATGATAGGCCGCAGCCATTGGCTGGCTCAACAAAAGCTGTTGGATGCCCTAAGCTATTGCGATGAAACTGCCATGCTGGGATTTATAGCCGATCTCAAGGCCTGTTTCCCGGAGCGCCCATTACCGCAGCAAGCCTTTGAGCTATTTAACCTCAGCCTGCAACGTGGTCTGGAGCAAAGACTCAAACCGGCAGCGGCGAAGGCTGTATATGACAAGTTACAGGCCTATTTGCAAAGCGGCGAAGGCTTGGAAAACCTGACACCACAAGCCTTGAAACTGCCGGTTCTACAAGGTTGGGATCCCTACAGCGATTATCGCGGCAAGGTTGGCGTGGCAGACTTTGTCTGGCTGTTGCCTACCGAGATGGGAGAGCGACTGGCACTGTTTCTCAGCGGTCTTGGGAAACGAGGGCTGCACTGGTTGGGCTGTCCCAGTGTCAGGGAAGCCTATGTCAACCATTTGGTTGCCGAAGGCCATCTGAATATGGCCGAGCGTTGGCAGGATGAAGCGCTTGGGCACTCAAGCATCGGCGATGTCGATGTGAGCCTGCAACTTGAAGCCGACAAGGAGTTCTGGGCGCTACTCTGGTTGGATAGGATAGGTGTGACGCCACAGGCCACTGTGTATTTTGCCATGCACGAAGGGCGACAACCTGAGTCTTTTATTATTCACTTGGCCAGCCAGCAGCGGCTGCCGGATATGTCCAGGCAGCTGACCGCAGACGAGCGCAAACGCCTGCTGGAAATCATCGCCAAGTTTGATTGTCTGACCGAAGAAAACGCAGAGCCATTCAAGCAAGACGAGTCGAGCGTCGTCAAGCGTATGCTGGGCAAGTTGTTTTAAGGCTAAAGAGGCGTTGCCGGTCAATGCGGCAACGCCTCTTTAAGATAGTTTCAGCTGCCTTTGAGTGAGCGCAGGAACAAACCTATGCCACCTGTCAGCAATACCAGGATCACCAAGAGATCAAAACTGCTCATGCTGCGCAGGCTAAAGTGAATGGTAGAGATCACCCCGAAGATCATCGCTGTGATAGAGCCAATCGCCAATAACCAGCCAAGAATATTCTTGCCGTTATAGAAAATCATCCCAACCCCCAGAATAAAGGGCACCAGGATCATACCACCTGTGATCCCCCATTGGCTGCCAAATGCGGGGACACCATACAAGCGGGTGCCCAGACCAAAGCTGCTGGATACCCTAATGGCGTTGAGCAGCATGTAACCACCACCACACATCATGATAAGGCCAATAAAAAATTGACCGACACCGCCGGAACTCCCTCCCGCTCCATTCATGTAAAACATCCTATATTCAATTGATTTATGCGGCGAAAATTCTAGCCGTTTTAGGCCCGGGCGGCAAACCGGGCCATAAGGTTACGAGTCGCGGCCGTTGAGGCGTTCAATAATCTGCGCCTTGGCTTCTTCCTGCGCCTGCTGCGCTTCCTCTTCCTGTTTCTGCCGCATTAGTTCGTTGAAGGTAATACGGGCAGCCTGAGCTTGCTCCGAGGCTTGCAGCTTACGTTCCTTCGCCGCCATGGCTTCATCTGTGAGGCGCTGCAACTCGGCAAGTGACTCATCGGGCGCATCCCCCAACTCCAGGTGCGACTCACTGCGGCTCAAGGCTTCACGGCGCAGCTGCTTTTTCAGCTCCCAGATGGCATCCAGGGCTTCACGCTCGGCGTCGGCGGCTTCAATGGCGCTGTCCCGCAATTGCTCAAACTTGGCCAGCGCCTGTCCTTCACGGCTCCAGGGATCGACCTCAGGCAGATCCGAAATATTAATCACGGGATCCTCGTAACCATCCTGATGACTCAGGTCCAACATGGCCGCCTTGACCCCGGACATCATCAGCATCACGGCTATCACCAAGAGTGGCAAACCACCAACGATAGCCGCTGTCTGCAAGGTGGCGAGCCCACCCATAAACATCAGTACCGAAGGCATAAAAGACAGAGTAAAGGCCCAGAACAAGCGGTTCCAGCGCAGTGGTTCCTCGGTGACATTGTTTTGCACCACAGACGCCAAAATATAAGAGATGGAATCAAAGGTGGTGGCGGTAAAGATGATACACAGGAGGGTGAAAACAGCGATAACCAGATAGCTGAACGGCAACTGCTCCAATACAGCGAATATCGCCCTGGTCGCCCCTTGATCATTGAGGATCGCCACCACATCCAGCTCACCGGATAATTGCAACGACAAGCCGAAGTTACCCAAGATCATAAAGTACATGGCACAGCCCAGAGAGCCGAAGAAAATTGAACCAGCCACCATCTGTTTGATGGTGCGACCGCGGGAGATCCGCGCCACAAAAAGTCCCATGCTGGGGGCAAACACCAACCACCAGGCCCAATAGAAGATGGTCCAGTCCTGAGGGAAGTGGGTATTTTCAAAGGTGCCCAAGCCACCGAAAGGCTCGGCCCAGGTCGCCATGATAAAGAAGTTGCTCAGCATCCGCCCCAGGGAGTCCAGGCCGGTTTCCAACATAAAAATGGTAGGGCCGGCAAACAGAATAAATGCCAGCAGCGCCAGCGCGCCCCAGAAGTTGATATTACTCAGCACCTTAATGCCTTCATCCATTCCCTTATAGGAGGAATAGGCAAACAGTGCAGTACACAGAAGTAAGACCCCTATCTGGCTACCCGTGGTCGATGGCAGATCAAACAGGTAACTCAGGCCTTCGTTGATCAGCGGCGCCGCCAACCCAAGCGTTGTCGCCGCCCCACCGAGCAAGCCGAAAATAAACAATATATCGATAAACTTACCGAGCTTGCCGTGACTGCGGCCTTCACCTATCACGGGCATCAAGGCCGCCGACACCTTGAGCACAGGCTGCCTGCGAACATAAAAGAAGTAAGCGATGGGGATGGCCGGGATCAAATAGATGCTCCAGGCGATAGGTCCCCAGTGGAATATGCCGTAAGTCGCGGCCCAGCGCACCGCTTCTTCACTGCCAGCTTGAAGCTGGAACGGCGGGTGTTGATAGTAATAGGCCCACTCAATCGTGCCCCAATAGAGAATACTGGCGCCTATACCGCCGCAAAACAGCATTGCCGCCCAGGAAGCTGTGGCAAACTCAGGTTTTTCATCGGCATCGCCGAGCTTAATCTGGCCGATATCCGAGAAGATGATGTAAATCATAAAGAAGAATGCCGCCAAGCCGAGCGATAGGTAAGCAAAACCCAACTTATCCGTCATAAACGCCTTGGCAACGGCTATCCATTCGGCGCCTTCAACCGGAAACAGCGCCAGCGGGATCACCACCGCCAGCAGCAAACCCAGGGCGCCAAAGAAAGTGGTTTTATCTATGAGTTCGAAGTGTTTTTTCATATTTTTGGCTCTTCTGTTCGTTCCCGTTCGGGAGCTGGGGCCGCTGCTGGACCCATGCCGGATAAAATAGGCGCAAGTGGCCATTCAGTCGATTATCTTTATCCGGAAAACGTACGAAAAGTGACGTAAATCAATAGGATGTTACATGATGAGATGTTTGTGTCCAGCTTGTATGAATTGCTGAATCGCTCAGTCGTTGCTGATTAAAGCGCCTAAGACCATAAGGATTTATGCTCTTGATTGCAAGTTTGCCCAGTCTGGGAGGTGTCATTCATAAAAGCCAAGGGGCCCACAGTCACAGGGGCCCCATACAGACAAAGTACCAACAACCGGCAGAATCTGGCTGTCAGTCTGCCGCTTCGCTACTGCTTCAGC
The DNA here is from genome assembly GCF_012030025.1 of Shewanella sp. Iso12. Lineage (NCBI taxonomy): Bacteria > Pseudomonadati > Pseudomonadota > Gammaproteobacteria > Alteromonadales > Shewanellaceae > Shewanella > Shewanella sp. Iso12. Next base: position 54,262 of record NZ_JAAUHW010000012.1, read on the forward strand.
TTCATCCAGGCGGCCTGGGTTTCACGACTGCTTCTTGGGTCCTTTGGCACCAGCCAAAGCAGCATCATATTCAGCAGTGAAGTCGAGAGCATAGCTCCCCAAAGCAGCATGAGAGAGAGTGTGATAAGGATGTAACTGGCGTAGGAGTCCATAAAGGACAGGGCCAGACTGATCACCACACCACTCCCGGGTAATAACAGCAGAGTAATAAACAGCATCAAACATACCGTCTTGGCGACTGACCACCCCAGATTACGAGCCCTGCGACTGATAATCCTGTAGCCGAAATAGAGGCTGGGCAGTAACCAAAACATGATGAGCGTCCCTGTCCCCTGCCCTTCAAGCCGCAGCAGAGAGCGCAACGCAAAAGAAGGGGAACCGGAAGTTTGCACCATAAAGATTAGCCATCCGAGAAACAATCCGTTGCAGATCCCCAGTATCATGCTGCTGCGAAAGAAAGCCAACGCCGGCGTCTGACGATCTGGATCGCACCCCTTACGATGAGCCAGCAAAGGGTGTTCCGGTTCAACTTTTACCAAGGGAGGACGAAACAGGTAAATCAATAACTGCGCCACCAGCCAAACAACAGCGCAGCCCAAGGCAAACATCAAGCCAAGCCAAGGCATAGTCTTGTCAAACTGGATCATGCTCAGTAGCGTTGGATAAGAGAAGCCGAACAGGATGTTCACCAATGCCAGAGGCACACCGCCCAAATACCCGAACGCCCGTCGACCAATAGCAATATGCGCTGCCAGCAACCCCGCACCTATGCTGAGTTGTAGCCCTGTTGCCAAGATAGCCAACAGTGAAATAAAGAAGTCGACCTCTTGGATTGCCAGCAGCAGTGAAGGTGAGAACATGTACACCAGTTGCCACTGATAATGGATAGCCAGTATGGGCAGCAGCGCAATAAAATAGCGACTCCGGTCGCGGGCCTTTTCCGCCCCGCCAAACTCTGGCTGAACAAAGAGATCGCTAATCACCCTCGCCATGCTGTTGGCCGATTGTCTCAATCCCATACCTCATCCTCCTCGGTATCAGAGTGCAAGCTCAAAAATGCTTGCCATTCAGGGCTGTTGCCATGGCGCAGACTCAATTGATACAAGGCATCGCCTTCACCACCAAAGAAGTTTTCATGGTCAACATCCAGTGCATTGGCGTATTCGGTAATAAGAGGCAGGTACTGCACATCCTGTAATCCCAACTGCAAGGCACAACTGGCCAGCGGCGTCCCCCAGTTGGCGCCATCACATTGATCACTGCCGTCAAAACTGCGGCAAAACTGCTGCAGAATTTGCGCCATCAGCGGCAAGGCTTCGGCGTGACAGGCTGAACGTTGGAAAAAACGGGCCTCATCCCATTGCTGTTTGCCATCGGTAAACCTAAAGGCCAAGGTCTTGCCGTGCAACAGCTTGCTGCAATCCTGAGTCAGTGACTGCAGTTGGCGCAGCGCGTCGAGCTGGCCTTCGGTACTTTCGAGATCGGCAACCTTTATCAGCGTATGTCCAAAACATTGCAGCGCCTGGCGCTGCGCCTCACTCAGCCTCCAGTTATGCTGCCAGTGACAGGACTCCAGGGATAACGGGATAGGGCTGCCTTGCCACTGTGCAGGCTCAGGGAAAGGGCAGCGCAGCAGTTCTTCGCGATCCGAGAAGATCAACTCTGTACCTACATGCAGCAGTTGCCCCTTTGCCAAGAGGGTCAAAGGCGGCGTTTGCGGATCCAATGCCAACCTGACCACCAAACCATCAGACCAACTCAGCCACAGCCCATCGGCCTGCCAGATAGAAGTATCCAACTGTTCGAGATGGAAAAGCGCATCCTCTTCGTCTTCACAAAGCCGCACAACTCCGGCCTCCGAGCGCTCACCATTGTCGAGATTGAGCCATTCAACTCCAATGACAACACCCGCATCTGTCTCTCGAATCACTGGGATGGCCGCCAGGGCTCGTTGCGGACAAACAGCAATCGCCCCAGGTTCAGGGTCCCATTCAAGCACTGAATCGTCCAGGGGAAATACCTTGAACTTCACCCCTTCTCCCTGGATATCAATGCGAACCATGTAGTGCAGTTCTTCGTCTTCATCTATGACATGCATAAGCAGGCTGTTGTCCGGCCCGGCATAAAGACGTTGATTGAGATTGGTGTTATTCAAACAAAAGTAAGGCCCATCCTCATCCAGATAGTCATAACCACCGCCAAAACAATCTTCATCATACAGCTGGGCTGAAATCTCGCTGACAGCGCCAACTTCAGGAATAAGAGGCAGGCGTTGCAAGGTTAAGTCCGTATCCTTGTCCATCTCATAAAACAGCACCAGCAAGGCATCACCATCACTGTTAACAACACCCTGGACACTACCAAATTTGCTTTGATAATCATGCAGTAAACGGCATTGCTGCTGCGCGGGGTCGTACAGATAGAAAGCGCCAAATTGGTTGCCAAAAACACAGGCGCCATCCCGGGTTTGCCCTTTCAGAGTCACGAGTCCCTTGGATGAACTCAACTCGGCAGCCCAAAGCAGTTCGGTGCCACCTTCATCGAACGGACGCATCTGTAATAGATGGAGAACCGGGCCACCTATATCAGACTTTACTTTCAGCAACCTGGGTCCCAATTCGCTGGCCCGGGCGTATCTCTCTGGATACGGGGCAAAATCCAAAATCTCAATCACAAAACAACCCTTTGTTATTTATGATAATTACCTTTGGTTAATCATCATTTCATTGATAATCGTCTTCATCCTGACGGCTCATTTCATATGGCAAGCGGCGGTTAAAGTCCTCGCCATCAGGGGTATCGGCATACTTGCCGAGCAAGGTATCCAGATTGCCATCCTGTTGGAAAAACAGCTCATGATCGACATCGATACAGTTGAGGTATTGGGCCACCAGCGGCAGATATTGGCTGCCGGCCAATCCCAATTGCAACGCACAGTCGGCCAGCGCCGGCTTGCTGATGTGTGGATCGCTGTAACAGTAATGGAGCCGCTCATTGGCAATGAATAGCCCCAGCAGACGCGCCATATAGTTCCGGCCTTCCAATTGGAGGGCCACAGCCTCAAAGAAGCGCGCCTCATCCCAGCTTTCGTCGGCATCATAAAAACCGAGGCGCAAGTCTTTACCCGACTTGAGCGATTCAAAATCTGTCAATGCCCGCAGCACCAGCTTGTCCAAGGCCTCAAGCCTCGCACTCGCTGACTGCAGATCCCTGACTTCGATTCGCGAAAAACCGAGCAAAGGGGGAACTGTATCCTGCACCTGGGCCTGGGCATGGAAGCTGCTCCATTCTGTCTGCTGTAATTGCACAGCAAAGCTCGCCTCCATGGCGGCGGGCGCTTGGTTCATCTGGCTGGCCAGATCCAAAGTGGGGTTGGGATTGACGTTGGAATTGACGCGCCACAGATAATGCCAGTCGGTCAGCAAGGCTCCCTTGCCGAGGAGCTTCATGCCCTCCTCGTCGTATAAGTCATCTTCGCCATCCGGGAGATACAGGGGTGAGCGCCACAGCCCGTCCAGAGAAACCTTGCGGGTCGCGCCGCCATGCCAGCCAAGCCAAAGCGCCGCTTCGTCATTGCAGTAGGCAATATCATCCAGCTGTAGCCAGAAACGCCCCTGCGCCTCTTGCCAGTCGAGATTGTCGACATCGGCCAGGGCCATCAGCATGTCGGCGTCATCGGCCAGTTGCTCACGGGTAAATTGACGCACGCAAAAACGGCCTATCTCGCGGCCAAGGCGCAAGTCGATGCGCTGCAACTGATACGCCAGCGCCTCGGTTTCAGCATCGGCTACCCGGCTCAACTCCATGGCCGGCAGGGTAAGCTCACCACGCTCACTGTCCAGCGCCAGGGCACACTCCCAGAGCGCTTCATTCCCCGGCGGATTGGGCAGAGGCATGGCCGCCACCTGCAAGGGCTCGGAATAACGGCCCTGCCATTGAACTTGGTTAATGCTACTACCTACGGGGTTACTACCTACGGGATCACTGCCCACGACAGCCATAGGGTCCAGCCGCAGCAAAAACTGCCAGGCCTGGGGCCGACGACGCCTACTGCGGTGACAATGCAGGATCAAGCAGTTATCCGGCCCGGCATAGAGGCGATCGGTAAAACTCAGCCCCATGCTATCCGGCAGTCCGGTCTCATCGACCTCGGCCCAAGGGCTGCCCTGATTATCCACCTCATCATTCAGCTGCATGGCAGCCGAGGGCGAGAGGTCCCTGTCCTCCAACCAGTACCAGAGCGTTAAGTCATAACAGCAGCGCCGGTCATTTTCGCCCAGTGATGCCAGGGTTCGGCCATCACTCAATACCGCGACTTTGAGATATTCCATCCCGGTATGAGCCAAAAACTCCTGCTGCCGACGCGCCAGATCCACCAAGTAGATACAGCCCTGCTGATCCCAGATAACGCAGCTCTGCTCACGCCCCGGCACCCCATGGAAACAGCCACTGACCTGCATAGTGCCCTCGGCCATGGGAAAGTCTGTGCTCCAGACGAGCCGATAACCCGAGCCTGTATCTGCCGCTTCATAGAGATACAGGCAAGGGCAGCCATTGTCCGCATCGATGTAGATGAGTTTCCCGTCGCCAACCGGCGAGCATGTGAATGACATATTTCCTCGTTCTTCAGATCATAGGGCTCTGGCTTTAAGCTGGGGCGATACACTTGAGACAGAGCCACACAAAGCGTGTTGTTGCATTGAACTCAGTCCAGATAAGCCCCATCCTCGAGGCGAAGCTCGGCAGGTAAGAGGTCGTAAAACTGCTTACCCTCCAGGGTATCGGCATACTTCTCCAGCAAGTCCTGCAAATGGCCGTCCTGCTGGAAAAACAACTCATGATCCAGATCGATACACTTAAGGTAGCGCGCCACCATAGGCAAAAATCGACTGTGACTCAAACCCAGTTGCAACGCACAATCTGCCAGCGCCGGCTTACCCAGTGCCGGGTCACTAAAGCAGTTGTGGCATGATTTGTCGCGTATGAATGAGAGCAGCAACTGCAACATCAGATTCCAGGCTGGCTCCTGAGTCACGACGGCTTTAAAAAATTGCGCTTCATCCCAGCTCTCATCGGCATCATAAAATCCAAAGCGCAGGTCTTGGCCTGATTTGAGAGATTCATAACCACGCAAGGCCTCGCTCATCAAGGTCGTCAGAGCCTCGAGTCTGGCACTCTCGGATTGCAGATTGTTGACCTCAATCCGTTTATATCCAAGTAGAGGGGGGATCTCCTGCGGTTCTGCAGTTGCACTATTTAAGCTGCGCCAGTATTCGCTGCTTGTAGCAATGTCGCAGCTCGCTTCCATGGCAGCCGGTTCAGTATCTGGCCGGCTGGCCGCATCCAAGGCTGGATTGGGATTGAAACTCCACAGATACTCCCAGTCGGTCAGCAAAGCGCCACTGCCGAGCAGATTCATTTCATCGGCATGGTATAAATCACGCTTGCCATCGGGGAGATAAAGGGGCGAGCGCCACTGCCCGTCCAGAGAAACCTTGCGGGTCGCGCCGCCATGCCAGCAAAGCCAAAGCGCCGCTTCGTCGTTGCAGTAGGCAATATCATCCAGCTGTAGCCAGAAACGCCCCTGCGCCTTTTGCCAGGCCAAATTGTCTAAATCGGCCGGGCCCAACAGCATGTCGGCATCGCCGGCCAGTTGCTCGTGGGTATAATGACGCACACAAAAACGCCCTATCTCGCGGCCAAGGCGCAAGTCGATACGCTGCAACTGATACGCCAGCGCCTCGGTTTCAGTATCCTGCGCCCGGCTTAACGTCATTGCCGGCAGGATAAGCTCGCCGCGCTCACTGTCCAGCGCCAGGGCACACTCCCAGAGTGCCTCGTTTCCTGGCGGAGTGGGCAGAGGCATGGCCGATAATTGCAAGAGTTCGGGATAACTTCCCTGCCATTGAACTTGGCTAAGAGCACTGCCCACAACAGCCATGGGGTCCAACCGCAGCAGGAATTGCCAAGCCTTCGCCTCATCGCGCTCACTGCGGTGACAGTGCAAGATCAAACTGTTATCCGGCCCGGCAAAGAGGCGATCGGTAAAACTCAGCCCCACTCTGTCCGGCAGTCCGGTCTCGTCGACCTCGGCCCAAGGGCCGCCCTGATTATCCACCTCATGGTTGATACACTGAACGGCCGAGGGCACGGGAGCATTGCCATCCCGCCAATGCCAGAGACAGACTTCGTAGCAATAACTAGACTTATTTTCACCCAATAATGCCAGTGTTCGGCCATCACTCAATACCACGACTTTGAGGTTTGCTATCCCAGTTTCGGCGAGTAGTTGCTGCTGCCGTTGCGCCAGGTCCACCAAATAGAGACAGCCCTGCTGATCCCAGATAACGCAGCTCTGCTCACGCCCCGGCACCCCATGAAAACAGCCACTGACCTGCATAGTGCCCTCAGCCATGGGAAAGTCTGTGCTCCAGATGAGCCGATAACCCGAGCCCGTATCTGCCGCTTCATAGAGATACAGGCAAGGGCAGCCATTGTCCGCATCGATATAGATGAGTTTACCGTCGCCAACCGGCGAACTTGTGAATGACATACTTCCTTATCCTTTTCTCATAAATGACAGTTACTTATAGTCATCATCGTCGTCAAATTCGTCATAGTCGCCTTTCTCGGCCAGCTTAAACTCCGGGTCGTTATAGGGGCTTGGGACCGCCGCCAGGAAAGCCGCCAACTCTTGCGAGCCCTGATGTTCGGCAAAGATCACTTTCAAGGTGCGATTGATATGAAATGGATGCACAGGCAAGGCGCTGAGAACATTGAAATAGTCCGCGAGTTGCGGCAGTGCCTGCCTGTGCTGGCTGAGCGCCAAGGCAGCCTCGGCCAGCACTGGCTGCCCCTTGGCTCCCAGCAAACATCTGGCCTGGGGCAGACGGCAGTATGCCGCCAGGATGGCCGCAATCAACTCAGGCCCCTGCTCCAGACGCACGGCATAGTGGAAGAAGTCGTACTCGCTGTGCCCGTTCCCCAAACCATCGACAAAAGCAAACCAAAGCCTGCCAGGCTCAGTAACTGCACTATGAGTTATTTTCTGCTTCAAGCGGTCAAGCCAGCCGGCTCTGGTTGTTACTGAGGCTAAGGGCGCTCCGCACACCTCCCCCAGGCTCTGCTCCAATTTGGGGAGCACCGCCAGTAGCTGCTGCAAGAGTTGCAACCTGCCTTGATTTGATGTCAGATCGTCACAATAGAGAGTCACCCTGCCACTGGGGCAAGGCTCGGCCTGTAGTTGGCTGGGAATTTGCAGCGGCTTGGGTTGATAGCTGCAGCAATTGAGCGGGCACTTTTGCTGTTCGGCAGCCAGCAGGCTCTGGGGCACAGCAGCTTGGGAATCGATGTCGACCGAGTAGTGACTGGGCTCATCGAGATCACCGAATGCCAACCAGAGCCGCCCTTGGTTAACCCCCTTAATCATGACCAGATCACCACCATAGTGGCTCAAGGGCCGCCACTGCCCCGCCGCATCTTGGCTACCCAGTTGGTACAGAGGGGAAAGCCTCTCGCCCTTCGGCGACACCTTTTGCATCACACCCCCTTTCCAGCCCAGCCAGAAGACTTGCTCCTGCTCACAAAAATAGCTGGAAGTCAGGCTGTTGAGCAGTTGCTGCCATTCGTCGTTATCCTGATGGGATATCTCACCGGCGGCAATCCGCTCCAGCGCTTCCTGAACCGCTTCGGCATCATATTCATCACAAATATCGGCCATGGCCGGCAAGCGCACCCCGGCATCGATTTGACGGCCGAGATTCATATCTATCAGCTGCAACCTGGCTTCGTAACGCACAGGCTCGCCCTCGGCCTGATGACGGCTCACACCATCGGCGGCCAGGGTAGAGATAAGGCCGTTGGCACGGTTCTGGAACCAATAATCCTGCGTTGAAACCTGCACTGGAGCCGGTTTCCCCGGCAGAGGCTGTTCGGACCAGGTTTCGTTTGACGGGTCAAAATACACCAGTTGCTGAAAGCGGAAGCGATAACCGCCATGCTCATTGCGACCATAAAAGGCCACGCGTCCATCCCGGGTCAGAATCAGTGACTCAGGCTCGATTTCGGCACTCACAGGCCAATGCTGCACCGGCTCCATGGCCGCGAGATCGACCTTGAGCAAGCTGTGGCCGCGGCGCGCAGCGACGCCCACCCGCCCGACCACCCACAGGGTCTGTTTGTGGCTATCGAGCCAGGCCCCGGGGGTTCCGGAGATTTGTAAATCCAGCACCTGCTCACAACTGCGCGCCTGATAATCGCAGACAAAAAGCAGTCCATTTTGGCCCAAGGCCAGGAAGCGAGTGTCATCCAGCCATTGCAACAAGGCCAGCTCGCCATTCTCGGTTCCCGGCAACTCACATTGCCACAACAGGGTGTCGGCCTCATCAGCGCTCTGGATAACCTGAATAAGCTCAGGGCCGATAAAAAACAGCTTGGCCTGTTGCAGGCGGATATTGGTTCTTACATTGGCATTCATTGAGTTATTCCTGTGATTTGCAATCAGGCGGGGGAAATCGGCCAGGGCAAATCCTGGACAAAACGGCGATATTGGCGGCTCTTGAGCAGCCCCTGGCCGTGACGCCGTTGAATAAGCGGAACTGAGTGCTGTTGATGAAAAGCGGCACCTGGACCATCAGCCAGCATATTGAAGTAACGGGCCAACAAAGGCAGATAAGCTATGTCATCACCGGCCAGCGCCAGCACTGTATCCGACAAGGCCGGCTTGTCGGCGCCGCTGCGCAGACTTGCCGCATCGGGATAGGCCAGCAGCTTCTCAACGGCTTCGGCCAACAGCTCGGCACCGCCCGGCACAACTATCAGCGCGGCCACAAACTGCGCCTCGGTCCATTCACTGCCATTTCTGTCATTAAAGCGCCACTCCAGGCGCTCACCCTTGGCGCTGTTTGGTAAGTCGGCCAGACGGCTGACCATCTCTTTGGCGCTGGCCAGCAAACACTCCCCCATTTCCAGATAATCGGCCTCAATAATATTGAGCCCCGCCTCACCATGGGCCAGGCTCTGCTGCTCACTCATCACCAACTCAGGTTTAGGCCAGAAGTAACAGGGCAAACTCTGGCAATCGGCGTCCCCTGGCAGCATGGGCGTGACAGTACTGGTATCCAGTGCATATATCTCGAACCCCACCAGCAATAAACGATTGGCCGTGGGTGAGGTCAATTGATAGTCATAGTGGTCAAAGGCAACCAGGGCAAAGGGATTGGCTTCGTCGCCGGGGAGTGGGCATTCGTTGGCGCGATAGCGAGGCGACAACGCCTTGAGGCGGAAGTGTTCCTCTGGCGCCAGATAGCCCTTAATCAGCTCGCCACTACGCAACCTCAGCCAAAAAGCGGCTTCATCCCGGCAAAGGCGGATACCGCTCAGCCCGTCAGACAGGCTTTCGAGCGCGTCAGTCAGCTCTTCTTCATCACAGGCATCTTCACCGCTCCTGAGCGATTCAAGCAAAGTGGAAAACTCATCCGGATCCAACAAGCCATCATGGCTGTCAAACCAAAACACCGGCTGTTGCCAAAGCACGTCAAGGGATTCGAGTGCCACCAGTTGCAACTGCAACCCAATGCGTGGACTGTCACCGCTCTCATCCAACAGACACTCAGAAACCGGCAATAAGGCCAACTGCCGCTCAGGGCAAAGGTGTATGCTCGAATAACGGCTAGCTTCAAGCTGCGGTTTGCCCTCAATCCGGTGAAATCGGCTCTGGCCATCGACCACATTGGTGCACCAGAAGCCATGCTCTCGCTGCGCCAGAGAGTCGCATTCACGTTCATAGAATAAAAAACAACCGTCTCGGCGCCGCACCATGGTGCTGCCAAGGCGGCGATCATCCAGATATTCAGGCAACCAGATATCCTTAATAGGCCGCCAGTCGGCCAGCGACCAGCCCAGAAGACAGGGATATTCATCATCCCCTCTTGGCTGCTCGGCCACATACCAGAACTCGCCTCTGTCTTTATCCAGCCAACCATGACCATAGATGCCGACATTTGGCAGATTGACCATCAGCCGAGGTCCGGTTTCGATATCACCGGCATAGATCTGCCCGGAGCAGGTGGCGACCACAAATTCACTGTCGCTGTAGAAGGCGCTCAGCACCACTTTATTCTCGGCCTGGGGCAACTCATACTGCCAAAGCAATTGCTGACGGCCGTCAGCCAGCGGCGTCAACAGCTGCAACTGCGGGGCACCGACCTGCTTCGGGGAATGTAAAATCAATTTGGCAGCTGTCATCTGAGACTCCTGTTGTTAACAGTAAAGAGATAGCCGAGCCCGTAAATCGAAACGGCATAATGAGATAGCCCAAAGGCACCCATCAAACATAAAACCAACTTGGCATGGCTAATGGGGCTTGCCAGGTGCGTATGCAGAGCAAATAAAGGGGAAGGTAACGCTTGGCCTAGATTAACCAGAAGCCTAATGGGAAACTGAACGACAATAGCAGTTTTCAAAACAATCCTTTTCGATGGCCTTAAGGCCTGGGCCCATCCAGGGCTCGCTGATATAAATTCGGCAGGAAGCATAGTGACTATTGGCACACCGGATACAACCGGCGCCGCACATATGGCTTCCTTGGTGGAGAGGTGAATTCTGACGATTATGCCGCCCCATGACAAGCTTGAATGCCAATAAAGTGATGCGAGTCAATAGGGAAGAAACAAAATTTATACAATTATCAATCAATACAAAAGATGGATGATTCGCCAAAAAACCAACAGGCAAAGCGAAGCCGACAATGACAGGTTTCTCTGAGTAGAGTGACCTTGGTTCTCAGCACTGATACAAATTTGTAACCTACGGCTTTGAGGTTTTCCCTTCGGAACTTATCTCAATAAAAACAAAAAGCAGCGCCGGGGCGCTGCTCTTTACTTCAGATGAGACACTATCAGAGTGTCAGATCCACTTGGATTAACCACCATGCGCGAGGACTGTTGTTGTTTGCGGCTACCACGGCACCTGGCTCATAGGCCGGTGCATAGTGAACCAAAATCAAAGGTTCAGCCGCGCTATAATGGCCCGCCGGCAGACTGCCGTTATAGCCATCTTCCGGGTGCAGACTCAAAGTCACCTGAGCCGGACAACTGGCAAACTTCAGCAAAGGTTTTTCGATAGCGCCGCCAGCCAACGAACCATCGGCACACTTGCCACTGCGACTGGCTCTCAGAGTAGCCAAACCTACCTGACCTTTGTCGTTTTTCACCCGAACTGACAACAGGCTATAGTCTTTGCCTTCCACGGCTTTGGCGCGTTTATTGAATTCCTGCAGCAGGAAATAACTCTTGTCTTCATCACCATTGGCAACTGTTGCCGGAGAGCTGACACTCAATTCGGCGCCATTGAAACTCAGTTGCTGCTCCTCACCTGAACCCGGTTGTGGATTTTGCAAAAATACACTGTAAGTCAGGGTTCCCGGCAGATAGTTACGGCCACCATCATCTGTCACCGACATAGAGATAGGATGTGACTCAGGCAGGGCCACCAAGAGCAACTTATCATCTGCCGTTATCGCCATCTCTTTGGGATTGTAGACCTGAGTGATCTCATGGGTCACCTTGCCATAGGGCGCTTTAACCCGACCACTTTCAACACTAATACCCGGGAAGAAGGCCGGCTGTTCATCCTTCTCCACTTGGGGATAATCACCGGGATAGGGGGCAGGACTCACCTTCACATCAAAACTGGCGATGGCATCTTCATAGTTGCGATGTGAAGCGGTGGCCGTGACCTTGAGTGAACCGGCGTTTTTCACCTGCATACTGCCCGATACCGAATTCAGATCAACCACATCCTGGCCGTAGGGCTCCGGCAAATACTTGATGCTACTGCCAGACACGACACCATCAAGAGTCGGAGGCAAGAGCTGTGCCTGACCATATTCGGTCAGCAACTGCGACTGGCTGAAGCTGAGCATTTTCGCCGGAGCCTTAGTGACAGTGACCCGCAGACTGACACTGCGATCTCTATGTGTTGCATCGCCGCTGTCGGTCACAGTGAAATAGGTAATCCCCGCATTGAGCACCTTTATCTGCCCGGTGGCGAGATTCAACTCGGCCACATCATTGGCGGAACCAGCGCTCAAACCACCGCTAAGCTGCCCCAGCACGCCACTGAAATTGACTGGTACCAACTTACCTGGCGCAAACACAGTCGTGACCGGCTCAACTCTGAGAGTGCCATCCATAGCACCGACATTGACGGTGAAACTGGTTTCTGCAGCCTGGTATTGGTCATTCCCGGCATCGTGTACCTTAACCACGGCATAACCGGAACCCACCACGCGGATACTGCCATCGGCCTCCTGCTTCAATGCAGTAACCCCTGCGTCAAAACTGTAGCTCAACGGGCCTTTGGCACCTGTAACCAATGGAGCCAACAACTGATCCTCAGCCTTGGCAAAATTCAGCGCCTGCGCCTTCAACTCGGTATTCAATGCCTTGCTTATCTGAATATTGGCCTGCGTTTTGGCAGGATGATAATTATCATCGCCCGAGTCAGTCACGGTTACACTCACCTCACCGGCCTTGAGCATATCGAAGCAACCATCTTGCTGCAGACTGATGACATCGGTGGCAGCCCCAGGAGACAGGGCATATTCGAGCTTACCTCTGGCCTGCTGAACTTGCAGGCACAGTCTGTCGTTGGAAAAGCTGTGATAGATATCGGCCACAGACAACTGCTGACTAGTCCCCTTGAGTATGGTCAAAGGCAAAGTGATCTCTGCTGCACCGTAGTCACGATCGCCACTGTCTTGCACGCGGATACTGGCGCTACCGGCACCCAAGAGTTTCAAATCACCATTGGCCGACTCCAGTGTAACAACATCATCACCGGCCAACAGCTGGTAACTGACCTGGCCCTTGTTACCGCGCGCCAGCAAAGACACTTCGGCATAAGGCGCATAAGCCCACTCTTGCCGCTCCAGCGCCAATTCCGTATTTTGTGCCTGGTTGATGGTCACATCAAAGCCCTGCACATTGGCGGCCTCTCCGCTATAACGACCCGGCTGTATCAGTTCGATACGTGTCTTGCCGGCATGCATAACAGCCATGGCCCCGGTGCGGGGGTTCAACTGCACCACATCCTGCGCCGCACCATCGGCAACGCGGAACCAGCTTTCGGGTAAGGGCTCGCCTTGCAGCATAGGTTGTAGCTGCGCTCCCTCAACGAAGGGCTTGGGCGCCAGCGGTAATACCTTGGCAAATTCGCCATCGGGCTGGGAAACAATAATCTTCAGTTGCGCCTCGGCGGCCTGATAATTACGACCACCATCATCACTGACCTGCAGAGTCACTTCACCCGGCACAAAGGCTTTCACTTCACCGTTACCGGCATTCAAGGAAACATTGGACTGGGATTCAGGCAGTTGGTAGTTCAAGGTTCCTTTGACGCCACTGATGCTCAGCTTGCCTGCCTCTCCGGGTTTCAGCAGCAGATCGTTGACCAGCAAAGGGCCGCGGGCAGCCGGCAGTACTTTCACCATAAATTGGCTTTCGGTTCCCAGCGTGGTGGCGTTGCCACTGTCTTTGACTGTGACACCGGTTTCACCGGCGTTTTGTATATAGAGTTGGTTGTCCTGCAACAGCAGGATATCAGTATTTGGCTCGTTCAACTGATAGCTGAGCTGCCCCACCTTACCCTGCACACTGACTTGCAACCTTTGATTGGCACTGTAGCTCAGCTGCAGATCCTGCACCTTGAGCCCTTGGTGAATTGTCTTGTCGTTGGTCTTCTGAGCAGGCGAATCATCGCCGCCACCGCCACCACAGGCGGACAAAGCTGCCGTAAGCAGCAAAATTACCACTGTTTGTTTCATATAGCCCCCATAAAAAGCGGGGGCAATATATAGTCAACAAACTACCACTTCAATAAAAAACAACAATTTTTGCCACAACTGAAATCATTTAGTTACAAATGAAATAAAGGCGAGACGATTAAGTGTTTTTTATGTTAACCACAGCCATTATTAAGTATGCCGAACGATAAAAGCGTGCGCTCTAATAACTTCAGGCAAATCTGTCGTCAGAGAGGGTTTGCAGCGGATCTTTGCCCTGCTCGTACCAACCATCACGGGTATTTTGCACGCAATCAAATGCCTGAATATAAGGCTTGATATCTATGATAGGGGTGCCGTTGAGCATATCGATTCCCTTAACATGAATGCGGTTGCCCTCCAGCCGGTCGATTTCCAGTATCGACAGGCCTATGGGGTTGGGGCGCTTGGGCGAACGGGTAGCAAATACACCGCGCAGTTGGTTATCGAGAAAAGGTTTAACCTTGAGCGCGCCCTGCTTGCATTGATGCAGATGAAACAGCACATAAACATGAGAAAAACCATCGAGGTCCGCCAGCCCTTCGGCATAGTCGGGATGGATCACCAAAACCCCTTGATTATCGGCGACCTTGCTGCCCTGAATCGGCATGTTGGCCAGTTCTGTGTACTGGGTTTCGGCGTGGCCTATGGCGGTAAAGCTGACAACTTGCATAACAACTCCGTTGCAAATACAGAATTGCAGTCTACCTCAGCTTGGCAAAGGGGTCTTCAAAGCAACTCACATTCTTAGGGAAGTGCTTCTTGCAAAGGACTAAGGCCATTTGCGGCTTACAGCCTTGCATCCAGACTTATAAGCCGATGCAGAGCACACATGGTATTTGTTTGCACCTTCCTTAGGGCAGGCTCAGTAAGGTCTCGCCGTGAAAGTACTGTTTTCTGAGACTTTTGCCCTCTTCAGAGTTCAACACCTGATCCAAATTAGCTTGAAAGCGCATTACCAGTTCAGGCGGCACCTTGGCACTGAAGGCAAAGCACAAGGGCCTGTGACTCACCTTGACCAAGGGCTGTATCATCTCGGGGTCGTAGCCCCCGTGTCTCAGAGTGCTGAGTAAGGTTAACCTATTGCTGGACAGCAAGCTGGCCCGGCCGCTGTTGAGCACCTTGACTGCCTGCTCCAGGCTACTGGTACGTACCAAAAAAGCCGGATCGAAACCCTGGCTCAGCAGCAACTGCTCGCCGACATCTTCCCTGACGGTTGCCACCAGCAAATGCTTGGCATCCTCCAACTTGGTCAGCGCAGGCGCTGAGCGTTTGAGCGCATAGAGATTCAGCTCCAGGGTGCCAAGGCTGCAGGCCCATTGAAACAGCGGTTCCCTCACCTGAGTACGGGTTGTGGAAAACAGCACCACGTTATCGCGACTCCCCAACATATAGTAACCACGGGCCCAGGGCAGAAGTTCTATGGTCTGGGGCTCTGTACCTGTCCGCCGCCAAACGGCCCGCAGCACATCGGTGGCAAATCCGGATACTTCCCCATTATCCAGGCTGAAGTTATAGGGTGGATACTCTTCCGTGAGATATCTGAGTTGACCAAGCCCCACGGCAGCCTGAACGCTGCAACAATAGAGCAATAGCGGAAACAGCAAGCGCATAACTATCCCCCGAGACAACAGTATCTATTAAGTGTTGTCAAAGGCGGCTCAATATACAAACCCGGGTTTTAATGCTTAGTAAGTTGTTGTATTAATATGTTTTTCAACAAAACCATTCGAAAGGAGAGTCCTGGCATCCGGCAAGCCATGTCAGCAGCCCGTAAAGGGCTTGAATTATTTTTCACGACGCCTTGAGCATGGAACACACTTAAAGGCTCTCAAAATGTCGATTTACCCCCTTAAAATCGCGATTTAAGCACTTATCAAAACCATGATTTTAAAGGTTTTATTTTTAGTGATATTCCAGAGTGCCGATGTTAGCCTGCAAAGGTTTTTGGGAAGGCGCCAACAAAACCCATGCTTGCCTGCATAGGCAGAGCTAGCAAAGAGAGTTAGCGCCCTCCCTGGTTAAAGGAAGCCGTATGGATATTATTGATAAAGTTTTTCAGCAAGAGGATTTCTCACGCCAGGATTTGAGCGACAGCCGTTTTCGCCGCTGCCGCTTTTATCAGTGTGACTTCAGCCATTGCCAGCTAAGGGATGCCAGTTTCGAGGATTGCAGTTTCATTGAAAGCGGCGCCGTCGAAGGGTGCCACTTCAGCTATGCCGATCTGCGCGATGCCAGTTTCAAGGCCTGCCGCCTGTCTTTGGCCAATTTCAGCGGTGCCAACTGCTTTGGCATAGAGTTCAGGGAGTGCGATCTCAAGGGCGCCAATTTTTCCCGGGCCCGTTTTTACAATCAAATCAGCCATAAGATGTACTTCTGCTCGGCTTATATCTCAGGCTGCAACCTGGCCTATGCCAATTTGAGCGGCCAATGCCTGGAAAAGTGCGAGCTGTTTGAAAACAACTGGAGCAATGCCAACCTCAGCGGCGCTTCCTTGATGGGCTCCGACCTCAGCCGCGGCACCTTCTCCCGCGACTGCTGGCAACAGGTAAACCTGCGGGGCTGTGACCTGACTTTTGCCGATCTGGATGGGCTCGATCCCAGACGGGTCAACCTCGAAGGGGTCAAGATCTGTGCCTGGCAGCAGGAGCAACTGCTGGAACCCTTGGGAGTCATAGTGCTGCCGGATTAGTTCAAAGGCAGACTCAAGCGACAAGCGGGTAAATATCACTTGAGTTCCCGCTTGCAACAGGGCAGATTCAGCTATAGCAGAGCATAACCGCCGAAATGCCGTTTCTCTGCTGTCGCAGCCGGCGTTATACCTTCCCTTCAAAGGAGGCATTATGAAGACTCAACTGCAAGCTGAACTGGCCCAGGTCAAGCGCTCTTTGGTAATCACTCAACTGCTTGGGGCCCCCGGTATGTTGCTTATAGGCCTGGCACTCTATGGCCTGGTTGTCGCCGAAGGTGATGCCTTCGCCCCGGCGCTCAATAACCCCATCAACTGCTATCTGCTGATCGCCATAGGCTCGGCCATCGCCCTCTGGGAGGCGTTGAAGGTCATCAAGCTCTCCAAAAAACAAACGCAGATCCTCAAACAGTTGGACGAACTCAACTAAGCCTCAATACCGGCAGGCACCAAGAGCCTGCCCTCAGGAGAGAAAAGCCCATGGAACTGGAAATCCAAGTCACTTTTCGCACTGGAGACAGCATAAGAACCCGGCGTTACAAGAGTGAGCAAGGTGCCCTGCGCGGCATTTGGAAATGGCTCAGCAAGCATCAGGACAAGGCCGATATTCAGGCCAGCTTCTTTTCCCCCGAACTCGGCCACCGCGCCTTTGAGCATCCGGAGCAGCTCAGCGAGTTCGAGCCCAAAACCATAGATAACTTTTATCAATCCAGAGCCTGGCTGGCACTCAGATATCAAGTGCTGCAAACTCACGAGCACAAATGTGTAGAGTGCAATCGCACTAAAGCCGAACACAATATAGTGCTGCATGTTGACCATATTTTGCCCCGCAGCAAGTACCCGCACAAAGCGCTGGACATTAATAACATGCAAATACTTTGTGAAGATTGCAATCTGGGTAAGTTGGATAAATGATCACTATGACTTGTCGCCCTATTTAGGGTGAGGTATTCTGTAACCTGTTTGTAAAGATTGACTCAAGGAAGAGGGGCGGCCAGGGCTGTTGCAACAGGGACACCTCACAAAAATCAAACCTTTTCCTTATATGTCAATTGTTTGACTCGACTCAAAAAATTTTGATCTCAAACTGTTAGAGTCGCGGTTTAATTTATTATTCGCTTCTGCCGAGCCTGTGCCCTTGACACTGTTGTTGGCCGGAACTGTACCCCAGACCAGCGGCGCTTCGAGAGAATGCCACAGGGCGATCACAAGCCAGCACGGAAGTAGAACACCGAAAAAACGGAAGTTAGCTCATGAAGAATATAATAATTGCTATCGTTTTGACCGGCCTGATGGCCTGCAGCACTACCCCCAACACCATAGTCTTCGACGGCAGCAGTGCAGAGTCGACCCAACAGGATGTCATCAGACTCATGGCGCAGCTGAACTCCCATGACAAGCAGGAATTTGTCATGGCCTTGTTGGCAATCCAACTGGCCGAGTTCGACACCCCATTAGCAGCGCTGAACCACTCGGATCGCAACGGCCAGATGGACTTCGGCCTGATAGGGCAAAAGATTAATGGTCTGGACTTTGAACAAGTGCTTGAACTGGCACACAGCAAAAGCGATAAAGCCAAGCCCCGCCAACCGCTGCCTTAACCCGGCAAGTGAAAGTTCTATCTCGGCTTCTTGGTGTGGTTTCAAATCATGGCGTTAAATCATGACTTTAAATCATGGCCTGAAACAGTAGCCTCTTTCTGCGGTCGGCTGCCCCGGCCGCAATCCCAACCTGGCGCACTTGCCATGGGTGCTCGGCGGCAAATAAAGTTAAGTGATTGAATTTATATTTGCCTTATGGTGGCAAACTGATTACCATGCGCCCGCATCGCTCACCATTCATTCACTGTAGAGGAGAAAACATCATGCAAAACACATCAACCTCCTTTGCAGGTCTTGTCCGCTAAATAGCAGAAAGCTATCCACTGATTTCATAGCTTTCAAGTAAAGCTATCG
This sequence comes from Shewanella sp. Iso12, assembly GCF_012030025.1. Classification (NCBI taxonomy): domain Bacteria; kingdom Pseudomonadati; phylum Pseudomonadota; class Gammaproteobacteria; order Alteromonadales; family Shewanellaceae; genus Shewanella; species Shewanella sp. Iso12. The sequence continues at coordinate 72,728 of NZ_JAAUHW010000012.1, forward strand.
CTTCGGTCAACTGGCCTGCCAATACGTTTATCGTTTAAATCCTGTTTAAAGGAATTGGTCTATGGGCAGATCCGTCCAAAAACTTACTGAAAGCGTCAGCCTGATTGCATCCAAAGAAACCTGGGTAGAAGGGCTGGCAATACAACAACTGATAAAAACCTCTGAATTGGCCTGTATGCAGCACGTGGCAGGAATGCCGGATCTGCACCCCGGCAGAGGCTATCCCATTGGTGCGGCGTTTTTTGCCGTCAACAGAATCTATCCTGCCTTGGTCGGCAACGACATTGGCTGCGGCATGTCACTGTGGCAGAGCTCGCTGAAGCTATCCAAGGTCAAGCTGGATAAGATGGCGAACAAGTTCAAACTGATAGAACAGCCTCTGGATGAAACCTGGGCGCAAACAATTGTCGAGCGCAAGCGGGAAAAAGGCATAGCCATCACAGGCTTTGACCAGGCGCTGGGCACCATAGGCGCCGGTAACCATTTTGCCGAGTTTCAGGCGATAGAAACTGTCTATGACCAGGCGGCGCTGCAAGAGCTGGGGCTGGACAGCCGCTATCTGCAACTGCTGGTGCATTCAGGCTCCAGAGGCCTGGGGCAGGCAATTTTGCAGGAACATATCCGCCGCCACAGCCACCAAGGCCTGAGTCCGGAAGATAGCGAGTTCAGCGACTATCTGGCCAAACACGATGAGGCGCTACGCTGGGCTGAGTTGAACCGCGAGCTGATAGCGTGTCGCTTCCTGGAAGCGATCAACAGCTCTGGCAGCTCGGTGTTGGATGTGAACCACAATATGGTATCCCCCAAGTGCATAAACGGAACCCAAGGCTGGCTGCACCGAAAAGGCGCCACCCCGAGCGATAAGGGTTATGTGGTGATCCCGGGATCCCGCGGCGACTACAGCTATCTGGTGAAACCCTGCGCCGCTGCGGGCGATGCCGCCGACATCAGCCTGTTTTCCCTGGCTCATGGTGCCGGGAGAAAATGGCAGCGCGGCGAGTGTCAGGGCCGCCTGGCGCACAAGTTCAGCCGTGAAGATCTCTACCTCACCGCCCTGGGAAGCCGGGTGATCTGCGGTAACAAGACACTGCTGTATGACGAAGCGCCCCAGGCCTACAAAAAATGTGCGACTGTGGTTGGCGATATGGTCGATGCCGGTTTGATTGAGGTTGTTGCCAGGCTGCGCCCTGTGCTGACCTTCAAAACCAACGGGGAGTGCTGCTGATGATACTGCTGCAACTGTCGGCCGGAACCGGTCCGATTGAATGCTGCCGCGCTGTGGCCCTGGCGGTGCAAACCATAGAGCGGGAGTGTCAGGCGCAAGGCATAGGCTGCGAGTTGTTGGAGGTGACTCAGGCAAACGCTAAAACCGGCGTCGCCTGTTTCAAGTCGGTCTTGCTGCAACTCAGTGCCAATGACGAAGCCCGGGCCAAGCACTTGGCGCTGGCTTGGCAGGGAGCCATGCTCTGGAGCTGCCAAAGCCGCTTTAGGCCCGGGCACAAACGCAAAAACTGGTTCTTCAGCGGCCAGATGTTTGAGGTCAATGACAAGGCTCTGGATAAGCAAATCCACTTTCAGGCCTGCCGAGCCTCGGGCGCCGGAGGGCAGCACGTGAACACCACAGACTCGGCCATCCGCGCGACCCATATCGCCAGCGGCCTGTCGGTGCGGGTTGAAACCGAGCGCAGCCAACATGCCAACAAACGCCTGGCAACGGCCTTGCTGTTTCAAAAGCTGGAGGCGCTGAAGCAAGAGCAGATGAACCGGGAAGAGCAACAGCGTTGGCAACAACACTGGGAACTGCAGCGGGGCAATCCGCGAAGAAGCTTTAAAGGCGAAAAGTTTATTCCGCTCGACTAAAGCTTAGGTAAAGGAACAGGCCGGGAGCCGGGATTGGCGCTCGGGCCTGCTTTCTATCTGTCACTGCGGCTCACTCAGTTGAGTCCGCTCAGCTGGGACTATCAGTTACACCACCTTGAGCAAATCCATATTCTTGGCCAATGCCTGCATTCGCGGCGCCACGATTTCAAGGGTAAACAGCGCCGCCTTCTGACGAGCCGGATGGCGCTGGTTCTGATCCAGCATGGCCTCAATATTGCGGCTGCGCGCCACGGCAATATCAGATTCGGAGCACTGACTGGCAACACAGGCCCAGACATAGGCCTCGGCCAAATCGCCTCTGGCAGCATACAGCATGGACAAACGATACTGGGCAGCGGGCTCACCTTGTCTTGCCGCCATCAGATAGCTGTCGATGGCGGCCTCGGTATCGGCCGCTATGCCTATGCCATGCTCCAAACAGTAGCCCAGATTCAAGGCCGCCAGCTTATCCCCATGTTCAAGCCCCTGCCGGAAACAGGCGACAGCCTCGGCAAAGCGCTGCTGCTCGGGAAGGTCAATCGGCCAATCTTCGCCATTGGCGGGTTCTCGCAGCAACATCAGCCCGCGGGCGGTAATGGCGTTGGCAATGCCGCCCTGCTCCGCCGCGGTAAACAACTCAAGCGCCGAGCGGTATTCGGGTTTACCTCCCAGCCCCATCAGCTGCATCATCCCCAGATAATAGGCCGCCGCCGGGTCCTGCTGTTTCTGCCAGGCCCTAAGACACCAACGCTTGGCACTGCCCACAGTCAATCCCACAGGTGTTACCCCGATACGGCTGAGGTTATGTTGAAACCAGGCCTCGAGTGGCGTCAACCCTTGCCAAGCCTCAAGCAAACGCCGATAGTGCCGTGGTTCGCCTTCTGCATAAATTGCCGCGCTGGGCGCATCCCAGTAGGTAAACAAGCGCTCGCTGCCCTGCTTATCCAACCAGCCCTGCATCAGGGTCGGCTTACGCCGCATCTCAACCAGCCACATAACTCCTAGGGTCAGCGCCAGCAGCACCACAATAAACAAAATCGGGCCAAGCTCTTGATCCATGTTTTGTATCCCTACCTTCATCAGCCAAACAGTTTCGATGAAACCATTTAGAAGCTATTTCTAAAGTTCCATCTCATTGATTTGGAGCGCAATATCCAAATAGCGCTCACACCTTGCCAATAACTGTGCTTTGTAGCTCGCCACAAACGCCTGCTCATCGTTATCCAATCCATTGAGCATTGCGATAACACCGTCTATTTCTTGGCTTATTCTGGTCGCCATTCTGGTTAGGCTGTTGCTCACCAAGGCTCTGGGTAACCCTATATCCTCGCTGAACGCGGCCAATTGATAGGCGTAGATCTTGTCTGGGTCGAATTCATCATCAATCGCCATCGCCAGCTCTTGCTCAAATTCCTCATACAAGGCCACGCAAACCAAGTCATACCAAGGCGTAGGCACCATACCTGTCGGTGTCATGAAGAAGGAGTAGTTTTTACCATGAGCATCGGCGTTGCCACTCAGTAGATTAAACAGCGTCCACTGCAGCATATCCTGTTTGGCCGCCGCCGGATTAGCGCATTGCTCCGCAAGAGCAAACAGCCTGGGCAGGCTCACGCCTTCGCGAATATCTCTGACATCACGGCCATTACCAAAATTTCGTTCGTACTTCTTATTCACACTAAAACCAAGGGCTTGGCAGCTATCGATAATATGCCTTCTCAGCACCCGCTGTTCAGCGGGCAAATAACGACGATCAAAGCGTTCGACACACAATGATTTGTGCCGGCCAAAATGGCGGATCTCAACATTCGCGACATTCATGGCTATCGCCTTCGCCAAACGCATAGTGAGAAACTCGTTGATGACTAAATGCCGCTGCTTTTCGAACTTCAAGATATGGGTCGATGATAAGGCACCTTCACCGAAACCAAATTGCTTACCGTTGTAGAATAGATTCAGTTTCGACTGTACCCCGGCTACCGACAGCCTGGGCTTGCCATCCCACACCTCCATTGGCCAGAGTTCAGGCTCTTCCAGGCGCAAAATGATTTCTTCATCACTGATTTCTCGAAATGCCGTCTGTGGCAGTTCAGTCCCCTTGGGAGAAAAGGCAACGGCACCGGCAGTATCCAAGCCAATGGCTCGGATAAGGGCAAAGGTATTGCCCCTGGATACACCGAGAGATTCGATGAGGTAATCCAAGCCCCTGTTTTCGGGCAACAGGTTGCCGAGAAACATGGCGATCTGTGTGCTGCTTCCTGTGCCATCCAAAGGGATCATGGGTGATATGGGAAAGCCGTTTTGCTGCCAATCTTGGCTGTAACTGACGGCAAAACTCTCGGTGGCGGGATAGAATGACAACTCACCTATGATTCGATCACCAAGATGCATATCCAAGACAAGGTTTGCTGCTCCACTCATATCTAGTACCACCCGGTCGAATCAACATCAGGCTTGGGCTGTGCCAGCAGACTGATCCCCAAACCATCGAGTATCTTGAAGACAGTAGAGATGTAGACATCTTCACCCTTCTCTACCCGGATGAAGGTTTTCTTGGTGACACCACAAAGCATTGCCGCCACATCCAGAGTGAGTGCAGCTTCTTTTCTACGGGCCTTAATTAAAGCGCCCAATGAATGTGGAGTTAATGGGGAGACCATAAGATAGACTCAAAGTGTACTTTGCTACACTTTAGCCGTGTTTTAGGGCTGACTCAATATAAAAGTGTACCAACATACACTTTTATACTCTTGGAGACTCGACACAATAAAAAAGTGTACTTAAATACACTTTTTCATCCATTCAAGCCGAAAACGCCTTAAAAGTGTAGTTTGTTATACTTTTAAGGCGCTGAAATAGCCTTGTTAGCTACTGTGGGAACAGACCGGCGATACCGGCGATAATGGCCGCCGGCAGGATTGCCACCACAGCCAGCACAGCGACGGCGCTGCCGAGGCAACCGGAAAGCTGGCTCTGTCTTGCCTTAAGCTCAGCCTCTTGTATCGGCCCAAAGGCCTGCTCCGCCGCCTGAATTCTTTGCTGTAACTGCCGCTCGGCAGCAAGGGCCATCTCTTTGGTGTCACAGGGCTGCTTTTCAGTGACCAGGGCCAGCTCCCCCTTGAAAGCATGGCCGGTAAAGCGATAGTTGCCTTCAGAGAAGGTCTTCTTTTCAAACTCGAGCCCGAGCACGGCATTGCAGCCACACTGCTTAGCCAGTTCTTCTATATACTGGCGCCCCTTGGCCGGATCTTTGAAAAAACGGGTCGAAATAGGCAAGCGCAACGCGGCATCACCATGTTTGGGGTTGCTACCCTTGGATGTGAAGAAATTCAGCAGTCGTTCTCTTATATAGACCTCAGGAATACGGATCTGCTTGGCAGACAATCCCTTGGGGGTTGGCGTAGGGTCAAACTCGACCAGCACATTCTTGACCAGCTTAGCCTCATCACTCCTGTTCACCAGGGCCGAAACATGCAGAAAATAGCTTTCACCATCATCCCCATTGATAAAGCCAAATTTTTTAGATGAGACATACGAAACGACTTTTCCTTTCACTACACAATCCCGATAACTTTCTCTACGACTTCCAAAGCCCTATACAGCAACAGCCACAAAGACCGCTGCAGCAACAGAACAGATTCAAGCACCGATACTAACATCTCAACCCTGCAGCAACTGCTGCAACATCCTCAAAAACCGGTTAAAACCGTTCACTTTTCCCTAAAAATCATCGCCGCTCCCCCGTCAGCTACTATTTGTCAGTTAACAGGCCAGCAAAACCATTCACTGAAGCCGCGAACTCAAGCGACCAACTTAAACGGGCAACTCAAACAAGTCACTTAAGCCAAACAGCACAACAGCACAACAAAACCCCATGCGGTAAAGCTTGTTTTTCACCGCAGCAATACTGTAGGATTGGCTAGGCTTTTAACAAAAAACCAACCAAAAGCAATACTTAAGCGCCAGCTAAAGTACGAGCAACAATCAGGGATGGCCGCCGCTCTCACTCGAGCAGGCAAAAGGCAAGGATAAGCTTTCAACACCTCACCTCATCTACCTCCCTGACCTAAGCCACTTTAACCGCTTTAACCGCTTTAACCGCTGTGCAACTTGTGACCTAAGCTAAGGTTTTGCCAGCCACAAATTGATAGTTTTAGTGTTGTTTTTATTGAAATTTAACTCGGTTTAGTACGCTCTTGGATAGCTAGAATTCACTGCGGTAGCCATCCCAGTCCAATTGCAACCATGCGCCAAGCTGCGTTTGACCTAACCTTTTGGGATTTGTCGCCTCACAAGCGACCCAGAATCTAAACCTTCCAAGCTTCACCCGACGAAGCCGAGCATTTTGACCTTATGGGCTGAAAAAGTGTGAAACCTTTGGCCATAGTGTTTAGTGAAATAGTTGTGGGTGTCCCCACTCTTTTTGCAAACTGCTGGGTGAGGTAGATGACTAATGGCAAGTGGGCAGCAGAAAGCGCAACAAAACCTTGAGGCATTTGAGGTCTGGAAAGCCACACAAACGGACGATGACTTTAAACAAATCGTGTTCTGAGGTCAGCTAAATCGAATCGAAGTGGCAAAGGGGACCGGTTGTAGCAAATCGGCGTTAAACCAAAATCCCGCCCTCAGAAAAGCACTCAAAGCCTTAGAAGATGAGCTGCGCAGTAAAGGTGTCCTGCCACCGTTGACCGACGCTGCCAAGAAGAATGAGGGCAAACCGCAAGCCTACGACAACACAGCAAATCGACAGCTTCTCGATTCAAAGCGGGTGTCTTCACTTGAGGCTGAGAATATTGAATTGAAAGCCAAGGTTAAGGAGCTTGAAAAGCGACTTGAGCGCTTCGATGAACTGTCTGAAACCTTATCTGAAATGGGGTTGATGCACGATGAATGCCGCTTTGCATGAAGACCAGATGCGTGTCACCAGCATCCCTTATCGCTCGACCAAGATGGTGATATTCAGCGGTGTGCCGGTGGCGAAAAACTCTTACAAAACCAATAGTGGTAAGTATTACGTCACTATCAAAGCAAACCCCGATAGCATCCCCGTACAACCCACGTTGGGTCAGCATTGGTCAGTCAAAGGCACTCGCCAGATAGAAAGTGTGGAGATGCCCCCAAACGAGTTGAGTCGTTTTCTGTGGCGAAGTCAAACGCAGACTTTCTCGCCTACAAATTTTCATTCATTTCACTCAAATGTTGTCTTTCGTTGAAAAGCCTAAACGATGGACGGGCATACAGTCATATTGCAATCATGACGATTTTTGTTCCAACTTCGTGCGCGTTTTCACATTTAAAGATAAATAAATATGATTAAAATCATGTAATTACAAAAAACCTTAGGTTAGATAATAGGTTTGGGAAACGCGCATGCGCGTTTTTCCAGATGGTGAATTTAGCAAAATGCTGATAAGTTCATTACATACAAATAGTTAACTATGCGCGTTTTCACTAGTCCAACGAGGTAAACGCGCATGCACACTAATAAAATGTTAGGCATCAAGATGGCAATCCGAATATTTAACACATACAAAGAAGCCTCAGAGCTCGCCAAAGATATTTCAGTCACTAACAATGTGACAATAAAATTTGGGAGAAAAGGCTCTGGATTTTTTGTTGATATTCCCGATGAGTTGGATCAAGGCGATGAGCCAGATTCCATCGAATACGAGTTAGAAGATTATTCCGTCGAAGATAGTTATGTCGAAGACCATGACTATCAGGAAACCCAGCGTGAAATCAGAGAGGAAATATTTGATTACGCTGACTCTATTGCTCGTAGCGAAGAAGATGGATGGTTTTATGACAATACAGAGGGGGGTTGGGAGAATAACCTTGTTGATCCAAACTCTGACTAAATGCCTAACAAGGCCATTAAATTCGCTCCCTACGGTCGCCGGACGCTCGCAAGCTCGCGCCGTTTATGGCGGCGTTAGCAGTCGAAGGAGAAATAGTGACAAAACGTAAAAATGAGAGAAGTCTAATTCCGCTTTTAGCTGTTTTAGGAATTGTAGCTACACCTTTGATATTTATTCTTGGAATTGTTGCAGGTAGCCAAATTCAGCTAGCAAACATTTTAACTGCAGATTCATTGTCTTCTTGGATAAGTGCATTAGCTACAGTAGCGATCGCAGTACTTACTTTTGTTCTTGCTAAAGAAACGTGGTACTTGCGAGAAGCACAAATCGAGCAAGTTAACGAACTACGAGTACAGAGCATTCGTCCTAACGTATCCATAAAATTCTTTAGTAGTCCAATATCATTCAATTTGATGATGCTTGAGGTTAGCAATCTTGGTAAAGGTATAGCGAGAAATGTTCGTTTTAAATTTTATGATAGGAATGGTAACGAAATTAAAGCGACTGAAGACGCTATTGTCGATGAGTTTTTAAAGTTGCATATCATGTCAAAAGGCCTGCACTCTCTTGGTATTAATCAAAAATTTGAGAGTTTCTTATTCAGTTTTTATGATGTGAAAAATAAAATCGATAGTGAAGATGTATTTTCCCCATATTTTAAAATTTCAACCTCTTATGAGGATGTTGAAGGAAACTCATACTCTGATGAGTTAATCATTGACTTTAAAGAGTTCGATGGCGTTTCAGAGATCGGTGGAGGTGATCCTCTCCATAAAATTTCGGGAGACATCAAAAAGCTCAGAGAGCAGTTCGAAGGAATGACACGGTCATCCTCAAAAAGGCTTCATGTAAACACATATTCATCTCAAGACAGAAAGCAAGAACGAGAAGATCAGCAGAGATGGTTTGAAGAGCAGAAAGCCAAGCGAGAACAGTCAACTGCTAACAATAAAAGTCAGGCGGACAGCTAAAGCAGCCGCTGCTTTTGGGCGTTATATTTCAATTCAACTAAGGAAAGTACTATGAGCATCAAAGAGACAATTCATTCTGCAGGACAGAACCTTCATACAATCATGATTACGGCTAGAGAAAAAGGTGGATCTGTCGAAACAAGAGAGGCAGAGCCATATAGCTATCGTGTCACAGCCGGAACTGAAAAGTTTTTCTGCTATGACATAAATAAGGGTGGCACAAGAAATCTATTTGTTTCAAACATCATATCTGTTGAAGAAACTCAAAATTCCTTTACGCCAAGATGGGATGTTGAGGTTTAACTGGAAAAATATAACAAGCGCAGGCAATCTGACCGTCAAAACTGTCACGTCTTTTGTTCCAAAAGTCGCGCCATTTTTGCCGGCAGTTGCTGCGGGCGTTATGTAAATCGGCCAGTTTGTGGTTTTATGGGTGCTGTAGCTGAGTGGAATGGCTGCATCTAAATCGTGCCGGTGTTCCCGGTGTGGTTGAAGGCCTGGGTAGTGATCGAGGGCTTTGGGAGGTTTTGGCCTTGAGGGCTTCGGTTCTGATTAAGTGGTTACTTCCGCTTGGTCACATCAACCCAGGTGCCGTTGGTGGGCGCATAGGGTTTGGCAATTACGAAATTGTTGGCGTAGGGCAGCTTGAAACAGGGCAAGTACAGGCAGTATGGCTTCCAGTATTTTTCCTCTATTTATCGGGCCTTGTGCGGAATTGGATTTCCATAACAAACGACTATGGCGTCAATCCTTTATTTTGGGCGATGTTTTGGTCCCACATGATGCCATCTCGAAGCATAGAGTTTAGGATGACCACCATCTTGCGAACGCAGGCAATAATCGCCACTTTCTTTGGTTTTCCAGCTTCGAGTAATCGAGCGTAAGTGTCCTTGAAAACAGGATTACATTGCATGGCTGACATCATGGCCATGTACAAAACGGTTCTCACCTGTGCGCGGCCTCCTTGGATGACTCGTTTCCCTTTGTAGCGTCCGCTTTCACGTGTAATAGGGGCGACGCCGATGAGTGAAGCCGCTTGCTTGTTGGTAATGTAGCATAACTCAGGCACATTGCTGATGATAGACGCAGCGGCGATATTGCCGATACCAGGTACACTTTGTAAGAGGGTATTTTTAGTTTGGTATTCGGGGCAATCTTCGATGAGTTTGACAAGCTTATTTTCAATCTTTGAGACCTGATTTTTTATCGCAGTCAGGATGGGTGTCATTGTCGAATGTAGGTGCTTAGGCAAAATTTGAATACGATTTTTCTCCATGGTCTGCATCGCGAGCAGCTGATTGCGGCGAATTACTAAGTCACTCATTAAACGTATGTTCTTAGCCTTTATGACCGTCAAATCAGGTTTAATGGCTTCACCATAATGGGCGATAAGCTGTGCATCTAAGCGGTCATTTTTGGCTCTACGACCAATAGCACCGGCAAAGCGTTTGATATGAACAGGATTGGCACGAACAATAGGCAACTTGGCCTCGGTACACGCTAACACGAAGGGCATTTCTAGGCGCCCAGTCGCTTCGATAACGATACGCTGTGGGTTGTGTTTTTTGATAGTAGCTAAGGCTTGTTTGATACCCTTTTCGTTGTTTGGCACGGTAAAAAAGACATCGAATGGACGGATGTAAATGTCGAGCTGTGATTTGCCGGTATCAACACCAATATTAATGTTTTGAAGTGTGTTTGTATTCATAATAAGCTAACTCTTGCTTGCGAAATGCGGGTTCGAGACCCAGTCGACTATTCGAGGTTTATGCTTGGAGTCCTATGAGGCGTTCATGTTTGTTATCGGTCTCTCGCCAGAGGAGCCAGCATTCAACCGAACTGCCACATAGAAAGCTTTAGTTGCCGCTAAAGCCTGGGTCTCACTTTACCCTTTTGGCTTGGTTATTATCCATACAAGGTGTTCAAGTTCGTTCGCTACGTTCACTGGGCCCTTCGCAGCTACGCTGCTTCGGGCCCTTAACACGGCGTTAACTTTAGGAGAGTAAAATGAGCATATGGAATACAGTTAGAGTATTTTTAGTGGAAGCTTTTTGGCCATGGTTCAAGGAGTTCGCTTGGCCAATTTTAAGGGAGCATCTTGCAGACATAATTATGCTGCTTGCCAAAGCACTAAAGGATAAGATTAAATCTAAGGTTGATGAAAACTCTGAAATTCAGGTCAAAGACTTTGAAGATAAAGCTAGCAAGGCTGAAGAATCAGCTATGGATTCTGTCAACAAGGATGAAATTGAAAAGTTCAAGAATGAAGCCAGGATTTGGAGGGAGGCTGCAGAGAGGCTTAAGCAAGATAACGCCAAATTACAAAAAGACCTTGATGAAATAACTTTTAAGATGGAAAAAACTGCAATTGATAGCCTGGAAGCAATGGAGCTAGATATTGCTGCAGAAGATAACAAAACTGTTTTATCAATTGACGGTAAAAAAACAAACCTTCCCAATATCGAGTAAAAGTTAACAAGTGGCTGCAACCGACCGCAAAAACTGTCACTTGTTTTGCCAAAAAGGACAGAAAAGTCAGGACACCCATAACTCTTTTGCCGAGGAATACACCAATCCCGCTCGAAGCGGCCGCAGGGCGTTGCTGAAAATGGCGTAGCGAGGCATGGATGCCGAAGCAGCGTCAGTCGAATCAGGGATGAGCGTCTGGCGCATTAGCCGATTTTAAGCATAAGCCCAAGGAGCTGTCCGCTTCGTCGCGGGTCGCTGGGGGATTGGATAAGGGGGCAAGTCGATACTGCCCCCTTTCCTCGGGTGTGGGGCGAAGCTCCACGACGTTACGCAAAGAGTGAGGACAGCCAAAACACTTCACCTAATGCTCAATTAATTAAAGCTAAGGATCGAGTTGATTTTATAGATAAAATGTCCAACTGGATGCTTGGGGTCGGACTGGTGTTAGCATTTATTATGTTTATATTAATCTTCAAAACCGACCATCCAGAAGAAGCGAAAACCGCATTGTCTACTACATTAGAAATATCTAATTCGGTTTGTCGCTGGTTGCAAAGTATTAGCTTAGAACTTATCGATAATCTGTGCTCTTTATTTAAATCCAAACCATAAAAAAGCCCCGACGCCTTTGGCATCGGGGCTTTCTTTTTTAAGTTCTAAAAGAGTGAGGACAGCCACAACACTTCACCCGCAGATTGCACCAAATGACCCGGCATATGCCCATTTCACGGCAAATGTCATCGACTTTTGCCCCTGCCTCATGCTGTTTGATGGCCTTGATGATTTGTTCTTCGGTGTAACGCTTCTTCATGTTGAGATCTCCATTGGCTCTAGTGTATTGGAAATCTCATCAATGTCATGGTCTTAAATTCGGGGGAAAGGTCACAAGGAGTATACCCAGAAAGTCAGGACAGCCATAATGCTGCTGCCGAGGACAACCAAAAACTGAGGGGACTCACAATACTTATTTTTTAGCAATGACTCATGGTGATAAGAAGACGAGTCTGGCAAAAATAAACAATAGAGATTAAATAATGAAATCTTCTAAAAATAATAGATTAAAAGTAATTGAACAGGCGATAAGAGATGCACATGACTTTGCATTAGTTCACTGCGGCATGCCGCTTAATAAAATGCCTGAATATTTTTTAGGCGTGACAATTGGTCAGGCAATGGTCACCGAGTTTGATAACTTCAAAGCACGTTTTGAAATGAGTGTAAAGGAGTTGCTAGCTTATTTAGAAGTTCAGACAACCGGAGAGCCTCAGGATCGTGAAAATGGTCGCTTTGACTTAGTGTTACTCACGCGTTCAAAAGATACTCCAGCACATATAATTGAGATTAAGCGAGGAATTAAAACTCAAAGTATGGCTGCAGACATCCGGCGCTTAGCGAATATTTGTCGAGCAGCCAGTAGCGGTAGCCGATTGGAAACCAACTATTTTGTCACTGTGACTGCTCGCAATGACAAAATAGTCTCTGAAAGGCGTGAGATGTTGATGATATCTGACGCTGATACTCTTCAGAATATTCAGATACATGCCCCAAAAATCATTGAGCTTGAACATTCAGATGGCATAGTAAATGCCGCTATTTACGAAGTATCCTACACCTATTCTTAGTTCTATTGATTCCTCATTGTAGTTAGTTATTTAAATCGCAGAAAATACAGGCTACCCGTAACACTTTTGCCGAGGAATACACCAATCCCGCTCGAAGCGGCCGAAAAGCCAGGACACCCACAACACTTTTGCTGTGCGGAGCCTACAGGGACCTATCTATTAGTAAGAGGGCGACGAGCCGAAAAGTAGAGCCTGCAGCCCTATCCAAACCCAATATGATCAATTGCTAATTCATCACTAGCAGATTGCACCAAATGACCCGGCATATGCGCATCAGTGACCGTCGCCAACATGGATGTTGGCGCCGAGCTTACACGGATGTATTCACAGCGTGTCACTGAGGCGCATATGCATAAGGCCTGCGGCAGGCAATGAGTTGCACAATCAGCCGGAAGCCATTCCAAACCCAAACCACTCCCCCGCCCTCGGCAGAAACAGCTGAAATGGAAAAGGCCCGCGTTCGAGGCGCGGGTCTTTTCCTTTCTCGGAATAAGCAAAAGCCCCGATACCTTTGGCATCGGGGCTTTTTTTAAGTTCTAAGCTTCTGAGCTTAAGACCGACCTTGCGTCTAGCGCAGGAAAAATCGTTTTAGAGCCAGGCATCTTGCCGCGACGTTTAGTGAACTAAACGAGTGGCAAGATAACGCCGCTATAGACGATTTTAACCAGCTAGAATTACATCATGCCGCCCATTCCGCCCATACCACCCATACCGCCCATATCAGGCGCAGCCTCTTCCTTTGGCAGCTCGGCTACCATGGCTTCGGTGGTGATCATCAGACCGGCTACAGAGGCCGCGAACTGCAGCGCAGAACGGGTAACCTTGGTTGGATCCAGGATACCCATTTCCAGCATGTCGCCGTAAGTGTCGTTACCGGCGTTGTAACCATAGTTACCGCTGCCGTTCTTGACGTTGTTGGCGACAACAGAGGCTTCTTCACCTGCGTTGGTGGCAATCTGGCGCAGTGGGGCTTCCATGGCGCGCAGGGCGATAACCACACCGTGCTTCTGATCTTCGTTGCTCACGTCCAGCTCACCAATCTTGGAGGCAACGCGAACCAAGGCAACACCGCCCCCAGGAACCACACCTTCTTCAACGGCGGCGCGGGTAGCGTGCAGCGCATCTTCAACGCGGGCTTTCTTCTCTTTCATTTCCACTTCGGTAGCGGCACCGACTTTGATTACCGCAACACCGCCGGCCAGCTTGGCCATACGCTCTTGCAGTTTTTCTTTGTCGTAGTCGGAAGTCGATTCTTCAACCTGTTGCTTGATCTGGGCAACACGGGCTTGAATTTGAGACTCTTCACCGCTGCCATCAATGATGGTGGTGTTGTCTTTGGTGATAACCACACGCTTGGCGGTACCCAGGTCTTCCAGAGTGGCTTTTTCCAGCTCCAGGCCGATTTCTTCGGCGATAACAGTACCACCGGTCAGGATAGCGATATCCTGCAGCATGGCCTTACGACGGTCACCGAAACCAGGCGCCTTAACGGCAGCCACTTTAACGATACCGCGCATGTTGTTGACAACCAGAGTCGCCAGGGCTTCGCCTTCAACGTCTTCGGCAACAATCAGCAGTGGCTTGCCTGTCTTGGCCAGGCCTTCGAGGATAGGCAGCAGCTCACGGATGTTGGAGATCTTCTTGTCAACCAGCAGGATGAATGGGTTGTCCAGTTCAACAGAGCCGGTTTCAGCCTTGTTGATGAAGTAAGGAGACAGGTAACCGCGGTCGAACTGCATACCTTCAACTACGTCCAGTTCGTTTTCCAGCGCCTGACCTTCTTCAACTGTGATCACGCCTTCTTTGCCCACTTTTTCCATCGCGGTGGCGATGATTTCACCGATAGACTCATCAGAGTTGGCAGAGATGGTACCTACCTGAGCGATAGACTTGGAGTCGGAGCAATCCTGAGACAGGGCTTTCAGCTCGGCAACGGCGGCGATTACAGCCTTGTCGATACCGCGCTTCAGATCCATTGGGTTCATACCGGCGGCAACGGCTTTCAGACCTTCGGTCACGATAGCCTGGGCCAGTACTGTGGCGGTAGTGGTACCGTCACCGGCAGCGTCGTTGGCCTTGGAAGCAACTTCCTTAACCATTTGCGCGCCCATGTTTTCAAATTTGTCTTCCAGTTCAATCTCTTTGGCGACTGAAACACCGTCTTTGGTGATCAGTGGTGCACCGAAGCTCTTTTCCAGAACGACGTTGCGGCCTTTAGGGCCCAGAGTCACTTTTACTGCGTTAGCCAGAACATTTACGCCCGCCAGCATTTTTACGCGAGCGTCATTGCCAAATTTTACTTCTTTAGCTGCCATGTTGATTATCCTTAAATTTTTTGATTACTTTGGAAGGTTTTCAATGGTTCGAGTGGTTTATTCCACTACGGCCATCAGGTCAGCTTCTGACAGGATCAGTACTTCTTCACCGTCAATCTTCTCTTTCTTGACACCGTAACCTTCGTTGAAGATCACTACGTCACCTACCTTCACGTCCAATGGCTTAATGTCACCGTTTTCGAGGATGCGGCCATTGCCAACAGCCAGTACTTCACCACGGGTAGACTTTTCGGCTGCGCTGCCGGTCAGTACGATGCCACCGGCCGAAGTGCTTTCAACTTCCAGGCGTTTGACGATCACGCGGTCATGTAATGGACGAATATTCATCTATGGATTCTCCTAATGATTTTTGCCCAATATGAGGCGGTTCATGGTTTATGTAAAAGACGGCCAGGCCAACAGGCTTTAGCCGCTTGATGTTGGCTTATATGGGGCCGGATTTGGCACTTCCAAGGGGACAGGTCAAAATTTTTTGAAAATTTTTGACCCTCGTTTTTTAAAGCCGGGGCAATCCTGTTAGAATCGCGCTTCCGCACGATTTACTTCATCCATTTCACAAGAGGCAGATACGGGCCATGAGAGACAGACACGGGCTGCTCAGTCAGCCGATAGGTCGTGTACTGCTTAATATGAGTGTTCCCAACATGTTAGGAATACTCACCGTGCTGGGCTTCAACCTGGTAGACACCTACTTCATCAGTAAGCTGGGCACAGAGGCGCTGGCGGCGATCAGCTTCACCTTCCCTGTGACCCTGGTGGTGTCCAGTATTGCCATAGGCATAGGCGCCGGGGTGTCCACCAATCTTGGCCGCCTTATAGGCGCCGGGCACGCCCCCAAGGCCAAGGTGTTTCTGCACGACGCCCTGCTGCTGACCTTTATTCTGACTGCCGGGCTATCCTTGCTGGGCAGCTTGTGTATCGACCCGCTGTTTTCCCTGCTCGGCGCCAAAGACGACATACTGCCGCTGGTGCATGAGTATATGAATCTCTGGTATCTGGGGGCGCCGCTGTTGGTGGTGTTGATGGTGGGCAATCAGGGCCTGAGGGCCACCGGCGATACCCGCTCACCGGCGGCAATTTTGTCGCTGGCGGCGCTGATTAACCTGATCCTCGACCCGCTGCTTATCTTTGGTATCGGCCCCTTCCCCAGGCTGGAAATTCAAGGTGCCGCCGTGGCGACCCTGATCTCCTGGTTGGTGGCGCTGTCGCTGTCCAGTTACCTGTTGGTGGTCAAACGCCATATGTTGGTGGCCGCGGGTTGGTGTTTCAGCCGCTTTGCCGATAACTGGAAACAGCTGGCCCATATCGCCCAACCGGCGGCGCTGATGAATATGATCAACCCCCTGGCCAACGCCGCGATTATGGGGATGCTGGCGCGGATAGATCACGCCGCCGTGGCCGCCTTCGGTGCCGGAACCCGGCTGGAGTCCTTGCTGCTGATTGTGGTGATGGGGCTGTCTTCCAGCCTGGTGCCCTTTATCGCCCAGAACCTGGGTGCCGGTCAAAAGGAGCGTGCCCGCGAGGCACTGCTGCTGGCGCTGAAGTTTGTGCTCCTGTTCCAGACCCTGCTGTATATTCCGCTGGCGCTGCTGGCGCCGCAAATTGCCGCCCTGTTCAGTACCGACCCTCAGGTGCTGGAATGGCTCAGTTTCTATGTTCTGGTGTTGCCCGCCGCCTATGGCCCGCTGGGCGTGGTGATCATAGTGGCCACCTCGCTCAACGCCTATCACAGGCCCATGGCCTCGCTGGTACTGAATCTGTGTCGCCTGTTCCTGCTGATGCTGCCGCTGGCAGCGCTGGGCGCCTTCCTCGGCGGGGTAAAAGGCCTGATGCTGGCACTGCCTGTAACCAACATACTCATGGGCATTGCCAGCTATTATCTGGCCAGCAACATCAGCGAACCGCAAAAAATCAAATCCCCCTGCCCCAACGAGGGATGATAAAGCACAGGAAACAAGGATGGCCAAACGTCTGACCCAAGAGCAATTTTTCAGGGCCTTTGAATGCGCCGAGAGCGGCGCCATCTGCGATGCCGAGCAGTTAAAGGCACAATTGGCAGACCCGGAAATCGGCGCCGCACTGACGGCTATTGCCGGTGAATTTGCCAAGACTGCCGATAGCCTAATGACCATAGCCGAGCTGCAGAGCATGGAAGAGCTGCATTATGTGGCCGCCAATCTCAATTGGGACAACGGCCTTGAAAGCCCGGCCGCCATACTCAATCACCCTCTCTGTGATGCCGGCACAGCCTTGCTGCTCTACTGGTATGGGCAGGGCTTTTTCCATTCCAACCCGGCAGACGCTGAGCCGGAGGAGAAGGCGCTGTTCGACCGCCTGATAACCCGCTTCAGCCAGGGGGATTTCGCCAGCTATCGCATCGCTTTTGATGCCATCAAAGAAGACATGTTGCCGCCTCTGAAACAGATGCAGCAACGTGGCTGGCAGTTTCCCGGCATCTTACTGGCGCCCTACAGCACCATGGAGATAGCCACCTATCAGGGCGACTATCAGACTTGGGTTAATCAATTGCTCGGCAAAGGCTGAACTAGTCCGATCTCTGTTAGCGGCGCTTGCCCGGTATCCTCTATACAGCTTTAATCGCCGCTTTTTCGGAGCCTTCCCCATGCCCTTTGTGCCTTCTGTCGATTTGCTTATCTGGCTAGCACTGATGTTGGCGGTGCCTTTTGCGCTGCTGCGCCGTATTCCCATCGCACTCTTGCTGCTCGCCACCAGCCTGCTACTGGCGCTGTTTTTGGGCCGCATTGCGGCGCCGACTCTGATACTTGTGGGCCTATTGCTGGCGCTGGCATTCAAGTTGCCACAATGGCGCCAGCGGTTTTGCCGACAGGCAAATTCAGCCAAGAGTGCGGCGGCGAATAATGAGGCAAACGAACAGGGCCACATACGGCTCAAACAGTTTGCCGTTTATGGCGCCCAGGGCTTGATACTGCTGAGCGCCGTGGCACTCGCAGTGCATCTGCTGCCGGGCTTTGACAACCTCAAGCTGCTGGATAAAGTGCAAGCCAGCAGCGGCAGTGCACCTTTCAGCATGTATCTCAACCTGGATAAGCCGCTGAGCCTGTTTCTGTTGCTGCTGGCCTGGCCGCTGGTTGCGGGTACGCCGAAATCTCTGCCAAGGCGAAAAATAATCCTGCTGGCCTTGCTGTTTGCCGCCACGCCCGCGCTGCTGGGGCTGGCAAGTTTAAGCGGCGCCATTCATTGGGATCCCAAGCTGCCGGGCTGGTGGTGGCTGTTTGCGCTCAATAATCTGCTGCTGACCTGCGTCGCCGAGGAGGTGCTGTTTCGCGGCGCATTGCAGCAGTATCTGGTCAAGCGCGGCGGCGCCCTGCTTGGGATAACGCTAGCCAGCGTGCTATTCGGGCTGGCGCATCTGGCCGGGGGTTGGACTCTGGTGCTGTTCGCCGCCCTCGCCGGTGTTCTCTATGGTTTGGTGTTCCATCTGAGCGGCCGTTTGTGGCTGGCGGCGCTGTGCCACTTCTGCCTCAACTTCTGCCATCTGCTGCTGTTCAGCTACCCTATGGCGCTGCCGCACTAGCTGCGCCACAGGGTTTTGGGGCGATAGGTTACAGGGTTTTGAGACGCTCGGTTTTAGTGCAGCCAGCTTTGATGCAGCAGGCTTTTACCAGACAGGCTTTACCCAAGCTGCCGCTTGATAGGGAGACAGCACCATCAAACCCGGGCCAACTGCCGAAGCCTGGCTAGTTCAGTGGCGGCGCGCTCGAAATCAAAGGCCCGCACCGCCCGCTGCAGCCGCTCAAGCGACTCGCGCCAGGGCTGCAGTGCCGAATGCTGAACCAGGGCATCGACCTGCTCCAGCGCTTCTGTGTTGTATTCATCCAGGCTCTGGTTCAGGGCATCGAACTGGGCGGCAAGTTTGGTCGCAGGTGCACTTGAGCTGAAACTGCCTATTGGAGGCAGTGTCTCAAACGTCTGAGGCTTTAATGACGGCTGCGATGATGGCTGAGATGACGGCTGGGGCAAGGCCTCCAGGGCGAGAACCAGTGCCTCAAGAGCTTGCAATAGACTGTCCAGCCGAGTCTGTATCTGCGGCAAGTCGGTTGGATTATCCTGCTCCTGTTGCTGACCAAACTGCGAGCCGAGTGCTGTGGCTATCCTGCTATTCAGTGCCAACTCCAGGGCACCGGCGCACTCGGCCAGCTCAATAGCGCCGATATTGGCGGCCGAGCCCTTGATACTGTGACTCAGAAGCTGCAGCTGCGGCCAGTCCTGGCGCTGCATCGCCTCTGCCAATTCAGTTGCCACCCCCTTGCCAGTGTCGCAAAAGAGTTGCAGTAAGCGCAGGTAAAGCGCCTCATTGCCGTTGCAGCATCTGAGCCCTGCGTCCTTGTCCAGCCCGGGAAACTCGGGTAAGCCACTCGCAGGCATAGATTCTGCAGGCAATGCCGCTGCCGGAGTTTCTAGCCTGGGTTTGACCCAACGCGCCAGCGCCCCATAGAGCACCTCGGCCTGAATCGGCTTGGTGATATGCTCCACCATGCCCGCCGCCAGCGCCTTTTCTCTGTCCCCCACCATGGCGTTGGCCGTCATAGCCAGCACAGGCAACCCCTTTAGCGCCGGATTGGCACGAATAGCCCGGGTCGCTTGATAGCCATCCATCACAGGCATCTGACAGTCCATCAGCACAGCATCGAAGTCTTGCTGCTGCAGTAGCTCCAGCGCCTGCTGCCCATGCTGGGCCAGCTTGACCTGCATCCCCACCTGACTCAATAGCGCCAGCGCCAACTCCTGATTGAGCGGGTTATCTTCCACCAGCAGGATACGGGCGCCCTTGAGTTGTTGCCTTATGTTCACATGTGTTCGCGGCTCATCGGAGCAACAGGGCGTTTCGCCGGACAGATCCAGCAAAGATCGCAGCGCCGTCAACTGACCACAGGGAGTGTAGGGGCGCAGCAATCTCTGCTCGCCGCCGATGCGGCTTAACTGTTCATCCTGACTCAGGTTCCCCAGCAGCCAGACTCCGGCATGGCTTGGCAATGGCAGCGCCGCCAGGGCGTCCGGGCATTCGCGGCTCATATCCAGCAGCAGCGGCAAGCCTTTGAGCTCGGCTTCGCTGTCGGCTTCGAGGCCGCCCAACCATTCGCCAAGCTGTTGCAAACTATGGAAACGCTGCAGCCTGATGCCGAGCTGGCGACACAGCCAATGCCAGTGTCGGTACTCGCCGTCATCACTGCTGACCAGAGTCACCTCATGACCTCTGAGTGGCGCGTAATCGGCCAGATAGTGGTACTCGTCCCGGCAGGTGAGCTCCAGCTCCAGATAGAAGCGGCTGCCCTCACCTTCGCGGCTCTGACACCAGATGCGGCCATGCATCATCTCGCTCAAGCGCTTGCAGATAGCCAGCCCCAAGCCGGTACCACCATACTTGCGGGAGGTGGAGGCATCCACCTGCTCGAAAGAGTCGAACAGGGTTGCCAGCTTGTCCTCAGGAATACCTATGCCGGTGTCCTGAACACAAAACTGCAGCCGCACCTTGTCCCCCTGGCGATGCAGCAAACGGCCCCGCAGGCAGATTTCGCCGCCTTGGGGAGTAAACTTGAGGGCATTGCCCAGCAGGTTGGTAAAGATCTGATTGAGCCTGAGCGGGTCCCCCAGATACAGGCGCGGCATATCCAGCGGCAGCTCCATTCGCAGTGCCAGCTGCTGCTCATCGGCCTTGAAGCCCATCACCCCCACCAGTTGCCCCACAAGTTCAAACAGATCCAACTGCCGCTGTTCCAGTTCCAGCTTGTCGGCCTCTATCTTGGAGAAATCGAGAATGTCGTTGAGGATCCCCAAAAGCGACGACGCCGCCTGATGCACCTTGTCGAGATAGTTACGCTGACGACCGTCAAGCTCTGTTTGCAACACCAGCCAGGACATGCCCAGAATGGCATTCATCGGCGTGCGGATCTCATGGGACATATTGGCCAGAAACTCGGACTTGGCCCGGGTGGCCGCTTCGGCCAACTCTTTGGCATGGGCCATTTGAGTCTGCACCTGCTTGTTTTGAGTGATATCCACCACCCAGCAGAGGCTGGCGGCCTGGCCGTCCAGCTCGGTGCGATAGAGACTCAGCTGCACATCCCGAAAGCCGCCCTCGTCGGAGAAGATACGGGTCTCTATGGTCACGACATCGTTTTCCCCTTCCAGCCGCTGCACAGCTTCAGTGTAGGCCTCCGGCTCGGGGAACCAGGGCTGTAGCGGTTGCCCCAGGCGCATTCCCGTCATCCGGGTCATGGGCTCGTTGACATACCTGAGCACACCGTCGACGGCAATCCACACACCGACCGGGCTGTTGCCCAGCACCTTCTTGAGAATGTCCCGCTCCCGCGCCAGAGACTGCTGCATCTGCCGCTTCTGGGTCAGGTCGTGGTAGGAGCAGAGGATCAGCGAGCGTTGCTGCAGCATCACCCGCACCAAGGTACCTTCAACCGGAACCCTGCGCCCATGAACCCCGAGCAAGTCGCCATCGAAGCACACTTTACCTTGGCTCAAGACCTGCTTCAGCCTTTGGTCCACCTGTTGACGATTCCCCGGCGCCGGGTAGTAGTACCAGTCCGGCTTTTGCCCCAGTAAGGGGGATTTTTCCTCACGCCCCAGCAGTGCCAGCATCGCCTGGTTGCAGTCGAGGATAGTTCCCTGGCTGTCGGCCAGCACACAGGCATCCACCGCCGAGTCAAACAACACTTGAAACCTCTGCATACTGGCCTTCAACTCGGTTTCCACTCTCAGCCTCTGCTGCACCTCGCGGTTGAGACGCCGGTTCCAGCGCCAAAACAGCAACAGCAAGGTGATGGTGAGCGCCGCGGCCACCAGGCTCCACTTAAGCACCTTACTGTGATGTATGCCGAAGTCGTACTTGACGTTGATCCAGCGGTTCTGGATCTCCTGCGACTTATAGGTTGGGATCTGCGCCAAGGCCTTGTCGAGAATAGATGCCAGCTCAGGCCAGTCTTTGCGCACCGCCATCGCCACCTGGAACTTATACTCGGTATCGCTGGCGAGCCAGAGTGGGCTGTTGAGATGAGTGCCCAGATAGTGATTGGCCGTGGGCAGATTGGTAAATACGGCAGCGACCTGGCCTTTTTCCGCCGCCCGCATCATGGCTTCGATGGAGCGAAAACGCCGCAATGTCATCTGCGGATAGTCCCGCCGCATCACCTCTTCGGTGACATCATCCTTGAGTACGCCCAGAGTTTGCTGCTGCAGATCTTTAAGGCCGTTGATCTTCTTGGCATCGTGACGGGTAAGCAGCACTCCGGGGAACTCGGCCAGCGGCCGGGTAAACAACATATGTTCCTGACGCTCGCTGGAAGGCGAAGCCAGACTCAGCATGTCCACCTCGGTATCCTTCAGCGCCCGGATATTCTTGTCCCAACTGAGCTCATTGCGGACATTGAACACCAGCGGCAGGAAGCGATCTATCTCGTAGAGAAAGTCGGCCATCATGCCCTGATGTACGCCCTCCAGGCTGAGAAAGTCCACCGGCGCCGCATCCGGTGCAACCCCGACATCCACCACCTGATGCTGCTGCAAAAACTGCAGCTCTTCCGGGCTCAAACGGGCAATAAATTCGTGCACATCCAGATCCGGGATCAGGTTTTCCAGTCGAAAATCCAACGACATGATCCTGGGGTTAGCGGCCATGGAGATCTGGGAAAAGTCGGGATTGAAGTTGCTGACATCAAACAATTGCCAGTAACGATTGAGGTTTTCGCCATTAATGGCGATCAGGTTGAGATACTGATTGAACGCCTGCCCGGACAGATCCACGCCACGCAGATGATCCGCCAGCATCACCAGGGCAAAGGCACCTTGAAACTCCACCCCACCAATGCCTGCGTGGATTCTGCCTCCGCGCATCGCCTCGGCAATATCGGCATCCCAATTACTGGTACCCAGCAGCAGCCCCTCTTCCTCGGCTTGTTTGGCAACTGCCAATGCCATCACCGCATTCATGGCCAATACCGCGTCCAGGCCCTGCTGCTGATCCAACGCTTGCTTCAAGGCTCGCTCGGCATCTCTGGCGCGCCATTGGGTGTATTTCACCGTTAGCTTCACCGGCTGCGGCAGGATATCCAGATAAGCGCGGATCCCCGCCAGTTGCTGTTGCACCTCGGGGTCGGACTCAGGCCCGGCCATCACCAGCAGTTGCAATTCGGGTTTCTCAGGATCGGCTTGCTCCAGCAGTTGCCGGGCCAGCATGCTGCCCAGCACCTTGCTGTTGGCCGTGATACTGCCAATCCAGTTGCGGTGCATTACATGAGGCTTGTGTGTCGACTCGGGAAAGGAGGATTTGATAGTAACTGTCGGCACACCATAACTGTCTGCCAATGCCAACAACTCTTTACTCTGCTCACCGAAAGGGGAAAAGATCAGCCCGGATGCCCCCTGCTCCAGCGCTTCACGCCCGATAGACAGTTGGTTCCGCCCCTTGGCATCGCAAAAACGAACCTGCAGATCCAGCTTGAGATCCTGCGCCGCCATCCGGGTAAAGCGTTCCACCCGCTGCCAAAATGGGCTGCCGTCTTCCAGCAAGAGCACCACCTTGGGCGTTTCCGGCTGTGTCCCATCATCAAGCTGCAGCGGCAGATCGCCCACCTTGGAAAACCCAAAGGGGCTCAAGCAAATCAGCAGACAAAACAGCAACAGGGATTTTCCCATTATTTATTCCTTCGTGCTTGTGCCAAGCAGAGTAAAACGGAGTCGGGTGTCAGATTGCTGACACTGCCTCAATTCGGGCGTCAGCTGTCTAAAAAAGGCGCATATCTTGCGCGAAAGCCGCGATGGATGCCAAAGATAATTTAGCTTTAGTGAAGTGGATCGCCCCAAGGAAACAAACTGATACAACATTAACTGCTGAAAAGTGCCAAAATCTCAGCGCCTTTCAGATGAATATGGCATAAAAAGTAAATAGGATGTGACAGGATATTCAATATAACAAGGTGGTGACAGGAAGTTTCAGACACTAACTCGACCGCCCCATTGGGCACTGAGGAGATATATGCAAACTTTCGACAAGGCCTGCATTCTGGCCGTGGACGATACCGCCGACAATCTGCAACTTATCCATGCAGTACTGGCTAAGGATTATAGTCTGCGCGCCGCCACATCCGGTGAAAAAGCCCTGGCCATGCTGGATCAGGGGCTGGAGCCCGATCTTATCCTGCTGGATGTGATGATGCCCGGCATAGATGGCTTTGAAACCTGTCGCCGCCTGAAACAGCACCCCAGATCGGCGCAGATCCCGGTGATCTTCATCAGCGCCAAGAATGAAGTGATCGACGAGCAAACCGGCTTTGAGTTGGGGGCCGTGGATTACATCTCCAAGCCCATCAGTCCGGCTATCCTCAAGGTACGTATTGCCAACCAGCTGGCATTGGCCAATCAGGCCAGGCAACTGCAACAACTGGTGAAGCTGCGCACCCGGGAGCTGGAACAGACCCGTCATAAGATCATTAACCGCCTGGGGCGCGCCGCCGAATATCGTGACAACGAAACCGGCCTGCATGTGCAGCGCATGAGCCACTATTGCCGGGTATTGGCCCGACAGTTGGGCGCCTCTGAATCCTGGGTCGAGCTGTTGTTCAATGCCGCGCCCATGCACGATATCGGCAAGATAGGTATTCCGGATCATATTCTCTTGAAGCCGGGCAAGCTGACGCCGGAGGAGTACCGCATCATGCAGGGGCATACCAAGATAGGCGCCGATATTCTCGGCGATGATGCCTCACCTTTGCTGCAACTGGCGGCGGAAGTGGCCCGCAGCCACCACGAACGCTGGGATGGCAGTGGCTACCCTGAGGGTTTGCAGGGCAATGCCATTCCCCTCAGCGCCCGCATAGCCGCCATTGCCGATGTGTTCGACGCCCTGACCTCTGAGCGGCCTTACAAGAGCGCCTGGAGCAATCAGGAAGCCTTTTCCTACCTCAAGAAGGAGGCCGGAGGCCAGTTCGACCCACAACTGGTGGCAGCCTTCTGTGCCTGCGAAGCTGAATTGCTCGACATTCAACAGCGCTTTGCCGAGCAACAGCAAGGGCCCAAGATAGGCAAGCTGATTCAACCCAAGCCCCCTGTCGAAGCCCTTTCGGCCTAGTCTCTGCCGACGTAGAGCACACATGGGACTGGCTCGCACCTTCCTTAGAGATTGGCAACGCCACCATCGACCAGTAATTCGGTGCCGATGACAAAGCGCGACTCGTCGGATGCGAGGAACACGGCCGCCTTGGCGATTTCCCAGGGCGTTCCCATACGACCTATGGGCACCAGTTGCCGAATCTCCTGCTGCAGTGCCTTTTGCTCTTCAGCAGCCAGCCCCAACTTACCCAAAGCCGCAGTCTCTGTCGGCCCGGGGCTTAAACAGTTGACTCTGATGCCAGACCCAAGCAGCTCTGCCGACAGGGTTCGCGCCAGCGACAGCAGCGCCGCTTTACTGGCGGCATAGGCACTGCTTTGCACCAGGCCGATATGCGCGCTGGTTGAACCACAGAGGATGACAGAGGCCGGGTTTGCCAACAGAGGCAAGAGTGATTGGATAAGAAAAAACGGCCCTTTGAGATTCACCGACATCAATCTATCCCAGGCGGTTTCGTCCCAATCCGCCAATGGCAGATGAGTAACGTCTCCGGCATTGGCATACAAGACGTCCAAACGCGGCCACTGGCGGCTGAGCGTTTGTGCCAATTCCCGTTGTGAGTTTATATCGCCGGCATCACAGCAAATGGCCAAGGTGTTACCCCCCAACTCTTCCCGAACCCGGTTGAGGGCATTGATGTCGCGCCCAGTAATGGCAACCTTGGCCCCCTCGGCAAGAAACTGTCGTGCGGTTTCCAGGCCTATACCACTGGTCCCCCCGGTAACCAAGGCAAACTTATTTTGCAGTCGTTTCATGCATACCTCCCTCTACACTGTTGGAGGGCGCATTTTATTTACAATAGTATCCATTGTATAGTAGGCACCCTTTTGATACTAAAGAGGCATTTGGATAGCTATGTCTACCGCAGAGAGTTCTCAGAAAACAAGTTTAACGGCCGCGCCCTCCTATGAGTTGGATAGCTCTGAACCCTGTCCTATGGTGAGCTTTGTCAATCTCATTTCGGGTAAGTGGGCCATCCCCATTCTCTATCGCTTGATAGTGATCGACTCTCCGGTACGCTTCAGTGAATTGCAGCGGGCCGTAGCCCCCATTACGCAGAAGGAACTGACGCGGCAATTACGCCTGTTTGAACGTCGCAAACTGGTGCAGCGCAAGGTTTACGCCGAAGTGCCGCCGCGTGTGGAGTATCGAATAACCCCATTGGGGAAGTCTTTGAAACCTACCTTGGATTCACTGGCCGACTGGATGCGAACCAAGGGCGCAGATTTGGCTGACGATAGTTGAGAATACGCTGCCGGCCTCTTCACTTTTTGAGGCAACAGGCTGTTTGCCGGCTATGAGAAAAAAAGACCTTCCGAGCGGAAGGTCTTTTTTATCAGTGTTTGTGCTGATCACCGGCTACCGGGCCGATCATCGTCTTGGCTTTCCGTATCCTGCGACTGAGGGCCGTTTTCACCTCGCTGTGGGCCATTTTCACCTCGCTGAGGGCTATCTTCTTCCAGCTGATGGCTCTCCCCACCCAGCTGATGGCTCTCAGGACGCTTATCGGAAGGGTCGGCCTTGCGCTCAAATTCACCTTCGAACACATCACCGCCCTGGCCTCTTTGATGTGGCGGCTCAAAGGGGTTGGCACCGGCTCTGAACTGAGCACCGGCAACCACCTTGAGCTGCATCCGCTGATAGAAATAACGCGCCAGCGGTGCCCGGGTGATTGGAGTCAGCAGGATAAGGCCGATAAGGTCGGTAACAAACCCTGGAATAAGCAGCAGAATACCAGCCATGGCCAGCATCATGCCCTCGACTATCTCTTGCCCCGGCGCTTCACCGGCGGCCAACTTTTTCTGTACCGACATCAGGGTACTCAAGCCCTGGCTGCGAACCAGAGAAACACCGACCACCGCGGTGAGGATCACCAATGCCACTGTGTTCCAGCTGCCCAGAACTTCGCCGACCCGGATAAGCACCGAGAGTTCGACGACAGGGATCAGCACAAAGATGATAAACATTATCAGAAATGGCATGTAGGCCTCATTTTTTACAGTAGTTGAAAACTAAATGGGGATAACCCGGTCTGATTTCAAGTCCGCAGCCTGCCCCGGGTTTGACGCCTGAGCTCACTGTTTCAGCAAAGCCTTAATGCAAGCTTGCGGCAAAACACGTAAAGTAGACGCTCGATTTTAATCCCCTTGGCTTAAGTCAGGTTTAATTTAACCCGCTCATTATGGACATAAAATCTCAACAAGCGCTGCTGGTTTTTTGCAGTTGCCCGGATACAGACAGTGCCAAGAGCCTGGCCGCAACCTTGGTGCGCGAGTCGCTGGTGGCCTGCGCTCAGGTGAGCCAGACCGTGGATTCGTTTTATATCTGGCAGGGCGAACTCTGCCAGGAGACTGAAGTCAGTCTGCAGCTAAAGTGTCTGGCCAGCGCCTACCCCAGGCTGGAGCAGAGAATACTCGAACTGCATCCCTATGAAGTACCTGAAATTATTGCTGTGCCCATCAGCCATGGGCTGCCCGCCTATCTGGATTGGATAAAAGACAACACTAAGCTATGAAGAAAATACTTACCCTGCTGCTAGGCAGCCTGTTGCTTCTCAGCCCGCTGGTTCAGGCCGATGGGATCTTTGGCAACAAGCAATTCGATTTTCTCAAGAGTGAACCTGAGCTGATGCCCGTGGATCAGGCCTTTGCCTTCGACTTCAGTCAGCAAGGCAACAAGGTCAAGCTCAGTTGGGTAATAGCCGACGGCTACTACATGTACCGCGACAAACTCAAGTTCAGCATAGATGGCGGTGAACTGGGCGAGATAGCCCTGCCCCAGGGCAAGGGCCACACGGATGAGTATTTCGGTGAGCAGCAGGTGTACTACTCCTTTATCGAGATTCCAGTTGCCATTAAGGAGGCGGGTGAAGCCGCCAAGTTGTCCGTAACCTTTATGGGCTGCGCCGAAGGCAAGCTCTGCTTCCCGCCCACCACCCGTGACGCCCTGCTTAAACCTGTGGCGGCCAATGATGGCATACTGCCCGATGCAGACAAGGCAGCCGATTCCCAGGCGGCTCCCAAGGGCCAGGCGGTGACCCAACAGGATAACCTGTTGGATAAACTGCTCTCCGGTGACAGCACCCTGCTCAACTATCTGACCTTCTTCGTGTTGGGGATAGGTCTGGCGCTGACCCCCTGTGTATTCCCCATGTATCCCATTCTATCGGGGATCATTGTCGGCCAGGGGCAGAAAGTCTCTACCGGTAAGGCCTTTACCCTGTCGATGGCTTATGTGCAGGGTATGGCTATTACCTATTCGCTGCTGGGGTTGGTGGTGGCTTCGGCCGGCCTCAAGTATCAGGCGGCGCTGCAACATCCGGCCGTGCTGATCACCATAGCCGTGCTGTTCGTGGTACTCAGTCTGTCTATGTTTGGCCTCTATGAACTGCGCCTGCCCGCCAGTTGGCAGCAGAGGATGAACAGCCTCTCCAATAAGCAAAAGGGTGGCAATCTGTTGGGCGTATTTGTCATGGGTGTGCTTTCGGGCCTGGTGGCCTCGCCCTGTACCACGGCGCCTTTATCGGCAGTACTTGTGTACGTGGCGCAAACCGGCGATCTGCTGCAGGGCTTTTTGACCCTCTACATCCTCAGCATGGGGATGGGACTACCGCTGCTGCTGATAGGCACCTCGGGCGGTAAGTTGCTGCCGCGCGCCGGCACCTGGATGAACATCATCAAGCATGTGTTCGGTTTCCTGCTGGTGGCCGTGTCCATCATAATGCTGGGCCGCATCTGGCCTGGATTGGTGTCGGATCTCATGTGGTCTGTGTGGGCCATCGTCTTTGTCGGCTACCTGATGCACCAGAACAAGCTGAGCCAGTTCAACTGGAAACAGACGGTGCGCAGCGTGATCCTGACCCTGCTGCTGCTGTCGAGCTTCTCCTATGGCCTCCAGGCGGTAATGAGCGCCATGGGTTACCACTTCATGGGGCAACAGCAAGCCGAGCATCATGCCTTTAAGCGCATCAAGTCGCTTGAGGACTTCAAGGCCGAACTGGCGGATGCCGAGGCCGCCGGCAAGCCGGTGATGCTGGATCTCTACGCCGATTGGTGTGTGGCCTGTAAGGAGTTTGAGCAGATCACCTTCAAGAATGCCGAGGTTAAACAGCGGATGGAACAGATGGTGCTGCTGCAAGCCGATGTGACTGCCATGGATGAAACCGATGTCGCTCTGCTGGAGGCCTACGATGTGCTGGGGCTGCCGACATTGTTGTTCATCGATGAACAGGGCCAGTTGAAGAATGAACTGAGAGTGACAGGTTTCATGGGCCCGAAAGAGTTTGCCGCCCACCTGGATATTTTGCTCAAAAACTAACGTTCAACACGCCGACATTTCTGAAAAAGCGAATTTATCAGCAGATAAGTTCGCTTTTTTATTTAAATTTAATGCTCTTCTTATAGAATACTCTTTAAACAGCTAGCCTCCTTCCTGAAAGAGCAAAATGGAACCTGCAATTCTCGTTATTACCTTGGCCTGCGGTATGCTGGTCAACCGTATCAATTTACCACCGCTTATCGGCTACCTGGCCGCCGGCTTTGTGCTCTATACCATGGGCATAGAAAATGAAAGCCTGCCGCTGCTCAACCAATTGGCCAGTCTGGGTGTGACCCTGCTGCTGTTTGCCATAGGTCTCAAGCTGGATATCCGCAGCCTGTTCAAGGCCGAAGTCTGGGCAGGCTCCAGCCTGCACCTGATGTTGTCCATGGTAATCTTTGTCCCCATTCTCAAGCTACTGGGCTTGATTGGCCTGGTGCAATTGACCAATCTCACGGTCGAACAACTGACCCTGCTGGCCTTTGCCCTGAGCTTTTCCAGTACTGTGTTTGCGGTCAAGGTGCTGGAAGACAAAGGCGATATGCAATCTCTCTACGGCCGGGTCGCCATAGGTATTCTGATCATGCAGGATATCTTTGCCGTATTATTCCTGACTATTTCCAAGGGTGAATTTCCGTCGATATGGGCCTTGGCACTGCTGTTGCTGCCTCTGGCCAAGCCGCTGATATACAGGGCCTTTGACAAGGTCGGCCACGGTGAACTCCTGGTGCTCTTCGGCCTGGTAATGGCTTTGGTGGTCGGCGCCTGGCTGTTTGAGTCCGTGGGACTGAAACCGGATCTCGGCGCGCTGATCATCGGCATACTGCTGGCCGGGCACAAGAAGGCATCTGAGCTGGCCAAGTCGCTGTTCTACTTTAAAGAACTGTTTCTGGTGGCCTTCTTCCTCACCATAGGCCTCAACGGCCTGCCGAGCATGACAGATATTATGCTGGCGGTGCTGCTGGTGACTCTGGTGCCGCTGAAAATTCTGCTGTTTGTCTATATCCTTACCCGCTTCAAACTGCGTTCCCGTACCTCAATGCTGGGCTCATTCAACCTGGGTAACTTCAGCGAGTTCGGTCTGATTGTGGCTGCCGTAGCCACCAGCAAAGGCTGGCTTCCCGCCCAATGGCTGGTGATCATTGCCGTGGCCCTGAGCCTGAGTTTCGTGCTGGCGGCGCCGCTCAACGCCATGGTGGGCAGCATCTACCAGAAGTATCAGCAGAAGCTGGTCAAGCTCGAGAAGCACCCACTGCATCCGGAAGACAGGCAGATCCCCGTGGGCAACCCTCGCTTCCTTATTCTGGGTATGGGGCGCATAGGCTCAGGCGCCTACGATGAACTCAAGGCCAGGTTTGATGGTGAGATCCTCGGCATAGAACACAAACAGGAGTTGGTGGACTTCCACCGTGAACAAGGGCGTAATGTGGTACAGGGCGATGCCTCGGATACCGACTTCTGGGAAAAACTCGACCGGGCTCCGGCGCTGGAACTTGTGCTGCTGGCGATGCCGTACCACGCGGGTAACATGTTTGCGGTTGAGCAGCTCAAGAAACTGGATTACCAAGGCAAGATCAGCGCCATAGTGCAATATGGTGATGATGCCGTGGCCCTGCGCGAATCCGGCGTTCACAGCGTTTATAACCTCTACGAGGCCGCCGGTGCCGGTTTCGTTGAGCATGTGGTCTGTGAACTGCTGGCGGCCGAAACCGTCAATGAATCGCCCGCCAAGGAAGCCGCATCCTGATATTTTTCGGCATAATTTGGCCTCGCTCAGTCCGCTAACGGCGAGTGAGGCTTTTCTCTTGTTCCCATAGATATCTCCTTAATCTTCCCTTGGGCGCAACCCGAATAAAAATCTCACTTACACCTCAGTGACAGAAATGATATAACAACAGAAAAGCAGTCATTTATGTTGCTGTTCGAGCGTTTTTTTGCGGAATCCATAAGAGCATGTCGAATCCTGCCCCCAGCGTTACCAAACTCTTTGTCAAAACCTTCGGCACCAAGCCGGATGCCCTGTATCAGGCCCCCGGGCGGGTCAACCTTATCGGGGAACACACAGACTATAACGAAGGTCTGGTGCTGCCGGCGGCAATCAACTTTCACACCATAATCGCGGTCAAACGCCGTGACGATGACAAGTTCCGCGCCGTATCGGCTGCCTTTCCCGGCATTTTTGAATGGCACTATGGCGATGAAGGCAGCATGAGCGAGGATGAGGGCTGGGTCAGTTATCTCAAGGGCTTTACCTCGGCCATGGCCCAGAGTGGCCTGCCGGCTCGCGGCCTGGACCTGGCGGTGATCGGCAATGTGCCGGCCAACGCCGGATTGGCCTCATCGGCCTCGCTGGAAATCGCCTTCGGCACCGCCATCAATGACACCAGTCAACTGCATCTGTCGCCGCTGGCGATTGCACAACTGGCGCAGCGGGGCGAAAACCACTATGTCGGCTATGGCTGCGGCATCATGGATCAGATCACCTGTGCCATGGCCGAAGCCGGGTCGGCGCTGCTGATCGATTGCCTGGATCTGGACTGCGAGAGCGTGCCCTTCCCAGACGATCTCAGCCTGCTGATCATCAATTCCGGCTTGCCCTCCATCGCCCACAGCACAGAGTTTGGCGAACGCCGCTTGCAATGCGAGCAGGTGGCCGGTCATTTCGGATTGGATACCCTGCGCCACTTGTCACTCAGGGCGTTGCAAAGCGCCGAAGATGAACT
This sequence comes from Shewanella sp. Iso12, assembly GCF_012030025.1. Classification (NCBI taxonomy): domain Bacteria; kingdom Pseudomonadati; phylum Pseudomonadota; class Gammaproteobacteria; order Alteromonadales; family Shewanellaceae; genus Shewanella; species Shewanella sp. Iso12. The sequence goes on from NZ_JAAUHW010000012.1 coordinate 105,040, forward strand.
GGACCCGGTTGCCTTTCGCCGCGCCCGCCATGTGATCAGTGAAAACCAACGTACCCAGAGCGCCTGCCGCGCCCTGGAGCAGGGAGATATCGCCAGGCTCAGCAAACTGATGGCCGAATCACACCGCTCGATGCGCGATGACTTTGAAATCAGCCATCCGGCAATTGATACCCTGGTGGAGCTGATAGCCGAAGTCGTCGGCGAACGCGGCGGAGTACGGATGACAGGCAAGGGTTTTGGCGGCTGCGTCATCGCCCTGGTGGAACATGAGTTGACCGACAAGGTGATAGCCGCCGTCGAGCAGCAATATCCGGCCAAAACCGAGCTGGAGGCCAGTGTGTACCTATGCAGCCCCAGCGACGGAGCCAGCCGCCTGGACTGAGTTGTAGCCCTAAAGCCAAAAGGAACTAGCAGATGATACGTTTCAGCGCACTCGACAGTTGGGAAGATCCCCGCGGCGGCCAGATAGAAAGAATCAGAATCGACAACGGCATTCTGGCGCTGGAAGTGCTCAGTCTCGGTGGCATTATTCGCTCACTGTGGGCGCCGGATCGCCACGGTGAACGAACCAATATCGTGCTTGGCTGTGACTCTGCAACCGATTATCTGGCCCAGGACGCCTGTTTGGGCGCCGCTGTGGGGCGTTACGCCAATCGCATCAAGCAAGGTCAAATCCACGGCCGCGGCAAAGCTTTTTCTCTGGATAAGAACTTCAACGGCCACTGCCTGCACGGCGGCCGCGAAGGCTTTCATCGGCGCCTGTGGCAACTGGGCACACTGCCGGACGGGGTGCGCCTTAGCCTGATAAGCCCGGATGGCGACATGGGCTTTCCCGGTGAATGCCGGGTACAGCTGGACTATCGTTTGGCGGGCAACAACCTGTTTGTTGAGTTTATGGCCTCAAGCAGCCAAGACTGCCCGGTGAGCCTGACCCAGCACAGCTATTTCAACCTCGATGGCCGGGCGGATATCGCTGAGCACCAGTTGCAACTCGATAGCAACAAAGCCCTGGCAACCGACTCTGAAGGCATTCCCTGCGGCATAGTCGATACCCAAGGCAGCATGTTGGATCTCAGTCAGGGCAAGGTACTCAAGACGCTGCTGGGGCAGCCGGAACTAGCCGCCGGCCAAGGGCTGGATCACTGCTTTATCAGCCGGCAACAGAAAGATGAGCTCTGGCGTGTGGGCCGTTTGAGCGCGCCGCTATCGGGTCGCGGCCTGACACTGTATACCAATCAACCCGGAGTGCAACTTTACACCGGCGCCGGGCTCGAAGGCGTCAAGGGTCGTAAGGGCCAGGCGATGAAGGCCTGGCAGGGTGTCTGTCTTGAGCCGCAAATGCTGCCGGACGGCGCCAATCAGCCACAGCTGCACGGCGATCCCTGGATAACACCCGGACAAGTCTATCACCATTTGAGCCGCTACGAGTTCGATACCCAGGCATGACCAAACTCTATTTCAACGCCGAGGATCTCGGCCAGATCAGCATAGGCGCCTTTGCCTTGTCCGTGCCCATCTCTTTTTCCGAGGAGGCCTGGATGCTGGCGGCCAATCTGCCGATGGTGAATCTGGTGCTGGTGGTGGTATTGAGCCTGAGCTTTATCGCCCTGTTTGCTTATCAGAGTGTGTTTCAGGCCAATATCAAGGCCAGGGTGTGGGTGTTCTGGCTGCGGATCCTGCTGGCTTATGCCCTGACCCTGCTGGTGGTGAGTGTCGTCTTACTGGCCCTGGATAAATGGCCATTATTGAGCGAGCCCTTACTGGCGCTGAAGCGCACCCTGCTGATCGCCATGCCGGCCTCTATGGGCGCCATCATAGTCGATAGCTTCGATAAAGAATAATCGACTATCACCGGATATTGATTGTCGTATTTCATTGACATTACAATTCAATTTAAAATTTTATTGTCAATAAAGGAAGATCGGGTTGAATCTACATCATCCGCCCCATATTGGCTTGGGTTGTATAGTTTAATTTCTGCCAGTATTTGCTGTGATGAAAATCTGACAATGATTCATCTTTAATCCAGCTATTAAATTGTCATACCAAAGCTAAGATCCCATTCCAGCACAGGAACCAAATGCAAACCACTGGCGTTCAAGGCGATTAATGGCTCTGCGATTGACTTATGCACCAAATAATCCATCATCCCTGGAATTTGGAAAATACATCTCTTTTCAAGAGGTATTTTAGATAACTTATTATAGTCCAGTCGGCAATTCCTTGGATTTCTTACTTCACCATCCTCTAAAATCCCAGTGTATTTTCCATTATCAAAGTCATAAGCATCAATATCATTATCTACGACTAAAATTGAATATGAATGTACATTTCCATCATTGTGGGTATATAAAGCAGGGAGTAACTGAACCTGATAAAGGTCAAAGTATTCCAGTACTTTACTTATCCGGTTTGACAGTAATGGATCACTTAAAGCAGTCATTGCTTCGATCAGTGGAATAGCCTCATTATCATCTGCCTCAGATTCAACCTGAATAGGCATTTTAAGACAAGTCGGTTGTCTAAAAGTTAAATAATGACTTTTACTGCAGGAAACATAAGGGGAAGGCACCTTTCCAGAGCCACATATCAGTACATAATATTCTTCGTTAATATCTGGTATCATTATTCTCCAACTTATAAATCATCGTCTTAAAATGTCAGCGTTCGACTTTCCGGTATACCCGGACCATCGCTTCAGTGAACTGAAGTCGGACGGCCGGGCATAGGAATATCAGTCGTCGAAGCTGTCATCCCAATCGTCATCGAAATCATCACCCATGTTGTCGGCTTCGACCTCGACCTCAGGTTCCGGCTTGGGCTTACGCGCGGGAGCGCTGTCTTTGACGTTGTTCAGATTGACTCTGGCCTGCTGCTTTTGCATAAACTCGCTGCGGACCGCTTTGAATGCACTACCGAACTCACGCTCGGCAGCCTTGGCTTCATCCTCACCCAGATCATGCAGGTTGGGTTTAACTATATCTTCCACATATTCAATAATCGCATTACGCTGAGAGTTGAACAGGTAGATACGTCCAGGAGATGCCTCGGGTAACTGATTGTCATGGACGACGATAGCATTGCCACGTGCGGTTCTGAGCTCGCCATACCAAACTTGTTTCTTTGCAGTGTTATACATATATGCCAATACCCTTAAATCAACACATACACCAGAGAAGTTGCCAATAAGTCGCTGCGCATAATGCCTGGACTTGCTCGCGCCTTCCCTAAAGTTTTTCGGCCAAAGAAGCGCACTACTGCTCACTTTGCCACAATAGGTTTCCACCTTTGGGAGGTGGAGTTTTCAAGTGCGTATTCTTACAGAATCTTTCCGAGAATCAATGCTACAAACCGTGATTTTTCCAACTAAATAACGATTAATTTTTCATGACAGCACCCTCGAGTGCTCTCACAAAGGACTTTAGCCTAAATTTCCATCAGGGCAAGTTGAATTTTGCACGCAAACGCCTTAAGGCTGCATGTTACAGCCAAACAGCGGCGACAGAGAAAAAGCTGCCGAGCGAGTGTTCAGCAGCCATAGGGTGTTGAGCGTCAGTAGCTACTTACTTCAGTGTCAGTACGACCTTGCCCGAGTGACTTCCGGATTCCAACAAGTGGTGTGCCGCAATGCACTCTTGCAGCGGGAAACTGGCAAAAATATGTGGCTTCAGGGCACCTTCATTCAATAACGGCCAGACCTTAGCCTTGAGTTCGGCAGCAATCGCCGCCTTGGCCGCGACGCTTTGAGGCCTCAGAGTCGAGCCGGTCCAAACAATACGTTTGGCCATCAGGCGAAAGATATCCACTTCAGCCTTGGCACCCCTTTGCATGGCAATGGACACCATGCGGCCATCAAAGGCGAGTACCTTGAGATTCTTGTTGGCAAAGTCTCCACCTGCCATATCCAGCACCACATCGACACCCTTGCCCTGGGTCCAGTCCAACACAGGCTCGACAAAGTCCTGTCGGCGGTAGTCAATCGCGAGTTCGGCTCCCAGTTGCTGACACCAGGCGCATTTCTCAGGACTGCCGGAAGTCACCAGTACCCTGGCACCAAAGGCCTTGGCCAGCGCTATGGCGCTGCTGCCGATACCCCCAGAGCCGCCGTGGATGAGCACTGTCTCGCCTTGCTGCAACCCGGCTCGCATAAACAGATTGCCCCACACAGTAAAGAAAGTCTCGGGAATCGCAGCGGCTTCTTCCAGACTCCAGCCCCTGGGAATAGGCAAACAATGATCGGCCCAGGTAAGCACATACTCACTGTAACCGCCTCCCGGCACCAGGGCACAGACCTCTTGCCCGGTCTGCCATTGTGCTACGCCCTGCCCCAGCGCCACTATCTCGCCGGCCACTTCCAACCCCAGCACGGGGGAAGCATCTGCCGGCGGCGGATAGTTGCCTTTGCGCTGGGCCAGATCCGGGCCATTGACCCCGGCCGCCGCCACCCGAATCAACACCTGACCCGAACCGGGTTTGGGGATCTCCACATCCGTCAGATAAAGCACCTCGGGCTGCCCGGGTGTGTCGAAAGTCACCTGTCTCATACACTGCTCCTTGATAACTGAGCCACTGCCGAAAGATTTGCCTCTGACGTTAATCCAGAGGCCAAGCCTGGCAGAGACTGATACCTGTAGCCAACACAGTAGCAGAAGCCGCCTCAGGCTCATACTCGCGCGAAAAAGTCCCATCTATGCACTGCATCGACTTACAGGCCTGGATCCAAGGCGTGCTTCACAGCAAATGGCTTCAGTCTTTTGCCAGAAGCACAACAAAGCCGCCAGGCAAAATTCAGCCTTGGCGAATTTAAATGTAAATTCTATTAATTTCATTGCGTTATAAATCTATCCTAGCTCGCGGTGACCAAGGAAATCCTCGCTGTTTTCCTTTGGAATAAAAAATAGACAATTTTATATTGTATATTTTATTCTTTTACTTCTATGATGAAACACTGATTTACCCTGAATAAAGTGTTGTGCACAGTCAGGCAGTATCGGCAAACGGCGCAGGAGGTCACTTTAACCACTAAAGATCTGCAACAGCAGACTCAAATAAAATGGAGAAAACCAATGAAGATCAGCCCACTGGTCGCCAGTATCGGCCTGCTTTCCGGCATGGCATTCAGCCAACAGACGTTTGCACAGCCCTCCTCCCCCCAAGCTTCCTCACCTCATCCAGCCGCCAGGCTGCACGGTCATCCCTTACTGCCCGCTCAAGCCAACGAGCAGGCGAGACTGGCCTCTCATACGCGGCTTAAGCGCGAGGTCAACTCTCAAGCGGAGAGGCAGACAAAGGCTTCGTTGCCGGCGCCGCCGCAGGCCTTTAGCAGTCAGGCGGTGGCGAACCAGGTAATTGAAGGACATGCCGTTGACAAAAAAACGCCCCAAAAACGCCAAGCCGTCGAAAGCCTCAACCTGATGAGCCGCTCGGCGGCCGGCGATCGGCAGATGCAGGCCGACAGCAGCTGTGATGAGCTGACAGGCCTCAATGGTCAGGCACTGGTCGATGCATTAAGCGCCGCCACGCCTGCTTGTGTCGGTGCCTTTTACAGCCTGGTGGGCAGTCAGGCCACCGCCAGCTTCAGCCAGGCCAATGTGCTGGCGGTGGCCAATGCCATAGACGGCCGCGCCGAAAGCTACACAGGAACTGACATCCAAGGGCTGGAGTCCTTGATAAACTTTGTCCGCGCCGCCCTCTACGTGCAGTTTTATCATCCTGAAGATGTGCCCGCCTATGATGCCTCGGTAACCACGGCGTTAAGCGGCGCACTGGATAGTCTGTTCAACAATCCCAAGAGCTGGACAGTTTCCGAGGCCAATGCCGGGGTTCTCAAAGAAGCGTTGATACTGGTGGATTCGGCCAATCTGGGTGCCGAATTCAACTGGGTAACCATCAAGGTTCTCAACGAATACGACAGCGACTGGCAGGCGCTGTTTGGCATGAATGCCGCCGCCAATGCTGTGTTTACTACCCTGTTCCGGGCTCAGTGGAACGACGAAATGCAAGCGCTGTTCGCCCGGGATCAGAGCATTCTCGATGCCCTCAATCAGTTTCAACTTGAGCAGCGCCAACTACTTGGAACCAACGCCGAATACCTGCTGGTCAATGCGGTACGTGAGATGTCCCGCCTCTACTACATAGAGGCGATGAAGCCCAGGGTCACTACTCTGGTCAAGGCGGTAATCGACAGCAGCAGTAAAGAGGACAGCAGCCGCGCCATCTGGCTCGCCGCTGCAGAAATGGCCGACTACTATGACCGCAGCCAGTGCGACTACTACGGCATTTGCGGCTTCAAATACCAACTGGAGCAGGACACCCTGAGTTTCAACTGGAAGTGCTCGGATACCCTGAAGATGCGCGCCCAGGATCTGTATCAGGATCAGGCAAGCTGGATCTGCGAAGTGCTCAGCGGCCAGGAAGCCTACTTCCACAGCAAGCTGGAAACCGGCAATACTCCGGTGGGCGAGGATAACAACGACGATCTTGAGCTGGTGATCTTCAACTCCTCCGGCGACTACCAGTCATTCGCCGGCAGCTTCTTCGGCATCAATACAGACAACGGCGGCATGTATCTTGAAGGCTCGCCGGCCGGGCTCAAGAATCAGGCCCGTTTTATCGCCTATGAAGCCGAGTGGCGCCGCCCCGATTTCCATGTCTGGAACCTGCAGCATGAATATGTGCACTACCTGGATGGCCGCTTCAACCTCCACGGCGACTTTGCCCGCGGCATTTCGGCCGACACCATCTGGTGGGTTGAAGGATTGGCTGAATACATCTCCTACCGGGATGCCAACACCGCAGCCATAGCACTTGGTGAAACCAAGGCATTTGCCCTGTCGCAAATATTCAAAAACACCTATGATTCCGGGCAGGACAGAGTCTATCGCTGGGGCTACCTGGCGGTGCGCTTTATGTTCGAGCGCCATATGGATGATGTTCGCCAGATCCTCAGTCTGCTGCGCAGCGACAACTACAGCGAGTATCAAGCCCTGATAGATGGCATAGGCAGTCGTTATGACAATGAATGGTACAGCTGGCTGACAAGCGGCCTGAGCACGGCCGACAATGGCATAGTGGATAAGGGCCCCAGCGACATAGACGCCGCACCCAGCGGCCGTGAAGGTAACTGGAGTGGCCCGGGCGGCAATATCAGCCGCGACTTTGCCCCCTGCACGGTCAGCGACGAATCTTATCGTTATCAGGAAGGCATGACGCCGCTGCTGGATGTGCCAATCGAGTGTATCGACTCGAAAAACGGCCGCGCCAGCCTGGTGTTTGCCAATGAGCAGCGTTCCGACCAAGAGCTGTGGATCAAGGTGGGTGACGGCTGGGGTGATGCCGATATCTATTTCAGCTCCCAAGGCTGGGCCAGCGCCGAAAACAACGAGGGCTTAGGTATAGGCAATGGGAATCACGAGGTGATCAAGGTGCGCCTCAACCCCGACAGCTACTGGCATTACCTGACTCTGGCCGGTGAATTTGGCGGCGTGGATCTATTGCTGTCGACCACAGAAGTCGAAGCCGACCCGGACCCGGCCCAAGGCGGCGGTGATGGCGATGGCGGCGAGCCGGTGGATTGCGGTGCTCCAAGCACAGACTATGGCCAGTTGCTGGCCGGCAAGAATGAATGCCTCAGTGGTGGCCGTTCCAGCTTTTATGTCTGGGTTGAGGAAGATAACACTCGCCTGACCTTCAGCCTCGGCGGCGGCACTGGTGACGCCGATCTCTACTATGCTGCCGATACCTGGGCAGGTACAGCTCACTATGATGCGTTCGCCAAGACCGCAGGCAACAACGAGACACTAACAGTCACGGCCAATCGCGGCTGGCGTTACCTGGCGGTGGAGAGTGACAGCCAGTATGCCGGTGTCAGCCTGAGCCTGAAAGTGGCCACGGCCGGTGAACCTCAGCCCGGTGTTCTCGAAAATGCCTGCGCCACCAAGGCTCCCCAGAGTTACAGCGAGTTACAGTCCGGCGCGGCCATCTGCGCCGCCAGTGGCCGGGGAGACTTCTACTTCTATATTGCCGAAGGTACTCAGGAGATTGAAGTTGTCACAGGCCACGGCAGCGGCGATGTCAGCCTCTATGGTGGCACTAGCTGGCCGACGGCCAACAGTTATCAACAGGTATCCACCCAGCAAGGCAATGCAGAACGTTTACTGCTGCAGGCGCCAAGCGAAGGTTGGTACTATCTGATGCTGGATGGTGCCAATGCTGAAGGGGTCAGCATCCAGATGCAGGCTCGCTGATAGCGTTACAGTTTGGATGAAAAAAGCGCTGCCTCGGCAGCGCTTTTTTACCTTTACGACCGTTAGCCCTTCTTGATGGTCATGGTCCAGGCAGCATCGCCCTTCTGGGCAAAGTGAGTCACCTCATGGCCCTCTTCGGCGGCCCAGCGAGGAATGTTTTCTGTCGCCTGGGCGCAGTCATAGTCCAGTACCACTTCGTCGCCTTTTTCTATGCCCTTTATCAGCTTCTGCAGCTCTATCAAAGGGAAAGGACAAAGTTTGCCGGTAGTATCGAGAACATGTTTCATATACAACTCCTTGGATAAAACTCAGATCTGAGCCAGGCGCATGGGCCGGATCAGGGTAAAGTAACTGAAGCAGTAACTGCCAAGCAGAATGGCCGGAATAAACAGCCAGCCCTGCCAGGACAGATAGGCGGTACCCACCAGCGCATTGCCCAACATGCAACCACCGGCAATGCCGCTGCCAAAGCCCATCAACAGACCGCCGATAAGCCCAAACAATACCGTCTTGTGGCCCGGATAGCGCCAACGCTGCTCCGAACTGCCGCGGGCGGCAATAAAGGCCCCGACAAACAAGCCGATGAGGAAGTATCCCGGCCAGCCGAAGAACTTGGTGTTGCCAGTGGTCAGCAGATCCCACAGCTGAGCGCTGGGGCCACTGATACCAACGCCACCGACCCGACCGCTTTCCAGGCTCGCAGGCCAGGCCAGCAGAGCCAGCACGCCGATGATCAGCGCACTCACGAAGGGGTGCCAACGGGCTTCAAACAACAGGTGTGCCAGGCCGCTGCGCCTCGGGGTCATCAGGGCCACAGGGTGCTTGCGTCGCTTGAGATAGCGCATCGCCAGTACGGAAGTCAGCAGCGCCAGGGCGATACTCACCAACCAGGGAGAAACCCCCAGGCTTTGATACAGGGTCTGATCGGCCAACTGTTGCTGTTTGATGGGGGCCAGCATGCTCTTGAGCTCGGCCGTGCGCACCAGTTTACTGGCAACAATAAAGCCCAGCACTGCCATCACACTGGCAGCCAAGCCTTCGGCCGCCCTGTAATAGGCTCCGGTGGAGCAACTGCCTGCCGCCGCCATACCCAGGCCAAACAGCACGCCACCAATCAGAGTTGCCAACCAGGGGAAATGCCCCGTCGGCAACTTGACCCAGCCCAACTCATAAAAGGCAAACAGCCCCAGGCTCTGGATACTGATGGCGATCAATATGGCAATCACCATGGTGAAGTCTTTCTGCAGGAAGGTGTCACGTATGCCACCCGCCATGCAGAAACGCCCCCGCTGCATCACAAACCCCATGGCCAGACCTATGCCCAAACCACTGAGAATCGTCAGCATAACCGGCTCCTCAGCGCTGGATCAGATAACGGATAGTCGGGCCGTTTTGTTCTATCTCCAGCACCTTGTAACCGTGGTTCTTGGCATCCAATGGAATATTGTTGATCGACTGTGGGCAGTCGCTGATCACTTCCAGAATTTCGCCAGGCTTGAGCTGGGGCATGGCCTCCAGGGTGGCAACGGCGGGATAAGGACAGGGTTCACCAACCATATCCAATTGATAATCAGGAGTATATTGGCTCATTACACGGCCTCCGCAGTCAGTTGTGCATCCCGTTTGGCTTTACGGGCAAAGAATTGTTTTTCCCAGGCGAGCATGGCGGCAAACGCCAGGCCCAGCATCAGGTAGGTGGCCAGCAAGCCGCCCTTGTCCCCCAAGCTGGAAAGCAGGTTGACCTTGTCCCAACTGGTGGCCAGTGGTTCGGCAAAGTCGTCCCAGTAGTAGGCCAAAATGGTGGAGCCGATAACGTTACCCAGGCCAACCCACCAGAAGTGCACCTGCCCTTCCACGGCGCGGTACATCCAACCGGTTTCGCAGCCACCGGCCAGCACTATACCGAAACCAAACAGCAAGCCACCGATAACCGCGTTGGGACCGGCCCACATGATCTTGGGTGAAACCCCTAGTTGCACATAGCTGTAAATCCCTATGGCACTGACCGCCATACCTATGATGATCGCCTTGGCCATATGGGTACGGCCGGTGATCCACATGTCGCGAAATGCCGAGGTAAAGCAGATCTGTGCCCTTTCAATCAGCAGACCGAAACCGACGCCACAGAGCATGGCAATACCCAGCTTGGGTGCGTTGAACAGGGTCATGAGTCCCCAACCGACTATGCCGATAAACACCAGCATGCCGATACGAAAACGCCTTCTGGCCTGGTTTTCATCCTGCTTGACCGAGCTGGCCTTGGTGACCTTCTTCAGCGCCACCGGAATGCGGAACATGGGCAGCAAGGTGAACTTGGCGCCAAAGTAGGAACCGGCAGCAGTGGCCAGCGCGAAGAACCAGGCATGCAGCGAGAACTGCGGAATACCGGTAAAGAAGGCCGCTAGGTTACACCCCATGGCCAAGCGGGCGCCGAAGCCTGCTATGATGCCACCAACCAGGGCCTGCATGATGCGCACCCGGCTCTGTGGCATTCTGAGCTTGACGTTGTTGGCCCATAGCGCCGCAGCGATACAGCCACCGAACATACCGATAATCATCATGCCGTCGATGCGATCCAGCGGCGTACCGGCCAGACCTATCACCTTGAAGTAACCCCAGTTTTCCGGTTCGGCACCAAGCATTTGCAGTAAATGCCCACCCCAGCGGGTGAATTCGCCGGTCACGGCCCAGAAGGTTCCGGTAAGACCAAAATAGTAGGTGGAGAGAATACCGGCAGCGATAACAGCCGGCATGGGAGCCCAGAAACGGACCAGATATTGTTGTTTAAATTGTTGCCATGTCATGTCATTACCCTAATGAACGAGACCTTGTCTAAACGGACACAGGCGTGTCCGTCAACCATTACAGGTGCGAACAGGCAGCCCGCAGAAACTGACCTGTCGCATCTTATGTATGCCTTTACGGCGATAAAATCGCTGGAGTGCAGCAAACGACCGGCTGTCTGCCATCATCAAAGCACTAAAGACCGGCTGGAACTGGGTTCCGACCGGTCATAAACAGTGTTTAACAACGATGATGAGCAGACAGTAAGCGCTGTGCCAGGGAAGAAGCCCGAGTACTTCGAGGCCTTATTCGCAGCTTCCCTAAATGGCTTTGGCCAGGCGATCGCGGCTCAATCCCGTCAGTCTGTGACCATGGGTGTAGAGCGTCGCACGACCGTTGCGGCAAAAGCCCACCAGCGTGATGTTGCTCTTCTCGGCCAACTCCAACGCCAGTGAGGTCACGGCGGACATGGCAAAAAGAATCTGAATATTGGCACTGGCAGCCTTTTGCACCATCTCGAAACTGGCTCTGCTGGTCAATAAAACCGCGATTGGCCGCTCGGCATGTTTCTGTGAAAAGGCACCGATTAACTTATCCAGTGCTATATGTCTTCCAATATCTTCATAGGCATCAATAATATGCCCATCTTTATTTAAACCCATAGCAGCATGGGTGGCGCCAGTTAATTTAAAATGCTGTTGATTGTCCTTAACAAAATTCAAAGAAACCTTTAAATTGTTGATATTAAACTTGGCACCATCATCAACTCGAATAACAGGTTTGACCGCTTCTTCAAGTTGGGCAACACCGCAAAGTCCACAACCGGTTCTACCGGCCATATTGCGTCTTTGTTGCTTTAATTCCATGAAACATCTTTGGGTTATCTCAATCTGAACCAGCACACCTTCTTCGGTATACTCAAGTTCAACACCCTTGATTTCATTTATGTTTCTGACTATGCGCTCCGACAAGGTAAAGCCGATTGCAAAGGCTTCGAGATCCTGCGGACTGGCCAACATTACCGTGTGGGCAATGCCGTTATATACCAGGGCGATTCTCACTTCGTTCGCTAAGTAGTCAGTTAATTCCGAAGCCTGCCCTTGTTCCATAAGGGTGACTTGTTTCTCGGTGACAACGTCATGCGAATAATAATCCATAAGTACCCTCTGAACCTATCTAAATAATAAAAATTTACAGACTTTAAAATAAAATAAGAGCTATATCACAAACTCATAAAGTAAATAAAAACAGGGTTGCTTCAACTGCATTCATTTTCTATTATCCTTCTGTCTTTCGATGGAAGAACGTCGTCTCCGGTGAGGCGTCCGGACTTCAAATCCGGGTGGGGCTGCCAGCAGTCCCGGGTAGGTTCGACTCCTATGTTCTTCCGCCAATCTTCATGGGACCAGAAAAGTTCAGCGTCCCGGATCTCCCGACTGTTACTGCGATACTTCCTGCGAGTAAAACCGCTGCGATCGAAGAACTCCAACAGTTGAATACTCACTTTGCGGCCAAGACCTACCATCGCCTTGAACTCGGCGGTTTCCAGTTGTCCCTTTTGCGCTAAATGACCGCGGATAAGATCCGCGTAGTGGCACAGCTTACTGCTGAGCAGATATCTGTCTTTCACCACTGCGGTGATAAATCCCTGTTGCACCAACTGGAAACACAGCGGCCGCAGCTCACCCGGCTCCAATTCAAGATATTCGGCCATTTCCGTGACCCACACAGGGGTATCCTGCTGCTCCAGCCAAGGAGATAAACGCTGCCAACAGGCTTCGGCTTTGGGGTCCAAGGTCATTCTGTGCTGCGGTAACTGCAACAAGGCGCCGCGCAGCACCATGCGGCGATCGCGACAGAGGCGCTCCAGGATCAGACTGGCCAGCGGCAAGGGGAACTTGCTGTGACTCATGCGCAGCAGGCGGTTGCGCCCCAGCCCCAATTGATCCGGGTGCTGCTGATGGTATTGCTCCAGCAAGGACAGATAGTGCTGTTGCTCGGCCTCAAGCAGTTCAGGTGCCAACAGAAAACCGCCGTGGCGGCTGAGTCCGGATTCTTCGATGACCCGACTCAAACCAGCTTCAGTCAACTGCCAGCGCCAGGCCAAGTCAGGCACGGCCAAGGCCTGCTGCCTGCCTAGAAGGGTAAGAGCCGCGGCCGGAGTTTCGGCGTCGGCGAGACGGCCAAGAAGAGCGAGCCGCTCTTCGGTGCGTTTCTTGCGATTGGGCACTGTGAGTGCCAGTACTCTGCCGGCGCCCAGGGTATGCTTGCCACTGGCATGACGCAGCACTATGGGGTCGTCCTGGCACAATATCAGTGGCTTATCCAGCACCAGTTCAGCCAGGCAGTAGCCGCGCTCATCGGCCTCGGTCAGTTGGGATATGCGTCCCAGAGTATGATCGGCGCCGTGGTGGCAATGCACGCTCTGCCAGTGAGTCACTGGCTCAAAGGCACGGATCTGCACCACAGGGCGGCCACAGGCGTCCGGCTGCGGCAAGTTGCTGAGCCAATCACCGCGCTGCGGCGCTCTGTGGTTATCGACGCCACTGAGATTGAGGGCGACCCGGGTGCCCGGAAGCGCCGTCTGCGACTCCTGCCCCTGGCAGTGAATGCCGCGGATCCTCAGCTTGTCTTTCTGACCCGAGCTGTAGAGGTTATCACCGACATTGGCACTGCCACTGATCACTGTACCCGTGACCACCCAACCGGCGCCTTTGACGCTGAAGGCGCGATCCAGGGTCATGCGAAAGGCCTGCTGCGCGTCTGCGGCGACGCCAGCCTTCTCAAGCTGTAGCTCGCTCGATGCCAGCGCCAGAATATGCTCTCTGAGTGAATCGATCCCCTGGCCATTGCTGGCCGAAACGCTAAACACACCAGAGGCCTTGAGGGCAAACTCACAAAGCAGCGCCTCACTCTCTGCAGCCACTTCATCAATGCGGGCCCGCTCCACCAGGTCACTCTTGGTGAGCACCAGCGTCAGGCTCTTAAGCGGCAACATGGCTAAAATCTGCAGGTGTTCACGGGTCTGCGGCATCACGCCGTCGTCACAGGCCAGCACCAGGAGCGCGTGTCTGGCATGACTGACGCCCACCAGCATGTTGTTGATAAACTTTTCATGGCCAGGCACATCGATAAAGGCCAGTCGCTGGCCGTCGGCAAACGGCATAAAGGCATAACCCAGATCTATGGTCATGCCGCGGCGTTTCTCTTCCGGCAATCTGTCGGTATTCTGCCCTGTCAGGGCCCGAATAAGGCTGGTCTTGCCATGGTCTACATGGCCGGCAGTTACCAGGATCACAGCGACACTCCCAGAGTGCTCAGCTCGGCCAGTAACTCGGCTTCATCGTCGACCCCGCGCAGATCCAGCAGCAGTTGCTCATTGCTGATCCGGCCGATCACCGGCCGCTCCGCCTGCTTGAAGTGTTGCTCAAGCTCAATCAGGCTAGCGCCCGGATTGGCGCTGAACGCCAGTGCCACCGAAGGCAGGAAAGTATCCGGCTGTGAGCCGCTGCCCACCTGGGTGCGGCACTCCACCAGCTCCAGTTGATAGCCGGGGGCAAACAGGGGCTGCAACGCCTGGTGCAAACGGCTGCCTAGCAGTTTGAGTTGCTGCTGGCTGCGGCCGAACTTGGCCATCATAGGCAGTTCAGTATCCAGGGTTTCCGGGTTGAGATAATGGATCAGTGTGGCTTCCAGCGCCGCCAGAATCAGCTTGTCGCAGCGCAGCGCCCGTTTGAGCGGATGGCTTTGCAACTTGTTGATAAGCGACTGTTTGCCAACAATCAGCCCCGACTGAGGGCCACCGAGCAGCTTGTCGCCGGAGAAGCTCACCAAGTCGACCCCATCGGCCAGCATCGCCTGGGGAGTGGGCTCCTGCTTGAGCCCGAAGCGGCGCAAGTCGGTGAGCGAACCGCTGCCGAGATCCGAGATCAGCGAAATATCGTGCTCGCGGCACAGTGTCGCCAGCCGCGACTCTTCCACCGAGGCGGTAAAGCCCTGAATATGGTAGTTACTGGTGTGTACCTTCATGATGGCAGCGGTGTTTTCGGTTATCGCCTGCTCGTAATCCCTGAGGTGGGTACGGTTGGTGCTGCCCACTTCCACCAGGGTAACCCCAGCCTGACGCATGATGTCGGGGATCCGGAAGGCGCCGCCTATCTCCACCAGCTCACCGCGGGAAACTATCACCTCTTTACCGGCAGCCACCGCCGACAGCATCAACAGCACGGCGGCGGCATTGTTGTTAACCACACAGCAGGCATCGGCACCTGTGAGGCGGTGAATAAGCGAGCTGACGGCATTATCTCTGTGGCCGCGCTTGCCTGCCTGCAACTCAAACTCCAGCGGAGTTGGGTAACGCATCACAGAAGTGACGGCCTCGATGGCCGCCTCGGATTGCTGCGCCCGTCCCAGGTTGGTGTGCAGCAGGGTGCCGGTGAGGTTCCATACCGGCCTTAAACTGTGGCGATAATCGCTGGACAGCTGATCAACCAAAATGCCATACAGGGTTTGGTGTGAGTGACACCACTCAGGCAGGCGTTGCTCGCTGCCTATCCCGGCTCTTGCCAGCCGAAGTTGTCCATCCAGCGCCTGTTTGACGGCGGCCTTGCCAAAGCGGCTCAGCAGTGGGGCCAGCGCCGGCTCGGCCAGCAGGCTATCCATGGAAGGCAAAGCCCGATAGAGGTCTTTGAGAGTATCGGCAGTTTGGGTCATCATCTGTTTCATCATTGACTGAATAAAGGGAGGGCCTGAGCCCTCCCGGCTTTCTTACCGGCTTGGTTACTCGCTGTCTTCTGTCTCGTGGGCCAGCAACAAGGGATTGACTGTGGTAGCACCATAGCCTTTCTCATTGAGCTGACTGTCGAGCATCAGGGTCGCCAAATCATCGGCGGCCACATCCATCAGCGGCGCCTTTTCGAGGAACATCATCTTGGTATAACCATGACAAGCCTCGCAGCTTTCGATGCGAACATTGGCCTGATAGTCGTCCAGAGACCAGAGGTTCATCTCCTTGTCATGCCCGCAGCAAGTGCAGTGGGCACGTATGTAGTGCCACTCGCTCTCACACAGGCTGCAATGCAGATAACGCAAACCGGCTCTGGGTTCATCGACTATCACGCTGGCAACCGGATGGCTGCCACAGACCGGACACAGGCTCTGCTGTTCGACCCTGCGCTGATCCATGCGCTGAATAACTGCCGGCGCCCAATGAGACCAATAAAGCCCCATAGCTGCCCACAGAAACAGACTGAACCTGGCGGGCACTGCACTCAGGTTGCCCTGACGCAGCGCCTGCCCCCAGGCACTCAATTGCTCGGGTGCCTGTTGCATCAAAAGACGCAGCACCCGGGCGACCGACTCATCCACCTGCGGCAGGAGTTCACTGAGCAACTGCTGCAGTAAGCTCTGCCAATAGCTGTCGGCGCTGGGACCCAAGTCGGTGAGGGGCTCGCCCTCGGACTTGTCCCAGGCTGGAGGAAGACCGAAGTCTTCCTTCGCCGCCAGTTTGGCCTGTACAGCGACCAAACGGCGACACAGCTCCAGGTAATCAGCCAGCGGCGAGTCCTTGGCCAACACTTCCAAACGCTTGGCTCTGCGCAGATAGACGCTGGCAGGGTCGGCGGCTTTCAGTGGTTTGAGCTCCAGCGGCGACTCGCTGCCGG
Organism: Shewanella sp. Iso12; assembly: GCF_012030025.1. Lineage (NCBI taxonomy): Bacteria > Pseudomonadati > Pseudomonadota > Gammaproteobacteria > Alteromonadales > Shewanellaceae > Shewanella > Shewanella sp. Iso12. The sequence continues at coordinate 121,733 of NZ_JAAUHW010000012.1, forward strand.
GGGCCAGGGGTATCTCGGCTGTATGACTCATTTAATGTTTCTCCGCTTCCGAATCTTCTTCCAGCATTCTGGGGTGGTGCTTACGGCACCAGGCCTTGGAGACCTTGCCGTAGAGCATGCCCGCGACCGAACCTTCTACCCAGGTCGCCATCCAGAAGTGCACCATCACGAAAATCAACATGATGAGGGCACAGACGGCGTGCAGCAGAATGGCCCAGCCCACGGTAGTGGCTGAGAAGTAAGGTGCAAAATAGGGCTGCCACATGATGAAGCCGGTGACAGTCAGTACGATAGATGTCACCACAAACGCACGGAACAGCACCTTTTGCCCAGGGTTGTAATGGCCGATAGGCGGGATCTTGTCCTCGTTCTCAAACATCACATCCTTAATGGCCAGCATCCATTTCAGGTCGTTCTTCTCCCACTTGTTGTGATGGTAGTAACGCACCAACATCAGCATCAGCGGCAGACACATAAACAACCCGGCAATGGGGTGGATGAAGCGCGCCAATTGAGGCGTGCCTGCAATACCACCCAACCACTGGAAGGAAGGATAAAAGAACGAAAAACCGGTCAGGAAAGTGACTAAACCTGCCGCCACAATAAACCAGTGGCAGATACGGTCGAACAGCTTATGACGCACTATCATCTCTTGCTTGTGATGCTCGCTCATTTGCCGTCCTCCTCTTTCTGAGCCGCTTGCTGATCGTCTTCAGGCGGCTGATAACCGGGTTGATCCTCTTCGACTATGTTGCGGCCAACGGTGATCTTGTGCAGACAAGCCACAGCGGCGGTTGCCAGGATCCCAACTGTACCCAGAGGCTTGACCCAGTCCTGCCACAGAGTGACAGACAGTGGGATCTGCGGATCTGCCGGCATGTTGTAGCTTTCAGGCTGAGTGACATCGTGCAATATCATCATCATCCCTGTGCCACCCACACCCTCTGGGTTGTACAGCCCGGCCTTGGCAAAGCCGCGTTCCTTGAGTTCGGCCACCCGCTTGTCGGCATAGAACAACATGTCTTCACGGGTACCGAAACGCAGTGCGCCTGTAGTACAGGTCTTGACACAGGAAGGCTCCAGCCCGACCGCCAGACGGTCGGAACACATGGTGCACTTGTAGGCCTTGTTGTCCTTGGGGTCGATTTTGGGGATATCGAACGGACAAGCGCTGGCGCAATAACCGCAACCGATACACTTGTCTGAATCGAAGTCCACCACCCCATTGACATGCTGCACAATGGCGCCTGCGGTCGAACACGCCTTGAGACAGGCGGGATCGGCACAGTGCATACAAGCAGAGTGAGTGAACTGCCAGCGCAGCTTATTGCGCTCGTCCATCACCTCGTTGTACTCCATCAGGGTCCAGACCTGGCCTGAGAGTTTCATCGGGTTTTGATAACTTCCCTCGAAACTGCCCACTTCTTCACGCAGATCGTTCCATTCGGAGCACGCCACCTGACAGGCCTTACAGCCGTTACACTTGGTCGCATCAAACAGTTTTGCGACCTGCTTGACGTCACCAATCCGAGTTTGCGATGCCGGCGTTGCCGCTGAGGTGCCGGAGCGTCGAATAATATCTTGTGTTGCCATTATCAGACCTCCGCCTTCTCAACGTTCACCAGGAATGCTTTGTACTCAGGAACACCCGTGTTGGCATCACCCATTTCGGTAGTCAGCACGTTACAGCTATAAGCCTTCTTGGTGAGGGCGTTATGGCTACCGTGACGTGGAATACCCAGAGTGTGTACCGTTTGACCATTGACTTGCAGTGGCCGCAAACGCTTGGTCACCAAGGCTTTGGTAAGAATGTGGCCACGCTTGGAGCTCACTTTCACCCAGTCGCCATTCTTGATGCCTTTTTCCGCCGCCAACTGCTCGTTCATTTCCACAAAGGTCTCTGGCATGGAGATCGCCGCCAAACGGCAGTGAGTCGTCCAGAAGTTAAAGTGTTCTGTGAGCGAGTAAGTAGTACAGGCGTATGGGAACTCGTCTTTGGTGCCTATGGTTTCTTTCACACCCTCAAACCAACGCAGCACTGGACTGTGCACCACTTTCGGATGCAATGGGTTGGTCCCGATTGGTGATTCCACCGGCTCATAGTGTTCAGGGAACGGCCCTTCTTTCAGCAGCTTCAGCGCGAACAAACGGCCCGCCCCTTCCGGCTGCATGATGAATGGGTGTGCACTGTCCTGTGGATTGAGCTTGGCGTTGAAGTCAGGCACGTCTATGCCTTCCCACTTGCCATCTTTCCACTCGACTATGGTGCGGTTTGGATCCCATGGCTTACCGTTGACATCACAAGAGGCTCGGTTGTAGAGCACCCGACGGTTGGCAGGCCAAGCAAATGCCCATCCCGGGGTAATCCCCTTGCCGGATGGATCGTGATTGTCACGACGCGCCATCTGGTTGCCTTGCTCGGTCCAGGAACCGGCATAGATCCAACAGGCACAGGCGGTGCTGCCATCGGCCTTGAGTTCAGTAAAGCTGCTCAGTTGACGGCCGGTGTTAACATCGTATCCGTTCAACTCTTTGGTCAGCTCAACAGAGCTCGGGTTATGGGCATCTGTGTATTCCCAGTTAACCGCAGCCACAGGCTCAGGCAGTTTACCGCCCTCTTCGCGATACAGCTTTTTCAGCTCCAGCAGGATGCCGGCAACGATTTCCGAGTCGGCCATGGCTTCGCCGGGAGCATTGGCGCCTTTATAGTGCCACTGCATCCAGCGACCCGAGTTGACGATGGAACCTTCTTCCTCGGCAAAACAGGTTGTGGGCAGACGGAACACTTCCGTTTGGATACTGGCGGTATCGACTTCGTTGAAGCCGGGTTCGTTTTGCCAGAAGGTTGCGGTTTCAGATGACAAGTTGTCCAGCACGACCAAGTACTTGAGCTTGCTCAGCGCCTTGAGGTTCTTGTTACGGTTGGGCATAGAGTTAATTGCGTTAACCCCTTGCACGATACAACCGTTGATCTGACCGCGATACATCATGTCGAGGTAGCGGCCAAAGTCATACATCTGATCCCATTTCGGCAACCAGTCGTAACCGAAGTCGTTTTCAGGGGTCGCGTTATCGCCCCAGAACGCTTTCAGCAAAGAGACATAGAACTTGGGATAGTTTTGCCAGTAGTTGGTTTGACCCGGACGCAAAGGCTTGGGCGTATGCGCTGCCAGGTGAGCGGCCAAAGTGGGTTCATTGTCGTTGGGCAGTTTAACGTAGCCCGGCAGACTCTGCGCCAGCAGACCCATATCGGTTGAGCCCTGAACGTTGGCGTGACCACGCAAGGCGTTAACCCCACCACCCAACTGACCAATATTGCCCAGCAGCAACTGCACCATGGCCATGGTACGAATATTCTGCGCACCCTTACTATGGTGAGTCCAACCCAGGGCATACATAAAGGTCGCAACCCTGTCTTTGGTATAAGTGCTGCCAATCGCCTCACAGACCACCTGGTAGTCATCTACCGGCGTCCCTGTGATGTTGCTGACAGTGGCAAAGTCGTAACGTTCTACGTGCTCTTTCAGCAGGTTCCATACACAACGTGGGTGCTCAAGGGATTCATCCACCTTGGCATAGCCGTCTTCGTCGAGTTGATAGAACCAGGATTCTTTGTTGTAGTCGCCCTTCTCTTCATCGAAACCGGAGAACAGACCTTCGTGGAATTCAAAGTCTTCCCGCACCAGATAGCTGGCGTTGGTATAGGCCTTCACATAGTCGAAGTTGATCTGGTTAGTGGAGATCAGATAGCGGATCACACCCAGCAAGAAGGCAATATCTGTGCCTGAGCGGATAGGAGCATAGTGATCGGCCAAAGCGGCACTACGGTTGAAGCGAGGGTCAACCACAATCAATTTGGCATTGTTATGTTGCATAGCTTCTGTAACCCAGCCGAAACCGACAGGGTGCGCTTCTGCAGCATTACCGCCCATAATTATCACTACATTAGAGTTCTTGATGTCGATCCAATGGTTAGTCATGGCACCGCGCCCAAATGTTGGAGCAAGACTTGCTACCGTTGGGGAGTGTCAGTTACGTGCAATGGTATCGATGGCGACTAGGCCGAGAGAACGAGCAAACTTCTGAGTCGCAAGACCACTCTCGTTCGCCATACCGGATGAAGTCATCATCCCTGTGGTCAACCAACGGTTGACTGTAACGCCATTGGCGTTTTTCTCAATCAGGTTGGCATCACGGTCGTCTTTCATCAAACGGGCAATACGCTTGTAAGCTTCGCCCCAGCTGATGCGCTTCCATTCATTGGTGCCCGGAGCGCGATACTCAGGGTACTGCAGACGGTGCGGACTGTTGACATAGTCCACCAGGCCTGCGCCTTTAGGGCAGAGCGCCCCGCGGTTTACCGGATGATCGGCATCACCTTCAATATGAAAAATGGCATGTTCAGAGTTTTTGCCACCGCTGCCTTGACTATACATAAGCAAGCCACAACCCACCGAGCAATACGGGCAGTTGTTGCGGGTCTCTTTAGCTCTGAGTAGTTTGAATTCCCGAACTGCGGCATAAGCCTTCTCGGACAACAACCCCAGCGCAGATATGGCTGAAGTTGCCGCCCCGGCAGCGCACAGTTTGAAAAACTGACGTCTGTTCATAGCGTCCTCACACTCTTGTCGTTATGAGTTTTGATTGGGGTCGCAACCCTTGGCTGCGACCTGCCAAGTGCAGTCGAACCAAAGACCACACTCTGTGTAAGATTATCCTTAAAGAAACTCAGGATAACAAATAATGACACGAGACAGAGATCACAAAGGAATAGCTATGACAAATTGAACCACAAAAATAGAATCAAGCAGAACAAAAAGCCAACAAACAAACCATAAGCAGTTTATAAAACCAAAATGAACAAAAAACACACTAAAAGACATTTTGTCCAAATATATAGGTAAATTTTGTCCCAACAGCGAAAAAGGCAGGATAAAGCACCATTAACTGAGGCTCAATCGACGGGAAATAGAAAAGGGTTGCGCTAAAAAAGCCGGCAACAAGCGCAAGGGGAAATAACAGAACGCAGGAATATAACAGATAAAACAAAGTATTACATCAGTAACACTTTCACACTATCTGCAATGGACAGCCGGGGAAACAGAATAACCGTCATCAAGTCAAATTGACCCACTGCCCGAAAAACGCCCACCACCAAGGCAGGGCACAAACAGATTACAAATGTAAAGATTGCCAATTTCAGCTGAAAAATATCCCACGGCTATGGGGCTAGAGGGAACTTTTCGGGCGAAAGATGCCGCGATAAATTCCCGCCAGCTTCACATCAAACGAGCGCTTGCAATGGTAGAGCCTGTTCTACCGCATCGATAAAGGCCCGGATCAGTGCCGACTCTCGGCGGCGCTGCGTATAGAGCGCGTAGAAAGTGGCGCTCTTGAGCCTGTATTCGGGCAATACGGTTTGCAGCTTTCCCTGTTTCAGACTGGGCTCGGCCAGATACCTGGGCAATCTGGCTATCCCAAACCCATGACAAACCGCGGCATGGATAGCTTTCTTGTTGTTGAACACCAAAGAGCCCCGAACCTCAAGCTGCTGTTGGCCTGCTGAATGTTCAAAACACCAAAGCTCATTTCGGCTGTTACCCTGCGCCAAAGTGACCAACTCATGCTGCAACAAGTCGCCGGGTTGAGCCGGAGCAAGGCGTGATGCCAAGTAAGCCGGTGCAGCGCAGAGAACCGACTCGTCCTGCCCCAGTTCCCTGGCAATATAGGGCTCAGACGAGAGCCGGGTGCTGCGAAAAGCGATATGAAACCCATCTTGCAGCAGGTCTACCGCTCGATTGGAAAACTCGGCCACTATGCTTACCTGCGGATGCTTGGCCTTGAAGCCGAGCAGCACGGGAGTCAACACCAGCTCGCCCCAAAGTTCCGGGGCCGTAATCCTCAGTTCGCCGGCCAGTTCATGCCTGCGCTGACTGAGGCTATCGAGCAGCTGCTCATTGAGCTCGAGGATCCGCTCGGCCTGTTGAAAATACAGCTCACCGTCATAGGTCAACGTCAGGCTGCGAGTTGTGCGGTGCAACAACCGGGTTTGCAGTCGCTGTTCCAGAAAGTGAATATCCTTGGAAACTTTACCGGCAGTGATTTGTAGCTGGCGGGCGGCGGCCGCAAAGGAACCCAGACGGACAATCAGGGTAAAAAGCCGCATCAGATAAAGGTTGTCCAGCTTATGATGATCCATTGTTGTTCCACTCAAGTGCCAATTCATTCCCACCAGGAACGAATACATTTCCTGAATGACAGATTATTTCCCATAGCGACAGATGTACAGTAGAGGCATAGATTGGACACAAAAGGAAAAGTGAGATGTCAGCTTCACTGGAACACGAGTTCCTCTTTGGCAACGCCGGCGTGAGCCTTAAAAACCGTGCGGTATTGGCGCCATTGACCCACAATATGAGCGCAGCCAATGGCGACCCATCCCAAGCCGAGTTGCGGTGGCTACAGCTCTGTATCCAAGGGGGCTTTGGCATGCTGATAACCGCTGCCACCCAGGTTTTGCCCGGCGGACGTTGCTGGTCTGGACAACCGGCCCTGATGACTGAGACGCAGCAGCAATCCTGGCTCCCCTTGGCCCGCTCTGCCGAAGCCAACCAAGCCAAGGTGTTGGTACAGTTGCACCATGGTGGCCTGCGGGCACTCCCCGAGTTAAATGCAGAAGGCCCCAAAGGCCCCTCAGCGATAGCACAGGGAACAAGATATCCAAGTGGTGTAGCACAGCTGCAGGATGAGGAAATCCGGCAGCTTATTCAAGCTTTTATCAACTCTGCCGAGCGGGCTTATGCCGCGGGACTGCACGGTGTGGAGCTGCATGCTGCCCACCATTTCCTGCTGTGTAATTTTCTTAACCCAGAGGTGAATCGGCGCGAGGATATTTGGGGCGGCAGCAGCCGCAATCGCGCCAGGATCATCATAGAGATTATTCGCGGTATCCGGCAGCGTCTGCCGCGCTCATTTTTGATTGGTGTGCGCCTGTCTCCCGAGAGCTACGCCAATGTGAGCGGCATCCGCCTGGCCAACCAACTGGAAGTCGCCAACCTGCTGGCCGAAGAGGCGCTCGACTATTTGCACTTTTCCATGGGGAACAGCTTCAAACAAGCCAATGAAGACAAACAGGCAGGCCCGTTGCTGATACAGATTCGCCGAGGCTATCATGGCAATGTCCCTTTAATGTTTGCCGGAGCTATCACAGATATCCACACCGCCGAACGGGCATTCAACCTGGGTGCCGAACTGGTTGCCATCGGCTCTGCGGCCATAGGCAACCCGGATTGGCTCAAGCGCAGTCTTTCCGGAGCACCTCTTAAGCAAGCGCCATTCAGCCGTGAGCATCTATTAAAACTGGGCTTCACCGAACAGGCGCTGGAATATTTGACGAAGCTCCCGGTACTGACAGAGCAAGCCAGGGAAAACTAGCTCCAACAAAAAAGCCACTACGGTTGCAGTGGCTTTTTGAGGTATCAAGCACAAGTGCCTATATCTAGCATACCTCAGAACGGGATATCATCATCCCAGCCGTCATCCAGATCCGGCGTGTAGTTCTGCTGTTGTGGCTGAGGCTGTGGTGCCGGCCGCTGTTGCGGAGCTGCCTGTTGTTGCGGCGCTGGCTGCTGTGGCTTGGGCGCATAACCTGAGTTCTGCTGCTGACCATAGCTTTGCTGCTGCGGCGCGTTGTACTGCTGTTGTGGCTGCTGCGGTTGCTGAGCAGGCTTGGGCTGATAGCCGCCGGACTGCTGTGGCGCATTGTATTGAGATTGAGACTGTGCCTGACCACCACCGTAACTACCTTGGCTTTGGTTCATACCACCTTGGTTCATACCACCTTGATTGCCGCCTTGGCTCATACCGCCTTGGTTTTGGTTACGGCCACCCAGCATCTGCATGGTACCGCCCATATCAACAACCACTTCAGTGGTGTACTTGTCCTGACCGCTCTGATCTTTCCACTTGCGGGTCTGCAGCTTGCCTTCCAGATACACTTGCGAGCCTTTGCGCAGATATTCACCGGCAATTTCAGCCAGCTTGCCGAACATGACAACCCTGTGCCACTCGGTACGCTCTTGCTGTTGGCCCTGTTGGTCCTTCCATGACTCACTGGTGGCCACTGTGATATTCGCTACGGCGTTGCCGTTTGGCATGTAGCGCACCTCTGGGTCCTGTCCCAGATTGCCCACCAGAATTACCTTATTAACACCACGACTGGCCATCGAAATCTCCTGCGATTTTCACGTAATACTTAGCTTAATTGACAGAGCCTAACACAGCTCTGGCTTGTCTTAAATCGAATTGATCGTTCACCTTGAGGTAGGCGACTTTTTCTTCCAAAACCACTATGGCTTCGGCAACCCCTTGCAGTGCAGACAGCTCGGCGGCCATCTTCTGCGCATGCTCGCGGCCATTCACCTGGGCCTCCAGAGTGTAACTCTTGAGCAGCACTGGATTTTTCATTCCCAGGGTCAATGCCAGCCAGATAATTAACAGCACGACCGCCACGGTAAACACTCCGGCGGCGCCCATGATTTGATAGGCGCCCCCACCGAGCAAACCGCCACAGAAGGCACCGAGAAACTGACTGGTGGAATACACCCCCATGGCCGAACCTTTGGCACCCACGGGACAAAATTTGGCGATCAGGCTGGGCAGCGAGGCTTCCAAGTAGTTAAAGCCGGTAAAGAAGGCCACTATGGCTACCGCCAGCACCCAAAGACTATGGGAAAACAGCGCCATCGCCAGCAAGGCAGCCAACATGATCAGCAGGGCCAACTGGAACATGCCCTTGGTATTATTGCGCTTCACGCCGATGATGATCAGCGGCACCATCAAAAAGAAAGCGCCGACAAAGGCCGGGAAGTACAGCATCCAGTGCTTTTCTTTGGCAAGGCCGGCGTCCACCAAGTCCAGCGGCAATGCCACGAATACCGCCGTCAGTACCAAATGCAGAATAAAAATACCGGCATCGAGGCGAAACAACTGCGGATCTTTAAGCATATTTTTCAGCTTGCCCGGTTCCGCCATGGTATCGCCCTTGGGCGCATGAGCCACAGGGTTGGGTACCAGCAGCTGCACTATCAGCATACCCAGCAGCGCCAAGCCAGCCGTCAGGGCAAACAAGCCAGATAGCCCAAGATGCTGTGCCACCACAGGCCCCACCAGCAGCGACAAGGCAAAGGAGAAACCTATGCACATGCCTATGATGGCCATCACCTTGGTGCGTTGCTCATCCCGGGTGAGATCTGCCGCCAATGCCAGCACGGCGGCGGCGATGGCCCCCATACCCTGCAAGGCGCGGCCGGCGACAACGCCATAAATGCTGTCGGACATAGCCGCCAGGACACTGCCGAGGGCAAACACCAACAGGCCACCGAGGATCACCGGCTTGCGGCCAATTCTGTCTGACAGTATCCCCATGGGGATCTGCAGTATCGCTTGAGTCAGACCATAGGCGCCGATGGCAATACCCACCCACAGAGGTGAGAAGCCTTTGAGATCTTGTCCATAGAGCGCGAAGACAGGCATGATCATGAACAAGCCCATCATGCGCAGCCCAAATACACTGGCTAATGAGAACGCGACTTTTCTTTCTGTGCCGGAAAGTCCACCGTTGGCCATAGTTTTGCCCTGGATTAAGAATTTTTTAAGGGAGCGCATGTTACCACGAAGGTTTTGAACAGCTCAAAGAGAAAAACCCAAGTCGCCCTCAGCCCACGGCTGAAGGCTTGCTACTGACAGTAAGGTGTCAGTAGGACAAATGCGCCGCCGCTATCGGCACAGCGCAAAATATGTGATACTTGTGCTCTTTTTCTCCAGTGATTAGCCAAAGTAGAGACTGATGGACAAGATAGACATTCGCGGTGCCAGAACCCACAATCTCAAGAACATCAATCTGACCATTCCCCGAGATAAACTCATTGTTATTACAGGCTTATCTGGTTCGGGTAAATCTTCTCTCGCCTTCGATACCCTCTACGCCGAAGGTCAGCGGCGCTATGTGGAATCCCTGTCGGCCTATGCCCGCCAATTTTTGAGCCTGATGGAAAAACCGGATGTGGATCATATCGAAGGCCTGAGCCCGGCGATCTCGATTGAACAGAAGTCCACTTCCCACAACCCTCGTTCTACCGTGGGAACCATTACCGAAATCTACGACTATCTCAGATTACTGTTTGCCCGTGTGGGCGAGCCTCGTTGCCCGGTTCACGGCCAGCCGCTGGCGGCACAAACCGTCAGCCAGATGGTAGACAAGGTGCTGGAACGCCCCGAAGGCGAGCGCCTGATGCTGTTGGCTCCCGTAGTGCAGGGCCGCAAGGGTGAGCATGTCAAATTACTGGAGAACCTGGCGGCCCAGGGCTATATTCGCGCCCGTATCGATGGCGAGGTGTGCGATCTGTCCGACCCTCCGGCGCTGGATCTGCACGTAAAACACAATATCGATGTGGTGGTTGATCGCTTCAAGGTGCGCGAGGATCTGCAGCAGCGGCTGGCGGAATCTTTCGAAACCGCACTGGAGCTTTCCGGCGGTGTGGCCACTGTGGCCAGCATGGAGGAAGGCAGCAATGAAGAGTTGCTGTTCTCCGCCAACTTCGCCTGCCCTCACTGTGGTTACTCCATGGCCGAGTTGGAACCCAGGCTGTTTTCTTTCAACAACCCCGCGGGTGCCTGCCCGACCTGTGACGGCCTCGGGGTGCAACAGTTTTTCGATCCCGATCGGGTGATCACCAACGATGAGCTGTCGCTGGCCGGCGGCGCCATTCGTGGCTGGGACAGACGCAACTTCTACTATTTCCAGATGCTCACCTCACTGGCCGAGCACTACGGCTTCGATGTGGAAACACCCTTTGGCGATCTCCCCGCCAAAGTGAAGAAGATAGTGCTCTATGGCTCAGGCAAAGAGAATGTCGCCTTCCGTTATATCAACGACCGCGGCGATGTAGTGGTTCGCAACCATCCATTCGAGGGGATCCTCAACAACATGGACAGACGCTACCGGGAGACAGAGTCCAACTCGGTGCGGGAAGAACTGGCCAAATATATCAGCAACCAGGCCTGTTCCAGCTGTGGCGGCTCACGCCTGCGCGAAGAGGCCCGCAACGTGTTTATCGGCAATATCAACCTGCCGGAGTTGACCACCTGGTCCATTGGCGAGGCCAGCGACTACTTCGCCACCCTGGGCTTTGAGGGGCAAAAGGCACAGATAGCCGAGAAGATCCTCAAGGAAGTGGGCGATCGCCTGGGTTTCTTGGTCAATGTCGGCCTCAACTACCTGAGTTTGTCTCGTTCGGCAGAAACCCTTTCAGGTGGCGAGGCGCAGCGGATCCGCCTGGCCAGCCAAATCGGCGCCGGTCTGGTTGGGGTGATGTATGTACTCGATGAGCCTTCGATTGGTTTGCATCAGCGCGACAACGAGCGCCTGCTCAACACCCTCACTCACCTGCGGGATTTGGGCAACACTGTGATAGTGGTCGAACACGATGAAGACGCCATTCGCATGGCGGATCATATTATCGATATCGGCCCCGGTGCCGGGGTTCATGGCGGTGAAGTGATCTGTGACGGTGACATCAACGCCATCATGGCCTGTGAAGAGTCTGTCACCGGCCAATATATGTCCGGCAAGAGAAAGATCACTGTGGCCGGAGGTCGGGTGCCCTGCGATCCCGGCAAGATGATCAAACTGTTCGGTGCCAGTGGCAACAACCTCAAGCAGGTGGATCTGGAGATCCCTGTCGGGCTGCTGACCTGTGTCACCGGGGTATCCGGCTCGGGTAAATCCACCCTGATCAACGACACCTTCTTCAAGATTGCCCATCGCATGCTCAACGGCGCCACCGCCGAAGAGCCGGCGCCCTATGAGCGTATCGAGGGCATGGAGCTATGCGACAAGGTGGTGGATATAGATCAGAGCCCCATAGGCCGCACGCCGCGCTCTAACCCGGCCACCTATACCGGCATATTTACCCCGATCCGCGAGCTATTTTCGGCGACTCAGGAATCCCGTACCCGCGGCTATCAGCCGGGGCGTTTCTCCTTCAACGTCAAGGGCGGCCGCTGTGAGGCCTGTCAGGGTGACGGCCTTATTAAGGTAGAGATGCACTTCCTGCCGGATGTGTACGTGCCTTGCGATGTCTGTAAGGGCAAGCGCTACAACCGTGAAACGCTGGAAGTGAAGTACAAGGGCAAGAACATTCACGAAGTGCTGCAGATGACGGTCGAGGAAGCCCGTGTGTTCTTCGATGCGGTGCCGGCCATTGCCCGTAAACTGCAAACCCTGATGGATGTCGGTCTGTCTTATATACGTTTGGGCCAGAGCGCCACGACCCTTTCCGGCGGCGAGGCTCAGCGGGTCAAACTGGCTAAAGAGCTATCGAAGCGGGATACCGGCAAGACCCTCTATATTCTGGATGAACCCACCACAGGGCTGCACTTTGCCGATATCCAGCTGCTGCTGGATGTACTGCACAGACTCAAGTCCCAGGGCAACACCATAGTGGTAATTGAACACAATCTGGATGTGATCAAAACCGCTGACTGGATAGTGGATCTGGGGCCGGAAGGCGGTTCGGGTGGCGGCACCATTCTGGTGGCCGGTACTCCGGAGCAGGTAGCCGAGCATCCAGAGTCCCATACCGCCCGCTTCCTTAAACCTATGCTGTGAGGTGACTGTGACAGGCAACAGACTGCTGTTATTGGCCCTGGTTATCTGTATGGCGGGTTTATTGCTGGCAGCTTTTGATCCCTTGGTGGGCAACTGCAAACGCTATTTGGGTGAAGTAGTGCATTCCGGTCCGGACGGCACTACGGTTGCCCTGCCCGATGGCCGCACGGCGCTGGTTGAACCCAGTGCCCTGCCTCCGGCGACTCTGGTCACCATAGGCGCCAAGCGTCATTTGGTGTCGGGTATTGAGGTGTTCAAGCTCAAGGGCCGAGCGGAAACTGAGACACCTTCCGCCAGCCGCGGTGGCAACACCCCACCGCCCGGCTATCAGGGCGGCATGGCACAACTCGCCAAATAAGCAGGCAAAGCCGTCTTGGGGAATGGTATAAACTGCAACATAGCTTGAGTTGATTGCCGTTGCCGGAGGCAGGATGCCGATGACACTCTTTATCCGCCCGCAGATGTGGGCACTCTCTATTCGCTCTCCGCTGTGGGCACTCCTATTGATATTGCCGGCGCTTGCTGCCGGCTGCAGCAGCTCGCCCGAACGCTGCGGCGCTGAGATTCAGCTGAGCTGGGCCGAGACGAAGCAGTTGCAACAGGATGTCGAAGTGCTGGCCTCGCCCAGGTTGCAAGGTCGGCGCAGCGGCACCCAAGGGGCGGCGCTCAGCCGTGAGTACCTCACGGAGCGCTTTGAACAGATCGGCCTGCAGCCGCTCACTTCGGTATTTCCGCCCCTGGCCGAGACTCTGAGCGGCTTTCAACACTCATTCAACTATGTCGATGGCTTTGCCGACGCTCGGGGCATCAACCTGCTGGGCTGGCTGCCGGCTGCCCAGCCGACCACTGAGTGGCGCCTGCTGATTGCCCACTATGATCATCTGGGCGATCGCGGCCCGGGCTTTTATCCGGGAGCCGACGACAACGCCTCTGGCGTGGCGGCCTTGTTGGCCATAGCCCGAAGAGTCAAACAAGCGCCCAGTCGCTACAACCTGCTGTTTATTGCCAGTGACGCCGAAGAGCCGGGACTCTATGGCAGCAAGGCCTTGGTGAGCGCATTACAGCAGAGCGGTTTTGCCGAGCACATCTCGCTGGCGGTCAATCTGGACATGATAGGCAGGCCCGGGCTTCCTTATGCCATCTACCTCGAAGGCAGCCGCTATTTCCGCCACTATGATAACTTCAGCGCCGCACTGATGGCGGGCACAGGGCTGTGCATTCGCCCCAGTCATCCGCGCCCTATTGGTCGCAGCGTGCAGCGTACCGATTGGCTCAGGGCCTCGGATCATTATCCCTTCCACCAGGCTGGGATCCCCTGGCTCTATTTCGGCGTTCCCGCCCATGCCCAGTACCATACCCGTGACGACACGGCAGACAGACTGGATTATCCTTTCATCGGCGCCGTGGCCGAGGCGGCGGAACAGTTGCTGCGACTGCCAACTAAGCAGTTACAAAACCGATAGTTGGCCTACTATTTGCTTTAAATTTGCCATAAAAATTCCTTTAGCCGTGGAAAGAAGCAGATTTCGCTGTTATAATCTGGCGTTTTCGGTGCGGGAAATCGACACGGGGTTGATTTTCTGTCTGTGAAACTTTCTGCGTCATCCGGACGCGTCCACAAGGCTACAACCCATGTCATCCAGTGAAAAAACTTTCCGAGAACTCGGCCTCTCCGAGGCGTTGCTGCGTGCTCTAGATGAGCTCGGCTACGAGAACCCGACCCCAATTCAAGCTGCGAGTATCGCCCCCCTGATGGCGGGCCAGGATATTCTCGGCCAGGCACAGACAGGTACGGGTAAAACCGGCGCCTTCGCTCTGCCTCTGCTTAATGCAACAGACCATAACCTCAACGCACCGCAAATTCTGGTGCTGGCACCAACCCGCGAACTGGCGGTACAGGTAGCTGAAGCTTTCTCAAGCTATGCCAAATTCATGAAAGGTTTCCATGTACTGCCTATCTATGGCGGTCAAAGCATGCACCAACAGCTGCAGGCGCTGCGTCGCGGCCCTCAGGTAGTAGTTGGTACTCCTGGCCGGGTCATGGACCATATGCGCCGTGGCACCCTCAAGCTCGATAGCCTCAAGGCTCTGGTGCTGGATGAAGCCGATGAAATGCTGAAAATGGGCTTTATCGACGATATCGAGTGGATCTTGGATCATACTCCGGCCGAGCGTCAGCTGGCACTGTTCTCTGCCACCATGCCTGAGCAGATCAAGCGGGTTGCCAACAAGCACCTGAACAACCCTGCCACCATCAGCATTGCCGCCAGCCACACCACGGTTGACTCCATCGAGCAGCGTTTTGTACAGGTGTCTCAGCACAACAAACTGGAAGCCCTGGTACGTGTGCTCGAAGTGGAAAACACCGAAGGTATCATCATCTTTGTGCGTACCCGTAACTCCTGTGTGGAACTGGCCGAAAAGCTGGAAGCCCGCGGTTACGCCTCATCACCACTGCACGGTGATATGAACCAACAGGCCCGTGAGCGCGCCGTGGATCAACTCAAGTCCGGTAAGCTGGACATTTTGATTGCCACCGACGTTGCCGCCCGTGGTTTGGACGTTGAGCGTATCGGTCACGTAGTCAACTATGACATCCCTTACGATACCGAAGCCTATGTACACCGTATCGGTCGTACCGGCCGCGCCGGTCGTACCGGGATGGCGATTCTGTTTGTGACCCACAGAGAGATGCGCATGCTGCGCACCATTGAGCGTGCCACCAACAGCCGTATTTCCCCGATGAAGGTCCCAAGCCCTGAGACTGTGGCCGAGCGCCGTCTGTCACGCCTGGGCGAACAGGTTGCTGCCATCATAGCCAACGAAGAGCTGGACTTTATGAAAGGCGCCGTGGCTCAGTTGTGTCAGCAGTTGGAAGTGGACACAGATATTCTGGCGGCAGCACTGCTGCACCAGGTACAGCAAGAGCGTCCGCTGCAGTTGCCTCCGATCCAGGAGCGTCAGCGTGACAGCCGTGATGAGCGCAGCGGCTCACGCGACGATCGTGGTTCACGGGAAGAGCGTGGTTCGCGCCGTCGTGACTCTCGTCCGGTTCCCGGCGATCTCGGCAAGGCCGATTCCCTGAAGGACAACCCGGATCTGCAGATGTGCCGTTACGTGCTGGATGTGGGTCGTGAACACGGTGTAGGTGTAGGCAATATCGTTGGTGCCATCGCCAATGAAGCCAGCATAGACAGCCGTTACATAGGCCAGATCCAGTTGTTCGATACCCTGACCACAGTCGATCTGCCCGCCGGCATGCCTAAAGACGTACTGGCACACCTGAAGAAAGTACGGGTATGTGGCAAACCTATCAATATCCGTGAAGCCGGCAGCCAGAGCTTCGAAGGTGAACAGCGCCCGGCTCGTCGCCCTCGCAAACACTCTGGAGAGCGCCGTCCGGATCGTAAGCCCCGTCGTCGTGACGACCGCGGCTGATATCCGCCAATGAAAAACCACCCTCAAGGGTGGTTTTTTGTATCGGCTTCACTGTTAACAACAAAACATCAGCCGGATGCGGCTTCAACCCGGTTACGCCCCAATGTTTTGGCGCGATAAAGGGCCTCATCGGCTTGGGCAAACAGCTCTGATGGGGCATGATTCTGGTTTGGCAGGTGGCAGGCAACTCCCAGACTCATACTTACCACAGCCGCCGCGTCAGAGTCTTTATGTTCTATCCCCAGCGCCAGCAGCGCCTCAATAAACCCTTGTAGCAAGTGTTTGACCTGAGCTTCATTCTTACCCGGAAACAGCGCCGCCAACTCCTCACCGCCTATCCTGGCCGCGACCAGAGCACCATGAGACAAGAGATAGCGCCGCCACAACGCCCCAACCTGCTGCAGGCAACGATCCCCCTGCTGATGACCATATCTGTCGTTGTAACGCTTGAAAAAATCGATATCGCCAATCACCAGTGAGAAAGGCTCCCCTTCCTGCATGCTATGGAGCCAGTAATACTGGAATCTATCATCGAAATGGCGGCGATTGGACAGGCCTGTCAAATGATCCTGCTGCGACTGTTTCGCCAGTTGGGCATTGTATTCCTTGAGGCGACTGGCCTCTGAGTGGCTGGCATTGAGCTCGCGGATAAGCTGATCCCGGCTTACGTAAAGGAGTTTGCGAATAGTGAGTGGCGTGCGGATAAAGGCGCGCAAATTATTGCGAAACAGCCAATAAAACAGCAGTAAAGGCAAGCTGAAAGAGATGGCCAGCACCAGCTTTCCGCGCAGATTACTGATTATTTTTTCGACTAACTCAGGCTCCAGCCCAACAAGGATCAAGGGAAACACTACCCCATCGAGACAAAGCACCAGAATAAACACCAAGGTGTAGACTCCGGTCACGGCGGCCAAGGTCTTGAGCCATTTCTTGAGCCAGATAAACAGCTGCATCATCAGCAGAAATTGCAGGGCTATCATGGTACCGCCCAGCAACATCACCCACAACGAAACCCGAAACAGATCCGGGTTCAGATTGTTGAAGTTGACCATACTCGGGCTTTCCAGCACCCATAACAGGAACTCGAAACCGCAAAAGACAAATAGATTGACCGAGATCAGCAACCTGAGCAGATAGTGAAACACATACTCGCGCCGTTCAGTGATCAACAGCATGACGGCCGTCATCATAAAGGCACCGTAAGCCATGCTGCCACCGGAAAGTGTCAGGCCATCGGCCAGGGGAAAGGCGTATACGCCGCCCAATACCCCACCAATGAGCAGAATAATGGACAAGTAGCTATATAGACCTACCCTGCGCACCATGGGCGGCAAAGTTGCCAGATACAGCGGAGGAATCGAGAAGAGGAGGAGGTTGGCCAAATACGCCAAATACACTGAATTCACGCTGATTTGCAGTTCCTTGCCCATTACGCTGAGGTCATTGTAGTTGACCTAGGTTAACATGCCTAACTTTTTGGAACAGTGGATTTTTCCTGCTTTAACTCCTGCAGGCAACGACTACAGATACAGCTATGGCGTGGGATATTCCGCAGCGCCAACTCCAGGTAGCTGAAGTCAGCCTGCATGCACCAGCAAAGCGCAGGATCTGTACCTGCCGCCATGGCGCATTGATTGGCTTGCCTGCAGACGGGGCACAGGGCGGCAGACTTATCTGTCATAAGGCCTCCCTGTCAGCGGGATGATTGATGCCATCCATCACGGGAGCATCCTTGAAGGCAAAGGGATCCAACTCGTCGATGCACCCCAGATTAATGCCGTACTCTTGTGGGTTTGAGCGCCTTTGATGGTGAGTATAGATACCGCAGCGACTACAGAAATAGTGTTTGGCGGCATGGGTATTGAACTGATAACAGCTGAGCAGCTCTGCGCCGCTCACCAGCTTGAGATTGGCCAAGGACACAGAGGCTACCGGCGCGCCGCGGCGGCGACACATGGAGCAATCACAACGGCGAACATTGTTGACTCCCTCGGGAAAAGTGAGCGCCAACCGAACCCCGCCACAATGGCAACGGGCAATATAGTGAGTCTGAGTCATGACAATCCCTGTAGTCCTGTTTTATCGGGCAAGCTTATGCTGAAAATTCAAGCAAAACGGCATACGGCTTATTTCATCTTGCCCCAGGGAAAAAACCTTGCCAATAGACAGAAGCTGAACTGCCAAGCTAAATAA
The DNA here is from genome assembly GCF_012030025.1 of Shewanella sp. Iso12. Lineage (NCBI taxonomy): Bacteria > Pseudomonadati > Pseudomonadota > Gammaproteobacteria > Alteromonadales > Shewanellaceae > Shewanella > Shewanella sp. Iso12. The sequence goes on from NZ_JAAUHW010000012.1 coordinate 140,034, forward strand.
TTCTCCATTCAGACATTCATTCTATGCTTATCCTCCTACCAATGGGTAAGCATTTCACCCGATATTGTTGCAGTAAATTGCCACTATTCCAGATGCCATAATGGAACGTTCGGCTTCGAGTTCCTGAAGCTGAAGTTCTCAAATCCATGCCTGAACCGATAATGTTGATAATGGTTGCTCTATTGATAATAGCGCTATCAGGCGGCTTATCGCCCCTATGGCACCGAGGATTTGTCATCAACGCCGAGGGGGTGCCAACGAATGTTTCTGATAGCGAACAAATAGCATACTATCGGAGCGAAACAACCAATCTCATTGATTAGCTGAGCTTTTAATTTATTTTTAAGGAAGCATTTTTCGCTCATAACCCTATGGATCCCATGCCACAAAGTAGGTAGACTGGCCCCGGTTTACCTCCTTGGAAACAAACCAAGGGATATGATTTGGGGGCGTAAATCGGTTGCTTGAGTGGCCAGTACGCGCTCTCCTCAACTTATAGAGAAGGAAATAATGGGTTTACAAGAAAAGCAATGGAAGCGCTCTATCGAAGAGCAGTATGTGGTTGAGTTCAAGCAGGACATAAAGAGCATTCTGGATGCCGACCTGGACGTAACCTTTGACTGGGATAGCTTCGACAGCGCCAAAGAGATCATGTACGTGCCCACCTATGCACTGGATCGTGTCAAATCCGCGTTCAGAGAACTCGCCAACGACCAGGACGCCAAGGAAGAGATTGTTGCGCAGATCAAGACCCTGCATATCAAGAACATCAACGACAATGCCGAAGAAGCCAAGAACATGCGTATCGGCGATGGCGTTTTCGCACTCGAAGTCGGTTTCGGCGGCAACCACGCCTGTGTCTTTAACGACACAGCTATCCGCCAGTACCTGGAAAATAATCTCTGATCATCTAAGCAGAGTATAATGCCTGGGCTCATCTCCGCTTGAGCCCATCAGTATCAAAGGCCGGTCATCCCCCTGAGACCGGCCTTTCTATTTCTTTCTATACCCTCCCGGCTATTCAATGCCTGTCCCCTCGGCGGTCTATAGCCAGCAGAGCCGCAATCCCTACTCCTTGCAGTCAGGTATAAAAAAGCGCGCCTATGGGCGCGCTGAATAGATTAAGGGGCTCTGAGCTTACTGCTTCTTGGGGAAGACTGGATAAGCCTCTTTGCCCAGCAAGATACCCTTTACTTCTTTACCATAGTAACCGGCATGCTTGTGATACTTGCCTTGGGTTTCCTCGAGCTTTCCTTTGAAGCGGGGATCCTGAGGACGCTCATGGGAGTTGATATAGGCAGCCACATCCCAGGCTTGCTGAGTGGTTAGCTGCATACTCTTGCCCAGTGGCATATTCTCGTGAATAAAGAAGGCAGCCGTGTTAACCCTGTGCATTCCGGCGCCCCAGTTAAAGCTCTGAGGCCCCCAAAGAGGTGGCAAGGCATATACACCGGCTATCGCCTGACCTTGGCCATCGGCACCATGACATGCCTGACAATGGGCCTGATAAACCTGCTCACCACGGGCAGGGTCATAGGCCTGCTCAGGTTTGGGGATTGAAGGGTAACCCCGGCCCGGCAGATTGGCGCGTTGCTCTACCGTCAATTGCTGCTTAATGGCTTCAGGAATAGGGAAGTCTTCCCGTTTGCCGCCCTTGATAAGCTCGGCATCGGCCAGTTCAGGCACTTCGCCGTTGACGCCGTATTGATCCATCAAGCCACCGACCCCAAGCCAATAGGCATAGGCAGACAAGGCCACCAACTCAGGGCTGCCGCTCTTTGGCGCCTTGCCGTTCATTGAATAGGTAAAACAGCCCTGAATACGCTCTTCGAAGCTGTTGACCTTATCATTCTTCTTCCGATAAGCAGGATAAGCAAAATAGGCACCCCAGATAGGAGAAGCGTTGGGCTTACGGCCGGCATCCATGTGGCAGTTGACACAGTTCAGCTCATTGCCGACGTATTTATCGCGCAGTTGCTGAGTATTGACGAACAGCTGATAGCCCTTGCGCACCTTGTCACCAAAGGCACCGGCCGGAATGGTATCCAGCGGTCTGGGGATAAGATACTCCTGTCCCTCCACCTTGGGAGAAGAAGGCAATTGCGCCTGGCGATCGGGAAGATTCTCGGCCTGGGCCTGAGCTGTCATTGCGGCCACAGCACCCATGATAAACAGAGTAGATTTTTTCATGCTGCGTCCTTACTTGAGATTGGCAAAATAACTGGCGATGGCGTCGATTTCGGCGCTGCTGAGCTGTTTGGCAACATGCTCCATCATGCCATCGACATCACCTTTACGGCTGCCATCCTGCCAGGCGTGCAGTTGAGTCTTGATGTAGCTGGCTTGCTGACCGGCAAGCCTTGGAAAAGTGCCGCCACCCAGGCCTGACGGGCCATGGCATGTTACACAGGCGGGTAGGTTCCGGGTCCAATCGCCCTGGTACACCAGTTTTTCAGTCGGATCGGCAAATACCACTTGCTCACCTCTGAGCTTGGGTTTGACCTCGGCGACGCTCTGGGCAGAGAAGTAATCCGCCACCTGGCCGATAACCTCATCCCCCTGCAGAGTCATGGCCATGGGCATCATAGTGGCGTTTTGGCGGGTTCCCGCCTGGAACAGCTTGATCTGTTGTTGAATATATTGGCTGGAAAGTCCGGCGAGCCTTGGGCCCAGCGGCTCTACGCCCTGTCCCTGAGGGCCGTGGCAACTGCCACAAAGCGCGGCCTGTGGTGGCATAGCCGGTTGTGCTGCCATGGCTGTCCCTATGGACTGAGCCAACAGCAGCAGGCCACCTGCGGCGAGCGTGATTGATTTCATCTGTTATCCCCCATTATGAGTAAGGGCTATAGCATAGATCCAAATCACATATATGAGAAGTTTGCGATAAATATCAAAAAACCAGGGTAACCGGGCACAATCCAGATGCCATAAGGTTTGCAGCTCAAATAAATCCCAGGCTTTGAAATATTTGCTTACGATTTGAGTTTTATAAAAAACCCTTTTCTAACAATGTATTGGATAACGATTCTCGTTTAGAGGTAATTAATCTCCAAAGCGGGTCGCCTCAAAACTATTGAGAAAATGATGTAACAGGTAACAGGCCAGTAAAGTACCGACTATGGCCACCAGAATGCTGCTCACCCGATACAGGGCACTGAAGATCAGATCATTCCCCGGAGTCAGGTATTGGCCGAACAGTATTCCCAAAGTGGTCATGGCACCAAAGCCCACCGCCGAGCCGCTGGCCTCTTTGACATGGGCTTGGGCAAACAACAGGGTACCAAACCAGAGCATGGGTACGACCAACAAAAGCACACCGGACCAATCATACAGAAACAGCTGCACCGCCATCCCGTATACCACCCCGAGTACAGTGCCCATTGCCCGTTTGCGGGCGTAGTCGAGAGCCCCATTCCAATGCATGGGGAACAGCAACAGTAAGGTAGTTGCCTGAGCCGACATGGAGTCGCGCAGATCAAAAGCCTGGAATATCAGAAAGGACAGGGTTGCAACACTGGCCCCCATCAGCGCTTCATGGCGCATTCTGTGGGGCTGCTTGGGCCCGGGCACATAAGCGCTGCGAGGTTCAACATCCGGGATCAACACTGTCATCAAATAAGCTATCAACACAGACAGTACACTGGCCCAAAAGTTACCGAAGATGAGATCGTTAAGATCGGTATCCGGATAGCTGGCAAAATGCAGCATGATGCTGAGGCTGATCACCCCATTGGCACCAAATAGAAACAGAGCGCCACGGGACATACAGGCAAAGCGATACAGAAACAGTACGAAGACAATCAAGGTCATCAGTGCCGGATGGCTGCCAAGCAAACCGCCTATGATGCCAACCTCAATCCCACAGATGGCCGCAGCGGCCAGCAACTGACGCGCCGCATGGCCGTTCATAACAGGTACCAGTCCCAGCAACAACATGGGGGTGACAGTGTAAAACACCCCGTAATTCCAATTCATCAGCTTACAGATCAGAAAGCCCAGGCTGGCGCCAGTGGCTATGCGCAGGCACTGGCGCAGCTCATTCTGAGTCAAGGGGTGGTGACGCAGGATCATCGGCCACCTCAATAGATGTAGTGCAGCAGGCTGATTGCCTTGATCTGCAGCTTGGCCATGAAACGGTAGAAACTATTGTCCGGCAGTAGTTGTACCGTAGCACGGGAGCCGGCGGCCAACATGGGGTGTTCTTCACCCAGGAGTTCAAAGTGCAAACGCAGACGCTGGGCATCCCGCACCCAACGATCCGACTCGGTCGGTGTCGCCAACATGCCATTGGCGTCGAATTGTCCGGCGCTGACACCAGCATCGCGGCTGCTGACCCTGGCGGGGTAGAGTCTGCCTGGCTCGGCATCGAACGCCACCCAGGCTTCAGTGCCCGGTTCGACTCCCCTGAGGGTTTTCTCGCGAAAATCGGCAATGATGTCCAGCTGTTCCGACACCAGGGCTAATACAGGTTGGCCCTTGTTGGCCATGCTGCCACTGGCCAGTTGCAGATTGGTCACTATGCCTTCGTTTTCTGCCAGCACCTTGGTGTAACTCAGATCCAATTCCGCCTGAGCCAAACGGCTGCGGGCCTGGCGCAACTTGAGATTCTCTGTCCCGGCTGTTCCCCGGGAAACCTTGAGTTTGGCCAACTGCGCCTTGGAGGCTGCCAACTTGGCTAGCGCCGAACTGGCATCGGTATCTGCCTGATCCTTGAGTTGGCGTGACACACCATTGCTGGAATAGAGTGCATCCAGGCGCCTGGCCTCACGTTGTTTCTGTTGCAACATGGCCTCATTGGCGCTGACATCGGCTCTGGCAGCCTCTATGGCGGCATCCAGCTCAGCGTTATCCTGCATCGCTTGCTCCAGCGCCAATTTGGCTTGCTCAAGCGCGAGCTCAAAGGGGGCCGGATCTATGGCGAAGAGCAACTGACCGGCCTCTACATGTTGATTGTTGGCCACGGCCACAGATTGCACCGGGCCGCTCACTTGAGGAGCTATCTTGACCACAGTGCGGGTCGCCATAGCCTGCGGCGTCAGTGGCATCTCCAGATCCGCCAACATGAAATAGGCAAAGACCAGCACAAAGCCTGCCATGGAAATTTTAACAAGTCTGGCAAATTGTTGATCTGGCGTCATAAAGTCTCTCTCACTTATCTTGTTCTTGCTGCAGCTGATGTTGGGCGTTATCGCAAATCCTGGTGATCACGGTTTCAAAATGGGCCAGCTCATCCGGATCTATACCCACCAGCAGCTTGGCCCTCACCTGGATGATTCTGGCTTCCATGGAGCGAATAACTTCCTCTCCTTGGGCCGTCATGGAAACGATGCGAGCCCTTTTGTCGTGCTCGCAGCTGTGGCGGGTGATCAACCCCTGCTGCTCCAACTGCCCCAGAGTACGCATCAAAGAAGGCAGCTCTATCTCCAGAGACTCGGCCAGCTGCTTCTGACTGATGTGGCCGCCCATGCGTCTCAGCTTCCACAGCGCGGTCCAGCGAGGATGGGTCAGCCCCAGAGGCGCCAACTCGTTATCGGCGACCATGCGCCACAACCTGTGTAAACGCCCCAAGCGCTCTCCCAGAGAAGTCTCGGTCAGCTGTTCTATATATCTGTGCATCTTGATTAACTGATTAATTAGCAGGCTAAGCATTTTATTTATTTAGCCTGCTAAGTAAATAGCCGATCGAAAATAAACCCGATCTGCCTCGCACATCTGTTCAGTAAGTAAACGGATCGGGACAAAAATTTGTCATACGTCGCAATCAGTTAACACAAGGGCCACTATAATTTTCCAACCTTGTTTGACCCGGTGAAGGTACAATGAGCCCAGCGCAAGGTCGGTGGCTATTACAAGGCTATTGAGATCCTGCGCCCTCGTTTTAATCACTCCCATACCTGGAGGCTAACTTGTTCTCACATTTGAAAATCGGCACTCGAATCGTGCTGGGGATCTGCGCCGTGCTTATCGCCATGATGAGCTTTATCATGCCCTTGGTACTGTCGGAATTTTCCGGCCAAATTGACAATGCCGAGCAGCGTGAACTGCATAAGCTGTATCAAACTGCGATTGCTGAAATTGACTCTTCAGGCAGATTGGCCGAGGCGCTGGCCACAGTGGTGGCCAACACCCCGGAAATGCAGCAGGAATTCGCCTTCGGTGACAGGGATTCACTCAACAACCGCAGCCAACAACTGTTTACCCCATTGAAGCGGGATTTTGCCGTGCAGCAGTTTCAGTTCCATCTGCCACCGGCCACCTCTTTCCTCAGGGTACATAAACCAGAAAAGTTCGGTGACGATCTCTCTGGGTTTCGCCAAACCGTAGTGCAAACCAACAACAGCAAGCAGCCGATAATGGGGCTCGAGAAGGGTGTGGCCGGCCTCGGGATCCGTGGCCTTGCTCCAATGACTTATCAGGGACAACACACAGGTTCGGTTGAGTTTGGCATGTCATTTGGCCAGCCTTTCTTCGATGCCTTCAAACAGAATTACCAGGCCGAAATTGCCCTGCTTACACCTGACAGCAGCGGTTACCGCCGTTTTGGCGGAACCTTTGAAACCGCGGCTTTCAAAGACACGGCGCTGCTGCTGAAAGTACAACAGGGAAAAGCTGACAAGTCTCTGATAAGTCTGAATAACAATAGTCATGTCCTCTACCTGCATCAGGTGACTGACTTTTCCGATAATCCCATTGGCGTACTGGCGATCGCCATGGATCGCAGCCACTCGGAAGCCAGCCTCTGGTATATCAAACTCAAGTTGGTGGCCATTGGTGCCATAGCGCTGTTGGCGGGCGCCGTTATCGCCTTCTTTATCGCCCGCAGCATCACCCGCCCTATAGCGCAAACCACCAGCGCCATGGAAGATATCGCTCAAGGGGAAGGCGACCTGACCAAGCGTATCGAAGTGAGCAGCAAGGATGAAATTGCCGATCTGGCGCGGGCATTCAATCTGTTTGTCGCCAAAATCCAGCAAACTATTCAGCAGGTGACTCAAGCCACGGACTCACTGGCAACCTCGGCCGAAGAGATGTCCGGCATCACCAGCGACAGCCGCCACAGCGCCGAGCAACAGCAAAGGGAAACCGAACAAGTGGCTACCGCCATGAACGAGATGGCTGCCACGGTTCAGGAGGTCGCCCAAAATGCCACTGTTGCCGCCGACTCGGCAGAGCAAGCCGATGCCGCCACTGATTCAGGTAAACAGGTGGTCAACAGTGTGGTTGAGCTGATGGCCGGGCTGGAGTCAGAGATCCGCGGCGCCGCGGCTGCTATCGACAAGCTAGAGCAGGACAGTCAGGCGATAGACTCAGTGTTGGAAGTGATCCGCAATATTGCCGATCAGACCAATTTGCTGGCACTCAATGCCGCCATTGAAGCAGCCAGGGCCGGCGAGCAGGGACGGGGCTTTGCCGTGGTGGCCGATGAAGTACGCACCCTGGCGAGCCGCACTCAGGCATCGACAACCGAAATTCAGCAGATGATTGAAACCCTGCAACAAGGGGCGCAGTCAGCCGTCGGTGTGATGCAAAGCAGTAATCAAACCATGGATAAGTGTGTTGCCGAAGTGCAAAACGCCGATGCGGCTCTCAATGAGATCCGCGCCGCGGTTTCCGCCATCACCCAGATGAATATCCAGATAGCCAGCGCCGCCAATGAGCAGTGCGCCGTCTCGGCCGAGATCAATCGCAATCTCAACAATATCAATGATGGCGTGGCTCAGGGCAGTGAAAGCGCCGCCCAGATAGCCGTCGCCGGTGAAGAGCTGGCGCAGCTGTCGGTACGCCTCAAGCAGTTGGTCAGCCAATTCAAGGTTTAACTCACTAAAGACAAGCCCACCGATTGGTGGGCTTCCTTTTATCAAAGGTTCACTGAGAGGCCATCACTTGCCGGGACGCACTCCCAGAGTATGGCAGATGGCATAGGTGAGCTCGGCGCGGTTCAGGGTATAGAAGTGGAAATCTTTCACCCCTTCACGGGAAAGCACCTTGACCATGTCGATGGCCACGTTGGCGCCCACCAACGCCCGGGTACCGGGATCGTTATCCAAACCTTCAAACTGGCGGTGCAGCCATCCCGGCAAAGACACATTGGTCATGGCGGCGAAACGCTTGAGCTGGTTGAAGTTGCCCACAGGCAATATCCCAGGAACAATTTCCACATCAATGCCGGCGGCCACACAACGGTCGCGGAACCTGAGATAAGACTCCACATCGAAGAAAAACTGGGTGATGGCACGGCTGGCACCGGCCTCAATCTTGCGCTTCAGGTTGATAAGGTCAGCCTGGGCATTGGCTGCATCCGGGTGCACCTCAGGATAGGCAGCCACCGAAATATCAAAGTCGGCGACCGAGCGCAGCAAACGCACTAGATCTGAGGCAAAACGTGTCGGCTTGGGGCTGCCTTCCGGCAGATCGCCCCGCAGCGCCACTATGTTACGAATACCGCTGTTCCAGTAGTGACGCGCCAACTCCAGTAACTCTTCATCACTGGCATCCACCAGCGTCAGGTGCGGCGCCGCCACCAGCTCGGTTTCCTGCTGGATCCGCTCGATCACGCTGTGAGTGCGATCCCGCACTCCTGAGTTGGCACCATAGGTGACAGAAACAAACTTGGGATTCAGTGGCTCCAGGCGCTGAATTGAGTTCCACAACAAGGTTTCCATCTCAGGCGTTGAGGGTGGAAAGAACTCGAAAGAAACATTGATGTCGCCGTTGAGCTCGGACAAGCTCTGGTTCAGCGAGTGCGCATGTTGTGCGTGATGAAAAGCCATTGAAAATTCCCTCAACTGTCTATCTGGACGTTTGGACGTCTATATGTCCACATACTAGAGAAACTGTCATTGAAGTCAAGCCCAAAGATGGTTTCAAAGGTGTATTTATCTTAATCGGTATAAAAGCCACTAATGAGTGTTTCTGCAAAGCCTCGGCTTTACACCTGGGGAGAGCTCTCGCACAAGTGATCCTGTGCCTGGAAAATAGGCGTATGTCTGCAAATCGCTCAAATATTTCAAGCTGCTCAGGACTAACAGAGTTGCACCTATTCCCCCTCGGTGTCGCCGAAAGCCGTTGGCGCAAATAACGTGGCTGAGGCATGGATGCCGAAGCAGCGACAGTCGAATCAGGGATGAGCGTCTGAAGCGCTAGTTATTTGCGCCATTAGGCCGAGGGGCTTTCGACACCGTGTGGGGCGGCAAGGGAGATCCAAGAGGGGATTGCTGTTGCTCCCCGCTTGGTCGGGTGTGGGGCGAAGCTCCACGACTTTAGGCCGCTGGCACAGCGGCTATCATTGCTTTCAGCTCAAAATAGCCAAATAACATAGATTGAACTTCCAGCAACGGATGTCTCCCATTGCCTGCCGCAGGCTTATGCACAGGCGAGCCTGTGACACGGCGTGAATACGTCCATGTAGCCTCGACGAAAACATCCTTGTTTTCGACGGTCACAGTTCCGCCTATGCCTGATAATTAGGTGTATGTCTGCAGCTTAAAACAACTCTGTGTGGAAAGAATTGCACCAATTCCCCCTTCGGAGCCGCCGCTGGCGTTGTTGCAAATTGGCGTAGCCGAGACAGGGATGTCGAGGCTCGAAGGTCGAGCAAGGATGCGAGTCCTGAGTGTAGCCAATTTGTTTCATAAGCCAGCGGGGATTTCGGCTACGTCGGGGGTGTCCTTGGGGATGCAAGGGGCTTTGGACAAGCAAAGCCCCTTGCCCGGTGTGGTTTGGCGAGAGTTGCGTAGCAACGTACTTTCGAGCGAGAGCCAAGGATGGCGAACTGGCCCTTATGCATGGAGGCATTTACACCACGACTTTACGCCGCTGGCACAACGGCTAGCATGGCTTTAAGCCAAAGCTCACCAATAAACTTGATCTCAGCTTCCAGCTAAACCGCAAGCCCGTCACCCGCGGTACGGATAGGCTGGAAGCCCGAATACCGTGAAGGACAGCACGTCTGAGAACGGCCTCTCACACAGGCTTTTCCTAGCCAAGAGGCAACCGGCTTCAAATATGACGCTAATGCCAACCCTACTCCTGCAGCAGATCGCGACAGATCTGCACCAGATCCGACTGTACTGCTGCGGCAGTCACTTCCCTACCGGCACCTGGGCCGCGAATGATCAGCGGATTGCCCTGGTAGAAGGCCGAGCGGATGACAAACACATTATCTCCCGGGGTCAGATTGGCGTATGGATGCTGACGCTCGACCCATTGCAGAGAGACTTCGGCGTTAACCTGGCCATCTTGCTGCTCCAATGAAGCCACATAGCGCAGCACCTTGTTTTGCTCGGCCGCGGCGGCAAACTGCTGCGCGAGAGTGGCATCCAATTCGGGGATCCGCTGCAAAAACTCATCCAGCGGAATATCGGCCAGCGCCTCAGGCACCAGAGAGCTTAAGCGAATATCTTCAAGCTCCAGTTCCAGACCGATTTCTCGAGCCAAAATCAACAGCTTACGCTGCATGTCACGCCCGGAAAGATCGTCCCTGGGATCCGGCTCAGTGATCCCCAGCTCTTTGGCCTGCAACACCAGCTCGGAGAAAGGTTTGATGCCATCGAAATGCTCAAACAGCCAGCAGAGCGTGCCGGAGAAGATACCGCCGACAGCCTCTACCCTGTCGCCGCTGTTGTGCAAATCATTGAGCGCGTGCTGCACCGGCAGCCCGGCGCCGCAACTGGCGTTGTAACGCCAGAACAGTCGGCGGTTACCCAGTTGCTGTTTCAGCTCGCGGTAGAAAGGCAATGGCCCGGAGCCGGCCAACTTGTTGGCACTGACCATATGAATGCCACGGGCAAAAAACTCAGGATACTGCAGTGTCAGTCCGGCGCTGGCACTGATATCCAGCGCCACCAGTTCATCGGCTTGCAGCAACGCAAGCTGTTCGAACAGATGTTCATACTGCCAAGGGGTGGCTTCGGCTTCAAACCTTGCCTGCCAGTCATCCCCAAAGATCCCTTCATTGCAGATCCAGGCACGGCTTGAACTCGCCAAACCAAGTAGTTCAACACTGGCCTCCAGCTCACGTTTGAGGCCGTCGCGGGCTCGGCCGAACAACTCCACCCAGGCTTCGCCTATGTTACCCACCCCCAGCAGAATAACGCCTATGCGTTTGCGGGGGCCGGCGCAGCGCCTGTGCACCTTCTGGGTCAGCAGGTTTACCTGCGATTTGGGCACCAGGGTGACCAGGCTGAGTTGATCCTGATACAGAGGCCGCGCTTCACGGCTCAGCAAGCGGGCAAAGCTGCGGCGATAACTGCCGGCGCCACTGCTTACCAGGGCCACCAACCCAAGCTCTCTGTCCTCGGTAATGCTTTGAATTTTGAGCTCGGATGTCTGCGCTTCCAGTAACTGCCAGACTTGGCGGGATAATTCGGGAGTATAGGCCAGCTCAAGTTTGTGTTGCCCCTGAGACCAGTAGGCCAGCGGAGTCAAACCCGCCTCATTGAGCGCATCGAGCGTCTGAGTCTGGGTGCCATTGAACTCCAGGCTCAAGAGTGACACCTGATTGAGATTGGTCACCACAGGGGCGCTTGCAGCATCACTCTTGGGGGCTATCAGGGTAAAGTCGGTATGAGAGGCGTAGCTCGAACGCACCGCCAGGCTGACCTCGGTATCAAACAGCGGCTGCAGGGTACGGCAATGCAGTACCGGGGAGCCGAGCCGCGCCAGGCGGTCGGCCTCAGCCAGCGACATACTGCTCAGCAGCCTGGCATCGGCAATCTTGTTGGGATCGGCATTGAACACCCCTTCGACATCTGTCCAGATAGTCACCCTGTCGATATCGGCCAGGCTGGCTATCAGGGTAGCACTGAAGTCAGAGCCGTTGCGACCGAGCAGCAGAGTTTCGCCTTGGCTATTGGCGCAGATAAAGCCGGTGATCACCATGCGCTCATCGGGATGCTCGGCCAGCAGTCGCTGCACCCTTTCACGGGACTCATCGAGGCGAATCCTGGGGACTGCGCCCTCATCGGCAATCAACAAACTGCGGGCATCCACATGGGAAGCGGCGACACCGGACTCCCTCAGTAGAGCCGCCATCAGTCTGGCCGACCAGCGTTCACCGAAACCCACCACCTGATTGCATTGGTATTCGCTGAGTTCAGGCAAGGACAACAAACTGGCCAGTTGCGCCTTATCTGTAGACAGACGCTCCCGCAGTTGACGCGCCTGTTCATTGCCCAGCAGCTGTTCAATCAGATTCTGCTGATAACCGACAAGCACCTGCAGCTCTTCCTGCCACAGAGCGCCAGATTCCTTCAGGTTCAGCAATTTATAGAGAAAATTGGTACTCTTGCCGGCAGCGGAAACCACTACAAGATCATCTGCATGACCATGGGTCAGCAAAATATGGGCGACCCGTCGGTAGCAATCGGCATCGGCGAGACTGGAACCGCCAAACTTATGTAGGTGACAACGTGCCATCTCAAGCTCCTTCAATTCAACAGTTTGCGGCTGCAGCCAATCCGGCGGCGATATCATCCAGCAGATCCCGGCCATCTTCTATGCCCACAGACAAGCGGATAAGCGTGTCTTTAATACCGGCTTCGGCGCGAGCATCACACGCCATGGCTCTGTGGGTCATAGTGGCGGGCACGGCCACCAGGCTCTCAACCCCTCCCAGGCTCTCGGCCACGGAAAACAGCCTGAGCGCGCCGAGGAAGGCAACCACCTGCGCCTCATCACCCTTGAGCTCAAAACTCAGCATAGCGCCAAAGCCACTCTGCTGCCTGGCGGCAATCTCATGACCTGGGTGGCTCTTAAGCCCCGGATAGTAAACTTTGTCTACCACGGGACTCTGGCTCAGCAGCGCCACTATGCGCTCGGCATTGGCCTGATGCTCGCGGATCCTCAGCGCCAGAGTACGCAGGCCACGCAGGGTCAGGTAGCTGTCGAAGGCGCCACCGCTCAGCCCGAGCGTGTTGGAGCACCAGTGCAGCTGCTCTGCCAGTTCAGGATCTTTGGCAATCACGGCGCCGCCCACCACATCGCTGTGGCCATTGATGTATTTAGTGGTCGAGTGCACCACTATATCGGCCCCCAACAGTAAAGGCTGTTGCAGCGCCGGCGATAAAAAAGTGTTGTCGACCACCACCAATGCGCCCAGCTGGTGGGCCGCCTCGGCAATAGCGGCAATATCCACTACCCGCAGCAGCGGATTGGACGGCGTCTCGAGCCACACCATGCGCGGCTTTTGCGCCAGGGCAGCGGCGAGTGCTTGCGGGTCGGTTTGATCCAAAACCTGCAAGCGAAACTGGCCCTTGGCAGCCAGATTGGTGAACAGCCTATAGCTACCGCCATAACAGTCATGGGGCACCAACAAGAGGTCATCCGGCCCCAGCAGGTTGACCACCAGAGTAATGGCCGCCATGCCGGTCGCTGTGATTGCCGCACTGCAGCCCTGTTCCAGCTCCCCCAAGGCATCCCCCAGAATGGAGCGGGTAGGATTACCCGAGCGGCTGTAATCAAAGGCTCTTGGCTGAGTGTGGCCATCAAAGGCATAGTTGGTCGACAGATAGATGGGTGGCACCACGGCCCCGTGCTGGCTGTCTGATTCGATGCCCTGCCGGACCGCTGTGGTTGCTAATCGCCGCTCTGTCATAATCGACTCCTGAATGCTGAGGTTCGACACCATAAAGATGTCTGGACGTCTAAATCTAACCAATGACCATCCAGCCGTCAATAGGCATCAAGACGTTTGGACGTCCAAATGTATGGATTTCTGTTCATATTGCACAGATTTTGCAGGCAATCATTTGACTGTATCCTGTAAGGGTTTAAAATCTGCTGCGAATTAGTGAGATCACAGGTGAATCAATGACTGAATGGAATGGCGAATACATCAGCCCTTATGCCGAACACGGCAAGAAGAACGAGCAAGTGAAAAAAATCACTGTCTCTATTCCGTTGAAGGTGCTGAAAGTATTGACCGATGAGCGCACCCGGCGCCAGGTAAACAACCTGCGGCACGCCACAAACAGCGAACTGCTGTGCGAAGCCTTCCTGCATGCCTATACCGGCCAGCCACTGCCCAACGATGGGGATTTGTCCAAAGACAAACCCGACAGCATCCCGGAAGAGGCCAAGCGCATGATGGATGCCATGGGCATAGAATGGGAAGACATGGAGTAAGTGTGTTGTCCCTCAGAATTACCTTATAGTTGAACAAGGATCGCGGTGCGATCCTTGTCTTTTTTGGGGCTTGCGAATGTTGTCACTGATAGATCCCGTCACCCTGCTACTGGCGTCCCTGATCATATTTACCGGCGCCCTGACCCAGTCGTTGATAGGCTTTGGCTTGGCCGTGGTAGCCACACCTTTGCTGTATATCGTCGATCCGGAACTGGTTCCTGCCCCTGTTATCGCCATGGGGTTTTCCATCGCCCTGCTGACACTGGTACGCGAGCGTGGCCACCTGGAATTCAACGGCCTGCAATATGCCTTGTTGGGGAGGCTCCCCGGCGGCCTGATTGGCGCCACCCTGCTGTTGCTGGCGCCGCAGCCTATTCTGGGCTTGACCATAGCCCTGATTGTGGCCGTAGCCGTATTCCTCAGCCTTAGAAAGTACAGCATCAAGATCAACCGCCTCAGCCTGTTTATCGCCGGGATATTTTCCGGGATCTTCGGTACCGTGGCCGCCATAGGCGGACCGCCGATGGCCCTGCTGCTGGCGGGTAAGGATGCCAGTCAGTTCCGCGCAGCGCTGTCGGCCTTCTTCATCTTCAGCTCATTGATAGCCTTGATTATTCTCGGCTGTTTTGGCCTCTTGACCTTGAGACACCTATGGCTTTCGCTGTTGCTGCTGCCTTCGGTATTTCTCGGTTTTCTGGTGGCTGGCCGCTTGGTGGGCCGGGTGGATAAAGAGAAGACCCGAGTCCTGACGCTGGCGCTGTGCGCGCTGAGCGCCCTGTTGCTGACCATCAAATCAAGCCTGGCGCTCATCAACGGTTAATTTTAGAAGTGATAGCTGGTTTGCAGTACGCCGCCTATGGCGTCATCGCTGCCGAACATGCCGGTGAGATCCAGCCGGAAACTGTTGCCTATGGCGAACCCTGTCCCGAGTGAATAAAGATCGGCGGTGTGATCATTGAGATCCTGGCGATAACCGAGCCGTAAAGCAACCCAGTCAGCAGGCCGGTATTCACCGCCCAAACGCCAATAGCGGCTGCCCTCAAGCTCGGCAAACTTGTCGTTGTCGGTAAGATCCAAGTCGCTGCTGAGTGAAAAGGCCGCCCAGTCATAGGCCACCCCTGCGGTAACCATAGGTTTCACCTGATAGGTAAGCTGCACGCCGCCGGCCTCTATGCTGCTCAAGTCCCGCTTGATGAGGTTGCGACCACTGACACCGATAACCAAACCATCCAATGGCTGGAATGCCAGACCGATATCCAGGTTAAAGCCAGTGTCATCGCTTCGATAATCATCATCGTTGAAGTCATCGGCATCGAAGTTATTGGCGCTGACGGCATAGTTGAAACTATCCAGCCGTTGCAGCTTGGGGGTGACTCCCACTGTCACCGGCATATTGACGATAGATAGCGGATAGCTCACGGCCACCCCGAGCTCGGAAACCGCCCCGGCCACCACTCGCCCTTGGGAGGTCAAATCTTGGATTTCCGGCGGATTATTGGGGTCCAGATTATCCAGGGCATCAATATCCGCGGCGGCGATTTCGGCTATTCCCAAGGCATCGAGATAACTCTTGAATACAAAGGCATAATTAAAACCATCCGAGGGCATGACCAAAGCCATATTGATACCGGCACTGACGTAAGCGCTATTGCCCTGCAGCGATTGCAAGTCACCACTGAGGCGCTTTCGGTAGTCATCGATAGCCGCTGTGTCGGCGGCGTCTATGGCATTAACCAGGGCGTCATAGTTATCCTGCAGGGCATCAAACTTATCGATCATCTGATCTTTATCGGCGCCATCGGCGCCGATGGTTGGAATGAGTAAACTGAAGTCATTGCTGCGGCGCGAAGGCAAAGCCAGCAGTGCCGGATTGGAAAAGGCCGCCACCTCACGATTACCGGCTGCCACGGCAACCCCGCCCATGGCATCTGAGCGGGCCTCATAAACATCCTGACCTGCCAGTGCCAATGTGCTGGCAAGTCCCGTGGTAAGCAGTGTCAAAAGACTCAGTTTCATCTCATCACCCTCTTGCTTTTATCTGTAACCTGACACACGCGGTTACCTGGGTTAAAGATAGTCCAAATCTCGATGAAACTATGGCATCAAACACAAAAAAGCCCGTACCAAATGATACGGGCTGAGGCTCAAACAGGTTCAGAAGTGCTTGTTAACCAAGATAGCTCTGACCTGCATAGAGAATAAAGTGTCTAAGTGCCAGCACGCCGGTCAGGCTGCAGCAGGCTACCGCCAGCATGGCTCCCTTGCTGTGACGGGTACTCGCCGGCAGCAACAGCATGGAAAGCAGCGGGATACCAAAACCTATACCCACAACCCCAATCCAGAACACGCTGGCCCAGACGCCGCTTGTCAGTGATGCCAGCGCGGCGGCAGCAGCGCCACCCTTGAAGTAGAGCGCGCAGAACAGCATAAACAGGAACAGGATTTCTGCCGCCATTACCGGCAATTCCAAACCGTGCATCCGTCCCAGCTGTGAGCAGTGCTTGTCTGTCTTGAACAGCAACAGTGCTACTACCGCGTTGGCTGCCGCACCGGCCGACAAGCCGGACACCAGGAACAGTGCCGGTAAGACGGCAGTGTTCAGCATGGGGTAGGCGTTCATGGCAGAGATCAGGAAGCCGGTATAGGCACCCACGACAATCGCCAGCACGAACAGCAGCACTTCCATGGTCTTGCGCAGGCCAGTCAGTGATTCTGCAATCCCCTTGAGGAAACCCAGGCCCCAGTTGCCGAGATCATCTTTCAGCACGACCAGCGCATAGGCAAAGGTCAGCGGAATGTAAACCAACAGCGCCAACACCCCGATGGACATGACAGAGGTCAGGTTATAGTTGATCAGAATCAGCCAGAAGTGGAATGGCTTGGTCAGGTCAAACACCAGACACAACATCCCCAGACAGATAGCCACTGGCGCTATCAAGGCTGCTGCCTTGAGAATGCCGCTGTCACCCTCTGTCTTGTTTTGCACCCAACGCAGCCCGATCCCAATCAACAGACTACCCGCCGACAACCCCGCCAAGAAGAGGTAAACGGCTATGACCCAGTGCCAGGTGACAGGGTCGTATTGCGTCATATCGCCCCAAGTATTATTCATGATTGGATCCCCCCTCTCTTGACAGGAATACGGTAGATTCTGGGTTTGGTTCCCAGATGGGTCTTGTCCTGATAAGTCACGCGGGTGTTGAGCAGAGTCGCCACCTCGCTGCCGGCCTCGTTGGCATCACCGAACACCAGGGCGTCTGTGGGACATACTGTCACACAAGCGGGTTGTTCGCCGCGCGCCAGTCGGGTGTCCTTACAGAAGTTGCACTTGTCGGCCACCTTGGTTTCCGGGTTCATAAAGCGCACTTTGTAGGGGCAAGCTGCCACACAGTACATACAACCGACACACTTTTCCGCCTTGATGGAGACTATGCCATCCTCACCCACATAGGCCGCTCCGGTAGGGCAGACCTTGACGCAAGGGGCATCTTCACACTGCTGACAGGACACCCTGTGATACTTGAAGTGCAGATGCGGCGCATCCCCGAATGGACCTTCTACCCGTACCTGCAGGCGAGTTACGCTCTCAGGTACACCGTTTTCGCTGCGGCAGGCGACGTTACAGGCCTGACAGCCGATGCACTTATTCTCGTCGTGCACCATCACATATCTTTTAGTCATCTTCGCCTCCCCTTATGCCTTTTCCAGCTTCACACCTGTGGTGTGTACGTTCATACCGCACACAGGTGCAGTCACGTTGGGCAGCAGGTTGCCGCAGTGCACGCCCTTGCCGGTCGCCCGTGCCAGCTCCTTGTTCTTGGAGCCAAAGCCCATGTAGGCGAACACAGTGTCGGGACGTATGCCCTTGGTCACCAGCGCATGGCCCTCTTCACTGCCGACACTGGATGTGAGGCGAATGGCATCCCCATTCTCAATGCCATGCTTGGCGGCGGTGTCCGGGTGGATCCAGACGGCGTTGTCGGACATCAGGTTGGCCAGCATAGGCACATTGTGGGTCGCGCCATTGGTATGCACCGCCACCTTGCCCTGAATAAAGTAGAGCTCGTCCGGCTGTTTCAGGGTCACTTCGCGATAGGCGATAGTGCCGCGTCCAGGCGCCATGTCTTCCACCTTGGCGGAGGTCAGTTCAATCTTGCCACTGGGGGTCTTGAACTTGAGCGCGCTGCCGTAAGTACCGTCTTCATCCACGGCTCTGGCGTTGGGGTAGGCGGCAACAAAATCGGCCACCATCTTGGGTTCGCGCAGCATCAGCGGTTTGCCGTAGCTGACAAAGCCCTTGTCCTTGATGTGCTGCAGCAGCTTGGCGTCTTTATTCACCTGCAGGAATTGCAGGGTTTCCATGTTTTCCCAGGGATAGTACTGCTCCAGGCCCATCTCTATGCCCAGTTCACGGAAAATTTGCCAGGAAGGCTTGGCATCGCCAATCACATCCACCACTTGCTGACGCAGGTAGTAGGCCGGGTTCTTGCCGGACTTGTCGGCCACCTCTTCATCCCGCTCCAGATAAGTACACTCGGGCAGTATGATGTCGGCCCAGGCGGCGGTTTCACTAATATAGACATCACAGGAAACCACAAACTCCATCTTCTTCAGGCTCTCAACCACCTTGGCGCGGTCGGTCATGGTCTGCATGGGGTTGGTGCGGCTCATGACCCAGGCTCGCAGTTGGTAAGGCTTGGCTTCCAGAGTCGCATCTATGATTGACTGATAGATACCACCGCCGGACCAGGCCATGGCAAACTGCTCATCCATCTGGTCGATGCGTTTGGCTTGCGGCTTGGGCAGTTTGACGCCCGGCTTACCCAGCTCAGGGGCCACAGCCTCACCGGCAAACTTGTTGTAGCTGCCGGCCTTCTTACCCATGTAGAGGCCACCCTTACGCTCCAGGTTGCCGATCAGCACGTTGGCGGCGTACAGCGCCCGGCGCATATCGAACTCTTCCGGAGTGAAGGTAGATCTGTGGCCAAAGTCGACCACGGCATGGGGTGCAGCGGCGGCATACTCATGAGCAATACGGCGGATATCTGCGGCGGGTACGTCGGAAATTTTCTCAGCCCAATCAGGGGTGTAGGCTTTAACCTCGGCGGCAAAGGCCTCAAAACCTTCAACATAGCGCTCGATAAAGGCCTTGTCATAAAGGTTGTCGGCAATCAGCACATGGCACAGCGCCAGGGCCACGGCCACATCCGAGCCGGGACGAATGGCATACCACTCATCGGCCTTATCGGCCACCACAGAGAACCTGGGTTCAAACACCACCAACTTGGCGCCTTTGTCGGCCTGGGCCTTCATCAGACCTCGGGTCTCGGACATATTGATCCCCTCATAGAGGTTATGACCGAAGTTGATGATGTACTTGGAGTTGGAGAGATCCCGCTTCACCTTGGTACCGAACATCGCCTTGGCGGCGACCACATAACCGCCTGGGCAAGTGGTGTTATGGGTAAAGGAGTTGGGGCTGCCGTAAGCCTGCCCCAAATAGAACAGGTGTCCGGACAGCGAGCCTGACTTGGAGGAAAACGCCACGGCTTCAGGGCCATGCTCGGCCTTGATTTGATTCAGCTTGCTGGCGATGGTTTGATAGGCTTCCTGCCAGCTGATTTCGGCCCACTTGCCTTCGCCGCGCTCACCGACGCGCTTGAGTGGTTTGACGATCCTTTGTGGATCGTACAGCAGACTATGACCGGCGCCACCACGGGCACAGACCTTGCCGCCGAATGATTTGGCTTCTTTGTTACCGCTGATAAAGACGTTTTTGCCATCAACAATCCGCGCCGAAATCGGGCAACGGGTTGAACACATCTCACACATACTGGCAATTTCAGTGGCACTGCCGGTCAGTGGGCTACGCCCCAAAGCCGCCAGCGAACCGGGCAGAACTCCGGCCAGGGCACAGGTTGCCCCTCCGGCTCCAGCCCCTTTCAGAAAGGTGCGCCTATCAAGCTCTATCATGGTTACCTCCATCCTCTCCCCCTTGGGAAAAGGTCGCTCACACAGGTTATTGTTTGAATTGGATTCCGCTTGACTACAGCGGCTTGAGCTCATTGTTTACCCATTAAATTTCTGTGGGTATTGTGGTAAACCACATAGGGGGAGCGAGTGTGATCCAGCCCCCGCAAAGACGCCGGAAAGGGCGTGAAAGTGTGAAGGGAATCCTGCCCCAGATTGATGAGAAAAGAGTCTGTAGATGCACTCCAAGAGTTAACAAATGCAACTTTAGCCGCGACAAATATTCACAAACGTTAAGCTGATCACGCCTAAAAAACCGCTATAAATCCCACTCACGGCTTCTCTAACAGGTCAACAGATAAAGATTAAAAACAAATAAATCAATACATTGCAAGTATAAAACCACCCAATTCATTAGATTTATTTCAATGATATTTTTATCAATTAGATTATTTTTATGAAGGTGATCCAGTTCAAAGCTGACGCACCTCAGGATTGCTAAATTGACAACCGCAAGGACACATAAAACAACAGCCCATTAACGGAGCGGGCGGTCACCCCAGAGGAATAGATGATGAACACCAGCAGCAAACTCGGCCTTCTGCTTTTAGCCTGTGCATTGGCCACAGGCGCCACCGCAGCCGACGGCGGCAACCCCAAGAAAGGCAAACACCTGTACAAGAAAGTCTGTAAAGAGTGTCACAGCAAAGCAGGCATAGGCGGCGAACTGACTCCCATGAGCAAGACCATGAGCCAATGGGACAGATTCTTCGCCAGAGACAAACACAAAGCCAAACCCGAGGCGTTTCAGCCTTTAACTGAGCAGGAACTCAAGGATATTCAACAGTTCCTGTACGACCATGCCGCCGACTCGGATCAACCCCAGACCTGCGGTTGATAGCGCGTAATCACTTAACTCATTAACAGTCAGTAAGCCAAGTATGGGGTTACCCCAGGGCTGCTTGCTGCCTGAAAACGACCGGCAAGGCCGGTCAGGAGAATCAACTATGCGTACTCTTATCGCACTGGCGGTGGCCCAGGCTCTGGGTTTGGCTCTGCTCGGCAGCCCCCAGCTCCAGGCCGGGGAACTGGATGACAGCACCAAGATCCGCGAGCTTAAACAGCAACTGCAGGAGATCACCGAAGAGCTGGATATACTCAACAGCCGGGTGGACAAGACAGAGCGGCACACGGCGCTCGATCGGCTGGAGATCAGCGGCGACTTTCGTACCCGAGCCCACTCGCTGCACTATGGCAATGTCACCTGGCATCCGGCGATCAAGATGGACTTCAACAACTTCGGCGCCAAAGCCATGGCCGGCGAACTGGGCAACCCCATGGATCCCACCTCGCCCCTTGGCAAGATGATGGCCGCCAACCCTGAGCTGGCCAACGCCTTTGCCCAGGGACAACTGCAGGGCGTTATGCCCTATGTGCTGGCGCCTTATAGCAGTGGCGACATAGACAATGACATCTTCTACACCACCCGGCTGCGGCTCGATATCAAGGCCAAGGTATGGGACAACGTCAGCTTTGCCGGACGCCTGACCATGTTCAAGGACTGGGGCGATTCCACCGGTGTGCAGGTGTTTGATTCCTGGCGCTCTTTCACCATGGACGGCACCAACTCAGGCAACCCCAGTGGCGACTGGCTGCGGGTCGAGCGCGCCTACTTTGACTGGAAAAACATCGGCGGCAGCGAGTTTTATCTGTCTGTCGGCCGTCGTCCCTCCACCTATGGCCCGCCGAGCCACTACCGGGAAAATGAAAAACGTGGCGGCATCCCTTCCGGGCACCTGGTCAACTTCAACTTTGACGGCGCCACTCTGGGCTACAAGCTTGGAGAGCTCACCGGGATAGAAGGCCAAGTGGTGCGTTTCTGTTACGGTCAAGGCTTTGAGTCCCAATGGGGCAATGGCGAGCTTTATGGCGATACCGTCAGCAAGGACACCCATCTGGGCGGTTTCAACATTGATGTGATCAACGACGGTAACCACTTCCTGCAACTGACCCTGTTTGCCGCGCGGGACATCAACGACGGCTTCAAGGGCACCATGGCCTTCCCCAACGAGTTGGCCGGGATTTTCGCCCCCACCCTCTACAGCGATCTGCAGAAATTCGACAACTTCAACTTTGTTACCCGGGTGCAACCCAGCGGGGTCATAGGCGACATGTACCTGGGCGGCCTGGGCTATGCCTATGAGTCCGATGACGATCTCAAGCTGTTTGCCTCCTTCGGCTGGACCCGCGGCGAGAGCAACGGCAACGCCGGCATGTTCGGCGGCATGTTGACCGACGCCGTGTTCCAGGCAGAGCTCAACAGCAGTGGCGATGAACTGCTGATGGTGCCATCCAGCGCCGAGTCCGATGCCTCCCACGATGGTTACGGCATCTATATCGGCATGCAGATCCCGGCGCCTTACGGCAAGTTCGGTCTGGAATACAACTATGGCTCCAAGTACTGGACGCCCTTCACCCAGGCCCAGGACGACCCGGTCGGCAGCAAGCTGGCCACCCGCGGCCATGTGGCCGAGGCCTACTACATCTTCGACATCAACCCCAGGATGTTTATCAAGCTGGCGGGGCTCTACTACGACTATGAATACACAGGTTCCGGCACGCCCGTGGGTGCACCTGTGAAGGTGGATGATGTGCTGGACGGCAGCGCCTATTCGCTATTGCCTGTGGTGGATACGGCGCTGGATATCAACGCCTCACTGACAGTGAATTTCTAGGGAGGAACACAGATGAAAACATTTTATCTGCCATTTATAGCCACGGCACTCTGGCTCGGCCTCCTGAGCCCAGCCCAGGCCGGCGGCCCCCACAAAGAGGTGCTCAAGGGCCCCTTCAACACAGGCTCGGAAGTGACCCAGGCCTGTCTTGAGTGCCATGAAAAGGACGCCGATGACTTTATGCTGTCATCCCACTGGACCTGGGAGCTGGGGCAGGAACTGCCCGGACGCACAGTCAAACGGGGCAAGAAAAACTCCATCAACAACTTCTGTGTTTCCATCGCCGGTAACGAACCACGCTGTACAGGCTGCCATGCCGGTTACGGCTGGAAAGACAACAGCTTCGACTTCAAGGACAAGACCAAGGTGGACTGCCTGGTGTGCCATGACACCACGGGCACCTATGTTAAAGATCCCGTCGCGGCCGGAGAGGTATTCAAGACGGTGGATCTGCTGCGGGTCGCCCAGAATGTCGGCAAGCCGGTGCGGGATAACTGCGGCAGCTGCCACTTCTATGGTGGCGGCGGAGATGCGGTCAAGCATGGCGATCTCGACTCCTCCATGGCCTACCCGGACAAGGCCACGGATGTGCATATGGACAGCGACGGCAACGACTTCCAGTGTCAGGACTGCCACACCACCCAGAAACATATGATCAGCGGTAACGCCATGGGGGTGTCCCCAGGTGGTGAAGATCATATCGGCTGTGACAATTGCCACGACAGTGCGCCACACGGCAACAAACAGCTAAACAAGCACGCAGCCACTGTGGCCTGTCAGACCTGCCACATTCCCTTCTTTGCCCGCCATGAACCCACCAAGCTGCACTGGGACTGGTCAACTGCCGGTGAAGACAGGGAAGAGAGCCTGGATCAATATGGTCGTCACAGCTACGCCAAGAAAAAGGGCAGCTTCGTTTGGGGCAAGATGGTCAAGCCCAGCTACGCCTGGTACAACGGCCGCGCCGATGCCTATATGGCCGGTGACAAGATGGATCCCGAGCAGGTCACCCGTCTGACCTTCCCCCTGGGTGACATTCAGGATCCCAAGGCGAAGATCTACCCCTTCAAGGTGCACACAGGCAAGCAGGTGTACGACAAGGTCAACAAGATGCTGCTCAATCCCAAGACCTATGGCAAGGGCGGTTTCTGGTCTGAGTTTGACTGGGATAAGGCGATTCGCTTAGGGATGGCCGCCAGCGAGCCCATGCAGGCCAAGGGCATCAGCTATAGCGGTCAGTACGGCTTTGCTCAAACCGAAATGTGGTGGCGTATCAACCACATGGTCTCGCCCAAGAGTGAAGCGCTCAAGTGCGCCGACTGCCACAATGGCGGTGACCGCCTCGACTGGCAGGCGCTGGGCTATGAGGGCGACCCCATGAAGCACAAAGGCGGCGTCCGCCACGCCCGCTGAGCAGATTCAGGCAAGCCCTGAAGACCGGCTCCCGCATCTCCCTGCCTCCCGGGAGCCGGTCACTCTCATCTGTTACTCTCTCATCTGCCACTCTCTCATCTGGTACTCTCCAAACGAGATGCCACTTATCCCCAAAAAAGACATTTAGACCCAGAATCGGGCCAAAGTGTCCAAGCGGCACTACACTGAATTAGACTATGACGGTAAATTCGGGTCATTGATGATGCAACTCCCTACAAAAAATGGCATTTTTCTTGCGTTGTCTGGGCATCCTTTTCTGTGGCAAGTGCAATGACAACAAAAGGCAAGACTTTTTCCTCATTAAACCGCTCCCTGGGTGAGCTCAGCGGCGCCTTTGCCGATCTGGGAACCTTTCTTCCTCTGGTGCTTGGGCTGATCGCCCTGAATCAGTTTTCTCCCCAAGGCATTTTTCTCGGTTTCGGTCTCTTTGCCCTGGCCACAGCCCTGTTTTATCGCCGCCCCATTCCCGTGCAACCCATGAAGGTGATTGCCGCCCTGGTCATCGCCCAGGGGCTGACACCCAGCATGATGCAAGCCAGCGCCATGCTGATGGGAGTAATACTGCTGGTACTGGCGGCCTCCGGCGCCATCAGTTGGCTGTCGCGGCAAATATCCCAGGCTGTCAGTGTCGGTATCCAACTGGCCATAGGGCTGCA
This sequence comes from Shewanella sp. Iso12, assembly GCF_012030025.1. NCBI lineage: Bacteria > Pseudomonadati > Pseudomonadota > Gammaproteobacteria > Alteromonadales > Shewanellaceae > Shewanella > Shewanella sp. Iso12. The sequence goes on from NZ_JAAUHW010000012.1 coordinate 164,953, forward strand.
GCTGTTGTGGATGGGTTTCAAGATGATGGCCGACGAGCCTGTGCTGGGATTCGGCGCCTTCGCACTGATTTTCTTTGCCCGCTTTATCCCGCTGCGCTATCTGGCCATGCCCTTGGTGATTGCCCTCGGCATGCTGTGGCAATACCAGCAAGGCGGCAGCGACAGCAGCTTTGTGTTCAACAACACGCCTTGGCACTTGAGCTGGCCCGAGTTAAATGACTGGGGCGCCGCGGCGACCCTGTTGGTGCTGCCGCAACTGGCGTTGACTTTGACCAATGCCGTTATCGCCACCTCAGTAATGGCCAAAGAGAAGTTCCCCGAAGACAGCAAGCGTTTCAGCCCCAAGGCCTTTGCCACCAGCTCTGGCCTGGCCAATCTGCTGCTGAGCCCCTTCGGTGCTTCGGCCATGTGCCACGGTGCCGGTGGGTTGGCGGTGCAATACCATTTCGGTGCCCGCCACCTATGGGCGCCGCTGATCTTCGGCGGCAGTTGCCTGCTAATAGCCCTCTCCTGGGGGGAAAACGTGGCCTGGCTGCTGAGCCTTATTCCGCTGGCTATTCTCGGTAGTCTGCTGTCCACCGCCGGCTTGCAGTTGGCCTGGTCCAAACGCCTCTTGGACGGCAAGCCTTTCTGTATCTTTGTTATCCTGGCGACCGCTGTGGTGAGCCTGGCCGTCAATGCCGCCGCCGGTCTGGCTGTAGGTGTGGTGCTGGAATTCGGCCGCCGTCAGTGGCAAACCCTAAGCGCACTGCGCTGATCTCAATCCACAAAGCCACCATCCCGGTTCAAACTGAGCCCGGGATGGTGGCTTTAGACTCGATGGAAGGCGTTATCTGCAGGGCCACCTAGCCTGCCGGGAAGCGTCGCGGCGGATTAAGCGGCACATCGTTTTGGCTCAAGGCCCACCTGGCAATCTCATCCTTACGCATAAAACCTACATCTGCATGAGACTTGGCATACTCGAGGAAGGAATTGAGTGCGCTGACGATTCCGGGGGCACCGCCTATCCTGTCGTGAACACTGATGGACATCATGCGTCTGCGGTCTGCCCCTTCGAGATAAAGGCAGTCAAATTCATCCTTGAGTTCCTGCAGGAAGGCCGCGGCTGTCATGGCTGTATTGCCGCCGAAGCGGCCTATATCGTTGTTGCGCAGGCTATAGGGCACCACGGCAAACGGCTTTCCTTTGACAGGGATCAGCGACGGCTCGTCGCGGCCCAGATCATCTATGTGGTAGATAAAACCGAGCTGCTGCAGTATCTCCAGCGTCTTGGGGGTATGCCGCATCCAAAAGGCGTTGAACCCCAACGGCCGCTGGCCGGTGATCCGCTCCAGAGTGGCAATACTCTGCTCATAGGAGCCGCGCTCTTCGGCTTCACTCATGCTGTACTGCGGCGTCCAACTCTGACCATGGCCGGAGATCTCATGACCATGCTCGGCCACGGCTCTGGCAAGCTCAGGAGCCAGTTCGGCAGCCCGCCCCACCATGTGCGACGTCACCTTGATACCGTGTTTGTCCCACAGTCGCAAAAGCCGAGGGATCCCCTCATTCATGCCGTAGGCGTACCAAGTCGGCGTGATGGTATCAACATAACCCGGCTCCATGGGGGGAAACGGCCCTTCGGCATTTGCCCCTTGGGCTCCCGCTTCAAACTGCATTGAGATGGAGATAACCAGGCGCTCACCATTGGGCCAGAAATGGCGCTTGCCTGCTGGGTTATTTTTGCCATCAGCGGCCGCAGCCCCTGGAAGCAACATGGGCGTGCTCATACCACCAGCGGCCACGGCGGTTTGACTTAGACCCAAACCGGCAGCCAGAGCGCCGCCGGCCATTAAAAATTGTCTGCGTGAATGCATACTCTTTGCTCCTTAAGGCTTGAGATTCATCTGGGAGAAAAGACTCTGATAGTCTTCCAGATGCCAGTTGTCTGTAATACGGCCTTGCTTAACCCGGTAGAGATCCACCGACTGAAAATTTATCGCCTGCCCCTGACCCTGCTGTTCGCCAAATTGGCCACTGAAATGACCACGAAACCTCAGACGCACAGTGACATAGTCATCGGCCACCAGGAGATGCTCAATCTCAGCGCTGAGATCCGGCACCGCCTGTCTGAAGCCCTCTGATGCCTGTAATACCCCGCCAAGTCCCTGGGGCCGCCCGCTTGGCAGTGTACGATCGACAAAGTGCTCACTCAGGGCTGCACGGGCAAAGGCCGGATCGCCACTGTTCCAAAATGCGGCGTAAAGACGGGCCGCCTGAACAATCTCGGCCTCAGCCTGACTGCCATCTGTCAACAGAACCTTGGGCACTGGCAGGTTTGTTGCCAAAGCAGCCGGTCTGGCCACTACTGATGCAGCACTTAAGGCCAGAGCGCTACAGAGCAAGGCCGGCCAAATGGCGGCGCGGCTCACGGCCCGAGACGCATTGATCGCCGGGCTTTCCCGCTTCATTGACCCACCTCAAGAGGCTGCAACGCCGGATAATCTGTGTATCCCTCGGCGCCGCCTCCAAACAGTGGGCCCGTGCCGAGCGGCGCCAGCGGCTTACCGAGCTGTAAACGTTTGGGCAGATCCGGGTTGGAGATAAAGGGGCGGCCAAAGGCCACTAGATCGGCATAGCCTTGCTCCAATACTGTTTCGGCGCGCTCAAGATCGTAGCGACCGGCAACCATGATGCAGCCTGGAAAGGCATGACGCAGGCTGCGACGAAAGCTTTCGGGAATCTCAGGAGCATCGTCCCAATCGGCTTCAGACAAGTGCAGATAAGCGACTCCTCGCTTGTTAAGCTCGGCTGCCGCCAGGAGTATGGTGTCGACGATTTCCGGGCAAGCCATATCCTTAAAGGTGACATAGGGCGCCAGGCGAATCCCCACCCGCTCCGGGCCTATGCGTTCGGCGATGGCATCTACCACCTGCAGCAGGAAACGCACTCTGTTGGCCTTAGTGCCGCCGTAAGCATCGTTACGCTTATTGGAGTTGGTCCGCAGAAACTGATCGATCAGATAACCGTTGCCACCATGTACCTCAATGCCATCAAAACCCGCTTCAACGGCATTGACTGCGGCATTGGCAAAATCATTCACAACCCGGTCGATATCAGCCTGGGTCATGGCTCTGGGTTCCGGACAATCCACCATCTGGCCGCCATCACTGCCGTTTGAAACCCACACCTGAGTCGCCGTCGGTGCTATGGCCGAAGGGGCTATCGGCGCTTCTCCCTTCTGGAATACGGGGTGAGACACCCTGCCAACATGCCAAAGCTGATTGAAGATTCGTCCCCCGGCGTCATGCACGGCGCGGGTAACCAAACGCCACCCCTGCAGCTGCTCTTGGGTGTAGATCCCGGGTGTAAAGGAATAGCCCTGGCTATCGTCGGAAATCTGGGTGGCTTCTGTGATGATAAGCCCTGCCGAGGCGCGCTGACGGTAGTATTCCGCCATCATGGCATTGGGAATATTGCACGGTTGACTGGTGCGCGAACGCGTCATGGGGGCCATGACCACCCGATTGGACAGATACAATCCCTTGAGGGAATATGGAACGAACAGTGACATATGAAACTCCTGATGACTGAATGGCGAGCTCGCCGGAACACTTCACAGGCTCATTGTCTATCTTTCGAACTTGATTGATAATTGGGCTATTACTTAACTTATTTTCAAATAATTTTTGAATGTATCATCTCAATGATCTGCAACTGGCCTTACGGGTGGCCGAACTTCAGAGCCTGTCTGCCGCCGGACGCGAGCTGGGCATGACCCCGGCCGCCGCCAGTGCCGCACTGCAGCGGCTGGAAAAGAAGCTGGGCAGCCAGTTGTTTGCCCGCTCCACCCGGCGACTGCAGCTCACCGAAGAGGGACAAGTGTTTGTCGATGCCGCCCGTCAGGCGATGGGGCTTTTGGACAACGCCGCCATGGCGTTGGCGGAAAGCCGCGGTGAGCTCAAAGGGGAAGTCAGGTTGGCACTGCCTTCGGACTTGGGCCGCAGCCTGATACGTCCCTGGCTGGACCAACTGATGGCCGGGGCGCCCGAGTTGTCACTGCAGTATTTCTTCGGCGATCAGCTGACAGATCTCATCGGCCAGAATGTTCACCTGGCGCTGAGGTACGGCCATTTGAGCGACTCAAGCCTGATGCGGCGGCATCTATTGTATGTGCACAGGGTGGCGGTGGCCTCGCCTGAGTATCTGGCCCAATATGGTCGGCCCAAGACGCCCCATGAACTGAGCCAGCATAAGGTGCTGATACTCAATCGTGGCGGTGAACCTTGGCAACGCTGGGGCTTCACGGAAGCCGGTAACCCATTGGCCGTCGAGGTGAAAGGCAGGCGAATAGCCAATGATGGCGCCGTCATTCGCGACTGGGCCCTGGAGGGCCAGGGTATCGCCTTCAAGAGCTGGTTGGATGTCGCCGAAGATGTGCATGCCGGGCGGCTGATTAACCTTTTTTCGCCCCAGCAATGCGAAACTGTGCCGCTGCAAATCCTGTACCTGCATACCGACTACCCCAGCTTCAAGGTGCGGCGGGTGATAGATTTTCTGGCCGACAGGTTTCAGACATTTGAGCGGCGCTTTCCGTTGATTTGAACCGAGCCCATTCTTGCGCAGCGTTGCCTGGATTAGCGCCGGGCTTTCTATTCGCTCTGGGCTTTTATTCGCTCAGGGCTGTTGCCCCCAGAGGCAGCCACACCCGCACTCGGCAGCCGCGGCACTCGCGGCGGTTTTCCAGCTCCAGATGACCATTATGCTGGGTCACCACGTCGCGGCAGATAGCCAATCCCAGCCCCAATCCATCCTCCTTGGTGGTGGCGAAAGACAGCATTAATTCCGCCGCCGAGGCGCTCAACCCCGTGCCTGTATCCAAGAGTTCCAACAGCAACCACTCTCCCTTGGTCCCGGCGGCTGGGGGCGCGGCCTGATAGTCGAGTTTGAGTTGGATCTCCCGTTTACCCGATACCGCATCCAGGGCATCCATGGCATTTTTCAGCAAGTTAACCAGCATCTGACTCAGCCCCACTGCATCCCCCAGCAATGGCCGCTCCGGCCCGCGACGACTTATTTTGAGCTCGACGCCCTGCTGCTCCATCGGCCGCTGAAACAGCGCCAGTGCATCCCTGAGCAGCGACTCTATCACCACAGGCTCAGATTCTGCCCGGCGCCGACGCAACAAGCCGCGAATACGATGCACCACGGCCCCAGCGCGGATAGACTGATTATTGATCTTGGTCAGCACCTCACGCATGGCATCGGCGCGCTCGCCACAGCCCTCGGCGGCGCGCTGCTCCAGCACCATCATGGCGCCTTCGCTGTATTGGGTAATGGCGGCAATCGGCTGGTTGAGCTCATGCGCCAGCCCGGCGCCAATTTCGCCCAGAATAGCGGCACTCTGCATTCGTTCCAGTTGCAACTCTTTATCCCGCAGTTGTCGCTCTGTTGCCAGCAAGAATTCACTCTTCTGGCGGAACTTGTACTCCAGCCACAGGTGGTAGAGAGTGGAGATCAGAAACAGTAACAGCAGCGCTCCGCCCCACTCCTTGTTCTTGCGTACCCAGTCGATGGCAGCTTCATACAAAGGGGGTGGACCGCCGTGGAGATCCAGCTCCTCATACAGTTTGATCACCTTGAGCTGACTGATAGGAGCTGTCCAGCCCATGGTGTCGGCCTTGATCGCCGCTTCAGAGTCGGAAGGCAAGTCGAACAGCGCCCGGGTCACCGCCTGGGTGATATGGCTGGGCACCAGGTCCGAGGCGGCAAATGACCAGTTGGGATAGAGGGCACTGCTGGTTTCACAGTCATAGCCCTCGGGCTTGACGCCGTTGATCACCCGATAGTCCTGGCGCTGCACCAAGCCGGTTTCCACCATCTCTTCCAGGGTACAGAAGGGGGTGATGGCGGCATCCACTGTGCGGTCACGCACCTGGTAAACCAGAGGCTCCAGCGGAAACCCCAGAAAACGCACCTCACCGAAAAAACGCTTGGCGGCAAAGCCACGCTTATTCAGCAAGCCTACTGTCGCCTGATATCCTCCCAGCGCCTGAGGATCGCTGGCCACCACAGTGGCGCCGCGCAGCTCCTCAATATTACGCACCGGGCTGTCGGCCCGCACTATGATCGCCGAGCTGATGGCAAAGGTGGTTCCCTGATGCTTACGGCTGCGCATGGTGGCCAGCCAGGACAGGGGCAGCTTGCTGCTGAGGCTAAGATACTGCCCCGGGTTGGTCACAATAAAGTGGATCCTGTGCTCCAGCAGTTGCTGGCTCATTTGATCAAAGGTCAGCGGCTCCACCTCGAAACGATTGCCGGGCAGCTGTTGGCTGAGATAACGCATCATGGGGCGCCATCTCTCTTTTGCCTGGGCAACCCCGTGATTGGCCAGTACCCCGACACGGAACACAGCCTCTATGGGCTCGTCACCCATTTCGGCATCGGTCGCCGGTTCATACAGTTGCGCCGAAGCCGAAGCACACCCGGCCCCCAACAACAGTATCAAGATTAATATTCTGGCCATTCCAACTCCCCTTTCATCCATGAAGATAAGCTAATACAGACGGCGAAAAAATAACTTGATGGAGGGCAAATGTCGGCCAACACCTCAGTGATCTGGCTCTAAAAGCCAACAACCGGGTTTGAGCCCAGTCGCGACAAAGATTAGGATTGGCTTATTCACTCGAGAGAGGCAAGTATGTGACTGACACAGAGCTTTATTTGGTGGACGACGATGCCGCCGTTCGGGATTCACTCGGCTTTATGCTGAGCCAGTTCGGTTACCGGCTGCAAGCCTTTGACAGCGGCCAGGCATTTCTCCAGGCCGCCGAATTGGAGGCGCCTGGCTGCGTAATCCTCGACAGCCGCATGCCGGAACTCACCGGCCAGCAGGTACAGCAGAGATTATTGGAGGCCAACAGCCCCTTGGGGATCATCTTTCTCACCGGCCATGGCGATCTGCCGATGGCCGTTGATGCCTTTCGTCAGGGAGCCTGCGACTTTTTCCAGAAACCGGTTGCCGGCAAGGCGCTGGCCGCCGCCATCGAAAAAGCCTTCGACTACAGCCTCAAGACCCATGAACAGCAGCAACTGCAGCAGAAATACGCCACCCTGACCGAGAGGGAGCAGCAGGTACTGCAGCTGCTGGTGCAGGGAATGACCAATAAACAGATGTCCGAAGCTCTCTATCTATCGCTGCGAACCATAGAAGTACATCGCGCCAAGATCATGAAAAAGCTTGGTGTTCACAGTATTGCCGAACTGATTAAGTTCACCCCCTTGGTTTGACCCTATCCCGGGTGCGACAGCTTGTCGCACTTTGGCTGTTTAGCTTTGCCCCATCCGCGCACAAGACCCAAAATGGGTCATTCAAAACAACCAAAATCAATAAGATATGCGCTTTTCACCTTCTCCTCTCGCTCTGGCTTTACTGCCAATAATCGGTCTGGGCTCAGCCGCCAAGGCCAGTGATTCTCCCATGGAAGTGCTGGTGGTGCGCGGCAGCGTACAGAGCAGCGTGCTGCAGACCTCGCCAGAAGCCACCGCGCCCAAGGCCGATATCAGTGGTCTGCTCAAGTCACTGCCCGGCGCCAACGTCAACAGTAACGGTCCACTAACCGGCATAGCCCAGTATCGTGGCCTCTTTGGCGATAGAGTCGAAACCCAGGTCGGCGGCATGAGCATGGCCGGTGCCGGTCCCAACGCCATGGATACCCCCCTGAGCTATGCCGTACCTGTGATCACTGAGCAGTTAGAGCTGGATCGCGGCATAGCCCCGGTCGCCAGCGGCGTCGATACCTTGGGTGGCAGCATCCGGGTAGTGGAGTCCCAGGCTCGTTTCGATGAGATCAGCGGCCTGGTCAGCGGCCAATACCAGCACAATGGCGAGCAGAGCCGCATCGGCGTCAAGAGCAACTTCGGCGGCGAGCGGCAGGCACTCATGCTGTATGGCGACTTGTTCAAGGGCAATGATGTGCCCGAGAGCGGCGATAACCACCGACTGCTGCCAGGGGTCTACGACAAGCAGGTGTTCGGCGGTGAATACAGGTTCAACCTGGCCGACAGCAACGCCGATGACGAGTCGATAGCCTTCTCGTTCCAGCATCTGGAAACCACAGATGCCGCCACCCCGGCGCTGCCGATGGATATCGACTATATCCGCACCGACAGATTCAAGCTCAGTGGTGAGCACCTGCTGGCCGATTGGCAAACGCGCTGGCATCTGGGCTACAGCGATGCCCGCCACGGCATGGACAACTTCAGCCTACGGATGAAAATGCCTACCATGGCACCACGCTACACCATAGCCGACTCCAAGAGTTTCGACGGCCATTGGCAAATGGCGAAAGACAGCTGGGAATTTGGCTTGGATTGGCGCCATGCCGAACACGACACTGTGGTGACAGACCCCAGCAACAGCAAGTTCCGGGTGGATAACTTCAACGGTGTCAACGACAGTGTTTACAGCCTCTACGCCCAATGGCAGCAGGATTTTGGCCGGTGGAGCTGGCAACTGGGTAGCCGGGTGAAACACTACAGGTTTGATGCCGATCCCGTGAGTCACTCTATGGCGGCGATGAAACCGGCAATCAAGACCCTGATGGACAGATTCAATCAGGCCGATCGCAGCCAAAACGATACCGGGCTGGACTTGGTGATCAACGGCCGCTTTGAAATCGACAGTGAGCTGGATGCCATAATCGGCCTGGCGCGTAAACAGGCCAGTGCCAGCTATCAACAGCGCTATCTCTGGGTGCCGATGCAGTCCACCGGTGGCCTGGCCGATGGCCGAACCTATGTGGGCCAGATGGACTTGGAGCTGGAAACCGCCTGGCAACTGGAGCTGGGGCTGGATTTACACCGTCAGGATTTCAACCTGACCCCTAGGGTATTTGTCCAAAGGATAGACAACTATATTCAGGGCCTGCCCACGGATGATCCTGCCGTTATCGCCGCCGGCGATGCCAACACTTTGGTGTTCAGCAATACCGACGCCCTGCTCTACGGCATGGATGTCAATGCCCACTGGCAGTTGCATGAACAGTGGAGCCTGGATCTGCAGGCAGCCTATACCTATGGTGAGCGCCGCGACGTGGAAGACAAGCTTTACCGTATCGCCCCACCCAACCTGACTCTAGGACTCAACTGGGATCAGGGCAGCTGGTTTGCCCGCCTGGAGACAGTAGCAGTTGCCGCCCAGGATAAGGTCTCGGCCACTCAGCTGGAGCAGGAAACTGCAGGCTATGGCTTGGTGAATCTGGCGGCCGGTTACCGCGGTGACAGCTTTATGCTCAAGGCCGGGGTCGATAATCTGCTGGACAGAGAATATGTCGATCATCTCGCCGGTTATAACCGGGTAATGGGCGGTGATATCGCCGTTGGCGAGCGCTTGCCACAACCCGGTCTCAACGCCTGGGTCATGGGCGAGTACCGTTTTTAAGGGCGCCCCGGTTGCCCGCTTAAGGGTTCATCCTCACCGTGCTCCCGCAGGCCGTTGAGATTTCCACTGCAATTGAACCTGCCCCGGCCTTTTCTCGTCTCGAAAGGCCGGGATTTTTTTAAGCAACTGGCTTCTTGGCCAGCTTGCGTTGCAGGGTGCGGCGATGCATTCCCAATTGGCGGGCGGTGGCCGAGACATTGCCCTTATTGGCATTGAGTACCTGCTGAATATGTTCCCACTCCAAGCGCTTGGGGTGCAGCGGGGTTTCATCAGGTAGGGATGAAGCCGTGTGGGATTTAGGCTCGACTTTGAGTGCCGCCAGCAGTGTCCGGGTGTCGGCCGGCTTGGCCAGATAGTTGTCTGCCCCCAGTTTCACCGCCTCCACCGCAGTGGCTATGCTGGCAAAGCCTGTTAGCAGCACAATACAGGCCTTGGGCAAGCTGGCTCGCAGCGGCACTATCAGGTTGAGGCCGTTGCTTTGCGCCAATTTCATATCCAGCAGCACATGGCTCGGCTGCCAGCTACGGGCACTGAGCAGTGCTTGGCTGGCATCTTCTGCATGGCAGCACTCGAAATCATGCCGCTGCATACGCCGTTTCAGAATGGCAGCCAGCGCCAGGTCATCTTCGACTATCAATAACCGCTTCATGCCGCATCTCCTTTACCGGCAGAAACCGGCAATAAGGGCAGACTGATACGCGCCTCACAGCCCTGTGGGCCGTTGTGCAGCACCAGTTCGCCCCCCAGCTTCTCCAGGCTGGCGTGACTCAAGAGCACGGCAACCCCCATACCTGTGCGGCTCGCCACCGGCATCAGCCCAAGCTCGCCCAAGAGATGCGCCTCTATACCGCGGCCATAATCCTTGATGTTAATTTCAAGCCGAGTGTCACCTAGGGAGTCGAAGCCAATTTCAACCTTAGGCTCGCCTGTATTGTTGAGGCTGGCCTTGGCGGCGTTATCCACCAGCGCCAGCAGCGCCGGCAACAGACTGGCATCTGTGATAATTTCACGTTCAGTCAGGCCTGCGGGCAGGGTGAGGCTGAAATCCACCTCGGGCATCAACAGCATGAGTTGCTGGCGCATATTTTGCCCCAGTGCCGCCAATGTCACGGCCTGGCGGCGACGTTCACGAATCGATTCGGTGGCGCGGCGCAGTTCATTGAGAGTGACTTCACAGCGGGACAGTGCTTGGCCCATTTGCGCCTGCGCCTCGGCATCCAGGCCCTCTTCCATGGCTTCATCCAGCAGTAATCTCAGGCTCGCCAGCGGCGTTGCCAACTGGTGTGCCATCTGCGCCGAAGCTGTGCCCAACGCCAGCAGTTGTTCCTGCCGCAGCTGATTTTCCCTCAGCCAACCAAGCTCGGTATCCTGGCGCCGCAGACGACGGCTTATCAGAGCGACACTGGTGGTCAACACCAGTGCCGATACCACAAAGTTAAGCCACATCCCCAGGAAGTGAGAGCTCATATCCATGCCGTGATGGCGCATATGCCCTTCCGGCAAGCTCAAGATCATCAGGCTGTAGGCCAGGGTCGACAGCGCCGCCAGGCTCCAACTGCCCCAGGCGGGCAAGGTGACCGCCGCCAGCGCAATCGGCACCAGCAGCAGCGAAATAAAGGCATTGGTGGCCCCACCGGAAAACCACAGCCAGGAGATCCAAAACAGGGTATCCAGCAACAGGGCGATAAAGATACCGGCACTCTGGCGATAGAGGGGATGACGCAGCCACAGGGTCAAGGCCAGATAGGCGCTTTCCAGCCCAAACACCCACCACAAGGGTTCAGGCTGCAGCGTCAGGCCAAAGGCATCGCTGCCGAGCAGGGTCAGCCCCAGTTGCAGCAGCAACCCCAAAACCCGCAGCAACGCCAGTTGATCGGCCGCCGCCAGGCCACCGGTTCGACCAAATATGCCATCCATTCCCATCCGGGTGCTTTTCATTCGTCTATTATCCGAAAACCTGCAAAGGCGTTGAGGCGGCAGATATGCCAAGTTGGCTGTGGTGTCACAAGACTCAGGGATATCAATGCCTACCGCTATCGCCTTGGCACAGCTGCTTTACATCATTAACAAGGCTTCACATTTTAGGGCCTTTTCAAAGCCAAAGCACTTGTTTACCCTGTGGATTCACCTTTTTTCATTCCTGAGAGGCTGCAGAACCCGCCAATGACCACTTCCTCTTCCTTGCCGCTGATCCTGGCCGGCCCGATATTGCGCCACTGCGACCGGGACCATTTCACCCTCTGGTGGGTCAGCAGCAAGCCGTTGAGCCCGCAATTGACGCTTAAGTTGAGTCACAAATCGGCGCCCTTGCCGCTGAATGAAGAACAAGTGCACCGAGTACAACTGGGTGAACATGCCTGGCAGTATCTGCTGCACCTGGAGGTTCCCAGATTGCTGCCCCAAGGGCAAGCCGTGGGTTACAGCTTGGAAGATGCCGATGGTCAGTCGCTGTTCGCCGATATCGAAGGCCTGTGTTATCCGGATAAATCCACCCCCGAACTGGTGCTGCAGCCCAGGCTGGATCGTTTGCTGCACGGTTCCTGTCGCAACCCGCATCATCACAGCGGCGACGCACTGGTGGCGGCCGATACTCTGCTGGAGCAGAACAATGCCCCTGCCGAGCGACCGGCGCTGCTGATGCTGAGCGGCGATCAGCTCTATGTCGATGACGTGGCTGGCCCCACCCTGGTGGCTATTGCCCAGGTAATAGCGCTGCTGGGACTGAAACAGGAGAACTTTAGTGACGCCCCGCTCAAAGACTCGGCGCAGATAGATTATGGCCCAGACTCCCTCTACCTGCGGCCGAAACAGCTCTTGCCCCGTACCCAGTATCCGGCCAAGACTGCACTCTGGCGCTGGTATATCAACCACCCCATCTTTACCTCCTCGATGGCAGAAAACCATCTGCTGAGCTTCGCCGAAGTTACTGCCCTGTATCTTTTAATCTGGTCGCCGGAACTGTGGCAGCAACTGGAACTGCCGCAACAGTTGCCCGGGCTGAGCGGTAAACGGGCACAGGAGTGGCAGGCCCAGTGGCAACATCTGTTGGAGTTCAAGGCTGGCCTTGGCAAGGTTAGGCGCCTTTTGGCGCATCTGCCTACCTATATGATTTTCGACGATCATGACATTACCGACGACTGGAACCTGACGGCCCGCTGGGAAGAGGCCGCCTATGGCCACGCCTTCTCCAAGCGCATCATAGGCAATGCCTTGCTGGGTTACACCCTGTTTCAGGCTCTCGGCAATCAACCCAAGAGGTTTACCGACTTTTTCGAAGAGCTGAGCGGCCTCTATCTGGCCGACAGTGAGCGCCAGGATGCCCTGATAGACAAGCTGCTCAAGTGTGAGAACTGGCACTACACCCTGGATACTCAACCCAGAATGGTGGTACTGGATACCCGTACCCGCCGCTGGCGCAGCGAATCCAACCTGGCCAAGCCTTCCGGGTTGATGGATTGGGAGGCGCTGATGGATCTTCAGCAGGCACTGCTGGGGCAGGATAAGGTCATCATAGTGTCGGCGGCACCGATTTTCGGGGTCAAACTGATTGAGGCGGTGCAGCGCACGGCCACCCTGATCGGAGCTTCGCTGCTGGTGGACGCCGAAAACTGGATGGCGCACCCTGGCGCCGCCAACGCCCTGTTGTCGATCTTCATGCACAGACGTACCCCGCAGGAGTTTGTGATCCTCTCCGGCGATGTGCATTACTCCTTTGCTTATGACATAGGGATCCGCTTTCGCCGTGCCAGTCCCAACATCTACCAGATCACCGCCAGCGGCATCAAAAATCAGTTCCCGGAAAAGCTGCTGCCTGTGTTTGATAAGCTCAACGGCTGGCTCTATGGTCATTTCTCGCCGCTCAATCTGCTGACCAAACGCAAACGTATGTCGATCCGCGGCCGCCGCCCCAATGGGGAACGCAGCAAACGCCTGGTCAACCAAAGCGGTATCGGCCTCCTGGAACTGGCAGAAAACGGCGCCCCCCAGCGGATAGCCGTACTGCATGCCGATATGAGCCTGACCGAGTTTCAAGCGCCCAAAGAGAGCCGCGACTGACAAAGGCTCAAGCTTACTCTCCTGCCTTTGGAGTCGTTTCCGGCGGATTGATATCAGGAGTGGTTATCGTCTCCTTGACAACTTCCGAGGCACAGGCGTCTGGATAAAGCTCATCATAGACATCCAGCGCCCTATCACGGAAAGAAAGCACGATGTAACCTATCAGCAACTCCAGTGCAATCACCACAACACCATACCAAGAGCCAAACAACTTAAGGAACAGATCCCAAAGCTCAGCGGTATCACCGCTCTTGATCGCGATACCGGCCAAACCGGACAAGGGCAAGATCAATATGGTTACACCAAAAGCAGTCAACAGATTAGTACTTATTTTAATTAAGGTTTCCGCATGTACTTCTCTGGCTTTACGACTCCTTTGCTCCACTTTCATTTGTCACATCCTTTTATTGACCTAATACAATCAAAATAACTGTTACTTTGGCTAATGTTAACCATCTCTAGCAAGTACAGCACCCACCTCTCGACTGCAATACAACACACTGAATGGCTACCTGCTCCAATTCATATGTTCCCATTGAAGTAATGGCGCGTTGCCCGGCTTATGGCATACTCAGGCGAAACCACCTTGGGAGCCTAAGATGCATCTGTGTCACTGCCAACTTGAGCAACATGGCGAGGCGATACGCGCCATCTTCAACCATGCCATTGCCCATACCACAGCCCTTTATGAATACCAGCCAAGGAGCGAACAGCAGATCCGCGACTGGTTCGGCGCCAAACAGCAAGGCAGCTGGCCAATTCTGGGCGCCGAGGATGAGCAGGGGCAACTGTTGGGATTTGCCAGCTTAGGCCCGTTTCGCGGCTATCCGGCCAATCTCTATTCGGTGGAACACTCTGTGTATGTGCACCCGGAGCATAGAGGCAAAGGGGTGGCGCGCTTTCTGATGCAGCATTTGATAACCCAGGCCCGGGAGCGCGGCATGCGCACCATGGTGGGCGCCATAGATGCCGGAAACCAGGCCAGTATTGCCCTGCACCTGAAGTTGGGGTTCAAGCACTCAGGCACCCTGCCCCAGGTGGGCTATAAGTTCGGCCGCTGGCTGGATTTGGCGTTTTATCAGCTTATGCTGCCGGGACCTGCCGAGCCCAAAGAGAACTAACTCTATTCGGGCACGAGCCGATTTTCGTCTTATACCCCTGAAAAAATTCATCATTCCCGGGCAATCCGCCAGCGGCCATCTACACTTATTCAAGCGTATTTGCGAATAAGGGAACCCGATTAGATGACACTGGATTATATCGCACTGGGGCTGCTGATCTTTGTCGCCCTGGTGATCTTCTACGGGGTGATAGTGATCCACGACATCCCCTACGAGCTGGCCAAGAAACGCAACCACCCCCATCAGGACGCCATTCACTATGCCGGCTGGGTGAGCCTGTTTACCCTGCATGTGCTGTGGCCGTTTCTGTGGATCTGGGCCACACTCTGGCGCGAGGACAGAGGTTGGGGCTTTGACAAAATTCAACAGGAGCAGCAATCACTGCACCATGAAACCGTACTCCTGGCGCAGCAGTTGGAGCTATTGAGTGAAAAAGTCGCCGCCCTGGAAGCCCAAAAGCATGCCGCCACAGAGCCCCTTGCAGCGCCGAGTGCCCAAGTCCAAACCCCAACCCAAGTCCAAACATCTTCAGAAGAGCCCCCAGCCGCCCCCAAACCCACCAGCGGCGTGGACTTGGATACGGCAACAGACTCGGCCGACATTCCAGGTACAGATAATCAGACCCAGAGCAATAACAAAAATGGGGAGAACAGATAAATGGATCTCTTGCTTATCCTCACTTATACCGCCATCTGCGTCGCCATCTTCAAGATTTTCCGCATCCCGCTCAACAAGTGGAGTGTGCCCACCGCCGTGCTCGGCGGAGTAGTACTGATAGGCACCTTGATTTTGTTGATGAACTACAACCATCCCCATACCGCCATGGGCAGCCAGATGTATGTCACCACCCCGCTGATCCCCTCGGTGCGCGGCAAGGTCATAGAAGTACCCGTCATCCCCAACAAACTGCTGAAGGAGGGCGAGCTGCTGTTCCGGGTCGATCCGACTCCTTATCAGACAGAAGTCACCCGGCTGGAGGCCAGCCTGGAGCAGGCCAAACAGGCGGTATTGGGGCTGGACGCCGCCTATAAGGCCGCCGAGGCCAGTCGCATCAAGGCCGAGGCCGAACGGGACAGAACCCAACTGGAATATGAGCGCTACCGCAGCGGTTTTGAAAAAGGCGCCTTTACCCGCGCCGATGTCGACAACCGTCGTCAGTATTATCTCGGCGCCCAGGCCTCAGTAGAGGCGGCCGAGGCCGAAGCCCGGCGCGCCAAGCTGGCACTGGAAGCCGAGTATCAGGGGCAAAACACCCAGGTGGCCGAAATTGCCGCCATGTTGGAAAAAGCCAGATTCAATCTGGAAGAAACCAGCATGCGCGCCCCCTCAGACGGTTATGTGACCCAGTTGACCCTGAGACCGGGAATGATGGTGGTGCCCATGCCCCTCAGGCCTGTGATGACCTTTGTCCATCAAGAGGAGCGCTTTTTTGTCGGCGCCTTTAGGCAAAACTCGCTGCTGCGGCTGAAACCCGGTTTCAAGGCCGAGCTGATCTTCCGCGCCCTGCCGGGCAAGGTGTTTCAAGCCGAAGTTGTCGAAGTGCTGCCGGCCATAGGTGAATCTCAGGTGCAGGCGCAGGGGCAGCTCTATGGCTCGTCACAAATTCGCCTCAACGGCCGGCCACTGGTAAAACTCAAGCCGCTGGACGATCTGAGTCAGTATCATTTGCCACTGGGCACCAATGTGGAGATCGCCATCTATTCCGATAGCTTTGAGCATGTATCAATCATGCGTAAAGTATTGATAAGGATGAAAAGCTGGCAGAACTATCTCTATCTGGATCACTGATATTCCTTATCGACGCGCAAGCCTTTGGCAAGAGTAAAAAGCCCCAGGAACACTCC
>NZ_JAAUHW010000013.1:0-164364 GCF_012030025.1 Shewanella sp. Iso12
TTATCCGCAGACTTTTTATCCAGTTCTGTGGTGAATTTTACCCCGCGATAAATCGATTTTTGCCTCTGAAAATTAACCCGCGCACAACTCTCTAAACTGCGTGTCATGTTGGTTTTCCACTCTCCCTGTTTCTCCCTTTCTTGTGTCTTCCAAGCCGTGCTTGCTATTCATCCAGTGGTTACTTAACGTATATGCAGTTTTTGCCAAAGGGATCTTTGAATGAAGTTAGAGATGATTTGTACCGGAGAGGAAGTGTTGTCCGGTCAGATAGTAGATACCAATGCCGCCTGGTTTGCCAATGTGATGATGGAGCATGGGATTGAGGTGCAGCGCAGGGTCACAGTGGGGGATAGACTCGAAGATCTGATAGCCGTATTTCAGGAGCGTAGTCTCCATGCCGATATCATTCTGGTTAATGGTGGTTTGGGGCCAACCAGCGACGATCTCTCGGCCGAAGCTATGGCCAAGGCCAAGGGTGAGCCTCTGGTTGAGAACGCCGAATGGCGTGCCAAGATGGAGGCCTGGTTCAGCCGTAACAACAGAGAGATGCCGGCCAGTAATCTGAAACAGGCTTTACTGCCTGAGTCTGCCGTCATGGTCGATAATCCGGTTGGCACGGCCTGTGGCTTTAGAGTCAAACTCAATCGTGCCTGGCTCTATTTCACTCCAGGGGTGCCATTTGAGCTGAAACATATGGTTCAGGAGCAGTTTCTGCCCTTTATCAAACAGGAGTTCGGCCTGGATGCAAAAGTCGCATTGAACAAGCTGTTGACCCTGGGCCATGGCGAATCGACGCTGGCCGATAAGCTGGAAGCATTGGAGTTGCCAGCAGGGATCACCATAGGTTATCGCTCCTCTATGCCACATATAGAGATCAAGTTGTTTGCCCGCGGTGATAAGGCCATTGCTCTGTTACCCCGAGTCACCAATCATGTACGACAGGTTTTGGGTACTGCGGTTGTTGCCGAAAATCGCGCGACACTGGCGGAAGAGATCCATCATAGATTGTTGAATTCAGGCCTTAGTCTTAGCCTGGCCGAGTCCTGTACCGGAGGTATGTTGACCAGCCAATTGGTGGCTTTTCCTGGCAGTTCTTCCTATTTGCATCAGGGGTTGGTGACCTACAGCAATGAGAGCAAGGTGCGTATTCTTGGGGTTCAACCTTCAACACTGGATGACCATGGCGCTGTGTCGATTGCCACCGTTGAGGAGATGGCGATGGGGGCCAGGGCGACACTGGATAGCGACTATGCTCTGGCCACCAGTGGTATTGCCGGTCCTGATGGTGGCACAGAGGAGAAGCCTGTCGGTACTGTCGCCATAGCCTTGGCAACCAAGGGAGGTTGTTACAGCCAGATGATTCAGCTGCCAAGACGTTCTCGAGAGCTGGTTCGCAGTCTTAGCAGCGCAGTAGCCTATGACATGCTGCGCCGCGAGTTGCTGGGCGAGGCGGTTATTGTTGACTACTCCTCTATTGGTCGATTTGCCAAATAGTCAAAGGCAGCAATAAGTTAAACCAGTAATAGGTTAAATAAAAATACGCAGCCAAGGCTGCGTATTTTTTGTGCTCTGAATATCGATTTATTTAAACTCCAGCACCAGTTTGCCTGGTTTAACCTGAAGGCTCTTGGTCATATCGGCCAGTCTCGCTTGGTTGCTGTCCTGGGTATCCAGAACATAAACCGGCTGACTTTCGAGGAAGTTGCGGATAAAGCCCATCAACTGTGGGGCAATACCCTGTAAAGCCCGCTGAATATCCTTGGGATTGGACTCGACAGAGGTCAACTCCAGACCACGGAGATAGACGCCATGGGTTTGGTTGTCATACCAAGGCTTGGCCTCAAACTCTGTTGTCAGGCTGGCACGCAGGGGAAACAGCGGCGTTCTGAGTATCAGCTCAGAGGTGGCTTTCACCGCCATGGTATCCGGCTTGTGCCCCAATTTGACTGTTACCCGATTCAACTGGATCTCTGTTGCCAGTGGCCCCTGGGTGTCTTGCATATCCAGTTGCAGCTCTTTATTCAGATAGGATTCCAGCTGTCCTTCGCTGATGCTGTATTGGCTGACACAGCCGCCCAACATCAGCATCAACCACAGAGACAGCAGTAGGGGCAGCCTCATCCTGTATTCCTCATGCCCGCCGCGACACCGGCTATGGTCAGCATCAGCGCCAGTTGCAATTGTTCCGAGGTTTCCTGTTCCTTGCGACTTCGGGCCAACAGCTCGGCCTGCAGGAAGTTGAGCGGGTCGATATAGGGGTTGCGAAGCCGCACCGACTCCCGGTTCCAAGGAGTATGCGACATCAGGCTGTCAGAGCGGGTCAGTTCGAGTACCGCCTGGATCCCCTGTTGCAGTCTCTCCCTGAGAGCCTCACCCAAATGACGCAGTTCTTCAGGCACCAGGCAGGTGTCGTAATAGCGGGCGAGGTTGGGTTCTGCCTTGGCATACACCATTTCCAGCATGGAGATACGGGTGTTGAAGAAGGGCCATTGGCGTTCCATCTCTTGTAGCAGAGAAAGCTCTCCTCGCTTGGCCGCGGCTTCGAGCGCCTCACCGGCACCGAGCCAGGCCGGCAGCATCAAACGGTTCTGTGACCAGGCAAATATCCAGGGAATGGCGCGCAGGCTTTCGATACCGCCATCCACCCGGCGTTTGGCCGGTCGGCTGCCGAGTGGCAGTTTACCCAGCTCCACTTCAGGCGTTGCTGCTCTGAAATAGGCAACAAAGTCAGCTTCTTCCCTGACTATGCTGCGGTAGGCCAGTACAGACTCATCGGCCAGTCGCTGCATGCATTGCCGCCATTCCTGTTTGGGCTCGGGAGGCGGAAGCAAAGTGGCTTCCATCACCGCCGAGGTGTAAAGCGCCAGTGACTGCACCGCCAACTTAGGGAGACCGAACTTGAAGCGGATCATCTCTCCCTGCTCTGTCACCCTGATCCGTCCGTCAACTGAGCCCGGAGGCTGTGACAGAATCGCCTGGTGAGCAGGGCCGCCGCCACGACCGATAGTACCGCCACGGCCGTGGAATAGGGTCAGTTTGACGCCGGCCTTCTTACACACAGCAACCAGTTGTTCTTGCGCCCGATATTGTGCCCAAGCCGCGGCCATAACACCGGCATCCTTGGCCGAATCCGAATAGCCAATCATCACTTCCTGCATGCCTTTGGTGTAACCCAGATACCAATCGATATCGAGCAGGGCAGAGATGCAATCGGCGGCATTGTTAAGGTCATCCAGGGTCTCAAACAGCGGCACTACCCGCATGGGATAGTGACAGCCGGTTTCCTTGAGCAGCAAGAGAACCGCCAACACGTCGGATGGTTGACTAGCCATGGATATCACATAAGAGCCCAGCGCTTGTTGAGGCTGAGTGGCTATCAAGCGGCAGGTTGCCAGTACCTCGGCCACCTCGTCTGATGGCTGCCAGTTTACCGGGATCAAGGGTCTGCGATTAGCCAGTTCCCTGAGCAGGAATGCCTGCTTTTCTGTCTCATCCCAATGGTTGAAGTCACCCATGCCCAGATAGCGGGTAAGCTCGGCAATGACATTGGCGTGGCGCTCTGCATCCTGGCGGATATCCAACCTAAGCATATGAATGCCGAAGCAAGCCAAGCGGCGCAACATATCCAGCAGCAGGCCATTGGCTATCAGGCTCATGCCGCAATCGCACAGGCTTTGATACAGCATCAGCAGCGGCTTTTTCAGGTCGTCCTGGTGCCAGATGATGCTATGGCTGTCGATTTCGGGCTGATGACCTTCGAGGCGGGCATTGAGATAGTCTATGGTGTTGCGCAGCTTTTGGCGTAGATCTCTAAGCACGTCACGATAAGGTTCACAGCTGCCGTTGGTATACTGGCTCAGCTCCTCGTTGGCTTCTTCCATGGACAATTCGCCAACCAGAGAGACGATATCTTTGAGATAGAGTCTGGCGGCGGCATGGCGGTTACGATCCAATACTTCCTGAGTGACCTTGGCGGTAACAAAGGGGTTGCCGTCACGGTCGCCACCCATCCAGCTGGAGAATCGCACCGGAGCGATATCAATCGGTAGCTGGCTGCCGGTGCGCTCTTCTACCTGGTCGTTGAGCTGGCGTAAAAAGTCGGGAATCGCCTGCCACAGTGAGGTTTCGATAGTCGCCAAACCCCAGCGGGCTTCATCTACCGGCGTCGGGCGTTCGCGGCGGATCTCATTGGTATGCCAAATCTGGGCAATTAGCTGCCGCAGTCGCAGATTGATCTGTTTAAACTCGCGCTCGCTGAGCTGATCGTTTTCCAGAGCCGTCAGACAATCGACCACAGATGAGTACTTCTGGATCAGGGTGCGGCGGGATATCTCGGTCGGGTGTGCCGTCAGTACCAGATCTATGTTCATCTCCCTCAGACAGGACAGCATCTGCTTCTGATCTATCGGGCCGTTCAGCATGCGTCCGAGCAGTTGCTCCACGGGATCCGGTACACACACCAGTTCATCACAGTTGCGGCTGATGGTATGAAACTGCTCGGCGATATTCGCCAGGTTGAGAAATTGGTTAAAGGCTTTGGTGACCGGCACCAGTTCGTCATCGGGCAAGGCCGTCAGCAGTTCCAACATCTGCTGACGGGCGCTTTCATCACCCTGACGGGAACTCTTGGCCAGTTGGCGGATCTGCTCCACCTTATCGAGAAATGGCTCCCCCAGATCGGATCGCATGGTGTCGCCGAGGATCTGCCCAAGCATACTGACGTTGGATCTTAAGGATGCATACATATCTGCCATCGTGTTGATTGCTCCAAAGAATAGTGAGAAAGAGTCGTCGTTTCGGGCGGACTTGAGTAGAGCACAATAACCAGCACTGTGCCCTATGGTCAATACGCTGAGGTATTTGCCTCACGTTGTTTCCAGCAGCTGTGGGCTGGATCATTATTTTATACAGGCATGATAAATAAGCTGTTTCAGCAAATTTATCGTAGGTTTGATCTGCGCCGTATCCAAATATTCATCCGGTTGATGAGCCTGCTCTATGCTGCCGGGTCCCAATACCAGAGTGTGGCACCCCAGTTGCCGAATATAAGGCGCCTCGGTGGCATAGTTCACCACTTGAGGTGCCTGTCCCGCCAGGCTGGCGACCAGTTGGCTCCAGGGAGAGTCTCTATCATCGGCAAACGGCTCCGAGCCGGGATAGAGTTCGCTGATGGAAACTGACCCTGGGAATTGTTCGCAGACCGGCTGTAAATACTGCTGCAGCATGAGTTGCAGATCGGTCAAAGCCAAACCGGGAAGCGGGCGAATATCCAGATGCAGATCACAGCAACCACAGATACGGTTGGCAGCATCGCCGCCGTGGACATGGCCAAAGTTCATGGTTGGGTAAGGCACACTGAAGGCGTCTTCGCGATAGTGTTCGCTCAAATGCTGCTTGAGTTTAAGTAGTCGGCCTATGATCAGATGCATCACTTCTATGGCATTGAGTCCCTTGGCCGGATCCGATGAGTGGCCGCTGCGGCCCGTTACCCGAATGCCTTGAGCCATGTGCCCTTTATGCATATAAACCGGCCGTAGGCTGGTGGGTTCGCCTATGATGGCAAATTCAGGCTTGATTGCAGTGTTGGCGGCAAAGGCCTTGGCCCCATTCATTGTGGTTTCTTCATCGGCACTGGCGAGAATATAAAGAGGTCGCTTCATTTGTGTCAGCGGCAGTTGTTTCAAGGCCTCCAATATCAAGGCAAAGAAACCCTTCATGTCACAAGTTCCCAAGCCATACCAAAGGTTATCTTTTTCGGTTAGCCGAAAGGGATCATGCTGCCAACGGCCTTCATCGAACGGTACTGTGTCTGTGTGCCCGGCCAGCAGTAGGCCACCTTGGCCAGTGCCCAGGTTGGCCAGCAGGTTATGTTTGTTGCGACTGCCGGGCACCGGTTGGCGGCGGCACTCCAACCCCAAATCGGCAAACCAGTTGGCCAGCAAGTCGATAACGGCAGCATTGGATTGATCTTGTTCGGGCTCCAGGGCACTGATGGAGGGCGAGGCGATAAGCGCACTGAAGCTTTCTGTGAGTTCCGGCAGTTTTTTCATGACTATTCCGCAAAACATTAAAAATAACTATTCATATATATTGCATAAATAAATCGCTGTGTTAGTCTAGCAAACAGCTAAAGCCAGTGTCATCTTTCATGGTGACTAAATTCAGTGAGACTAAGTATGTTGAGTTCGACCTTGAGCTTGATTCAGACCAAAAACTGCAATAACTCCCTGCGACGATAAACTTGTCATTAGGCGCTGAGCCACGGGCTTTCGTTGTGCCCTTCCTTTTTTGATTAGCTTGAAGAATTAGAAACCATGAAAAATATCGCCATCATAGGGGCCAGTGGATATACAGGTGCCCAGTTAACCGCCCTGATCCAAGCTGAGCCAGAGTTAAGCATTCAAGGGTTGTATGTCTCTGAAAATAGTCTGGATAAGGGCAAAAGCCTGGCCGAGCTTTATCCTGTATATCAACATATCTCTGCGGTGTTGCAGCCGTTAACGCCAGAGGCCAAACAGCAGATAGTGGCGCAGGCCGACGCCGTGGCGCTGGCGACCGAACATTCGGTAAGCCTGGAATTGGCAGCTTGGTTTTATGCCCAGGGGCTGGCGGTATTTGATTTGAGCGGTGCCTATCGTTTCAGCGATGCTGCAAACTACCCCAAGTGGTATGGCTTTGAGCATAACCAAGCCGAAGTATTGGCACAGGCGGTTTATGGCCTGGCCGAGTGGAATGCCGAGGCGATTGCCAACAGCAATATGATTGCGGTTCCCGGTTGTTATCCCACGGCATCTCTGTTGGCGCTTAAGCCGCTCAAGTCACTGATGACTGATGCCTTCCCCGTTATCAATGCCGTTAGCGGTGTGACCGGAGCCGGGCGCAAGGCGCAGCTGCACACCAGTTTCTGTGAAGTGAGTTTAACGCCCTACGGTGTGCTTGGTCACAGGCATCAGCCCGAAATCGCCAGCCAACTGGGGCAGGAAGTGATTTTTACTCCGCACCTTGGCAACTTCAAACGCGGCATTCTCGCCACCATTACGCTGCAGCTCAAGCCGGGTACCAGGACTGAGGACGTTGCCGAGGCTTACAGCATCTACCATGGCTCGAGCATAGTCAGCGTAAAGCAGAACCAATTTCCCAAGGTGGATGACGTGGTACACACGGGCAATTGTCATCTGGGGTGGAAGTTTGATGAACAGAACCATTATCTGGTGGTGGCCAGTGCCATAGATAACCTGATGAAGGGCGCTGCCAGTCAGGCGCTACAATGCATAAAGATTCACTTTAAATACTAATTATTCCCGGAACGGTTAGAGAGAGTTGTCACTATGAGCACGAAAGACAAGGTGTTGGTTCTGAAAGTTGGCGGCGCACTGATGCAGTGTGAGATGGGAATGGCCAGGCTGATGGATACGGCGGCGAAAATGTTGGCCCAGGGACAGAAAGTGGTTCTGGTTCATGGTGGCGGTTATCTGGTGGATGAACAGCTCAAGGCCAATGGCATGGATACGGTGAAGCTCGATGGCTTGCGGGTCACCCCGCCGGAGCAGATGCCGATCATCGCCGGCGCTCTGGCCGGTATGTCCAACAAGATACTGCAAGCGGCGGCCATCAAGGCTGGTGTCGCCAGCGTTGGCATGAGTCTGGCGGATGCCAACTTGGTCGATGCGGTAATTAAAGATGAACGTTTGGGGCTGGTGGGTGAAGTTTGCCCCAAAGACGGCAGCTATATCAATTTCGTCCTGTCTCAGGGTTGGATGCCCATTGTCAGCTCCATTGCAGTATCCAGCGAAGGGCAACTGCTTAACGTCAATGCCGATCAGGCTGCCACAGTGCTGGCCAAGCTGGTGCAGGGCAAGCTGGTGCTGCTCTCCGATGTTTCCGGAGTATTGGACGGTAAGGGGCAGTTGATCGCCAGTCTTAATCGTAGCGAAATCGACGACCTGGTGAAATTGGGCGTGATAGAGAAAGGTATGAAAGTCAAAGTAGAGGCGGCGTTGGAAGTCGCAGAACTCATGGGGCAGCCGGTACAGGTTGCTTCCTGGAGAGATGCGGCGCAACTGGCTGCATTGGCTCAGGGCGAAGCCGTGGGTACGCAAATAAAACCATAGGAGAAGGCAGTATGAAGCACCTGTTGACCATTAAAGAACTCACCCAATCCCAGTTGCTGGCGTTGTTGGACTTGGCCAAGAAGATCAAGGCCAATCCGGCAGACTACCGACACGCGCTTGCGGGCAAGAGCGTAGTGATGCTGTTTGAAAAACCTTCCCTGCGTACCAGGGTCAGTTTCGATATCGGTATCCATAAGCTGGGTGGTCACTGTCTTTATCTGGATCAACAAAATGGTGCTTTGGGCAAGCGCGAATCTGTTGCCGATTTCGCCGGTAACCTTTCCTGCTGGGCCGACGCCATAGTGGCACGGACTTTCAGCCACAAGACCATAGAAGGCCTGGCCGAGTTCGGCACTGTGCCTGTGATCAATGCGCTGTCGGACTTGTACCACCCTTGTCAGGCACTGGCGGATTTTCTGACCCTGTCAGAACAGCTCGGTGACTTGAGCAAGGTGAAATTGGCCTATGTGGGTGATGGCAACAACGTGACCCATTCATTGATGATAGGCGCTGCTATTCTGGGTGCCAGCATGACGGTTATCTGCCCCGAAGGGCATTTCCCCGATGGTCTGATTGTCAATGAAGTACAGCAACTGGCGGCCGAGAATGGAGGCAGCCTGATACTGACTTCAGACATCGCCGCCCTGGAAGGTCAGGATGCCGTCTACACTGATACTTGGATTTCCATGGGCGACCAAACAGAACTTTCTGATATTGAAGCAAAATTTAATCCTTATCAAATCAATCAGCCGCTGATGGATCAGTATAAGGTGAAGTATTTTATGCATTGTTTACCCGCTCACAGAGGGGTAGAAGTGACAGATGAGGTGATGGATGGCAAAGGTTCTCTGATCCTGCAACAGGCAGAAAACCGCATGCACGCGCAGAATGCCGTTCTGGTAACACTTTTAAGCTGATGGCCAAGGGCCAGTTGAATCTAGGAAAATTAAGATGTCTATTGCACAGAAAAACACAGATGTGAAAAAAGTTGTCCTGGCCTACTCCGGCGGCCTGGATACCTCGGCCATTATTCCCTGGCTGAAAGAGAACTATAACAACTGTGAGATCGTTGCCTTTTGTGCCGATGTTGGACAAGGGGAAGCCGAACTCGAAGGTTTGACAGAAAAGGCGTTGGCTTCCGGCGCCAGTGAATGTCATATTGTTGATTTGAAAGAAGAGTTTGTTAAAGACTACATCTATCCCACCATAGCAACCGGTGCCATCTACGAGGGAACCTATCTGCTGGGCACCTCCATGGCCAGACCCATCATCGCCAAGGCTCAGGTGGAAGTGGCCCGTAAGGTCGGCGCCGACGCCTTGTGTCACGGTTGTACCGGCAAGGGTAACGATCAGGTGCGTTTCGAAGGCTGTTTTGCCGCACTGGCGCCGGATCTGAAAGTGATTGCCCCTTGGCGTGAGTGGACCATGGAGAGCCGTGAAGATCTGCTGGCTTACCTGGCCGAGCGCAACATCAAGACCTCGGCTTCGGCCACCAAGATCTATAGCCGCGACGCCAACGCCTGGCATATCTCCCACGAAGGTGGGGAACTGGAAGATCCCTGGAATGAGCCCAGCAAAGAGGTGTGGACCATGACAGTCGATCCGCTGGATGCGCCAGATGAGCCTGAGTATGTCAGCCTGAAAGTGGAAAACTGCCGGGTGACTGAAGTCAACGGTGAAGCCCTGAGCCCCTATGCGGCGCTGATGAAGCTGAACCAGATTGCTGCCGCTCACGGTGTTGGCCGTATCGATATCACTGAAAACCGGCTGGTGGGGATGAAGTCCCGTGGCTGTTATGAAACACCGGGCGGCACTGTCATGTTTGCTGCTCTGAGAGCGGTAGAGGAGTTGGTGCTCGACAAGACCAGCCGTAACTGGCGTGAACAGGTGGCCGCTCAGATGGCACATCTGGTCTATGATGGTCGTTGGTTTACGCCTCTGTGCAACTCGCTGTTAGCGGCATCCGAGGCACTGGCCCAGGACATTAACGGCGAAGTGGTGATCAAGCTCTTCAAGGGCCAGGCGGTTGCCGTGAAGAAACGTTCTCCCAATAGCCTGTATTCCGAGGCGTTTGCCACCTTCGGTGAAGACACTGTTTACGATCAGAAACACGCCGAAGGCTTTATCCGCCTCTACTCATTGGCGAGCCGTATCCGCGCGCTCAACAGCAAGTAAGCGTCAGTATATCAGGGGCGCATCGGCGCCCCTTAGTTTTTATGCCCGAGAAAGAGGACCTTATCATGGCTTTATGGGGTGGCAGATTCAGCGGCCAAAGCAGCGAACTTTTCAAACTCTTCAACGATTCCCTGCCGGTGGATTTCCGTTTACTGGAGCAGGATATCCAGGGCTCAGTCGCCTGGGCCGAGGCGATAACCCAGGCCGGCGTGTTAACCCAGGAGGAATGCCAGACCCTGACTCAGGCGCTGGCTGAGTTGCTCGCAGAAGTTAAAGATACGCCGGAGCAGATCATCGCTTCCGGCGCCGAAGATATTCACAGTTTTGTGGAATCACAGCTGATCGCCAAGGTGGGTGACTTGGGTAAGAAGCTGCACACCGGCCGTTCGCGCAATGACCAGGTGGCGACCGATCTCAAGCTGTGGTGCAAACAGGAAGGCGCACACCTGCTGAGTCTGTTGATTGAAGTCAAACAGGGGCTGCTGGCCTTGGCCGAGCGCGAGTTGGATGCCGTAATGCCGGGATATACCCATCTGCAGCGGGCACAACCCGTGACCTTTGGCCACTGGGCTTTGGCTTATGTTGAAATGTTTGAGCGGGATATCAGCCGCTTGCAGGACGCTCTGAATCGCCTCAACACCTGCCCTCTGGGTTGTGGCGCCTTGGCGGGCACGGCTTATGCCATTGACCGTCAGGCGCTGGCGGCCAGCCTGGGCTTTGCCTCTGCTACCCTCAACAGCCTGGACAGCGTGTCTGATCGTGACCATGTGATCGAGCTCTGCAGCGACGCCTCTATCAGCATGATGCACTTAAGTCGTATGGCTGAAGATATGATCTTCTTCAATTCCGGCGAAGCCAACTTTATCGAGCTGGCCGACAATGTCACCTCAGGCTCTTCCTTGATGCCGCAGAAGAAGAACCCCGATGCGCTTGAGCTTATCCGCGGTAAAGCGGGCAGGGTATACGGCAGCTTGATGGGGATCCTCACCACCATGAAGGCGCTGCCACTCGCCTACAACAAGGATATGCAGGAAGACAAGGAAGGCTTGTTCGATGTGATGGACAGCTGGAGCCTGTGCTTGAAAATGGCGGCTCTGGTGCTCGAAGGTGTCAAGGTTAACCGAACCAATGCGTTGGCCGCAGCTCAACAGGGATACGCCAATGCCACTGAACTGGCGGACTATCTGGTGGGTAAAGGCATGCCCTTCAGGCAGGCGCATCACGTTGTGGGTGAAGTGGTGCTGCAAGCTATTGCTGAGGGTAAGCCACTGGAAGCCTTGCCACTTGAAATCTTACAAAGCTATGCCGATATCATAGCGGAGGATGTTTATCCGCATTTGGGTATCGATTCTTGCCTGGCGAAACGCAATATTCTCGGCGGTACCGCGGTAGAGCAGGTCAAGGCCGCACTGGCTGCCAAACAGGCCAAATAGAAGCTATCCCTCGGATTCGAGCCAAACAAAAACGCGCCAATCGGCGCGTTTTTTAATGTTTAACAGACGGTGTTACACAGACAGTTACTGGAACAGCTCTTCCGGCGGTGTTTCGATAAAGATGTCGCTGTCATCTTCGGCGCCGGTGGCGTATTCCTTGGGTTCGGTACCCTGAATAAAGTACTCGAAGTCGCTGGTGTAGTCTGTCTTACGGGACAGCTTGCCGCTGTCTAAATCAATACGCACCGAAACGATTCCAGCCGGTGGAATGCTGGGTTCTTCCGGCGTTCCTTCCAGGGCATCGCGCATAAACTCGTTCCAGCCTGGGCCCGCGGTCTTGGCACCGGATTCGGCCCCTGAAATCTGATCTTTGGCGCCGCTGGCATTCCAGGCGGTACGTCCCAGCTCACGGCCATGGTCATCGAAGCCGACCCAGACAGTGGTGGCAAGCTTAGGATTGTAGCCACTGAACCAGGTGTCCCGCGATTCGTTGGTTGTTCCCGTTTTACCGGCTATGTCATGGCGTTTGACCACTCTGGCGGCGCGCCAGGCGGTACCGTTCCAGCCAGTGCCCTTGCTCCAGTTACCGCCACCCCAGATAACACTCTTGAGGGCATCGGTGATCAGGAATGCGGTCTGCTCGCTGATCACTTGCTTGGCGTGACGGGCACTTGGGCTGTCACAGCTGAAAGGATCTTCCTGAACCTGGGGCTGCAGCGGCTCTTGCATAGTCAAATCGGTTATCGCGTTATCCGCCATATCCTCTTCAGGCTTAAGCGGCGCATCACAAGCCAGAGCCGGATGAGCTTGTTCAAGGATTTCGCCCTGGGCATTCTGGATCCGTTTAATGAAGTAAGGCTCAACCAGGTAGCCCCCGTTGGCAAAGGCAGAGAAGGCAGTGACCACCTGCAAAGGTGTGGCAGATGGTGATCCCAGCGCCAGAGACTCGTTGCGGTTGAGCTCTTTGGCATCGAAACCAAACTGCACCAGCTTGTCGATGGCGGCATCCAGCCCAACATAACGCAGGGTTCTCACCGACATCACGTTGATAGACTGGGCCAGTCCCAGACGTAGCCTGGTGGGGCCGCCGTATACGTCGGGTGAGTTTTTGGGGCGCCATGCCGTACCTTGGCTGAGGTCGGGCTTGTTGATCGGCGCATTGTTGATCAGTGTCGCCAGGGTATAGCCTTTCTCCAGCGCCGTAGCATATAAGAAAGGCTTTATGTTGGAGCCCAGCTGACGTTTGGCCTGAGTTACCCGGTTGTACTGGCTCTGACTGAAGCTGTAACCACCGACCAGAGCCTGAATTGCACCATCTTTGGGATCTATCGAGACTATGGCGCTGGCAACCTGAGGCACCTGAGCCAATTGCCAGATATCGCCGTTGTTACGCACCCAAATCTGCTCGCCCACTTTCAGGAATTGTTCGGCTTTCTTCGGTGGTGCACTCTGGCGTTTGTCATTGATAAACTTGCGGGCCCATTTGAGGCCATCCCAAGGCAGAGTGAGTTTTTCTCCCGAGGCGAGCAGCACCTGTGCTTGCTGTTCCTCTACTTGCAATACGGCGGCTGGCCTGAGCTCCTGAATGGGCATAGTTTTCTTCAGGGTGGCAATCAACTCGCTCTCATCAGGCTGCTTGTCTGTCCATAGAACCGCTTCTGGGCCTCGATAGCCATGGCGTTCATCATAGGCGTAGACATTGTTGCGCAGTGCCTTCTGGGCTTTTAACTGCAGTGATGAGTCTATGCTGGTGTAAACATCGTAACCACCGGTATAGGCTTCCTCTTCACCATATTTCTGCACCATATAATCTCTGGCCATCTCTGAAATGTAAGGGGCATAGAGATCGATTTCGGCGCCATGGTATTTGGCGGTAATAGGTTGAGCACTGGCTTCGTTATATTCACTCTGGGTGATATAGCCGACCTCCAGCATACGGTTGAGCACCAGGTTACGACGGGTCAAAGCTCGGCTGGGGGAGGTGATAGGGTTGAGTGTTGAAGGGGCTTTTGGCAAACCTGCGATAACTGCCATTTCAGCAAGCGTCAAGTCTTTGACTTCCTTGCCATAATAAACTTGAGCCGCGGCGCCAACCCCGTAAGCACGCTGTCCAAGATAGATACGGTTGACATAGAGCTCCAGAATTTCATCTTTGGTTAGCAGCTGCTCTATGTGGATAGAGATAAATATCTCTTTGACTTTACGAATAATTGTCTTGTCTCGAGTCAGGAAGAAGTTCCTGGCCACTTGCATGGTAATGGTACTGGCACCCTGTTTTTTCTCGCCGGTGGCCAGCATAACCAATGCGGCGCGCACCACACCTATGGGGTCGATACCTTTATGCTCATAAAAGCGTGAATCTTCGGTTGCCAGGAAGGCCTGCAATAGTGGTTTGGGCACATCGGCCAACTCCAGCGGGATCCTGCGTTTTTCACCGAATTGCGAGACCAGTTTGCCGTCACTGGAATACACCCTCAGTGGCGTTTGCAGTTGAACTGTCTTGAGTGTAGCGACATCCGGGAGTTCGGGCAGGACGTAGAAGTAGGCTCCAACGATAGCTGCAACCCCAAGAAGGGCCAGACTGAATAGAGCTATGAGTATACGTTTTAACCACTTCACGAGATTATTCCAAAACTTGCTGCGGGCACAATAGTATATAAGGCGTTTTGTGCAGGGTGAAGCAAAAAGGCAGCGTCAAAAAATTAGCCGTTGTAATGTGCTCAAACATTTTATACAAAGGGGCGTAACAATTTGAAAATGTGCTAATCTAAAACCTAACAATAACAAAGTGACAAAGGACTATGCTTTCGAATCTATGGAAGCGTCAGGCTCCGCAAATGGTGGGTATTGACATCGGTTCTCACGAGGTCAAAGCGATCCTGCTGGGCAAGACAGGCGATGGTTATAAAATCCAGGCTTATGCCGCTGCTCCTGTAAAAAAAGGAGCCATCAATGATCATGATATTCGCGATCCTGAAGCCGTTATTGAAGCAATGAGACAGCTGAAGAGGCAATTGCCCAAATCAACTAAATTTGCTTCTGTCGCTGTATCCGGATCAGCCGTAATGACTAAAGTCATCTACATGGACGCCTCCTTGAGTGAGGTTGAAATGGAGGCGCAGATTGAGATTGAAGCGGATAACCTCATTCCCTATTCACTTGATGAGGTCAGCATTGATTTTGAAACGCTGAGCGTCAACAAGACAGACCCCAGCAAGGTTGATGTCTTGCTTAGTGCTTGCCGTACCGAAAATATTGATGCCAGAATCGACGCGCTGGACAGTGTCGACCTTGAGCCTAAAGTTGTTGATGTAGAAGGCTATGCTCTGGGACGTGCCCATGAATTGATCCTGGGGCAGCTTCCGGATGGCGCAGCAGATCAGGTTGTCGCTTTGGTTGATATCGGTGCCAACATGACCACCTTCGCCGTGGTGGAAAAAGGGGAAACAGCCTTTATCCGCGAGCAAGCATTTGGTGGTGAACTCTTCACTCAATCTATATTGTCTTTTTACGGTATGTCCTATGAGCAGGCGGAAAAGGCCAAGATAGAAGGTGATCTACCTCGCAATTATATGTTTGAGGTGTTATCGCCATTTCAAACGCAATTATTGCAACAGATAAAACGTACGCTGCAAATATATTGCACTTCCAGTGGTAAGGATAAAGTCGATCATTTGGTGCTTTGTGGCGGCACTTCCAAATTAGAAGGCATGGCTAATCTTCTAACCAATGAATTAGGTGTTCACACTATAATTGCCGACCCCTTTCAGGGAAGTTTACATGCGGACGATTCAGTAAAAAATGCCCTGCAACCCCATATCAGTAAATACATGGTGGCCTGCGGCCTGGCACTGAGGAGTTATGCTCAATGGCGAACATAAACTTATTGCCATGGCGTGAAGAAGCCAGGGAAAAACAGAAGCGCGATTATATAGGTATTCTGGCTGCTGTTTTTATTGGCGCCGCGTTATTGGTTTATTTGGCACTGAACTTTATCGACTTGATGACAGAGGATCAGCGTCAGCGAAATGCTTATCTCCAGTCAGAAATTAGTTTGCTTGACAAGCAGATAGCTGAAATCACCAAGATAAAACAGCGCAAAAAGGATATTGAACGTCGCACCGAGATTATTCTTAACCTGCAACAGGCGCGTAATTTGCCAACCCACGTATTGGATGAGCTGGTACGGGTTATTCCGCCAGGTATCTATCTTTCCAGCATAGAAAAGAAAGGCAGCCTTATCTGGATCGAAGGACGCAGTGAGTCCAATAACAATGTCGCCAACATGATGCGAAAAATTAAAGCATCAGAATGGCTTCAGGATCCGAGTATGCAGTCGATAGTCTCTCAACAGGAAGAACTCAGAGAGCTGCAACGCTTCAGTCTCAAAGTCAGTATCAAGGGAGCAAACCGGCTTGAAGGGACGGCACAGATGGCGAAAGGAGCGGGCAAATGAGTTTCGATTTGAGCCAGTTCAATGATCTGGACATGGAGAATATCGGCGGCTGGCCGACTCAGGTCAAGGCCGTATTTGCAGGCTTGCTGGCGATTCTGGTGTTCGTCGGTGGCTATTATCTGTTTGTTTCAGACGCCATAGATATTTACCAGTCTGAACAGGTGAAAGAGCAACAACTGCGTGATGATTTCAAGCAAAAGTATCTGTTGGCCGCTAACCTGAAATTGTATAGGGAGCAATTGGTACAGATGGAGGCACAATTTGCCGAACTGTTGAAGATGCTGCCATCAGAGAATGAAATGCCGGGTTTGCTTGATGACTTGACCTATGTCGCCACAGATGCGGGTCTGAAGATCCAGAGTCTGGATTGGGATGCCGAGATCCAACGGGATTTCTATATTGAGTTTCCGATACGCATGGCTGTGACCGGTGACTATCACCAATTGGGGCACATGGTCGGCGGAGTGGCCAAGCTGCCACGGATCGTCAGCCTGCATGACTTTGTGGTTAAGCGCGATCCATCCGGCACCTTGGCAATGGAAATTCTGGCCAAGACCTACAGATTTAAAGAGGGAACGGAATTACCGCCGGAGAAGGCTAAGGGGAAAGGTAAATGAAACAACTCATCCCCCTGATCGCGGCGGCGTTAATGCTTGGCGGCTGTATCGGTGACAGAACAGATCTTGAAGCCTTTGTCACCAGCACCAAGGCTCAGCATGTTGCCAGGATCCCGCCGTTGAAAGAGCCGCCTCAGTTTGAGCATTTTGATTATCAGGCAGATATGTTGCGTAGTCCCTTTGTGCCGCCTTCCCGGGAACTGACGGAAGAGGTGATAGATACCACCAAGGATTGCCTGCAGCCGGATCTCAAGCGTCGCAAGAGCCGTCTCGAAACCTATGCGCTGGACAACCTCAAGATGCGCGGCACCCTGAGCGAAGACAACGTGGTTTGGGCCTTGGTGGAAACAACCGATGGCAATGTCTATCGGATGGGAGTGGGCGAGTATTTGGGACTCTATCACGGCCGCATCGCCAAAGTATCAGCACAGAATATCGACATCATTGAATTAGTACCGGACGGTTCCGGCTGTTGGACAGAGCGCAACAGCAGCCTGGAATTGACCGGAGAATAACAAGCGAAGGATGAGGGAATAATGGAATCTTCTGCCGCGAATATCACCCCGAAGAATGCAGCCAAATGGATGCAGTTTATCCTGGGCAGCCTGCTCGTCCTGGGGCTCAGTCCCTACGCTGGTGCTGCCAACAAGCTGGTGGATGTAAAGTACCACGCCATTGTGGATCATCAACTGGAGCTGGAGTTGGTGTTTGACAAGCCGATATCTGAGCCGGAAATCAATTTGAGTGCCGATCCAGCCAGTATCCAATTGGACTTCAGCGACAGTATTTCGGCGCTGGAGAAAGCACAGATCCCTATTAATACTGCCGGTGTCGAGCAGCTGTCCAGCATGCAGGACGGCGATAATTTACGACTGGTTCTGGCACTGAAAAAAGTGAAACCTTATCAGGGTAAGGCGGTAGACAACGTTTATCGTTTGACTGTCAATGATGAGGTCATGGATCCCCAGAGCAAGGCCAGCAGTCCTTTCGTCAATAGCATAAAGAATATTGATTTCCGCCGCTTGGGTGACAATGGCGGAGAATTGCTGGTTGAGCTGCGTAATTCATCGGTTGCCGCCAATGTGGAGCAAGTTGGCTCCAGGCTGGAGCTGAAGTTGTATAACACAGATATTCCATCTGACATGTTATATGTCATGGATGTGCAGGACTTTGCCACTCCGGTGAAGAGCTTTGAGACCTTCAAAGAAGATCTGACTACCCGGGTGCTAATCGATATCAAAGGTGACTACGAATATAACTACAAGCAAGATGGCAATATGTTCACCTTGGCGATGAACAAGGTCGAGCGTGAAGTTCAACTGGAAGAAGAGAAGAAATACTCAGGTAAGACTCTGTCACTTAACTTCCAGAATATTTCCGTCAGGACCGTGCTGCAGATTATCGCCGATTACAATGATTTCAATCTGGTGACCAGTGATACAGTCGACGGCAGCATCACCCTGAGACTGGACGATGTCCCTTGGGATCAGGCGTTGGATCTTATCCTGCAAACCAAGGGGCTGGATAAGCGAATCGAGGGTAATATCCTGATGGTGGCGCCGGCGGAAGAGCTGGCCATACGTGAGGAAAATCAGCTCAAGAACAAGAAAAAGGTTTCAGAAGAGTTGGCACCGCTTTACTCAGAGTATCTGCAGGTGAATTACGCCAAGGCCAATGATATTGCCAACCTGCTGAAGGGAGAAGGTTCCAGCCTGTTGTCCAAGCGTGGCACTGTTGCCGTGGACGAAAGAACCAATACTCTGTTGGTTAAAGACACGGCCGATATCCTGGAAAATGTGCATAAGCTGATTGAAGTATTGGACGTACCTATTCGTCAGGTGCTGATTGAAAGCCGAATGGTCACGGTCAAAGATGATGTTTCGGAAGACCTGGGTATCCGTTGGGGAATTACAGATCAGCAGGGCAATAAGGGCACATCGGGTAGCCTGGAAGGTGCTCAGGACATAGCCAACGGCACCATTCCATCAATTGGCGATCGTCTCAATGTGAATCTGCCGGCAGCACCAAGCAATGCTACCAGCATAGCTTTTCATGTGGCCAAATTGGCTGACGGTACCGTCTTGGACCTGGAATTGAGTGCGCTGGAGCAGGAAAACAAGGGTGAAATTATTGCCAGTCCGAGGATTACCACTTCGAATCAGAAAGCCGCTTATATTGAGCAGGGTGTCGAGATCCCTTACGTGGAATCGGCTTCCAGTGGGGCGGCAACTGTACAGTTCAAGAAAGCGGTACTGTCGCTGCGGGTAACACCTCAGATCACCCCGGACAACCGCGTGATACTGGATCTGGAAATTACTCAGGACTCGCAGGGTAAGGTAGTACAAACTCCGTTGGGAGAGGCTGTCTCCATCGATACCCAGCGCATAGGTACTCAAGTGCTGGTGGATAATGGTGAAACCATAGTCTTGGGTGGTATCTATCAACAGAACCTGATCAGCCGGGTCAGCAAGGTTCCTGTATTGGGGGATATCCCCTTGGTCGGCTTCCTGTTCCGCAATACTTCGGACAAGAATGAGCGCCAGGAGTTACTGATCTTCGTAACGCCCAAGATAGTGACCGAAGAAATCTAGGGAAGGTGTGAATGGGTCATCGTGGCGTTCTCTTTTGTAGAGCGTGGCTTGCACAGCAATTGGCATTGAAGGCATGCCGGGGTCAGCCTAAGTTTTTTCCAAACCTGTAAAACCTCAATCAAAGCCAGTGCCAGTCGCTGGCTTTGATGTTTGGGCCCGGGGAAATTTGGCTTTAATAGTCGGCATTACTTGCCTTGGATGTCCTTAAGCTGAGATAATCCCCGGTCAAGTCTCATTAGAGCAAGGTAACAAATCCCGTCGATTTGATAGTAAGTCGACATTCGGCAAACTTTTCATAAGATTCAGACGTACAAGAAATGGCTGAAAAACGTAATATTTTTCTGGTAGGCCCTATGGGCGCAGGCAAAAGCACCATAGGTCGTCATCTGGCACAAATGCTGCATTTGGAATTCCACGATTCAGATCAAGAGATTGAAAATCGCACTGGCGCTGACATTGCCTGGGTATTTGACGTTGAAGGCGAAGAAGGTTTCCGTCGCCGCGAGGCTCAGGTGATTTCCGATCTGACCGAGAAACAAGGCATAGTTCTGGCCACAGGTGGTGGCTCAGTTCAAAGCAAAGATATCCGCAACTTCCTCTCTGCCCGCGGTATCGTGGTGTATCTGGAAACCACTATTGACAAGCAAGTGGCCCGTACCCAGCGCGACAAGCGTCGCCCCTTGCTGCAGGTAGATAATCCTCGTGAAGTGTTGGAAGCACTGGCAGACGTGCGTAATCCTCTCTATGAGGAAATCGCCGATGTTATCGTCAAGACAGACGAGCAAAGCGCCAAAGTTGTGGCCAATCAAATCATTGAACAATTAGGCTTCTAGGACGCAAGATGCAACAGATCCGGGTTGATTTAGGTGAACGCAGTTATCCTATCTTCATTGGCCAGGGTCTGTTGGCCCAGAGCGATTGCCTGACGGCGAGTGTCTCGGGTAAAAAAGTCTTCATTGTCTCCAATGACACAGTAGCTCCCCTGTATCTGCAGTCTTTGCAGCGCCTTCTGCTGCCTGCGGCTCAGGTTTTTGCTCATATTCTGCCCGATGGTGAGCAGTACAAGACACTGGCACAACTCGAAAGCGTATTTACGGCTCTGCTTGAGCACAACTGCGGTCGTGATGTGGTGCTGGTGGCTCTCGGTGGCGGTGTCATTGGTGACATGGTCGGCTTCGCTGCGGCCTGTTATCAGCGGGGCGTGGACTTTATCCAGATCCCCACTACGCTCCTGTCTCAGGTCGATTCCTCTGTGGGCGGCAAAACGGCAGTCAATCATCCGCTGGGCAAGAACATGATAGGCGCTTTTTATCAGCCACAACTTGTGCTGATAGATACCCTGTGCCTGAAGACTCTGCCGGTGCGTGAATTTGCCGCCGGCATGGCTGAGGTGATCAAATACGGCATCATTTGGGATGCTGACTTTTTCCTGTGGCTCGAAAACAATGTTGAGTCACTCAAATCGCAGCAGCCAGAGGCTCTGGCTTATGCCATACGTCGCTGCTGTGAGATAAAAGCCGAAGTGGTTGCCGAAGACGAGACAGAGCAGGGGGTTCGCGCTCTGTTGAATCTGGGGCATACCTTTGGTCATGCTATCGAAGCCGAAATGGGCTATGGCAATTGGCTTCACGGTGAAGCGGTTGCCGCTGGCACGGTCCTTGCTGCACAAACTGCAAAAGCCATGGAACTGATTGACGAGTCAATTCTCCGTCGCATCACTGAGCTGCTACAGGTATTCGATTTACCGGTAACTGCACCAGAGTCCATGGATTTTGAAAGCTTTATCAAACACATGCGGCGTGACAAAAAAGTTTTGGCTGGGCAAATTCGCCTGGTTTTGCCCACAGACATGGGTCAGGCCGGTATTTTTGCTCAAGTGCCGGAATTCCTACTCGAACAAGTGATCTGCCGCACTTGATCCTTGATGGGTAACAATGGTGGCAACCGAAGAACTTCTCCTACCCTCGCAAGAGGCACTGTTACAAAGACTGCAGCATCTGGCCTGTTATGGTCAGCAGCTGGTTTTGTTGCAGGGGCAGGCTGGAGCAGGTAAGACACGACTGTTGACCGCCTTGGCCAATGTGCTCGATGAGCATAATCTGGCGTTGGTCAGTTGCCCTCAACATGCCGATGCTGCAGAAATAAGGCGCAAGTTGCTGATCCAGTTGCTGCCCGATCCCCTGTTTGACGACGAGCAGCCTCTGGCCGATACCCTGCTGCGTTATCTGGGTGAGATGCGCAAGCCTATCCACATTCTGATCGACGATGCCGACAATATGCCCTTGGCGCTTTGGGCTGAGTGTTTATTGCTGACTCAGCTGCAGGCCAGAGGTGAGCCTATCACGTTGACCTGTTCTGTCTCTCCGGAGTTTGCCGAGCAGCTACAGCTTCAACTGCCCAAAGCACAGAAACAACAGGTGTTGCCGGTTAAGCTTGAGCCGCTTTCTCTCGTCGAGCGTGAGGGCCTGTATCAGACACTGTTGACTCGCAGCGCAGTGCACACTTTCACGCCACGGGCCATAGTGGTCAAGCAGTTGGAGAGGCAACAAGGCACACCGGCCGAGGTATTGGCATTGCTGGAGCTGGCATTGAATGGTGAGCCGCCGAGGCCAAGGGTATTCCCTTGGAAGACCATACTGATATCGAGCCTTGCCGCGCTTATCTCTCTGGCGCTGCTTTCTTGGTATCTGCTGCGCTCGACCGAACCTCTGCCTGAACTACCCAAGTCAGCCCTGGTGCTGGAGCATAGTACAAGTCCCTTAAGCCAATTTGCCGAACGTTGGCTCGATATTGACCGGGATCAGGAGGCGCTCTCAACTACGCCCGTTTACGTTCGCCTGGAACAAGTACAAAGCCAGGTAACAGAGCCGCAGGTGGTCTTGGAGCAAAAAAATGCTCAGCATGTAGAGACTCAAGTGGTTACAGCGAGAGCCCCAGAGTCAGAATCTGAGCTACTGAGTGACGCCAAGGCAATATTGGATGTGCAAACCGCTCCTGTTACTACGCCGGTTACCCAAAAGTCGCAGGTCAAAGAGGCCGCTAAGGCTTCTCAAGATACCAAGCCGCAAGAAGTTCAGAATAAATCTGAGCTCGAACAAGAGCCCAGTGCCGGAGTGCTACCGACACAGGGTTATACTTTGCAGTTGGTGAGTCTGAAACGTGAATCGTCACTGACGGCGTTTATGGCCAAGCTGAAAAAAGTGGCAAATGTCAGGGTAGCCAAGCACAAGGATTGGTGGGTGGTATTGGTAGGGGAATATGCCAGTAAGCAAGAGGCCATCGAAGCCGGTAAAGTTTTGCAGCAGACTTTGGGCCTGTCTCAACCTTTGGTCAAGTCATGGCAATCACTGCAGCACTATCGCTTACAAGCTGGCCTAAGTAACAGTGAAATTTCATCTTAAACGGAGTACAATCCCCACTTTCGTTTTTCCGGGCACCAATCAATTTTAATGAAGAAAAAACAAAGAGCCTTTCTTAAGTGGGCCGGTGGTAAATTTAAACTGGTTGATGCCCTGACTCAGCACTTGCCCAAGGGTGAGCGCTTGGTTGAGCCCTTTGTCGGTGCCGGTTCTGTGTTTCTCAACACAGATTATCCGAGCTATTTGTTGTGCGATATCAATCGCGATCTGATCGATCTTTACTCTATCATTCAGACTCGTCCAGAAGCATACATAGGGGCGGCGGCGGACCTGTTTGTACCGCGGATGAACGATAAAGAGCAATACTATCTGGTCAGAGAAAAATTCAATCGCAGTCGTGACCCCTTCGAGCGGGCAGTCTATTTTCTTTATCTCAACCGCCACGGCTTTAATGGTCTGTGTCGTTATAACCGTAAAGGCTCATTCAATGTGCCCTTTGGTTCCTACAAGAAGCCGTATTTCCCTGAGAAAGAGATCCGCGGTTTTGCTGCCAAGGCACAAAATGCCGAGTTTCGCTGCATTGGCTACGAGCAGGCGTTTGCCCTGGCTAAAAGCGGTGACGTGATTTATTGCGATCCGCCATACGCACCTTTATCGACCACCGCCAGTTTTACCACTTATGTCGGTGCCGGCTTCTCTTTGGATGACCAGGCACTGCTGGCCAGGCATTCCCGTCATACCGCCATTGAGCGTGGCATTCCTGTGCTTATCAGTAACCATGATATTCCGTTGACCCGCGAGCTCTATCACGGCTCGAGAATGGAAGCGATACAGGTTCAACGTAACATCAGCCAGAAAGGCAGCACCAGAACCAAGGTGAATGAGTTGATGGCTCTGTACGACGAAACCTATCACAACGAGAACGACTGAAAGTCATCTTTGCCAAAGTAATCAGGCGAGTACTCTATTTACCAGCAGCAACAGACCTAGTACCAGTAGTGCGGCTAGCAACACGCCCGTGATGATATAAGGGAGAGGTGAGGAATTGGCGCTGAAGTCCCTGACGCGATTGGACTCACTCTGCACGCCGAAGAAGGCTGCCAGCGTACTGTAAAGGTAACGCCAGTAGCGGCCAAGCATCTAGAAACCGTTATTGGAATTCGCCGGAGCCATATCATCAACCGGTTTACGTTGATGGCCGTGCAGCAACTCCAACAAGTCAACAAAATGGAATTGACCCGAACGACTCTTGCCGCTGAGCCAACTCTTCCAGCTCAGATCATCTTCCTGAGTCGCACAGCGATTATTGGGATGGCTGGAAGGCAGGTTGGGATTGTAATCATTTTCCTGGCTGCAGCTACAGGCCAGATTATTGCTGGAAGAACCCAGGCTTTGGAAACCAACGGCAGTTGCTCCCACCACGCCAGCGGCGACAGCGAGTATGACTGCTGACTTGATGCTGTGTGTGAAAACCTGCGGTTTCTGGTTCATCCTGTTCCAATCCCAAATGTGACATCGGTCAATTATAACAAAGCCGTTGATAAATTGAACAGCTTTTTACCAAGTAACAACTTTATTCCAACTTATGGCGCTTTTCAACGGCAGAAATGGGCGCCAGGCTATAGAGCCCGAGCGCCTTGGCGGGTAAAATAGGCGACTTCTTAAACATCCTGTGAGAATGCTATGCGCCCATATCTTATTGCTCCTTCCATTCTGTCTGCCGATTTTGCCCGCCTGGGTGATGATGTTAAAGCCGTATTGGATGCGGGGGCCGACGTGGTTCACTTCGATGTGATGGACAACCATTATGTACCTAACCTGACCATAGGCCCCATGGTCTGCAAGGCGTTGCGTGACTATGGTATTACCGCCGATATCGATGTGCACCTGATGGTGAAGCCGGTCGATCGCATAGTGCCTGACTTTGCCAAGGCGGGGGCTTCTATCATCACTTTCCATCCAGAGGCCAGCGAGCATGTGGATCGTACAGTGCAACTCATCCGCGACAATGGCTGTAAGGCGGGTTTGGTTTTCAACCCTGCCACGCCACTGCACTACCTGGACTATGTGATGGATAAGCTGGATGTGATTTTGCTGATGTCGGTCAACCCAGGGTTTGGTGGTCAGTCATTTATTCCATCGACACTGGACAAACTTGCCGAAGTGCGTCGCCGCATCGATGAGAGTGGCCGCGATATCCGCTTGGAGGTCGACGGTGGGGTTAAGGTGGACAATATTGCCGAAATCGCCGCCGCCGGTGCCGATATGTTTGTTGCCGGTTCTGCCATCTTTAGCCAACCGGACTATAAAGCTGTTATCGACCAGATGCGCAGTGAACTGGCAGGAGTGTAAGTTATGATCGCAAGCAGTATCAGTGCGATCGCCTTTGATTTGGATGGCACTCTGGTGGACAGTGTGCCGGACTTGGCCGCTGCGACCCAGGCAACCTTGGCCGATATGGGACTGCGTGGTTGCAGCGAAGACCAGGTTCGCAGCTGGGTAGGCAACGGTACAGAGATGTTGATGCGCCGCGCGCTGACCTCGA
This sequence comes from Shewanella sp. Iso12, assembly GCF_012030025.1. NCBI lineage: Bacteria > Pseudomonadati > Pseudomonadota > Gammaproteobacteria > Alteromonadales > Shewanellaceae > Shewanella > Shewanella sp. Iso12. Next base: position 25,288 of record NZ_JAAUHW010000013.1, read on the forward strand.
GCCTGGGCGATGAGCCGGATGCCTCTGTCATGGCCGATGCCATGCCGGTATTTATGAGGCATTATGAGGCTTGCCTTGAGCGTTACAGCAAGCTCTATCCCGGGGTTGAGTCCGTGCTTGGCACCCTGCAGCGACGAGGTTTCAAGCTGGCAGTGGTCACCAACAAGCCTTATCGATTTACTGTGCCCCTATTGCAGGCCTTTGGTATTGAGTCGTTTTTCAGTGAAATTCTCGGCGGCGATTCACTCACTAAGATGAAGCCGGATCCCTTGCCGCTGACCCACCTGCTGGATAAATGGCAGTTGCAGCCTCGGCAGATGTTGATGGTGGGCGATTCCCGCAACGACGTTCTGGCGGCGAAAGCCGCAGGTATTGCCTCAATCGGCTTGACCTATGGCTACAACTACGGTGAAGATATTGGGCTTTGCGGCCCAGATGCCGTATGCGATCATTTTGAGCAAATTTTGGCGCATTTGCCGCCACAGCAATCGGAGTAATGAAATTCATGAGCAGTCCCAAACCCATAGTATTGAGCGGTGCCCAGCCCTCAGGCGAGTTGACCATAGGTAACTACATGGGTGCCCTGCGTCAGTGGGTAGCCATGCAGGACAGCCATGATTGCCTCTATTGCGTGGTGGACCTGCATGCCATCACAGTGCGCCAGGATCCCAATGCCTTGCGTGAAGCTTGCCTAGACACATTGGCGCTGTACCTTGCCTGTGGTGTCGATCCCAAGAAGAGCACAGTGTTCATTCAGTCCCAGGTGCCGCAGCACACTCAGCTGGGGTGGGTTTTGAACTGTTATACCCAGATGGGTGAGCTGAGCCGCATGACTCAGTTCAAGGACAAGTCGCAAAAACACGCCAACAATATCAACGTGGGTCTGTTCGGTTATCCTGTACTGATGGCGGCCGATATTCTGCTGTACCAGGCCAATGAGATCCCAGTCGGTCAGGATCAGAAGCAGCATCTGGAATTGACCCGGGATATCGCCACCCGCTTCAACAACGCCTATGGTGACACCTTCACAGTGCCCGAGCCTTTTATCCCTGAGCTGGGTGCCAAGGTGATGTCGCTGCAGGATCCCACCAAGAAGATGTCCAAGTCAGATGACAACCGCAACAATGTCATCGGCTTGCTGGAAGATCCCAAGGCGGTGATGAAGAAGCTGAAAAAGGCGATGACCGACAGCGATGAGCCGCCTGTGGTGCGTTTCGACATAGACAACAAGCCTGGGGTGTCCAATCTGCTGAGCCTGATGTCCGGGGTGACAGGCCAGAGCATAGTCGAACTGGAAGCCGAGTTTGAAGGCAAGATGTATGGCCATTTGAAAGTGGCCGCCGGTGAAGCCGTGGTCGGAATGTTGGAGCCACTGCAACAACGCTTCCGTGAATTCCGCGAAGACAGAGCCTTCCTGGAGTCGGTAATGAAGCAGGGCGCCGAGAAGGCCCAGGCCCGCGCCGAAGTCACAGTGAAGAAAGTTTATGAGAAGATAGGCTTGCTGGTGTAAATCAGCCAATCTTGAGAGCCGACCTACAAGGTCGGCTTTTTTGTGGCTGCGTTCGAGTTACTGCGGTTGTGGCTGGCTTGCCATCAACATCAGCCAATCGGCAAAGGCCGCTATCGCCGGTTCTTTGAGGCGCCGCTCCTTACAGCAAAAAGTGAACTCAAACCCTGTATGCACGTCCGGCAGTTCGGCCTCAATCAAACGGCCACTGGCAATATCGTCCTCTACCATAAAGTCAGACGCCAGTGCTATGCCTTGACCGGCAATCGCGGCCTCAATGGCCATCAACACATGGCTGAAAATATGCTGCCTGTGATTGGCTGTCAGAGTCACACCGTTGGCCTCGGCCCAACGGTTCCAGTCCAGCCCCAAAGGGCCTTCATCCACAGTCAACAGCGGATACTGCTGCAGACTCTGAATCGTTATCTGTCCGGCTCTGGGGGGCAATTGCGGGCTGCAAACCGGAATAAGCCGCTCCTTGTGCAGCACCGCCTGCCAGTATCCCCGTCGTTTGAGGCCACCACTGATAAAGAGATCGGCCACGCTGTCGCTGAGCTCGGGATCTTGAGTCACCATCTCCAGCCTGATCTGCACCTCAGGATGACGGCGGCGAAAGTCGCTGAGTCTGGGGATCAACCATTTAACTGCAAAAGAGCTGTAAACCGCCAGTTTCAGCTCGCGATTGGGTTCACCGAACAAACGGCCAAGGTCAGCCAGCTCGTTGAATATTCGCTCCAGTTCCCAGTAGAGGATCTCTCCCTTGGGTGACAGTTTGAGACTGCGCCCCTGACGTTGGAACAGGGACTCACCAAAGTGTTCCTCCAGTAATCTGACCTGGTGGGACACGGCACTCTGGGTGATGCACAGCTCTTCGGCGGCGCGGGAAAAGTGGCTCTGGCGCGCAGCTGCCTCGAATACCTGCAGCGCTCTCAAGGGGGGAAGTTTTCGCATCGGCTATTCTTTCCGGAAATTTAGTATGAATTTAATTCATTTATACGCAAAAAACATCATTTCAGTTTGGTTTTTAACCCGGATATGATGCCGCCGATTGAGAGTCGTTCAGGATAACCAAGATGCAGAGAACCGTTGCTATCGGTTTGATTTTATTGACCGTAGGAAATCTCTTCAGCGCTTTTTATGACGTATCGGTCAAGTGGTTACCGGATGATGCCAATGCGGCGACTTTCCTGTTGGTGCGCCAGGTGACTGCGGTACTTATGTTGCTGCCCCTGTGGCTCAAGGCCGGTCGCCCGGGGACTTCTCATTTTAAGATCCACCTTTGGCGTGCCAACACAGGAGCTGTTGGCGCGCTCTTTTTGATTATTGGTTTGATGGCGCTGCCCTTGGCGACTGTCAGTTCACTGTTCTATTCGGCGCCTTTGATGATCATGGTGCTGGGAGCCGTATTCCTGAAAGAACAGATTACGCCGTTGCAGTGGGGGATTGCGGCGCTGGGATTTGCCGGTATCTTGTTGATCCTCAGGCCCAGCGAGTTGGAGTTGGCCGGCATTGCCGTGCTGGTTTCGGCCTTTACCTTCTCCTTAAACCAGATGAGCCTGCGCAAGCTGCCCAGTACCGAGGCCGCCAGTCTGACTTTGCTCTGTTACAACCTGCTGAGTTTGCCGCTGATCCTGCTGGTGGCGCTGTCGCAACAACTGGCCGGGCTGAGCTGGCCACTGCTTGGAGTGGCGCTGTTATCCAATGCCTTCCTGCTGGCATATAACTGGTTCTGTGTCCTGGCCTATCGCAGGGCCAAGGCCAGTGAAATTGCCGTAGCCGAATACAGCGGGCTTATTTTTATTGTCTTCCTCGGCTGGCTGCTGTTCGATGAGTGGCTGGATACTTTGAGCTGGGTAGGGGCTGCACTGGTGGTGCTGCCGACTTTGTGCCTGCCCGCCATCGCCAAGTTGATGAAAGCCCGCGAGCTGAAAGCACAAGAGCCGGTGTGACCGGCTCTCGTTCGACTCGATATGAAGGTATGAAGGGCGTTAAGGGGTGACGTAGTCGAACACCTTGATAACCTTACGTACTCCAGCGGTGTTGCGGGCGATTTCCACTGCCAGGTCGGCTTGTTCACGCTCGACCAAGCCCAGCAGAAAGACTTCGCCATTCTCTGTGATCACCTTGATCTTGGTGACATCCAGATTCTTGTCGTTGAGCATCCGCCCCTTGACCTTGGTGGTGATCCAGGTGTCGTTGCTGCGGGTAGTGAAGGACGTTGGGTTGCCGATACGGATCTGATTGTGGATCTTGCCACCCAGTTGCAGCTCTTTGACCAGCCGAATCGCCTTGTCCCTGAGCATGGAGTTGGGCGCCTGACCTATCATCAACACATTGCCGTTCATGCTGACACCGGTGATATTGGTCTGATTCTTCAGATCATCTTCCGCTCCTAGTACACTGGAGATACGAAAATCGGCATTGGTGTCATCCAACTGGGTCTTGAGCGAACGCTCATCGTTAACCACCATGGCGCCGCCAACTGCACCCACCATTACGGCTCCGGCACAGCCGGTCAAACTGGTAAGCAGTAGACACAGGGGCAGCAGACGTCTCATTGATGTTCGTCCTGCGGGAACAGGGTGCGGTCAATGTTGTCGCACAGGCAATGGATAACCAGCAGGTGCACTTCCTGAATGCGGGCCGTGACATTGGAAGGGACGCGGATCTCCACATCATTGGTGCTCAGCAATCCGGCCATGGCGCCGCCGTCTTTACCCGTGAGCGCTACTATGGTCATATCCCGGCTCAGCGCGGCTTCCATCGCTTTAATGACGTTGCCTGAGTTACCGCTGGTGGAAATGGCCAGCAGTATGTCACCGGGTTGACCCAGTGCCAGTATCTGCTTGGAAAACACTTCGTCGTAGCTGTAGTCGTTGGCGATGGCCGTCAGGGTAGAAGTGTCTGTGGTCAGAGCTATGGCCGGCAGAGGTGGGCGTTCCACTTCGTAGCGGTTCAACAGCTCGGCTGAAAAGTGCTGGGCATCACCGGCGCTGCCGCCGTTACCACAGGCAAGGATCTTATTGCCACCCAACAGACATTGCACCATCATTTCTGCGGCCTTGGCGATAGACTCAGGCAGCGCCTCTGCGGCGTCAATCTTGGTCTGAATCGACTCGGTGAAGCTGTCTTTGATACGTTCTAACATGGATAAGTCCTTCACTATCAAGTGTTGCTATCATGCCATAGGCCAGGGGCTTTGTTCAGGCATTAAAGTGTAAATTTGTTTCGGGTTAAGCGCTTACTAAAAAGCGTCCTGTAGCCATTGCACCTTGCCGGCATCAATGGCCAGTAGATCGAAGCGACAGGGGGCATTGATCCTGTGTTGCTGCAGATACTGGCTGGCGGCTTTGCGAAGCCGGGTTATCTGGGCCTGGCTCAATGACTGCAAAGCACCGCCGAATCGGCTGGGTGAGCGGTATTTTACCTCAACAAACACCCATTGGCTGCCCTGTTTCATCACCAAGTCCAGTTCGCCGAAACTGTAGCGCACATTCTGTTCGACAAAGGTCAGGCCCTGTTGTTCCAGATAGCGGCGAGCCAGACGCTCGCCTTCCTGTCCCAGATCCATAAGCCGGGTTACAGTGGCCGCAAAACGCCGCGCTGGTATTTGGCCCAGCTGAGCTGACGATCGATCACGCCATCCGGGCTCACCGTCAGTTGGCCGCTGCGGCCACTGTACTGGTATCCGGGGAAGGCATGCATCTGGGCCAGACGATTGACCAGCTGCAGGGCATCATAGCCCATCACATACAGGCGTTTTTGGGCATTGCCCCAAGTGGGCCACAACTTGTTGACCGCTTCGGTTTCTTCACTGGCCTGCAGCAACCAGGGGATATCACTGATGGTGATATTGTTCAGTTCAATCGCGGTTTGCTTGGCGTTGTCTTCCTGACGGGCGCGGCTACTGGTATACAGTGGCACTTGCTCGGCAAAGACACTGAAGTTGACATCGATAAAGGGTTTCAGCAGTGGCAAGTCCTGAATCCCCGAGATCATATAGATGGCATCGATATCGGTACGGGAGCGGAAGTCGGCCTTCACCTTACTGCCCAGCAGTGCCTTAATGGCTTGGATCCTCGCCTTGCTGTCAGTCACGCCAAGGGCTTCTTCCACGGTTTCGCGCATCTTGTCACCGTTATCATAGAAGTGAACCTCGGCATCACTGTCGGTCAGCTCCATCCAGGTCTGCTTAAAGCTCTGGGCCATACGTTGGCCTACGGCATCATTGCTGGCCAGCAGCAGTGGCACCTGTATGCCATCCTGATACATGCGTCGGGCGGCATCGCTGGCTTCCTGAGTGGGAGACAGGGCGAAGTAGTACTTATTCTGTTGCGGTTGCAGCTTATCTATTTGATTGAGAAACAGTTGCGGCGGGGTATCTGTCTTTGCAGCTTGCTGGGCCGCCATCACCTGTTCCACTTCGTTTTGCAGCAGCGGGCCGATCACAAATTCGGCGCCGCTCTGCAGCGCTTGCTGGTAGGCTTTATCGGCACCTTGGGCCGTGTCGAAGAAGTTGAGGCTGACATTGCTGTCCGGGTCGCTCAGATAACTGGCCAGTATGCCCTGACGCACAGTGTTGGCGACTCCGGCTCTTGGGCCCGAAAGTGGCAGCAGCACGGCGATATTGCTGGGTCTGTATGGCTTGGCACTGAGCGCCAGCTGCAGATCCGAAGGCAACTGCACCGCCGCAGGATGATAAGGATTACGTTTCTGCCAATCACTCAACTGGCGGATCAGGCTTGAGGGATCCACCGCGTAGTGTTTGGCCAGATAAGCCAGCTGCAGCCAGCCGGTAAATACGGCATCGCTCTCTTGAGCGGCAAAGCTCTGCAGGGTTTCTTCCTGCAGCGGCTTGAGCAATTGCCAAATTTCGTCGTTAACCTCGCCGGTCGCCTTCACCGGCAGATACTGACTGAGCTTACTCAGCTCACGCACTTGCTCCACGGGTTGCTGGTTGGCAGCAAACAGTCGGGCACGGGCTTGGTGATAACTGGCCCATTGCCAATCGGCCAGTTGCCAATTGCCGGGGTAATTCAGGGTGCTCAGGGCCTCGGCGTTTTTGCCGGTCAGTTCTTGCAGGCGGGCGCTGAGAAAACGGTGCTCGGCCTGGATTTCATCCACAGGGCTTAGCCCGGCCTGCATTGAACGCAGAATATCTGCAGCGGCATCTGTATCACCTTGCTTGAGGTAAGCATTGGCGGCCAATAGCAGGTAACGCTCGCGGTTTTCCTTGCTGGGCGCCTTGGCGGCAAATGCCAAATACTCGGCCGGGGCTTGCGGGGCACTGACCAGAGAAACGACGGCCAGCTGATCTTTGTCTGCTGATGGCGTGCTGCCACAGCCCCACAGGCTGGCAAGCAAAATCGCAGCAGAAATGTATTTAACTCTATTCAGGCTTTTTAACACAGGGCTTCACTCTGGTAAGATGCTGGCTCTAGTTTAACCTTCTATTGTGCCTGACGAAAGTCTCGGCACTTTCATCTCCGAGGTAGTTATGGACCTGTCGGTCGCGCTGTATATAGTTCCCACTCCCATAGGCAACCTGGGGGACTTGAGCCCCAGGGCTCTGGAAGTACTGAATCAGGTGGCGTTGATCGCCTGTGAAGACACTCGCCACAGCGGTAAATTGCTAAGTCACTTCGGCATAGATACCCGCACCACAGCGCTGCATGACCACAATGAACGTGCCCGTGCGCAGTGGATTGTCGAACGCCTCGGCGAAGGTGAAGCCATAGCGCTGATCAGCGATGCCGGTACGCCGCTGATTTCCGATCCCGGCTATCACCTGGTATCCCATGTGCGCGCCGCCGGTTATCCGGTGATCCCGCTGCCAGGCCCCTGCGCCGCCATTGCCGCGCTGTCGGCATCTGGCTTGCCCTCGGATCGCTTTTCGTTTGAAGGCTTTTTGCCGGCTAAAGACAAAGGGCGCCAGGATAAACTGCTGGCGCTTAGGGAAGACCCGCGCACCCTGATTTTCTATGAGTCTCCCCACAGAATTCTGCCCAGCCTCAAGTCGCTGGTGGAGGTCCTGGGGCCGGATAGGCAGATGGTGATGGCGCGGGAACTGACCAAGACCTTTGAAACCTTCCTCTGCGGCACCACGGCCGAAGTGCTGGCGCAGGTAGAAGCCGATGCCAACCAGCAGCGCGGTGAAATCGTGCTTATGCTGCACGGTTTTGTCAGTGAGGAAGCAGACGAAACGTCCGCCGCGGCGTTGGATACCCTCAAACTACTCTGTGATGAATTACCGCTGAAGAAGGCGGCCGCCATTGCGGCACAGATCCATGGGTTGAAGAAAAATGCTCTTTATAAAAAAGGGCTTGAGCTGGGCTGGTAAGGAAATGCCTTGGTGTGAAGCCCGCTATGGGCTATAATCCGCGCCGAGTTGGCCGGGCAGTCGCTGCGTTCGCAAGAACGGGGAGGAAAGTCCGGGCTCCATAGAGCAGGGTGCCAGATAACGTCTGGGCGGCGTGAGCCGACGACCAGTGCAACAGAGAGTAGACCGCCTGCCTTCGGGCCGGTAAGGGTGAAAGGGTGCGGTAAGAGCGCACCGCGCGGCTGGTAACAGTTCGCGGCACGGTAAACTCCACCCGGAGCAAGATCAAATAGGGTTCCACTATTCTTCGGAATTAATGCGTGGCTCGCGTTGGAACCGGGTAGATTGCTTGAGCCTGTGAGCGATTGCAGGCCTAGAGGAATGACTGCCGCTCCTTCGGGAGAACAGGACCCGGCTTATAGGCCAACTCACCAAATAAAACGAGGCCGCCCGTGTTATCACGGGCGGCCTTTTGCTTTTCTACTCGAGTGGAATGTTCATGGCTTGGGCTTGCTCAGGCTGCCATTGGGCCGGTTCAACCTGCCAGCGCTGCAGTAACTGGTGCCAGGCTTCTCCCTGCTGCAACTCCAACAACAGCCGATTGAAGCGGGCTATGGTCTGTCGGTCATTATGACGGATATCGAATGCCAGACAGTAGTAAGTCTTGGGTTGGCTGGGTAGATAGTCCAAGCCTTCAATCCCCTGTTTCCCTGCGTACCAGCGACCGACATCCCGGTTGACAAAATAGGCATCAAAACGCTTTCTGGCGAGCATTTTCAGTGGTAACTCATCGCTTTGTGGAAAGGTAACCACCTGCATGGGGGGGACTTGTTGCCGGATCAGTTCCTGATTCAATTTTTGCAGGGCATTGTGGGTATTGGATGGTGAGAATACTGCCACACGCTGATCCGATAGCTGCTGCATCTGCTTCAAACTCAGTGCCTTGAGGCTGAAGAAACCATATTCAGACTGCAACAAGGGGACCGAGAAATAGTATTGTGAGGTGCGATAATCTGCCCAGGCCAGCCCCATGGCACCGGTTTCTCCCGAGTTCATCTGCTGCCTGGCGCGGCGATTAGGCCACAGCTTGAGTTGGCAGCCTTCCTCCCAGCGCTGGCAGGCCAGGCGAGTCATCTCTACCATGATGCCCTTGAGTTCTCCTTCTTCCTGAAAGCTGTATGGCGCAAAATCAAAAAAGGCGATTTTCAACGTGCTTGCCTGTGCCGATATCAGGCACGACAGGCCGAGCAGTACGGAGGAAAGGAGTTTTTTCATGTCAGGTCCAGGTTGCTGTGACCCTTCAAGTTTAGTGCAGAGTTTGCCGCTGGGGTGGCAGAGTCAGCCTAGAAACTCTGCTTCACTTGAAAGCGCCATTCCCAGCCGTCCACTTCCTCGCCCCGGGTAAAGGGCACGCTGAAATCGATATGGGCGACATGACCATAACTGGAACGGGAAGAGTAGATTCTGGCACCTATGCCGATAGAGCCTATGGGGCCTGAGACTTCGTTGTCATTGGCCATGGCACCACCAAAGGCCTGACCGACATCGATAAAGGCGGCCCAGCCCAATTCTGCCAGTTGGTAAAGGTTGATATTGGGGTAATAGCGGATTTCGCCGGTCAGCAGCCATTGATTGTCACCGTGCTGGTAGTCGTTGGGATAACCGCGAATGCCGGTTTCATCCCCCAGCGCAAAGGGATGGTCGATATAGTTGTTGTTGGAGTTGGACAGCCGCACCTTGGAATAGGCGGTCCACTTGGGGGTGAACTTATAGAAATACTCGGCGGCAACATTCACTTGATAAAAGTCCCGTTGCCGGGTGGCCAGGGTGGCTTCACCGCCAAATGCCAGCAATAGCAGCTCCTTGCCCTCAAAGTAACCGCGGCTGCTGCGCCAGTTGAGGTGATAACCCAGGCTATCACTGTCTTTGGTTTCCAGCCCCAATTTAACGCTGTGATGCCAGCCGAGGTTGAAGTCTTCGTTATAGTTGACCAGGTGAATATTGGTCAGTACCCGAAAATCATCCTGCAAGTATTCCCATTCTACCCAGGGGTAGAGAAAGTCTCTATCCTGAGGCAAGGGCTGCTGCGGGTATTGAGGCAGGGCGTAAAAGCTGTGCTTATCCTGGGTGACTCCAAGGCGTAATCTTTGCCGGCTCTGGTTTTCTTTGGCGAACATAAAGCCCCAGTAGAGGTTGCGATAGCGGAGCTCTTCATTGAATTCGTTGATGTCGAGGCCGTTTTGGCGAATGGTGTCGATTCTGTCTTCATCCAGATACTCGGCGCCGTAGGCGCGTGTGTCGTCCAGAGTATAGAAAGGCTTGTCGAAATACAGCTGTTTGGCCTGACCATCGCTGTTGTCATAGAAGTTGGCCGCCACAGTGGCATTTTTGATGATGTTCAGCGGCATTTCGAACGCGACTTTGTAGCCGGTTCTGTCCTCGTCGGATTGGTACTTCAAACGGGTGCGGATCCCCAGGCCAAGAATATTGTCGTCTTTCAGCCCTACGGAGAAGCTGTTGTTGCCGCCGCTGCGTCCCAGGCTGATGGTGGGCAGCAGCGACCATTGATCCCAGGTTTCCACCAGCAAGGTTTCACCATCAGGCTGTTGATCGGCACTCGGGTCGGCCTTGACCACAGAGATCCTGGCGTCTCTGAGATAGGCTTCACGCCTAAGAATTCGCTGCGCTTCTTCCAATTGCCTTGGGGTCACTTCCTGCCCCTCCTGGATACTGAGGCGATTGAGGATCACCGACTCCCGGGTATTGATATGCAAGGCGTTGGCCCAATTGTGCAGGAAGATGGCGTTGTCGGCAGACTCGTCGAAAATTGGGTTGCTGACCACCACAATTTTGCCAACCCTGAACCGCTCAGGGAGTGGATTTTGGCCTTGGGAAGACGAGGTTGTGCTATCGCCTTTGGTGCCTGTGTCGGCCAAAACGGAGAGGCTGGCAAACAGGGTTGCCAGAAGCAAGACACTGCGGCTTGTTGCCATAGACTGCCTCCTCTCGGTAGTGAATATCGGGCTGATATTCACACTTCAATAACACAACCGAATAGGCGGTTAGTCAAGGCGACAGTCGAAATAAAGTAATGATTTAGCTTGTAATAAACTATCTTTTTCCGGCGCTAAATGCCCACGGCAGCAGCGTTTAGAGGGTGTTTCTCGGCGGCACCACCACGTTGGAGAAGATAAGCCCGGCGATCAGTGACATGAATATCAGAAAGATTTGCGACCCCAGATGCGACTGGTTCAACATGGTTTCACCCGAGATCAGCACATTGAGGCCGATATAGGTCTTGGAGCCAGGCACCAGGATGACTATCCCCTGCAGCAGGGCGATGGAGGCCGGTGCCTTCATCCAGCGGGCAAACAGGTTGGCGTAGATACCCACGGCCAGGGCGCCGAAGAAGATCCCCAGAGAATCCCCCAGATAGAGGCCGCCGAACATGGCGGAGAAGAAGGCCACAATACCCGCCAGTACGCCCCAGGGGGCATCTTTGAGCCTGGCCTTGAAGATGAACACCAGCGCCATGGAGAGGATGGGCACCGCCGACCAGATGGCCCAGCGAGGCAACGGCATGGGCTCAATATAGAGGGATTCGCCGAACAGGGCATTGCCTATTGCCACGCCGAGTACGGCGCCGAAGTAGAGTTTGAATAGCAGCATTACCGCATCCATGATCCTCATGGTGCCTGACATAAGATCCCTTGCCGCCAGTTCGGCCAGGCCCAGGGTCAGCGCCAGGCCGGGAATAAAGACGATGATCCCCGACAGTACCACCACGGGGATATTCAGCCCGGCATCCAGTTGCGCCAGGCCACAGGCGGCGAAACCGGCCAGCATGGCGGCCAGAGGCTCCAGCAGTTCGGCCATCCGCCGCGAGCGTTCGGCGCTGAATACCAAGCCATAGACCAGCATGCCTATCAAGGCCGACCAGAACACATCATTCCAACTGCTGCCCATCAGCATAGCAAAGGCGGCGGCCGAGGTGCCAAAGGCACCCAGGGTTAACATGGGGCCATAAGGATTGGGCTTGTTGGCTATCTCATCCAGCCGTTCCAGCGCTTCACTCAGGCTGCGTTGCCCCAGGCTCAGTTCCTGCACTAAGGCGTCGGTACGGGCCAGCGACCCCAGATCCAGCTCGCCGGGTTTAACCCTGGCAACATGGTTGTATTCCTGATCTGTGTCGTGCTGCAGCACAAAGGTCATCGAAGTGGGGGAGATCAGAAAATAGCCTTCGATGCCGAGCGTCTTGGCCACTGTCTGCAAGTGGGTTTCGAGCCGATAAGCCGGGGTGCCGAACTTATGCAGAGCCTTACCCAACTTAATGATAAAACGGCGCTTTTCAATGAATTCTTGATTATCCACTCGGTTTCCCACTGTGCCCTTGGTTGGATGGACGGTTTTTTGCCCGCGCGGATTCTACAGCAAGGGTACTGAATCCGGTTAATGACATTTTAAAAATTATTTCCTTTATGTGACCTTAAGTGCAAGCTTGTTGCGTTAAGGTTGATTGGCTGCGCTTGGACAGCGTCGCATCAGCCAAGGCTGAACAGAGAATTTCAAAAGGAGATAAAAGAACTTATGTCATTGTTTATATCGGGTTTTTATGCCGCATTGACGGGGCTTTTGGTCTTGGCTTTGGCCTACCGGGTGGTGCGTTTGCGCCGTGCTTACAAGATAGGCCTGGGCGATGGCGGTAACGATGCACTGCATTTGGCCAACCGGGTACACGGCAACCTGCTGGAAAATGCCCCGATAGCCTTGTTGCTTTTGGTGCTGGCCGAGGCCAACGGCATGGCCGGCGTTTGGTTACATCTACTGGGGACGATTTGGCTGGTGGCCAGATTACTGCATGCCATAGGTCTGACCCAAGGCAAGGGCGGTTACCACCCGGGCCGTTTCCTAGGCACCTTGTTCACCTGGATAAGCATACTCGTGCTGGCGCTGTTTAACCTATGGCAGTATGTGGGGCGCTTATTGCTCTGAGCCCGAGATAAGCCACAATCCTAGTAGGGCCTTGGCTTGCAGGCACAAACAAGGGGCACAAATAGTCGGCAATTGGTGAAAAATTAGTCACACTTAACCAGGTTAGCCTGTTATACTCCGCGGCCCTGAGGCAGCGTGGCTGCCGTGTGTCGAATCCTCTGATGGTCAGTCTCAAATGCAAGTCGAATCCAGCTTATTTCAGTATCCCAAGTATTGGGCCGAGTGTTACGGCACGGCTCCCTTTCTGCCCATGTCCCGCAAGGAGATGGAACAACTGGGATGGGACAGCTGTGATGTGATCCTGGTGACAGGTGATGCCTATGTAGATCACCCCAGTTTCGGCATGGCGGTGATTGGCCGTTTGCTGGAAGCGCAGGGATTCAGAGTGGGGATCATCTCGCAGCCGGATTGGTCCAGCAAAGAGGCCTTTATGAGCCTGGGTAAACCGAATCTGTTTTTCGGGGTCACTGCAGGCAATATGGATTCGATGATCAACCGTTATACGGCCGATCGTAAACTGCGCCACGACGATGCCTATACCCCGGGCAATGAAGGCGGCAAGCGCCCGGATCGCGCCGTGACTGTTTATACCCAGCGCTGTAAGGAAGCCTTTAAAGAGGTGCCCGTAGTCATAGGCGGTATCGAGGCCAGCCTGCGGCGGATTGCCCACTATGACTATTGGTCCGACAAAGTGCGCCGCAGTGTGATTTTTGATGCCAAGGCCGACATCCTGATCTACGGTAATGCCGAGCGGCCGCTGGTGGAAGTGGCGCACCGTCTCGCCAAGGGTGAAACCATGGCGCAGATGCAGAATATCCGCGGCACAGCGGTTATCCGAAAAGAGCCACTGCCAGAATGGCGCGGCATGGACTCGCGCAAGATAGATCAGTTGCACAAAATTGACCCTATCCCCAATCCCTATGGCGCCGATGATGTCGGCTGCCAGAACTTGTCCGGGCCATCCGACAAGAAGATCTTCGACAACGACGCTCCCAAGCCCATCAGTGTGCAGCCACCCAAGCCAAGGCCCTGGGAGCAGACCTATGTGTTGCTGCCGGCCTTCGAGCGGGTGAGTGAAGACAGATACCTGTACGCCCATGCATCGAGGATTTTGCATCAGGAGCAAAACCCAGGTTGTGCCAGAGCCCTGTTCCAGCCCCACGGCGACCGTGGTGTTTGGGTCAACCCACCGGCCTGGCCGCTCAACACAGATGAGATGGATGCGGTATTCGACTTGCCTTACGCCAGGGTGCCACACCCGGTTTACGGCAAGGCCAAGATCCCGGCCTACGACATGATCAAGACCTCAATCAATATCATGCGAGGCTGTTTCGGTGGCTGCTCATTTTGTTCGATAACCGAGCATGAAGGGCGGATTATCCAGAGCCGCTCGAAAGAATCCATTATCAAAGAAATTAAAGATATACAGCAGAAAGTGCCCGGCTTTACCGGGGTAATTTCCGATCTCGGCGGCCCAACGGCCAACATGTATCGTCTCGGCTGCAAGAGCGAAAAGGCCGAAAAGACCTGTCGGCGCTTATCCTGTGTCTTTCCCAGTATTTGTGGCCATTTGGACACAGATCATCAGCACACCATAGATCTTTATCGCGCCGCCCGGGATGTTCCCGGGATCAAGAAGGTGCTGATCGCCTCCGGCGTGCGTTATGACCTGGCGATTGAAGATCCGCGTTACGTTAAAGAGCTGGCCAAGCACCATGTGGGCGGCTATCTCAAGATAGCGCCGGAACATACCGAAGAGGGGCCTTTATCCAAGATGATGAAGCCAGGTATGGGCACCTACGACAAGTTCAAGGAGCTGTTCGACCAATACTCGGCCGAAGCGGGTAAGCAGCAGTATCTGATCCCCTATTTTATTTCGGCTCACCCGGGCACCACGGACGAGGACATGCTCAACCTGGCGCTGTGGCTCAAGGAGCGTAAGTTCAAGCTGGATCAGGTGCAGAACTTCTACCCATCGCCTATGGCCAATGCCACGACCATCTACCACACAGAGCTGAACTCATTGAAAAACGTCAAACACAGCAGCGAAGAGGTGCCGGTGGCCAAGAAGGGACGTCAGCGGCGACTGCATAAGGCCTTGCTGCGCTATCACGACAGCGCAGGTTGGCCGCTGATCCGCGAGGCGCTTATCGCCATGGGGAAACAGCATCTTATCGGCACTGGGCCACAGCATCTGGTGCCCCCGGAAGGCCGCGCCGAAGCCTGGGCCGGTAAGCATAACCGCAAGGGGGCCGACAAGGGCCGCCAGGGACTCACCCGTTTCAGCGACAATCAGTTTGCAGAGCGCAGCGGCAAAGCCGCCAAGGGTAAGTCCACCGAAGGGGCCAAAGGCGGTAACAAGGCCGGAAAAGGCAAGAGCGGCGACCACACAACAACAGGCAAAGTGGCAACAGCTAAAGGCTCCAAGCCCGGCAGTGGCAAAGCCAGACCCGGAGCCAGGCCTGTCTTTGGCCATGCTCAGAGCCATACTCAGGGTAAAAGTCAGGGTAAAAGCCAGGGCCAGAGTAAGAAATCAAAGTAAAAACCCAAGACGATAGAGGGCGCTAGCAAGCCTTTGTTCTAAACAAGGGCTGCGTAGGCTAACAGCCCAGCAGACGCCGGAATTCCAGTGACAGATCTTCGCCGAGTTGTTGCGCCGTCGCTTGGCGGTCCGTGATGCCGTTATGCATGGCGTTGTCTACCGCGCCATGCATGCCGTGATAGAGGATGATGGCGCTCAGCTCTGGCCTTTCCAACTGCCAGGCGCCATGGCGCTTGCCGCTTAGCAAAAGCTCAATAATCTGCGCCAACACCCGATCCCGCTCGCTGTTGCCGTGACCGTGGTAATAGTTGTCATGGAAGAGCAGGTCGTGCAGCTCTATACCGGCCAGATAGGCGTTGACACTGACCCGGCACCAAACATCCAGTCGTGTCGGCCAGTCATCGCTATCGCAGGCATCCATTGCCAGTTGCACCTGCTCGACAAAATGCCGGCTAAAGCGTTGCCGCAGAGCCGAGAGTATCTCCGGCTTGGCATTGAAGTAGTGGTAAAAAGTCCCCTTGGCGACCTTGGCCTCGCGCACTATGTCGCTGACTGTAGTGGCTTCAAACCCCTTCTCAATAAATAACTTCTGTGCCGCATCCATGAGTTCATCGAGACGAACCTCTGCCGGTTTAGTGCGTGGAGCCCCCGGGGTGCTGTTATTTGTCATTAGCCATACCACTCAATATAAGAAGTTTGATCTGCCAGGAAACTGCGTTGGCCAGGATAATGTTTTTCTTGGCCGATTGGCCGCCAAATTCTTTCATACTCGCCGAGTGAATCAAGCCCCTGTGCATAAGGAAGGTGCGAATAAGTCCTCGTGGCACTCTGGCTTACACAGCAATTGGCGTTCAAGGCATCTGACTGAAGGCATGCCGGGGCCTGTCGAAGTCGGATAACGCAGAGAGCCGGTTGCTGTGAAAGCCCCGAAGGGCGTGGCTTACAGGCCTGCCTGCTGTGTTGTGCTTCTTGCAAAGGACTAGGGCCATTTGCGGCGAACCACGCCTTGCATCCAAGCCAGTAAGCCGACGCAGAGCACACATGGGATTTGTTCGCACCTTCCTTAGGTCGGAATCGGCATTCATCCTACCTAAAGTGCTGATCCAAGGCCAGATGCCGACCATCCAGTGATTGTAAATGCCATTGACCGACGGTCGGTCGAAATCTATATTGAGAATTATTCTCAAAAATAACTGAGCTTCAAGGAGGAACAGCATGTCTTCTCTGCGTCAGGTCGCTCTGCTTGCGGCCATCTGTCTGGGCACTTTTATGGCAACTCTGGATATCAGCATAGTCAATGTCGCCTTGCCGACCATGAAACAGGAGTTGGCAATCAGCATGGCGGATTCCCAATGGGTGGTGAACGCCTATGCCCTGTGTTTATCGGCTTTAATTCTTTCTTCCGGGCCGCTGGGCGACCGTTTTGGCCGCAAGTTGTTGTGGCTCTGCGGGGTCGTGCTGTTCACTCTGGGTTCAATCGCCTGCGCCATGGCAGACTCTCTGTGGCTGTTACTCCTGGGAAGGGTGATTCAAGGGATTGCCGGTGCCGCCGTTATCCCGGGAGCCCTGTCTCTGTTGACCCACGCCTTTTCTGACGTTGGCGCCCGCACCCGGGCGATAGGCATCTGGTCATCGGTCAGCGCCCTGTCTCTGATACTGGGGCCGATAGTCGGCGGTTTGCTGGTGCAGCATGTGGGTTGGCAGAGCATTTTCTGGATCAATGTCCCCATAGGCTTCATCGCATTACTGCTGGGGGCTTGGGGGCTGGACGAGAGTGCCGACCCGGAACAGGCGGCACTGGATTTTGCCGGGCAGTTGCTCAGCATACTCTTCCTTGGGGGACTGACCTATGGCCTTATCGGCTTGGGTGAGCATGATTGGTTGAGTTATCACACCTTGGTGCCGCTGCTGTTGGCCGCCATTTTGTTTGCGGTCTTTATCCGGGTTGAACTTAAGGCGCCGCGGCCACTGCTGCCGCTGAAGCTGTTTCGGCAGCGGGACTTTAGTTGCTATAACTCGGCTTCCTTTGTGTTGGGCTTTTCTGCCTACAGCAGCGTGTTTTTTATGTCGCTGTTTTTTCAGGAAGCGCAGCGTTGGGATGCTGCCGAGGCCGGTTGGCGGATGGCGCCCGAGTTTATCGCCATGGCTGTGGCGGCCATGGGGTTTGGCCGCCTGGCGGCGAACTTTGGAGTCAGGCGACTGATGAATCTGGGGTATGGATTGATGGCTTTGGCGCTCATGTTGCAGTCAAACCTGCAAGGGGAAACGGCTTATTTTCTGACGGCGGGCTATCTTGCCCTGCTTGGTTTGGGAATGGGGCTGGCGGTACCGGCAACCAGTGAGCTGGTGATGGCCAGTGTCGGAGCTCAGCGCTCGGGCATGGCTTCGGCCACCATGAATGCCGTGAGGCAGACGGGTATGACCTTGGGGATCGCCCTCTTGGGTACTCTAATGAGTCGGGTCATCTACACGGCCAAAGAGACTGAAAGTGGGGGACAGTTTGAACCGAGTGGGATAGCGGCGATAAATCATCAGGCGGTTGCCGCCGGCTTTGGGGTCGCCATGTTTTGGGCCGGCGTGCTTTGTTTGGGGATGACCTTATGGTTACTGCTGCTGCGTCATCCCCGTTTGGGCTCGCTTGCGGCAGCCAAAACCGCTTCTGATGATTGTTAACTCTGGGGTTCCCGAGTCAGCTTACTGCGAATGCGTTCGATACAGGCACCGGGATTTTTCAACCAGAGTCCATAGCTGATGGGCAACATGGGCACCTTGGCCCGCTGCAGTATCTTGTATGTGTCCAGTTCAAAAAAGTCCATCCAGGGGCCGGGAAAGCCGATGAGATCCAGCGCCAGATACTCGCCCTGCCAGCGGCAGA
Organism: Shewanella sp. Iso12; assembly: GCF_012030025.1. Classification (NCBI taxonomy): domain Bacteria; kingdom Pseudomonadati; phylum Pseudomonadota; class Gammaproteobacteria; order Alteromonadales; family Shewanellaceae; genus Shewanella; species Shewanella sp. Iso12. The sequence goes on from NZ_JAAUHW010000013.1 coordinate 43,523, forward strand.
GGATATCCACCTCTGTGCCGGCTATCTCATAGCCCGGCCAGGTTTCGATATTGTGCCCAGCCAAGGCGTCACAAAGCTGGCGCTGAAACTGATCCAGCTGGTCATTTTGCCTGTGCCGAGCATTGAATTGACGGCTGGATTCCAGATAGAGACGCAGCAGTGAGTTGCTCGGCAGCTCTTGGGCCGCTACCGAAACAAACAGGTGCTGTTGTTCCCTGGCGCGGGTAATGGCTACATTGAACACATCTTCGCGGTTGAGATATACCGCGGCTCTCTTGCTCTGTGGGTCAACGGCGAAGGAGAGATACATAATGTCGCGCTCCTCTCCCTGAAAACCAAAGGGGGTGTCGGCCCGCAGGCGATACTTTTCCAGCTCGGTGGCGGAAAACTGTTTGAACAAAGCATCGGCCAGCGCATCGGCCTGAGCCCTAAAAGGCGATAACACTCCCAGCGACTTGGTCATTCCCGCTTGTTCGCAGCTGTCTATCTGCTGCCTTATCAGGTTGCACAGTGCACTGATTTCAGCCTGGTTGACTCCCTGTTCACTGCGCTCGCCCATCACTGAGTGCAGATGCAGATGGCCGCTGCTGGTACAGGGTCTGTGCTGCATTATCCGCAGCCGCTGCTGATAAAACTGTGAGTTGCTGAAGCTGATAAGCTCGGGAGCGCTGCGAAAGTGCTCATCGAGAAAGGCGATCTGCTGCTGGGAGGCTATCTGCTCGGCCACCAGATCCAAAATCGATTTATCGCGATAGCTGCAGATGCCGGATTGCGCTGTGGACACGCCATGCAGTTGTTGCAACGCCTGCTCTTTGCTGCGGGACAGGAAAGAGATATGCCTGAGTTGCTTGCCATCGCCGACCACCAGGGCCCGTTTGGCCCGAAACAGCGCCGGTAAGGCGCTGGTGATATTGCTCTGGCTGGCTTCATCGAAGATAACCAGATCGAATAGCTCCCGCTGGAGCGGCAATACCTTGTGAAGGGTGTTGAGGCTCACCAGCCAGATGGGAAACGCCTGCTGCAACACCTGGTAATCCAAGGTATCGAACAGTGCAAACTGCCGCTGTGAGGTGCGGGAACGAATCGCTTGATTGAAAGTTTGCAGCTGTTGCCTGTGGTTGTTCAGCAAGCCGGCGACCCGGCTGGCTTTGACATTTTGCAGCAACTTGGCTGCCAGCGCCTCTTTGGTTGTCAGGCTATCGTTCAACTCATCCAGGGTGTCCCAATGTTGGCTCAGGTTTTCCATGCTGTGGCCAAACAGAGCAAGATAGAGCTGCAACAACCAGCGCCGCTGTGAGCGTTCCAGTTTGTGCAGCCTTTGACCGCGGCGAATGGCGCGGCGTAAAAATCGCAGCAGCCGGCGTTCTGAGTTGTCCAGTTGCCGGTTCAATAAATTGAGCTGGCTTTCCAACTGCTGCGGGGGTGTGTGCTCAAGTGAATGATAGCCGTCCAGCAGATTGCTGAGATAATCCTTCAGCTGTTTCAGGAAGGCCTTTTGTCCCGCCCGCAGGCTGATGTCCTTGAGCCCGAACTGACTCTCAAGCTTGTCGTTAATGACATCAAGCGCATGCTCGTTGTTGGCAACGATCAGCACAGACTCGCCCCGGGCCATATGTTCGGTCGCGACAGCGGCTATGGTATAACTCTTGCCGGTTCCCGGCGGCCCGACAACGCAGCCAAGACTGTGGCCGGCGCCTATCTCCAGCACTTGCTGCTGTGCCCGGGACAAGAGGCAGGGCAGGTACTGGCTTTTGAGGCGGCGCTTGGCTTCGGTCTTGGGTGGCAGTTGTGTTCCCATCAGATTCTGCAGCGGCGCCGAGAGTTCGGCCGCATTCATCATGGCAGAGATCTCATGCAGAATGCCGCGACTGGCGCTGGGGCGTTTCAGAAACACCAGTGCCGATGCCGGCACCAGAGTTAACTTACGCTTGCGGGTCAGGCGGGCGAGGCTGTCATAGCCTGTCAGTTTGGGGAATCCCAGCAGCCCCAGGGTATCTATGTTCTGGTGGCTCTGGCTCAACAGCGAGGTCCAGCTGTCGGGGCGCTCGGGAGCGAAGATGGCATCAAAGCCGGCTTCCATAGTGTCTTCCGGCAGCAACAGCCGCAGCAAGGGTTCGTTAATCTGCAGTGCCCCCTCTTTGAGGGAAACATAGAAGCTGCCGTCATCCTCTTCCAACTGGGCTTCTTTAAAAACCAGAGGGCTGAGTACAGTGCGGGTTTGCCCCTCTTCCTTTAATTGGCCGACCACAAAATGGGAAACGTAAAGCAGTTGGCGCTCGCGCTGGTACATGGCGATTCTGGGCAGGAGCTGCGCCCCGGCTTCATGGGCGATTGGCTGTCTTGGCAGGAAGCCTGAAAGCAGCGAATCCTCGCCCTCAATAAATAGCCTGTCTTCCTGGTTTAGTTTGCCAAGGTGCCACAGATTAAGGTCGACACAATCTTCCTTATAGCAATCCTGGTAGTAAGCGAGTAATGGTTTGGCGGGCATGACCTTGGCTATTTTTTTTGCGTTGGCGCGGCTGCATCCACTGAAGCCGCGGGATGGCAAGTATCCTAACGGTTTAGGCGTAAGCTTTCCAGAAATGCGCCATGATGCCGGTCGTTTTGAGTGGAGCCTGGGGGCATATCTCCCGCCAAACTTTTCGGATTCAAGTAAAAAAAACCACCCTGGAAGGAAGTGGGGTCAGGGTGGCCGAGCGTGCCTGGCAAAAAGGGTACTGCCAGCAATGGAGCGGGAGTGTGCCGCTATAGAAGTTCAGTTAAAAGAAGTAGTTGATCCCCACTGCGAAGTTATTGTCCTGGGCGGCATCTTCGGCCGGGTCATCCATGTCGCTGAAGTCCAGTTTGGCCTCAAAGAACATCACAGTGTCTCTGCTGTATCTATAGTGCAGACCCACCATGGCAAACTGGCGACGCCAGTTCCCTTGAATGGCGCTGTGCTGATCTGTATCCAGATCCAGGTAGCTGAGCATGGCAATGGGCACAAAGCCGTTGTCGTATTGGTAGGCCACCATCAGTTCGGCGCCGGTGGCGTCGTACAGTTCACCGCCAACCAGTTCGTTGTTGTCACTCTTGTGGGCGTTGAAACCCACATACAAACCGCTGGCTTCACGGTTGGGTGCATAGTGATAATAGTCGCCATACATGGCACCTATGCCTACTATCTGGTTGGTCACCTTGAGTTCGCTGCCTTCCAGGTGGCCATCGATATCACCACGGTTGAAGCCGGCCAGTAGTTTGAACTTGTCGGTGACGCTGTAGGTCAGGCTGGCACCGTAGCTGGAATCAAAGTCCAGTTCAGAGTTGGCCAGTGGTTCGCCATTGCTGTCCTGTACCGAGACCTCACCATCTTGCTTGGCGGCGTATTGCAGTGCCAGATGCAGCGGGCCAAAGTCATTGCGGTATTGGAATGCGGCATCGGCGCGCCCTGTACCCGTCAGGCCACCATCGCCGAAGGTGTAAGCGCCGACGGCATAACCGGCCACGACATTGGGTAAGTCAGTGGTACCGGCCACATCATAATAGGCGCCCCACTGCTTCCCGAAGGTCAGGCTACCCCAGGTATCGTGGGACAGACCGACATAACCCAGGCGGTTGTTAAGGAAGTCATCGGTTTTCTCTGCGGCGAGTCTGCCACCCTGTAGCACCAGATTGTCATCACTGGTGACCATATTGATGCCCCATTCGGTGACGGCATAGGCGGTCCAGCCGTTGCGCTCTTTACGCTCGAAGCTCAAACGTATCCTTGACGTGTCGTCAATTACTGAGGTCTCGTGGCCATCATTGTAGGCGGCGAAACCCAGCCAGCCGCTGATGCCAAAGCTATTGGTATCATCGTTGTACAGATCGATTGCCTGGGCTGAGCCGCAGAGCAGCAGCGCAGGGATTGCCAGCGCCAGTATTGTCTTGTTCATAGTCCACCTCATCCAATATTGTTATTGATTTAACTTTTAGGTGGGCGCGCACGCAGGGGGAGTGCACACCCGTAAGCCTTAAGCGTGTTTCAATTTTTGCTTGTCGTTTTTGTTGGAAATAATGCCGAACAGGGTCCAACCGAAGAAGGTTGCGATAGAACCCAGCATCACGGCGGTTTCACCTGAGCTATAGAGGGCATAGAAGCTGTACAGGGCACCAATTACGGCCATAAAGTTGGCAATTCGGGCCTGTTTTACAGGGATATTCAATTGCTTTTGCATCACACCCAGAGCAGCCATGGAAAGGATGTATGGGATGATGTTGGTGACCACGGCCAGGTTAACCAGCGCCTCAAACTGTTTGCTCAGCGATGGGCTGATGGTCATCAGTGACAGTACCGTTTGTACCGAAACGATGATCAGCATGCCGACAACCGGGGCGTCTTTCTTGGTCACCTTGGAGAAGGCTTTAGGGAAGAAACCTTCATCGGCAGATGACTTGAACACCTGGGCGATGGTGAACTGCCAACCCAGCAGGGAACCGGTACAAGAGATGATGGCACAGGCCATGACGATGGAACCGATAGTGGGGTTGAACATTTGCGCAAAGGCCAGACCGAAAGGTGCGTTGGACAGCGCCAGCTCACCGTTGGGCACAATACCGGCGATCACGTTGGTAGAGATGATATAGATAACCGCTGCACCTATGGTGCCGCCCATTACCGCGATAGGCACGTTTTTCTCTGGGTTCTCTACTGCTTCAGAGTTGGCACAGGCAGATTCCAATCCCAGGAAGGCCCACAGTGTCATGGCGATTGAACCACCCAGAGCCTTGAAGAATGGCATGTCGTGGGGGTTCCAGGCCGCTTTGTACAGGTCAAAGTCGAACCAGAACCAACCTATGAGGGACACCCCGATAACCGGAATGATAATCCCCCACACGGTAACACTGGATACCTGACCTGTGATGCGGGCACCACCGAAGTTGGCCACAGTGGCCAGCCAGAGCACACCTATGGTGGCCAGACAGATAGCGATGGGGCTGAGTTCGACACCGAACAGCACGGCACCATAGCCCACAGCGGAAATCGCGATGGCCACGTTGGCGATCAACAGAGATACCGCATAGGTATAGTTGGCCATAAAGTTGCCACTGCGACCGAAGGCATACTCGGCATAACCGCCCATACCACCGGATTTTTTGCTGAACATACCGCACTTGGCAAAGGCGTAGGCCAATGCCGTTGAACCCGCCGCCGTCACCAACCAGGACAGAATTGAAATCGTTCCCACCTGAGCCAGCTGGGTTGGCAGCATAATGATACCTGAGCCCATCATGTTCACTATGGTGAGTATGGTTAGCTGAACCACGCCAATTTTATTATTTGCTTTGCTCATAATTATTTACCTAAGTCATGTTGCCAGGTGGCGGGGCGCCATGCCCCGCCGCTTATGGTTAAGCTTTCAGGACATAGCCCATGGCCTGTTGCCGGCCTTCAGGGGTTTGTTCCAGATATACGCCTTGCAGCTCAGGTGAGAAACCCGGCAGCAGATTGATCCCTTCTTCCAGGGCGAGGAAGTAACGTTGAACTGCGCCACCCCAGATCTCGCCGGGAACCACACAGAGCACTCCCGGTGGGTAAGGCAGGGCGCCTTCGGCCGCGATGCGTCCTTCCACCTGTGACAGGGGCACCAGCTCCACATTGCCGCGGATAAACTCTATGTTGGCTTCCTGTGGGTTCATCACGGCTTTGGGGAAGTGGGCCTGGCGGAACATCTCTTTTTGCAGCTGTTTTACATCATGGCTGACATAGAGGTCATGCATCTCCTGACACAGCTGGCGTATGGTGTAACCCTGATAGCGTTCCTTGTTGGCGTTGTAGACATTGGGCAGCACTTCAGACAGCGGCGCATCTTCATCGACCAGCTTCTCGAAGCGGGCAATCTGAGATACCAGATGCTGCATCTTGGCCATGTTTTCGGCCGGGGTGATCAGGAACAGAATCGAGTTGAGGTCGCACTTCTCCGGAATGATGTTATTTTCACGCAGGAAGTTGGCCAGAATCGTCGCCGGAATACCGAAGTTGGTGTACTTGCCGGTTTCGGCATCGATACCCGGAGTCGTCAGCAGGAACTTACAAGGGTCGACGAAGTATTGGCCTTTCTCATACCCCTCGAAGGCATGCCATTTCTGACCGGGTTCGAATTCGAAGAAGCGCAGGTCATCGGCCATCTGTTCGGTTTCATGATCCTGCCATGGGGTGCCTTCTATCATTGGAGGAATGAACGGCTTGATATATTTGCACTTTTTCAGCAGCAGTTTGCGGGCTTCGATACCGGCTTTCACCGCCTCACGCCACAGGAAGCGGCCACTGGCGCCTTCGTGCATCTTGGCGTTGACATCCAGTGCGGCAAACAGCGGATAGAAGGGGCTGGTGGAGGCGTGCAACATAAAGGCGTTGTTGAAACGTTTATGGTTGCAGTATCTGTCCTGGCCTTTGATATGGCTGTCTTTCTTGTGGATTTGCGAGGTTTGTGAGAAACCAGCCTGCTGTTTGTGTACCGACTGGGTCACCAGGATCCCCGGATCTTCTGCGGTCAGCTCCAGCAACAGAGGTGAGCAGTCGTTCATCATAGGGATAAACTGCTCATAGCCCACCCAGGCGGAGTCAAACAGTATGTAGTCACACAGGTGACCTATCTTGTCCACGACCTGACGGGCGTTATATATGGTGCCGTCGTAGGTACCCAGCTGGATTACCGCCAGACGGAAGGGGCGCTTGGCATCGGCACGGCTGGGGTCAACCTTTCGGACTTCTTCGCGCAGATAGTTTTCGCTGAAACAATGGGCATCGATACCGCCGATAAAGCCGAAGGGGTTACGGGCAGTTTCCAGATAAACCGGGGTAGCACCGGCCTGGATCAGCGCGCCGTGGTGGTTTGACTTATGGTTATTGCGGTCAAACAGTACCAGATCGCCCTTGGTCAGCAGCGCATTACACACAACCTTGTTGGAGGCTGAAGTGCCGTTGAGGACAAAGTAAGTCTTGTCGGCATTGAATACTTTGGCGGCATGCTTCTGGGCATCACAGGGGGCGCCTTCGTGGATCAACAGGTCGCCCAGTCTGACGTCGGCGTTACACATGTCGGAGCGGAATACTGTTTCGCCAAAGAAATCAAAAAACTGACGGCCAACCGGGTGCTTACGGAAGAACTGGCCGCCTTGGTGTCCTGGGCAGGCAAAGGTGGAGTTACCCATTTCCACATATTTCTTCAGTGTACCGAAGAAAGGTGGCAGCAGGGCCTGCTCATATTTATTGAGCGCGGTTTCTACCTGTTTGCCGTAAAACTCAGTACTGCTGCTGGCGCACAGCTCAAATACGCCGGTAATGGAAGAGCAGATATCATCGGGAAAGGCTTCTTCACAACATACGGCAACGAAGATCGGCAGTTTCAGGCCTGTGTTATTGATTTTGTCGACTATACCGTTATTAACGTCTGTGACTGAAACAACCACGGCACCAATATCGCAAAAGTCGGTAGTTAATACGTTGACCACTTCTCTTTCAGTATCAAAACAAGAACGAACAGATAAACTTGCTGCAATTTTTAGTGATTTCATAAAATAACCTTATTTAAAAAAGTCAGCAGGGCTCGTATCGGAAAATAAATTCCAATATTAAAATTTAGATAAAGTCAGCCCTGGGCTGATATATTCAAGCAGCGATATTTATGTAAGGCGTAGAGATACCATGACGAATGCTTCGTCAGAGAAAAGGTATAAGAAAGCCTTACCGTTACGCGTGCAGGATATTACCGGCCGAGTAAAAGCAACTAATTGTATGTATTGGGGATGCTAAGGAGATGGATGCGCGGAGCAGCCTATCTCCTCAGTCAGCGATGATTGAGGCGGGGAAAAAGTAGGAGTAGTCAAAATAGTCACGATGGGTTGGCATCATGATATGTCGGGTGCGCCTTATATGCGCCATGATTTTGGACTTTCTCTTCATATACAACTCCATTACGTTTAGAGAAAAGCACTGGTGATAACTTAATTGCGAGTTTATATCCGGCCAAAAAATAAAAGTATGAGCTAAGTCATAGTTCCAATCACTTGTGAAAAAGTGTATCTGCTTATTTTAAATTTTTATTGTTTTTAATGAGTTGTACCAAAAATTTACACTTTATATTTATATATTGTTTTGGTTATACATAAAATAAGGAACATTTAAAATAAATGGATATGTATGATATATCGATATATTTGAGATTATGTTGCGATTATTTGATTAAATATTCACTTTATTAAGACTGTTGCATAAAGGTAAATGAGTCGGCGGATTATTCCAGTATCAACCATTTGTATGGTGCTTGACGTTGTCGGGGCCTGGGTTGAATACTGTCCTCTATATCGGCAGTGGAGAGTGAGATGGAACAAGAGCAGTACAGCGACAGTGGTTTCTGGGCCAAACTCAAGGGTTATGCCAGGCAGGCCGGCAGGGAGGTAGTGCAAAAGGCGCTCTGGCTATACTATGCCGCCCAAAGACCCGATACCCCAAAATGGGCCAAGACGGTGATCTTTGGCGCCCTGGCGTATTTCATTACTCCCTTGGATGCCATTCCGGATCTGACGCCCTTGGTGGGTTTCAGTGATGATCTCGGTGCGCTGGCAGCGGCACTGACCATGGTGAGCCTCTACGTGAATGCCGAGGTGAAGCAGGAAGCCGATCAGACGCTGAAGCGCTGGTTTGGGGATGAGCAGTAACTCAAGGTTGGCCGTCCCTGGCCCAATGGAGAAGGTTCAGAAGCGCCAGTTCAGATCGAAGTCGTAGCGAATGCCTATGGCAATGCTCTTGTCGGTGGCACCTTGTTCGTTGTCTTGCTGCAGGTACTCCAGGTGCAGGCGTACATTGCCGGCGGGGTTCCATTCCAGCGTGGTGTTGAAGCCCTGATAATCCAGGCTGATATCGGGCTCCAGGCCATCATCGAAGCGGAAGTAGCCCAGCTTGAGTTTGTAGTCCTGCCACAGCGGGATGGCCAGCGCGGCGTCCAGGGTGCTGCCGTCCCTGTCTTCGGAGCCTGTCAATTGATAGTCTTTATTCTGGTAGGCGAGCGCCAGATAGATGCCGTTGTCGAAGCTGTAGGCCACAGCGGCGGCGCTTGTCTTATCCTTGCCGGTTTTCAGCTCACCCTCGAAATTGTCCTGTTCCAGATAGCTCACCCCCAGATGCAAACCATGCCAGTCAAAGCCCAGACCCGCATTGATGGCATCGGCGCCGCTGTTATCGCCTTCACCATCGAAACGCGCCGAGGCCATCAGGGTAAAGTGTTGCAACTTAAACTGGTACAACGCCAGGTTGTCGGCGAAGAAGGGGCTTTCCTGGTTGTAGGCAAACGGGCTGTTGGCGTTGTTGAATATGTCTGTGTATTCGGCCACCAGGGTGTATTGTACCGGCCGCTGGCGGCCAAAGCTGAGTTGACCATAGGGTGAATCCACCCCGGCAAATGCCAGCCGGGCATCGCCGAAGCTGCCATCACCATTGAGGTTGATTTTCCATTCACCCTGAGCCAGCAAGGCCCAGCCGGGGGCAAATTCGGTGCGCCCCTTGACGCCGATGCGGGACAGGGCATCGCCCACATCCCACTCATCTGTGATGTCACTGTCGCTGTAAACCAGGGTCGGGCGCAGTGAGCCATAGAGACTGAAGCTGGTGTTCTCGGCGCTGGAGCTGACTTGTTGCTGCTCCAGGCGTTGCAGGCGCTGGTCAATCTGCTGCCAGTCACCGTTGCTGTTATTGTCGGCCGCCATTGCCGTCAGCGGCAGGGCACAACTGAGTAAATACAGGGAAGATGTTCGCATCTGTTTGTCCCTCATTTGGGTATAGGGATCCCCGACCCATCAGGGCCGTGGTTGCCATAGATTTGGAAAACCCTCCCCCGGGAGCAGGAGGAGGGCGCAGGGGTTATTTGCCTTTGGAGAGGCTGTCGTACCAGAGGTTGTGGTGCTGTTTCGCCCAGTTTTCGTCGCACTTGCCACTGAGCATACATTCCATACCGCCTTCAGAGATCACTGTGGCCATATAGATGTGCACTATTGTAAAGGCGCCGAGTACGAAGGCACTGACAAGGTGGAGGATCAATGCCAGATTGGCACCGTCTTTGGTGGCCACCAGGCTTGGGAACATAAGCACCAGACCCGAGCCGACCATCAGGGCACCGAACAAGGCGAAGCACCAGAACCAGAGTTTTTCACCGGCATTGGCAAAACCGGCATCCGGATGCTTGCCTTTGAAGGGGCCGAAGTTCAGATAGCCGCCAACCACTTTGAGCCAGCCGATATCACAGGCTTCCGGCAGCTGCTTACCGGCCCATTTGACCACCATGACCGCCCATCCCAGGATGAAGGGGAAGGCCATCAGGTCATGCAGGGCTACCGAAGTACCGATAAAGCCGGTCCAGTGGGAGGCGCCCATGTTGGGTTCCAGCCAGAAGCGGCCGGCAACCATGATAAGGCCTGTGATGATTAGCAGCAGGCAGGCGATGGCGCCCACCCAGTGCACCAGCACATCCATGCCACTCCAGCGGTCGACCTTTTTGCCGGAAAAGCCCTGGCTCAGCTTGGCTTTACCATTGATGGCCACGAACAATGCCAGCAGTACTATCATGCCAAAGAAGCTGTAGCTCAGGAGGTCGGCCCACCAGGAGGCCGGCGCCAGAGTATCGAGATACCCTTGATTGACGGGGGGCAACGCGTCCGGGAACTGTACCTGTTGCGGCATGCCCCTGAGTTCAGGGATATCGCCCTGAATTGCCACTTCCTGTATCGGTTGCCACTGTTGTGGCTCGGGTGTCAGAGTGTCGGCGGCCAGCAGCGGTAAGCTGAATACTAAGGCCACAGCACCTGAGATAAAGGCATTCAAACTTTTCATGTCAAATCCTTAAACATCTTATTGATGCTTTGCAGTCGGAGTCTCGACCCCGGAATTCTTCAGTCTGGAAGTGAGGAAGTCTTCCAGCACCTGGGCATAGCAACGCCAGAAATCCAGCCGTGAATGTTGGCTGATCCCCTGGGCAAACGCTTGATACCAGGTGCCAAGATGTTGCTCGAGGAAGACTTGCGCCAACTGCTCCAGCTCATCGGCTGCGGCCGGGTCTTCGTTTTGCTGCTGATGGCGCAGGGCCTCGGCACAAAACAGAAACTCCAGCTCATTGCCTATATAGTCAGCCGGTTCGTTGAAACCTGTATCTGTCACCAGTCCCAGCTGCTGGTAGAAGTCGGCGACTTCCAGAGTGCGATCCGTATGGATCTGCCGGCCGACATCGCGGTAGACAGACTCATAGGGAGGCACCAGCAACTTGGTGGGGCCGATACACATACGGTTGAAGTCACACTCAAGTTCCAGAGGCTCTGATTGCCAATGTTTGGCTTGTTGGAGCAACTCTGGATAGCGCTGCTCCTGTTCCAGCCAATCGATAAGCCGCTTGAGCGATTCAGGGCTTGAGGGGGCAAACAGCATTCCCTTCAAGGCCTGATAGCCGCTGGCGACCGGACCGAGGTCGAGATGTGTCATGGCCGCTCCTTGATGATGACCATATTGGGCTTGGTGATGCAGTCGCCGTAACCTACGCCTTGTTTACTGGCTGAAGGTTTCTGGGCCAACACCTGCTGTACTCTGTCGGTATCCAGACACTTGACCGGACAACCGTCGACACAGGCGGGCTTGAGACCCTGATCGATAAGCTCAATACACATGTTGCACTTGGCGGCTTTGCCATCGGTTTTCAGCATGACTACCGCATCATAAGGGCAGGCACTGACACACAGGCCACAACCGGTACATTTCTCGCGGTTGAGTACTACCAAACCATCGTCACGCACTGTATAGGCCTGAGCCGGGCACACCATGAGACAAGCCGGGTTGCCGCAATGCATGCAGGAATGGCTGAGCCACATATCCACCATGCCGTCGTCACGTTTGACTTCGTAGCGGTCTACCTTGCGGAAGCGCACGTCTTCCGGCAGCTCATTGTGGATCTGGCAGGCTATGGTGCAGGCCTGGCAGCCGACACAGTTTTCCTGTCTGAAGACGAATCCGAGTTGATGTTTGTTTTCCATGAGGATCTCCTTCAGGCTTTGGCCAGTGCCACGCGGGTTGAGTGATAGGCCGAGCAGCCGCCCATATCGGTCAATTTGTCTGTGGTCAACGAGTTGGTGCAGCCTTCGGTGCCGTTGGGATTGAGCCTGAGCCAGTTACACTTGGGAGTCATCAGCGAGCCCTCTGGCACACCTGTGGTGACCATGGCCACAAATTTGGCTTCACCTCTGTGGTTGCTGAGTTTGACTGTGTCGTTGTTGGCAATGCCGTATTGCTGGGCATCTTTGGGATTGATCTTGACGTAGTAGGCTGGAATGGCGCGGATATATTTCACGTTGTAGAAGGAGCTGTTAACCCGCTGTGGTACCCCGGAAGATAGCAAGCGGAATGGCAACTCTCGCTCTCTGGGTTCCATCTCATCCTCTGGCAGGCCCCAATCCAGTACCGGATGGAAACCGGCATCGGCCATCAACTGAGAACTGAATTCAATCTTGCCGCTTGGGGTTTCATATTTACCGTCGGCCAATACGGGCTGAGGAATGTCCAGCTTGATGTATTTCTCCTTCATCAGCCGGTCATAGGTTACTCCTTTATAGTACTCGGAGTCGGTATCCAGCAGTTCGCGGATCACATCGTCATTGCTTGCCTGGAAGGCGGGGTCTTCAAAGCCCATTGCCTGGCCCAGCTCGCGGAAGAAGGTCCAGTTACACTTGGCTTCACCCAGAGGTTCAATCACCTTCTGGCACACCTGTACATAGTAGCCGTGGTAGTCACCGACAATATCATCGGTTTCAAACTGGCTGGCAGCCGGGACTATGATGTCGCAGTACTGCAGAGAGTCTGTCATTACCATGTCGTGGCCGACAACAAACAGGTCTTCGCGCTTCATCCCCTCGAGCACCGCATTGGTATCGGGTGCCACAACCACAGGGTTACCGTTGTAGATGATCATCCCGTGGATCGGCTTGCTGGGCTTGTCGTGGCTGGTGGGATTGGTTGGATGCAGCGCCTTGGCCAGCTCTGTCATATTGATCCGCTGGGCATCCGGATTCGGGCGCATATACTTGCCGCTGGCCTGGTACTGATTCAAGCCACCACCGGCATGAACGTTGTCATAGATAAGGCCGTTACCGCGTTTACCGAAATTACCTGTGACAGCCAGCAGCATGGCGACTGCGCGAGACATACGGGCACCGTTGAAGTTGCGCTGGAAGCCATAACCCATACGCAGCATGGTTTTTTCGTTTTCACCCAGTACCTGGGCAAATTCAAACATCTTGGCTCTGGGGACCCCGGTAATGGCTTCGATTTCGTCGTAGCTGATTTCATCGAGGCGCTTGAGCAACTCGTCGTAGCCTATGGTCTGTTCGGCAATAAATTTATGATTAACCAGATCTTTTTCTACAAGATACTTCATGATACCGGCACACAACTGTACGTCTGTGCTGGGGCGAGGTTGCAGGTAGATGTCGGCCTGAGAGCACAAAGGTGTGCGCTGTGGGTTGACCGCCAGCAGCTTGGTGCCGCGATCCCTGGCCTGGTTGATGAGCTTGATGGCTATGGTGTTGGAAACGACTTCATCGTGTCCCCAGGTCAGATAGACGTCACTGAGCAGCACATCTTCAGGATCCGGGCCGAGGAAGGTGCCGTAGAGTGACTTGAGGCCGTCGTAGGCGGCGTAGGTACATACCTTACGTTCCAGAATGGAGGAACCGATACGGTTCCAGAAACGCTCGCCGGAGGCCGACATGCCGATAGCACCATAGTTACCCGAATAGCTGTAGGGCAGAATTGCTTCCGAACCGTGCTCATTGATGATCTGCTTAAAGCGGCTGGCGATCTTGCTGTAGGCTTGATCCCAGGTGATCCGGCGCCACTTGCCTTCACCCTTCTTGCCCACCCGTTCCATGGGATGCAGGATACGGTCGGCGGCATAGGTGTACTGAACATAACTTTGCCCCTTGAGGCAGGGTGCCTTGCCAGTCTTGGCCTGTTCCTCGGCGCCGGTGACATAAGTCATTCTGCCGTCCTGAACCCGGAACTTGAGCAGACAGCGGGCGGCGCAGTTACGCAGGCAGCTGTGGTACACGACTTTGCCGTTACGCTTGGCCAGCAACCCTGAATTGGCTCCCGCCTCTTTGGCATTGGCAACACCGGGAGTCAACCCTGACAGTGAGGAAAGCACGGCTGTGGCGCTGGCCCCCTGTAGAAATGTGCGTCTGTTGATTTTCATAGTCATCACTCACCATAATTTGGACCCTGGGTCCGTTATGATTGTTGGCCCATGGGCCTTTATAGTGCCGGTTTCCCGGCGTTACCCCGGGGGTTACCCCCCCGGAGCTAAGGTGCGTTACATTACAAAGGTTTGCAGTTGGTTACGGCCATTCACCAGGCTGACAGTCAGCAGTTGACCATCGCGAACCAGCAAGCCCTGTGGGTTGTTTGTGCCAGGTAGTTTCACACCTGAGTGAACTTCACCTGTGAGCAGGTTGAGTTGCACGGCTTCACTCGCGTCATTGTTGAGCAGCCAGGCTTGCTCGCCATCGACGCTGATACCCGTCAGTTGTGGCAGTGCCTTGCCTTCAAGCCCCTTGAGATTGGCTTCGGCAGACAGTGTCATGTCACCCTTGTCGAAACGGGATACCACCAAGGCATCGCTGAGTTCGTTGCGGGTGGTGACAGTGACGTATTGATCCAGCGCTTTGCTGTAACCCAGTGCCAGGCTATAACTGGTCTTGGCTCTGACAGTGCTGAACTGACCACGGGCCGTTTCGCCTATACCGTCGCTGCTCTGATTGAAGCGGCGATAGTTCATTTCCCAATTTTGCTCAGGATCCACTACCAGTTCGGCCCAGGCCTTGTTGAACCCCATCACCAACAGGCTGTTGGCCGAGGTAAAGCTGACGCCGCTCAAGGTTTCAATGTGCAGCATATACATGCCGTCGATTTGCGCCTGAGTGAGCAGCTTGAACTGACGGTCGAGTATGTAGACCCAGTTGTCTGAAGTGGTCAGGGCGTAGAGCTGGCTTTCAGGCTGGTAGTCGATGGCAGTTACCCGGCCGGAAATCGCTTCCGGCAATGCCGTTTGACTCAGTAGTCTGGCTTCCGGAGCCGAGGTAAACAGTGCAGCTGTCTTGTTCCAACTTTCTATATCCGGGTTGCTGATGGCATAGGCGCCGCGGGCATCCGGGGCATAGGTTGGCCAGTGGTCCAGTTCCCAGCTCATGAACTTGGGATTGAAGGATACGCGGCCTGGACTGTCCTGGCCGACGAAGGGAATCGGGCCGGTTTGGGTAAAGGCCTGTACTATGTTGCCGGCTATTACCACCAGGAATACGCCGCAGGCCAATTTTGGTAGGGTGTCCAGCGGCTGTTTGCCATAGGCGTTGCCGGGAAATTTATTGCCCAGGGTCAGCATCAGCAGAGCAACAACCACAAGGACCACGATAAAGACCAGCAGTGCCCAGGTGTAGGTATGGGCGCCCATGATCTTCAATGAGAAGCCCTGGCCTATGTCGCTGCCGAGGTTGATGGAAGTATGCACGGATGCCATAAAGGCACCATAAATACCCAGCCAAACCAGCGCGGCAATATATTTCGGCTTGAGGCCAAAGCGCACAATATACAGAGCGGTCAGCGCCACCAGAATCATTGCCGTACGTTCTTGCCAGCAAAATGCACAAGGGTTATCCAGGAGAATAAATCCGAAAAAGAAACAGGCAATACCTACGGGTAAGGCCATGATGACAATAGCGGCGAAGGATGCCAACTTGTTGAATATATGCTCTTTCATAACGACTCTTTAGTAATTTCCGACTGGAAGTAAAATGCCCCAGGACATCATGATCCAAATAAAGAAACTCATTCCGATACAACCGAAAAGAAGTTTATCTGCCAGTTTTTCTTTTTCTGGTTTCTTATAAACCAGATAAGCGGCATAGGCCGTAATGCAAAATAGTGTGAACTCCATTGGATACCTCTTGTTTCACTTGTGATTTATCTCTATGTGGCCGCAGCCAAACGCCATTCCCGTTCCAATCCATAAACGAGTTTTGATTTCACCCAGTTGAATGCCGGGGAATTATTAATATTTCCATAAAGAATGTAATTGCCGACAGTACGATGTTCGCTACGGATTTCTTTTATATTTTCAATCATGTTGTCAGATAATCTTCGATAACTGACCGCCGGCAACATGTCGACAAACTTGCGGGTAAATTGATTGCAGCTGAGGGTTATATTGTCCGACTCGGCAAGGATCTGCATCGCGGTGGCAACACTGTCTGTATAACCGGCGACATCCATCTGCAGGCCGTTGTCACGACACAGATTGACCAGCAAAGGGCAGGTCAGGTCGTTGTAGTTGTCGATTTCCAGCAAGGGATAGTGGGATAGCTGCTCCAATGACATGGATTCGGACAGAATTGGATGATCTTTTCTGGCCAGAATGTAGATATCACCTGTCTCAGAGAAGATTTCATAGTTGAGCCGGGTGTCATCAAAACCTTCGTAGACCACCACGAAATCGACGCCGCCACCAATGAGTTCATTGCTGCAGTCATGGCTTAGTGTACGAATGTCGAAACGCAAGTTGGGGGCTTCGGGAAGAATATAGTTATCTATGACTTTATGAACCGCATAGACAAATTCATCATAGGCTCTGATAACAAAATGACCGCCGGATTGGCTGGGGGAAAAGACAGAATGTTGCCGCTCAAGCAGTTGATATTGTTCTACCAATAATTTGGCGTGTGGGATTAACTCTTCGGTCTTTTGTGTAGGAATTAATCCATTTGATTTACGGACAAATAAAGAGTCCATAAAAACATCACGTAGTGCATTTAGTGTACGGGTGACGGCACAACTGGATATACCTAATTCGGCTGCGGCCAAGCTTCCTTGACCATGTTTATATACAGCGAGTAAAACTTTTAATTGGTTGTAATTAAGGCTGTCAATTTTCATGTAATCGCTCCCCACACTGCTGAGACATTACTATGAATTCATTGTTGGCCTATTGCCAAGATTAAGATCACATTGAGAAATAGTTAATTATTTGAAACATGAATTGCTTCCTATTTTTAACTAAGCGAAAAAACCTTATTTCCGCAGACGAAATTAACATAGGGTTATTTTTATTCTCAGGGTGTGAATTTACTCAAGTAATACAGTGAAAGTATTTTCGAGATACTCACTTGTGACTTTGCTACTTGCGCATGGCAAAAACTTGTTATAGGGATTCAGTTTGGTTTCAAACTGCGCCGTTATAGTCGTTCATTTAATGGAGAAGGAACAAGAATAATGAAACGATTGGGACTGATGGCATCCTTGCTGTTGGCAACGACGGTACAGGGGCAGGAGTTGACTGCTGCCGAGCAGTTTTTTAACCACTTATCCGGTTTGTGTGGCAAGGCCTACAGTGGTGAGTTGATCAAGGGGGGCAGCAGCGGCGATGGTTTTACGGGCCAGCCGTTGGTAATGCATGTGCGCCAATGCTCAAAAACCGAGATCCGTATTCCGCTGCATGTGGGAGAGGACAGATCCCGCACCTGGGTGATCAGCAAGACGGCCGATGGCCTCAGGCTCAAGCATGATCATCGTCATCAGGATGGCAGCGAAGATGCCGTAACCCAGTATGGCGGTGACAGTCGCAATCCGGGAACCGAGTCCTGGCAGTCATTCCCGGTGGATGAATTTTCAATTGCCAATTTCAAACAGCATGGTCTGGCCCAGTCGGTAACCAATGTTTGGCATCTGGGGCTGGATCAGCAGAATTTCAGTTATCGCCTGACCCGGGAGAAGCGCGATTTTCTGTTGCAGTTCAAATTAAGCAATGAAGTAACGCCACCTCCGGCGCCATGGGGACATTGATAAAACGGGCAAATGGGTGAGGCGACTCAGGATCACCTCACCCATGAGCTTATTGCGCTTCGAAGGTAAATGATTGTCCGGCAAGTGCGGCTTCAACCATGAGGCCACCCTTGGCAGCGGTAAACACCGCCATGCCGTTGATATAGGAGGCCTTGGCAGCCTGACTGCCGCCGGATTGGCCGGCTCCGGCCGAATTGCCTGTAGTACCGGCCTGAGCGTTGGCACCGGCGTTGATGGCTACGGCGGAAGCCTGGGCGCCGAATTCAAAGCTGCCGCTGGTAAAGTCGCGGTAGGCCTGTTCATCCTTAAAGAAAATAATCTCACTGTAGGCCTGACCACCGATTTGAAAACCGATGGAAACCTGAGTCATGCTCGACTCACCGGTATAAACGCCGCCGCGATAGACACGTCCTTTACCATAGGCCGCCCCTATGCCCAGACCTCCCTTGCCGACAGTGGGGAATATGGCGTAACCATAGGCAGAGTCGAAGAATTTATGGGTTTCACTGGCTTGTTTGAAGGTAGCTATGGCACTGCTGTAGCTGTCATTGGCACTGGCCGTCGGGATCAGCAGCAGGCTGCTCGCCAGGGCTAATAAGGCAAACAAGGTACTTGAAATGGCTTTCATGATGAACCTCCAAATTGAGAGTCTTAAGCTCCCCGTCAATGAGAGACTGGGTACCTGTAGGTACTCTTGAGCTTACTTGTCCGGCAGCAAAAATACAGAGGGGGAGACTAAAAAAGCGCCGATAACGGCGCTTTTTGGAGTGAATGTCAGCCAAAGTTCAGTTAACTAGAGTTCAGTTAACCCGGCTGCTAAGACTGCGCCGCCAGGGCTATGGCAAAGGTTTGCCGAGAACATAATGTTCAAACCAGGCCTGATCCCAGTCCATCTTGGCTTGTTTGTGCTTGTAGCGGCTCAAACCATGACCTTCACCCGGGTAAGTAATCAGTTCCACCGGTACATTCAGGTAATGCTTGAGGGCGCGATATAGCCCCTGGGCGTGGCCCAAAGGTACCCTGGCGTCTTTCTCTCCGATATGGATAAGTGTCGGGGTCTTTATTCTGTCTGCATGCGTCAGCGACGAACCATGGGTATAAGCCTCGGGTTTTTCCCATGGCAAGCCCTGCATAAAATTGACCACATGTCCGGGCGTATCTTCCAGCATCCATTGTAGACGCTGATCGAATACCCCGGCCCCTGAACTGGCGGCCTTGAATCTGTCGCTGCTGGCGATAAGCGCATTGGTCAGATAGCCGCCGTTGCTCCAGCCCATGACGGCCAGCTTGTCGGCATCGACCAGGCCCTCGGCAATCAGCTTGTCCACACCGGCCATGATGTCGTTTACCTCAATCTCGTGTTCATGGCCCACCAGATCAGTGAGGAACTTGTCGCCATAACCGGTAGATCCGCGGTAGTTGGGCGACAACAAGGCCCAGCCGTTGGCGGCGAAAGTGGCACGGCCATAGGATCTGTGTTGCAGTGCAAACGGGGTAGCAGCAGTGGGGCCTCCGTGAATTTGCACAACAAGTGGCAGGGGGCCATCGGCTTTGCGGTAGCCGGATGGTAATTCCAGTATGCCTTCAACCTGAGTGCCATCGGCGGCTTGCCACTTGACTATGCTCAGTTGTGGCAGCAACCAGGAATCGGTTTGCGGATTGATATTGGTCAGGTGTTTGGCCGGTGCTTTGCGCTTCTCGGCGTTGGCGATGAACAGATCGTAGAAGTGATCCAGGCCGTTATGGCTGAACGCCAGTTGCTTGCCGTTGTGACTGAAACTGTAACTGCCGATGACGGTATCATCCTGCAGCAGAGTCCGGGTGTCACCCTGTTCCAGGTCATTGATTTCAGTGCAGTAGAGGCGTACCAGCGCATGATCGGCACCGCGATAGCAGATTTCTTCACTGCCCGGACGCCAATGGATGTCGCCGCCGCTGAGTGTCATATCACCCTGGCGTTTAACACTCAAAGGTGCCTGTTCGGGTTTACTGGTATCACTGATAAACAGCCTGCCGGGATGGCCGTCGAAATCGATTCTGAAGGCGAGACGGCGGTTATCCTCGGCCCAACTCAGCCCCAGCAGCCAGCCGTAAGGAGAGGGCGCCTGTTCACGCCAACGCTTGTCGGCCAGAACCTGGTTGCCGGCGTTTTTGATATCGAAGATTTCTACCTTGGACCAACCTTCCAGATTGACCAACTCGTTGTCTTCTGTGGTGATCCGCGCCAGTTTATTGCCATCATGGCTGACGCTGAACTCCCAAACCACTTTGTCATCATCCAGCAGCAACTGCTTGCGAAAATGGTTCAGATCCAGGCGGTACAGGGGATTGGTATCGCGATTGCCGTGAGCATACTCAGGGCCTTGGTGAGCGGCGCGCATACCGGCCCAGGGATCTTTGTCTGTCAGGGTCTTATGGGTCAGGAAATAGAGCTGGCTGCCATCGTCACTCAACTGGTAACTCTTGACGCCACCGGCCTCTTGGGTAACGGGAACAGCTTCACCACCTTGGATAGAGAGACGATAAATTTGTGGTTTGGCGTTGAAGGGCGCCGGCTGCTCGGCATTGCCGCGGCTGCTGAGAAAGTAGATATATTGGCCATCAGGGCTCCAGCTGATAGCGCTTTCACTCTCGTTGCTGAAGGTCAGTCGTTTGCTCTGGCGGCTCTTGCTGTCGACCAGCCAGATGTCTTTCTGGGCCTTATCCAGATTTTTGTCCCAGCGCGATTCCAACCAGGCGGCCATTTTGGCATCCGGGCTGAGCACTACCTGCCCCATGTTGGCTATCTCGAAAAAGTCCTGGTTGGTTATTTTATGCTGCCGCTCTGCGGCCAATACCTGGGTTCCCATACCGATAAGGCACAGGGCCAGCAGGCTGTAGCTGTTAGGCAATCCCATCTCTGTTCCTTTGTTTTTGTTATTAAAAGCCGCATTAGATTAACGTAAAGGTCACAGCCTGGGCGATGTTACTTATCTTTTTTTTCGTGCAGTATCTCATTGAGAAAATCCAGCTCTTCCTTATCGAGAGGCTGTTTGGGTACAGAGGCGGCTTGAGCACGGGATTCGCGTCCACGCAGATAGGCGGCGCGGGTGAGCTGATTGAGGCCGTAGATGGCCAGCAGATAGAGGGTCAGCAGCAGTGCCAGTCTCGGGATTGCCTGCGCCACAGCCGAAAACTGATCGCCGAGAAACAGAGTCAAGAGCACGGCAATGTTACGAACCAACCAGTTCAGTATCAGTGCCAGGGTCAATACCAGCAGCCAGTTACTGCGCAGCTGTTGCAACCTGTTGTCCTGCTGAGCCGATGCATGAAAGTGGCGCTTCATCAGCTGCAGCACCAATACCAGGTACAGGGTGGTTTGCAGTAACAGCAACAGTGGCAACAGCAGGGAACCCCAACTCAGGCTGGGCTGGTAGCCCAGTAGAGCCACACCTGTGACCAGGCTGGGATTGAATTGCCACAGCAACACCACCAGAAACATGGCAAGTATGGACGGCAACAGATGCTTGAGTGGCAACCTTGCATCTACAGTCGGCCTGAGTTGTTGCTTCAGGTATTGATACAGTGCCGGCATCAACAGGAAGTACAGCGGCAGTAATAACAGAAACAGCAAATGGATAGGCGCCGGGGTATTGTCACTATTGAACAGGCCGGTAAAGAAATAGAGTGCCATCAAGGCAAAGATGCCGGCGAGCAGTCGACGTTGGCTATGGCTGTCCTGATAGACAAAGCGGGCGTAGATGGACAACGCCAGGCAATGCAGGCCTCCAAGCAGCGACAGCCACCAGTAAGCTTGGGTAAAAATGTCGCTGAATGCAGTCATCTGGCCCCCTTAACGACATTCTTATCTCAGCCGCTTGAGGGGTGCAACAAAAAATAGTCAGTTTTTGGCGCACTGCATGCGCTTATGGCGGTTGGAGGCGTCCTTCGGAGGCTTGCCCGGTGCGG
This sequence comes from Shewanella sp. Iso12, assembly GCF_012030025.1. NCBI lineage: Bacteria > Pseudomonadati > Pseudomonadota > Gammaproteobacteria > Alteromonadales > Shewanellaceae > Shewanella > Shewanella sp. Iso12. The sequence goes on from NZ_JAAUHW010000013.1 coordinate 65,352, forward strand.
CTTTGCGCTCGCACCAGAGGTGACGCAGTGCCAGTATCGGGTGGCTCAACAGCATTCTGGGACCGGCATAACGCATCACCTGACGCATCTGTTCTTTGGGTTCAGGTTTGTAGCAGTGTACCGGGCATTTGTTGCAGGTGGGCTTGCTTTCACCGTAGGGGCAGCGGTCGAGGCGGGTGTGAGCGTACTCCATCAAGGCCTGACAGTCGGGGCAGAGGCTGCCATCTTCAGTTCTGGGGTGATGGTCACGGCAGTAGATCCACACCATGGCAGAAACAGTGCGGAATTCGGTCAGTAGTTTTCCTTGCAGCAGTTCCATAGCCTTACCTTAGTAAATAACTCAACTATGGTCATCTTAGTCCTGAGGTGGGGCAGGGTTCAAAGTCAGTGGCAGGAATTATGAAGGTGCGCACAAAATGAAGCTTTATGCGCACCCAAGGTCAAATGACAAGTTAACCCTAGATATGGATAACCTTGTCGGCTTCCAGGGTCCAGCGGCTCAAATCGCCGAGTGTGCCAATGGCGGCACCGTCCAGCAGCATGTCGGCCACTACGCCGCGGGCTTCAACACAGGTCTTGCACAGCAGCAAGGGCACACCCTGAGCAGTAAGGATTTCAAACATCTGCTGCAGGTTGTAGCTGAGATCAGGGGTATTCTGACCTTTTACTGCGCCAAAGACAGCATCTGACATCAGGAATAACTTGAGCTCCACTTCGGTCTGCTCCTGGTCTTTCAGCGCCAGGGCGATACGCAGAGTGTTGAATAATTTTTCTGTGCCATAAGGGCTGGCGTGAGCCACTATCAGTAATTTTTGCATCTGAATCCTTGTTTGCCATTCTTGGGATCAAAACCTTAGGAGTGTACCAGCTTGTATCTGTCGATGGCGCAACAGGCTTCACAGACTGAGTTTCAATTGCAAAAAGCGCCTAAAAGCGAGCAGAAAAAGCATAAATACTTGATTTATACTAAGACGATACTCTATTAATATCGGTTAAACTCTGTGCAGAGCGGGGTGGCTTTGGCGGATTGCCAATACCACAAAACAGGGCCGCCAGTTGGCCCGGCACTCAAGAAATGGTGGACGAAGATGTTTAAAATCCTGGTCGTAGTACTGTTGGTCGCAGCGGGTATTTTCCTCTATAACCGGGCGCAGCGGCTGGCAAAAGAGGAGCGTGATGAGGCGCTTAAGCTCAAAGACAGAGCTTCGGCCATGCCTCAGTCGCCACAGGCCGAGACGGAAAACGAGACTCAGGAGGAGCATCAGAGTGTCGATCTGGACTTTGCCGAATCGAAAGAGCAAGCCGAACCCAAGCCTCAGCCATCGGCTGAGCAAGCGGTCGCAGAGTCGCCTGAGCTTGAACCTCAAACCGAAAATATCGCCCCAGAGGTGGAAGTTGGCCGTGCCGAGGTCGAGACTGTTCTGCCAGAGCCAGAGCCAGAGCCAGAGCCAGAGCCAGAGCCAGAGCCAGAGCCAGAGCCAGAGCCAGAGCCAGAGCCAGAGCCAGAGCCAGAGCCAGAGCCAGAGCCAGAGCCAGAGCCAGAGCCAGAGCCAGTCAAGGCGGCTGCGCCGGATATCAGTTGGGGCAATATTACCCTCAAGCGGGCGATGGAACAGTATCAGGCCTCTGAAGGCGCTATCGAAGCGCATGATGCTTTACTGGCCGTGATAAGTGAATGCTACAAGCAGCGGAAAAACAGCAAGTATCTGCAGTTGGGGCAAGAGTACGATACCGCATATAGCGCCCTGTTTGCCGCCAGTCGGGAGAAAGTACTCAGCAAATCACCCAAGGCCGAGTTCAAGGGCACAGGATTTATGCAGCTTTCTACCCTGTGCAGCGATGCAGGCCGTTTCGATGCCGCCATAGCTCTGTGCAACAAGGCGATTGAATATGGGCTGGAAGATGGCACAGTTACGGGCTTTGAAGGTCGTATCAAGCGGATAGAAAAGGCCAGGGATAAAGCCTCAGCCTGAGTACAAAAGCCGATTCAATGTGTAGAATCAAGCAAGGAGTGAAGGGCAAAGTGCTTTTTCACTCCTTCCCAAGCGAGCCTGCGGGTTCGCTTTTTTATTGATGGAGAGCCGCAATGAAACCAGCGACTTTATGGGTTGCCCTCACTTCGCTGTTGCTGCTGGCAGCCTGCAGCAAGCAGCCGCAATGGACCCTGTTTTACTATCCGGATACGGATATACAGCAGCCGAATAGAGATAAGTCGGACGTCGAGCCGCAAACGGCCGAGACGTTGGATCGTTACCACGCCATTGCCGGTTATTATCAAACCCTGCAGCAGTGCCAGGACAAGGGCAGAGGCATGCAGCGCCTCAATGAGGGCAAGGGCAGCTTCGAGTGTGGTCACAACTGCCGTCTCGACGACAGGGATATGATAATCTGTGACCAATGGCACAATAACGGCCCCTAAGGGACATGAAATTTAAACAGGATTACTTCACCCGCCTGGCGGGATTTTACCAGCAGGTGCTGCCCGCCGGGCTACCTTCGCCCCATTGGTTAGCCTGGAGTGATGATGCGGCGGTGCTTTTGGGCTTGGCTGGCCCCAATGAAACCCTGCTGCAGCAACTCGCCGGCAACCAGAGAATTCCGGGCGCCGAATATTACGCCCAAGTCTACAGTGGACATCAGTTTGGCGGTTACAGCCCCAGGTTGGGCGATGGCCGTTCGATCATTCTCGGAGAGGCGCAGGGGCCTGACGGTGCCTGGGATTTGGCCTTGAAGGGCGCGGGACCCACGCCTTACTCGCGTCACGGTGATGGCCGTGCAGTGATGCGTTCTGCGGTGCGCGAGTTTCTGGTTTCCGAGGCGCTGTATCATTTGGGCGTGCCCACCACCAGGGCGCTGGCGGTGATCGGCTCTGAGCTGCCGGTGTGGCGCGAGTCGCTGGAAAAAGGCGCCATTACCGTGCGCCTGGCCCGTAGCCATATACGTTTTGGTCACTTCGAGTATTTCTGTTACAGCGAGAAGGGTCAGGCCGACAAGCTCAAGCAGCTGCTCGATTTCACCCTGAGCCAACATTATCCCCAGCTCAGCCTGGACTATGAGGGCTACAAGGCCTGGTTTGCTCTGGTGGTACGTGATACCGCGCGTATGATAGCCCACTGGCAAGCGGTGGGCTTTGCCCACGGGGTGATGAATACCGACAATATGTCGATTCTCGGTGACAGCTTCGACTTTGGCCCCTTCGCCTTCCTCAATACCTTCAAGGAAGACTTTATCTGTAACCATTCTGATCCCGAGGGACGCTACGCCTTCGGTCAGCAACCCGGCGTCGGCTTGTGGAACCTGCAACGTTTGGCGCAGGCGTTGACGCCAGTGCTGGCTTCCGATGATTTGATAGCCGCGCTCAATAGCTATCAGCATGAGTTAGTGCAGCAATATCTTGGTTTGATGCGCGCCAAGTTGGGGCTGGCACCTTTGGCCGAAGATTTAAGCCTTGATGCCCGGCTGGAGCAGGACAACAAGGACCTGGCGCTTATCGGCGCCTTTACCGGCTTGTTGGAACAAAACGCCTTGGACTACACCCAGAGCCTGCGCCGCTTTGGCGAGCTGGATCCCAAGGCAGAAAACAGCAGTCTGAGGGATGATTTTATCAATCGTCAGGGCTGGGATGATTGGCTGCCCGAGTACCGGTGCCGTATCGATACTCGCCAGGGACTTGAGCAGTGGCAGGCCGAGCGCCGGGCCCACAACCCCAAATATATCTTGCGCAACTATTTGGCTCAGGAAGCGATCATTGCCATCGAAGAGGAGGGCAATACCCAGCCGCTTGAGCAGTTGCACCAGCTCCTCAGACGCCCGTTCGATGAACAGCCTGAGATGCAGGAGTATGCCAAGCGACCACCGGATTGGGGTAAGGGGTTGATCATGTCCTGCAGTAGTTAAGAAATAGGATTAAAAAATGCAGTATCAAAATCTTAGCTTGGATCCCGAGCATAAAACCCTGTCGATGACGGCCGGGGTCGAGTTCGAAGCCTTCGACAGCTTTGCCGAGCCCCTGTGCCGGGCGCTCGATGCCAAGGTGCTGGAGCGGCAATGGGGGGCTGATCGTCACCAATGGTTGCTGGATTTTGAAGGCAGTCTCTTGTGGCTCAACTATGAGTTCTACGGTGATGTATGCTGGTTGAGCTGCCAGAGTGAACAAGACTGGGATGTGTTGGTATACCTGAAGCATTTACTGGAGTCACAGGCATGACAGAAAAGCAGGCCACGGCGGCGTTTCATTATCGGGATCTTTCCCCTGAACTGATTTTGGATGCCATCGAAAGTCTGGCGATTTACCCCGAGACGGGGCTAACGCCACTCAACAGCTATGAGAACCGGGTCTATCAGTTTCGTTGCGATCGCGGCCAGAGGTACGTGGTTAAGTTCTATCGCCCCGAGCGTTGGACCGATGCCCAGATTTTGGAAGAGCATGAATTTACGTTCGAGCTGGCCGAAGCCGAGATCCCCATTGCCGCCCCAGTGGTGCTCGACGGCTGCAGTCTGCATCACTTCAAAGAGTGGCGTTTTGCGCTGTTTCCTTCCATAGGAGGTCGCAGCTTTGAGGTGGACAACCTGGATCAGATAGAGGGCGCCGGCCAGTTTATCGGCCGTTTGCACCAGTATTCCCGTGGCAGCCTGTTCAAGCAGCGTTTGAACCTGACGCCGACAACTCTGGGGACTCCGGCGCTGGAACAATTGCAGCGCACAGAGCTGATCCCGAACGCTTTGCGGGAACATCTGCTCGAGGCGGCGTTAAGCCTCTTCTCTGAGCTGCAGCGGCGTTGGCAAGGTATCGAATACCAGAGTATGCGTCTGCATGGCGATCTGCATCCCGGCAATATTCTCTGGACCCCCAATGGCCCCGGTTTTGTCGATCTCGACGATGCCTGCAACGGCCCTGCGGTGCAGGATCTGTGGATGATGCTGTCCGGCGACAGGCAGCAACAGACGTTGCAGTTGGAAGTCTTGCTGGAGGCCTACGAGGCCTTCTCCAACTTCGATACCAAAGAGCTGCAGTTGATAGAGCCACTCAGAGCTCTGCGAATGCTGCATTACAACGCCTGGCTGGCCAAGCGCTGGGACGACCCCGCGTTTCCGCGCCACTTCCCCTGGTTTGCGACCGAAGAATACTGGCTACAGCAGTTGCAAGCCTTTAAAGAACAGCAACAGCGCCTGGATGAAGCGCCACTGAGTCTTATTCTTTATTGAGGCTGCATCGAACGAGTGCCGGGTGTTGAGGATATGGCCGCCCGGCATTTGGATTTAACAAAAAGGGAACTCAGAGCTTGAGTTCGACTCAAAAAGAAGATTATGTTATTCAGCAACTCCAGCAGTGTTGGCTGAAATTTTAATAAACAAGGAACTCCAATGAAGAAAATCCTGATGTTGGCGGCGGCATTTTTGCTGCTTCCCCTGGCGGCCACAGCGGCCCAGTACAAAGAAGGCGTGCATTATACTGTGGTTAGTGAAGGCCCCGCCTCCGCCAAGCCTGAAATCACAGAGTTTTTCTCTTTCTACTGTCCTCATTGCTATAACTTTGAAAAGAACGTGATCCCCAAGCTGAAGGCCCGTCTGCCCGAAGGTGTGGCTTTTGAGCAAAACCATGTCGACTTTATCGGCCGCGAGATGGGTGTTGAGATGTCCCGTGCTTTCGCCACTGCCGAAGTACTGAAGGTGTCTGATAAGGTCAATCATGCCATGTTCAGCGCGATTCAGGACAAGAAGCAGCACTTCACCAATCGTGACGACATCAAGGCTATCTTTGTTGCCAATGGTGTGGATCCCAAGCAGTTTGATTCTGCGGCCAACTCTTTTATGGTCAACAGCATGGTGGCCAACATGAAGCGCAACACAGAAAACGCCAAGATCTCAGGTGTTCCTGCGCTGGTGGTGAATGGTAAGTATCGGGTTGAAACCGGTGCCATCAAGTCTTATGACGAGATGTTGGATATTGCTATCTATCTGACTCAGCTGAAATAATTTAGCATCTAAATACAAAAAAGGGCCTTAACGGCCCTTTTTTGTTACCCGGAAAACAGCTGGGCATAAAGCAAAAAAAAACCGTACTCCCTGGTCGCAAGAAGCACGGATTAGAGCCATAGGGCTCAGTTTTTACCCTGAGTAACGGCTTTACTCTAGCAGTGCGTCAAAAAATTGGCAAGTGTTGCTTTGTTGACTAATTCACCTGGGCGAGAGGTATAACAGCAAGATTTTTAGAACAAAGGCGCATATTTGCGAATTTTGACTCATTTTCCCGGATTGAAATGAAACCTTCCACCGGGTTGGGGGGTCAAAACTTCGGGATCGGAAATCAACTAAAGGAGGTTTCTCGTGCGTGTATTTCCTGTCTATGCTCCCAAGCTGATTGTCAAACACGTAAGGATATTCTTGACCGGCGCCGTCTGGGTGAAAGATCTGGGAAGATTAGAGTTTGATAAAGGGCGCTTTTTGCTGCCGAGAAAAAGCCTGCCAAAGGTAAAGCAGGCTATCATGGAATTGAACGAACTCATTGAAACTCAGAATAGCCAAGCTAAAACCGTTTAGATTCAGTTGACTTCGTCGTTGAGCAGACCAACAAGGCCGGTGACTTTCTCGTTCCACGAGTTGAGATCTTGCTGAAGTTGTTGGTTTTGCTCTATCAGATGGGCATTCTTCTGCTTTTCTTCTTCCAGCTCCATTTTCAGAAGCTCAATATTTTCGAGCGCGGCCTGGATCTTGGTCTCCAGTTTGGACAGTAATTCTAGGCTCATACAGGAGTCCTTAAATAGTTGGGCGAATGAGATATTGATTCTATCAGTGCCGCTGGCTTAAGGAATAGCTCTTATCTCCAAGTGTCCAAAAAATATGCGATAAAATTGGCTGTTTGGCAGTTTTTTTCACTTATCTGAACCACAACTGTCCCAAGCCGACTTTTGCCGGATAAAATAACGGTTTTCACCTGGAACCAAGCCGATGACAATTCAACGTATCGATACCAATCCGCGCATGAGCAGCATAGTGATCCACAACAACACGGTTTATCTCTGTGGTCAGGTTGCCAAGGATAAGTTTGCCGATATTCAGCAGCAGACCCGTACCATGCTCGAAGAGGTGGATGAACTGCTCGAGCGGGCTGGCAGTAGTCGTGAGCGGATCCTCTCTGCGACTATCTACCTGAAACAGATGAGCGATTATGATGCCATGAATGCTATTTGGGATGCTTGGCTACCGGCGGGGCATGCACCGGCCAGAGCCTGTGTGGAGGCGGCTATTGCCGAACCCGAGTATCTGGTGGAAGTCTCGGTTATTGCGGCGATTTAAATCTCACAGCCTGCCGAGGCAATCAGCACTCGGCCAAACTCGGCGCCTTCCTGCTCAGGTGTGATAGCCAACAGTTGATCCATTCGAATGGCGCGGTTGCTGGTGGCCGTTTGCACCAGCAGCCACTCGCTCTTGTCGGGACGGGTCTCGGTGATCAGCGCCTTGCCATGCAGTATCTCTCCTTGCAACAGCTCTATTTTCAGCGGATAACCGCGAATACAGGCCAACTCCAGGTAATCATAGCGGCCGCAATCTATGGCTTGGTAAGGTTTCATATCTTGGTCTTTTAGTTTGAAGTTAAATAATGCGCTTCCAGATGGAAGCTTGAGCTATCCAAAGTTGCACCTGCTTCCATGCAGAATGGTATAAAAGTAGTTCGAATTTTCACTTATACCAAAATAACTTGCAGTAAATTGTGAGACATGAACCTGGTGGGGGAGTGGCTTGCTAAAGTCGCTGTATCGTCGTGGCTGTTAACCATGCCACTCGATTCAAGAAGAGATATTAAACAAAAAGCCCCATAAATGGGGCTTTTTAGAGGCTGGAGTTTGGCTAGAATCGATAGTCGACACTCAGGTACAGTTGCTGGGTGTTATCCAGTGCATATTTGCCTGAGTCTATCTTGTTGTCATAGTCCTGCTTCAGATAGCGATAACCTATCTCGGTATTGAGATTGTCGCTCAGCTTATACACCAGACCTGTCTGACCACCCCAGACAAAATTATTGTCTGATTCCAGGGCACCGCTGTCCGGTGCCGTGTGGTTGATACCGGCGCTGGCACCGACAAACCAGTTCAGTTTGTTGGCCTGATCCAAACCTATCAGGTAGTCATAGGAAACCAGTCCCATCTGCTGCTTGGCAAAGTCATCGCTGTTGTAGCTGTACGTCGCGTAGAGACGCTGGTTGGGGGTCAGGAAGGCACCACCACGCAGCATGTAGACGGCATTGCGATCATCATCGCTGAACTTGCCGCCATCAGTGGGTTTATGAGAGTAGTCATTTTGCTGCGCACCAACACCGCCGCCAACAAACCAGTCAGCTGCAAAAGAAGGGGCTGAGAAAGCGAGAGCCGCAGCGGAAGCCAGTACTAGAGATTGAATTTTCATAATTTACTCCTGGATCCGGGAAAGTCCGGATGGCTGTTTTTAAGCCGGGTCAACTTGTGTTCATCGGCAGGTTAGGACCGCTTTACTGAACTCCACCTGAATGAGAGCTGGATCGGGTTTTTAATCGTATGTATTGGCTTTTTGTGTTAAAAAACCTGATGTTAGAAATTCCAATTGTTGTGGGTCAGTGATGGGTTTGTGGTCGAAAAATAGACTGTTAACCTGAGGGAAAAGGGATGAGACTGGTATTTGTACACGGCTGGAGTGTGACGTCCACAGAGACCTATGGTTATTTGCCGCAGGCATTGGCCAAGCTGGCAGACACTGAGCTTGAGGTGAGTCATCTGCACCTGGGACGCTATATCAGTTTTCAGGACCAGGTGAAGTTGGAGGACGTTGCGCTGGCCTTCGAGGCTGCCAGACGTGAAGTGCTGGGGGATGAACCTTTCGCGGTGATCACCCACAGCACTGGAGCAGCCGTGATACGTTGCTGGTTGGAGACCTTCTTCGGAGCCCAAAAATTGGCGGCTTGTCCCGTGACTCATATGATCATGCTGGCACCGGCCAACCACGGCTCCGCCCTGGCACAGCTTGGCAAGTCGCGCCTCGCCAGGATTAAGGCTTGGTTCGATGGATTGGAGCCGGGGCAGAAGATCCTCGACTGGTTGGAGCTGGGCAGCCTGGGGCAGGCTGCTTTAAGTAAAGCCTGGTTGAACTATGATTTTGAGGCCGCTCGGCTTTGGCCCTTGGTGCTGACCGGCGAAAGTATAGATGCGTCCCTCTATGATTATCTCAACTCCTATACCGCCGAGCCGGGCTCGGATGGTGTCGTGCGGGTCGCCGCGGCAAATATGAATTATGCTCGGTTGCAATTGGTGGAGCAGGCACAGGAATGTGACAGCTTTGATGGTGCCTGCGTGGCCAAGCTGGCGCCGGAAAGTTTCATTCAGGCCCCTGTCAGTGGCTTCGGCATTATTCCCAAGGCCAGCCACAGCAAAGAGAAAATGGGGATCATGCGTTCCGTCAGCCGTAGAAACGCTGCCAACAAGCCGGTAGTGCTGGCGATTCTGAATTGGTTGAAGGTCGACTCGGTAGAGGCTTACCGCCGTGCCTGTCAGGAGCTTACGCGGCAAACCCAAAGCCGGACCACCAAGAAGCGTTACACCATGCTGGTGATTCGGGTGTGGGATGATACCGGCGCCGCCATAGAGGATTTCGATTTTTATCTGCTCAGTGGCGAGCAGTATCTGCCGGGTATTCTGCCAAGAGGCTTTATGCAGGATAAGCAGCGCAACCAGCAGAGCCTCAACTGCCTGACCCTGTATCTGGATGCCGCCAAGATGCAGACCCTGCCTCAAGGGAAAATCGGCTTTAAGTTGGTACCGCGCCCCGATGATGGCGCCTGTTATTATCGTGCGGTTGAGTTCCAGTCTGATGCCGGCGCGGTATCCAGGCTGTTAAAGGAGGACGCCACTTTAGAAGTGGATCTCTTGCTTAAGCGGCACAGGGATGCAGGGCTGTTTACTCTGGTCAGCCCTGAAGAGGGCGGCGACTTTTCCCGCTTAGCTCCCCAGGGGGAACTTACCGATATTTGATGACTAAATTTTTTACAGTACTCCTGCTGGACACAGGCCTTGGTCCTCTTGACATTATTCCGGGCGCTCCCTAGTCTGCTTGAACAATAGTCAAGGTGGTAAGCAATGGAAATCAAGTATCAGTTAAAGCCCGCCGCAGAGCGTCGCTCAGAGCAGTTTTGCCCTGAAGGTAATGTTGGCTTTGGTCGTCTGCGCACCGACCATATGTTCATGATGGATTATTATGATGGCGAGTGGCGGGATCCCCGCATCGTCCCCTACGGTCCGTTTGAGATGGCTCCCGGCGCGATGGCGCTGCATTATGGTCAGAGTATTTTTGAGGGCGCCAAGGCCTTTATGCATGAAGACGGTGAGATTTATACCTTCCGTCTCAACAAGAATGCCGAACGCATGAACCGCTCTGCCGATATCGTCTGTATTCCCAATATTGATGAAGCCATGCAGCTTAAGGCGATCAACGCCCTTATCGATGTCGACCGTCTCTGGTTCCCCATGCAGGACGGGGCTTGCCTCTATATTCGACCCTTTATTTTTGCCACCGAAGACAGACTGTCAGTCAGCCCGGCCAACCGCTACACCTTTTGTGTGGTGATGAGCCCCAGCGGCGCCTACTATGGTGAGAGCCTCAACGCCATTCGCCTGCTGATCAGTAAAGAATTCCACCGTGCAGTATCCGGTGGTACCGGTGCCTCCAAGGCCGCCGGCAACTATGCCGCTTCACTGCGTGCCGGTAAGGCTGCCGCGGCTCACGGTGCTTCCCAGGTGCTGTATCTGGACTCGACCAATGAATATATCGAAGAAGCCGGGGCGATGAACCACTTCCATATTCTCAAGGATGGCACAGTGATCATCCCTGAGTTTACCGATACCATTCTCAAGTCGATCACCTCACAGTCTATTATTGAGCTGGCGCCACTGCTTGGCTGTGATGTCCGCCAGGAGCAGGTCAAACTTGATGATTTTATTGCAGGTGTCGAGTCGGGCGAGATCATCGAAGCCGGCGGTTTCGGCACAGCAGCCGTGGTTTCTCCGGTCGGCTCCTACATTTTTGAAGATGGCCGGGTGGTCACTGTCGGTGACGGCAAGGTGGGTGAACATGTCAGTCGCATCTATCGAATTTTCACCGAAATCCAGAAAGGGCACAGACAAGGCCCTCAAGGTTGGGTTTGCAAAGTGCCCAGGCTGGAGAAGGCATAAGCCAATAACTAATTATTGATAAAACGCGGCCATTTGAGCCGCGTTTTTTATGGGGTGATTCTATTTTAGGCCGAGTAAGGCTTGTGCTTGCGCTTCTGTCATTGGGCGCCCCAGCAGGAAGCCTTGGGCCTGATCGCAGCCCTGGGCGGCGAGGAAGTTAAGCTGGGCCTGGGTTTCTACCCCTTCGGCCACCACCTGTAACTCCAGGCTGTGAGCCAGGACTATGATGGCGCTGGTAATGGCGGCATCATCAGGATCTTTGGTGATATCACGGACAAACTCGCGGTCAATTTTTAAGGTGTTCAGCGGGAAACGCTTGAGATAGGCCAGACTGGAGTAGCCGGTTCCGAAATCATCGACCGCCAGGCTTAACCCCAACCCCTTCAGTTGATTGAGTATTTCCACTGATTCCAGCGGTTGCTGCATCACAGCCGACTCTGTCAGCTCTATCTCAAGTAGATCGGCAGCCAGACCATGCATGGCAAGAGCAACCTCTATGCTGGAAATAATGTCAGTCTGCAGCTGTTTGGCAGAGATATTGATCGCTATCGGAACCGCTTCCAGCCCCTGATTCTGCCAGCGCTCCAGTTGACTGCAGACACTCAGCAGTACCCACTGACCTATGGCGTTGACCAGGCCGGTTTCCTCGGCCAGCGGAATAAACTCCGCCGGAGAAATAGGACCCAGATCTTGGCTTTCCCAGCGCAGCAGGGCCTCCATGCCGGTGAGTTTGCCGGTATGGACGCAGAATTTGGGTTGGTACAGCAGATAGAATTCGTCGCGATCCAGCGCTTGTTTCAGCCCGGCTTCCAGCTGTACATGGCGTACCGCATAGGCGTTGAGTTTAGCTGTGTAGAACTGGAAGTTATTGCGCCCCAGCGACTTGGCATGGTACATGGCGGTATCGGCAAACTTCAGCAATTCCAGCGCCTCTTCGGCATCATCCGGATAGAGGCTGATACCTATGGATGGTGAAACATTGAGGCTGAGGTTTTCCAGTGCGAAGGGGCGTTCGAACGCCGCCAGCAGTTTTTCGGCGATGACGGTCGCCGCCTTGGTTTTTTGCAAACCTTCGAGGATGATGATGAACTCGTCACCGCCCAGACGGGCAACAGTATCTCCATCTCTTATCGCTTGGGTCAGTCTGGAGGAAACCGCTTTCAGCAGTTGATCACCCACATGATGGCCCAGAGAATCGTTAATGTGTTTGAACCTGTCCAGATCCAGAAACAGCAGGGCGACCATGTTACGGTTACGGTGCGCCTGGCGCAGGGCATGATCCAGTCTGTCCTGGAACAGAGTGCGATTGGGCAGGCCGGTGAGCTGATCATAGTTGGCCAACAGGCGCAGGTCTTCCTCGGCCTGTTTGCGGTCTGTGATATCGGTAAATACCACCACGAAATGACTGGCTTCGCCCTGGCTGTTGAGCACCTGATTGACTTCCATCCATACCAGCAGCGGCTGCTTGCTGTGGGTGCGGATCTGCACTTCACCGGACCAGTGTTTTTGGTTCAGCAATTGATGCTCTATCTGCTGATAGAAGCTTCTGGCGTAGAGTCCTCGGGTCAGGAACAGGAAAGACTTGCCGGAGATCTTCTGTTCGTTAAAGCCTGTCGTGCTGCAAAACGCTGGATTGACCGAGATGATGCGGTAGTTGAGATCGCAGACCACCACAGACTCATTCATGCTTTCCAGTACCTGGGACGATAGCCGCAGCGCCTCTTCCTGGCCACGGCGCATGCTGATATCCGTGTAGGTGCCCGCCAGGCGCAGTGGTTTGCCACTACGGTCGCGTTCGACTATTTTACCGCGATCCAACACCCAGCCCCAGTGCGTGTTGCCAAGCTTGATACGATACTCGGCCTCGAAGAATTCGGCATCCCCCTGGAGGTAGCTCTCCAGTGCCGCTTGAACATGGGGCCTGTCGTCGGGATGTACCAGCGCCATCTGCCGACTGGCGTTGGTTTCCAGTGGTGTTTCTGAGCCTTGTTTGGGGCCGGTAACGAAGAAGCGATCGTCTTCCAACTGCCAGTCCCACATCCGGTCACCCGAGCCCCAGAGCGCCAGTTTCAGCCTCTCTTCAGAAAGCTGGATATTGGACTGTGTTTGCTGCTCGAGACGACGTTGCGACAGGAAACGCCTTAGCCAGAGGCCAAGCAACAACAGCGCCAGTGCCAGATAAAACAGATTAGCCAGGGTGGTGCGGTAAAAAGGGGCCGGCACTGTGAGTTTTAACAACAGTTGCTCATGTCCTTCGGGATTGTGCTGCAACTGATGGCGGGCAAACAGCCGATAGTCGCCGGGCGCCAAATTGGTATAGCTGATCTCGTGCAGCGACTGGGCCGGATGCCAACTCTTGTCCCAGCCCTCAAGGAAAAAGCTGAATCTGTGGCGTTGGGGATAGGCAAAATCCAGTGCAGTGATCTCAAAGCTTATTAACTGCTCACTATAGGGAATCGTCAGCTCGGGTATATGGCCAAGATCCAGCCTGGGAAAATAGCTGTTGCCCAGGCGGTAACCGGCCAGGGCCAGTTTGGGTTGTTTGCGTACCTTGGGCACCTGCTGAGGGTAGAAATGGTTCAACCCATTGATGCCTCCAAACCAGATACTGCCATCCTTGTCCTGCCAACTGACATTGCCGTTGAATTCCAGCGCCTGCAAACCTTCATATTCGTTGAAGGTCAGCACCTTTTCCTTGTCGATGGCAAAGCGGCTGATCCCTGAATTACTGCTGAGCCAGAGGTCGCCGCTCTTGTCCTGCTCCATGGCATAGACGGTATTGCCCGGTAATCCCTGATTACGGCCGAAGTGTTGCAGCTCATCCTGGCGCAGGCGACTGAGGCCACCGTGAGTGGCAAACCAGATATTGCCGTCCCTGTCTCTGAGAATATCCCGCACCATGGGATTGGCCAGGCGATCACCGCGGATGATCTGTTGTTGGCCCGTGTCAGGTTGCAGCCAATAAGCGCCATTGGTGGTGCCGACCCAGATGCCATTGTTGGCCGTGGTCAGGCTGAGGATCATCTGCGACTGTGGCCCTTCTTCAAGATACTCGTTGACAAAGTGGGCCTGGAAAACACCGGTATCCGGGTCGAAATGGTATAAAGTGTTGCCGGCACCGAGCCAGATCTGTTCATCTGGGCTGATGATCAAATCGCGAATACCGGGTTCGTTGCCCGGGGGCCGATAGAGCTGCATTTGGCCGCTTTTGTTCAGTCTTATCAAGCCTTCACTGCTGGCCAGCCATAGCCTCCGGCTGCTGTCCTCGGTAATCGCCCTGATAGTGAGGTCCAAAAAGGATTCATCCTGCCCAAGTAGTTTGGCGAGCTGGCTGTTGTGGGAGAAAAATCGGCCATCTTGATCCATATGAAATAAGCCGGCCCTGTCGGTGCCCAAATACAGCAAGCCGTCGCCGGAGCGGAAAATGGCGCGGATATTGTTGTCCCGCTGGCGTTCCAGGGGTTGTTGATTGTTGTAGATATGCTCGAAATACTGCCGGGCCAGGTTCACCTTGTCTATGCCTGAAAACAGGCTGCCAATCCACAGAATACCGTTGTTGTCCTGCAGCAGGCTGTAGACATCATTATCGCTGAGGCTATTGGGATCGGATGGGTCATAGCGATAGTGCCTGGCTTGCCACTGGCCTTCTTTAAGTTGTAGCTGGATAAGCCCCGTCTGTTGGCCCCCTAGCCAGATGCCGCCCCTGCTGTCAAAGATAAACTCCAGAATGCCCCGATTGGGCGTTGGCAGCCGGTAGATGAACTCTGGGTTTTTCAGCCCGGGCGGATAACGCCAGAGTGCATCATCGATAACCAGCCACAGGGCGCCATCTTCGCTCTGGCGAGCCTGTACCGGATGACCATGTTCGACATCGGGTAAGGGCAGGGGCTTGAGTCCTTCATTACGCAAAACCAGCAAACCATCACTTTGGGTGCCAATCAGCAGGGCATCTTTTCCTATGGGAGTCAGTACCCGGATATCGGCGCTGATATTTTGCCCCAGTGACAACTCATGCAGCTCGCCGCTGACCGTATCCAGGGCGTAGAGTCCATTGCCGCTTCCGACCCAGAGTGTCTCACCCACCAGAGTCAGGCGGTTGATTCTTTTGCTGTTGATCCCCTTGTCACGGCCAACGGGAGTGAATACTCCCGTCTGTAGATCCAGGCGGTTCAGTCCGCCGTTGAAGGTGCCTATCCACAACTGCCCCCGGCTATCCTGCAGTATGTCGGTGACATGATTATCCGACAATGTCTGGCTGTGGTAGGGGTCATGTTGAAACAGAGTAAATTCGATGCCGTTGTAACTGTGCAGCCCATCCTGGGTGCCAATCCACAAAATGCCCGCCTTGTCCTGGTAGAGGCTGGTGATGCTGTTCTGATTCAGGCCATTCATGCTGCTGACATGCTGGAATCTGAGCTGGGGCGCAGGTTCTGCCCTGAGCTCAAACAGGCAAACAGATAACAGTAGAGCGGCGAGTAGGCAGCAGATCCGAGACAAGAGGCCCTCTTTTTTCAGTAGGTTTTTGATTGGTGAGAATTTATTTTATAACAGATTTCTTTTCTCAGTTTGGCAAACTTTATC
Organism: Shewanella sp. Iso12; assembly: GCF_012030025.1. Lineage (NCBI taxonomy): Bacteria > Pseudomonadati > Pseudomonadota > Gammaproteobacteria > Alteromonadales > Shewanellaceae > Shewanella > Shewanella sp. Iso12. The sequence goes on from NZ_JAAUHW010000013.1 coordinate 81,128, forward strand.
GCACTTTATCCTACTTTGTTGCCCAGTTGATAACAGAAAGGAAAAAAGGCCCCGCCGGAAGGGAGGAAGCGGAGCCTTTTGGAAAGGGGAGAGGCAATCGACAGCAGTGTTATCAACGACTGCCATCGAAAACCACGTTATTGTTAGAAACTGTCGTCCGGAATCCGTACTGCGCCTTCCATCAGGATACGCGCCGAGCGACTCATGATGGCCTTGGTCACCTGCCACTGGCCGTCCTTGAATTCGGCCTCGGCGCCGACTTTCAAGGTGCCAGATGGATGGCCGAAGCGTACCGAACTGCGCTCACCGCCACCGGCCGCCAGGTTAACCAGGGTGCCCGGGATAGCCGCGGCCGTGCCTATGGCCACTGCCGCCGTGCCCATCATGGCGTGGTGCAATTTACCCATTGACAGAGCGCGAACCAAGAGGTCGACATCGGTTTCGGCCAGCTGTTTGCCACTGGAAACCTGATGCGCCTGCGGTTTGGCTACAAACGCTACCTTGGGAGTGTGTTGGCGGGTTTCGGCTTCGGATAGCTCCTTAATCAACCCCATGGCCAGCGCGCCGTGTGCCCTAAGCAGCTCAAAGCGAGCCAGCGCCTCGGGATCGCCGTTGATCTCCGGCTGCAGCTCGGTGCCTTGATAGCCGAGATCGGCGGCATTGACGAAAATGGTCGGGATCCCGGCGTTGATCAGCGTTGCCTGAATTTTACCGCTGGGGTGTACTTGGGTGGGAACCGTCAGCTCATCCACCAGCTTGCCGGTAGGGAACATGGCGCCGCCGTCTTCTCCGTTATCGGCAGGGTCGATAAATTCCAGCACAATTTCGGCGGCGGGGAAGGTGACACCGTCGAGCTCAAAGTCACCGGTTTCCTGCACTTCTCCGGCGCTGACCGGCACTTTGGCGATAATGGTCTTGCCGATATTGGCCTGCCAAATCCGCACTTCGCAGATGCCGTTTTCCGGTACCCGTTCCGGAGCAACCAGACCGGCATGCAGGGCAAAGGCGCCGGCCGCGGTGGAAAGGTTGCCGCAGTTGCCGCTCCAGTCGACAAAGGGCTTATCTATGGAGACCTGACCATAGAGGTAGTCTACGTCGTGACCGGGAACCTGGCTGGCATTCATGATCACGCATTTGCTGGTACTTGAGGTCGCGCCGCCCATGCCGTCTGTGTGTTTGCCGTAGGGGTCAGGGCTGCCGATGACCCGCATCAACAAGGCGTCGCGGGCCGGGCCGGGCACTCTGGCCGCCTCGGGCAGATCGTCCAAGCGGAAGAACACTCCCTTACTGGTGCCGCCGCGCATATAGGTGGCGGGAATTTTTATCTGTGGTTTAAATGCCATGGCATTGGATCCTTTGAGATAAATATTTTTATCAGTCGGCCATAACCTTGGCTATGGCCGACTTGGTCACGCATCAAGGGCCGGCTTAAACATTGCCCTGTAAGAAGTCCTGCGCGAAACGCTGCAGTACACCACCGGCTTCATAGATGGTTACTTCCTCAGCGGTATCCAGGCGGCAGCGCACAGGTACTTCCACCGTTTCGCCATTGCTGCGATGCAGCAACAGGGTCAGAGTGGCGCCGGGTGTGCGCTCGCCGAGAACGTCGAAGGTTTCTGTGCCATCTATGCCCAGGGTCAGTCTGTCGGTCCCCGGGAAGAACTCCAGCGGCAACACGCCCATGCCTATCAGGTTGGTTCGGTGAATGCGCTCGAAGCCTTCGGCCACAATCGCCTCGACTCCGGCCAGACGCACGCCCTTGGCGGCCCAGTCTCGGCTGGAGCCCTGGCCATAGTCTTTACCGGCTATGATGCACAGCGGTTGCTTGCGCTCCATGTAGGTTTCTATCGCTTCCCACATGCGTACCTGTTGCCCTTCGGGCTCGATACGGGCCAGCGAGCCCTGGATCACCTTGCCGCTGTCGTCCTTGACCATTTCGTTGAACAGTTTGGGGTTGGCAAAAGTGGCCCGTTGAGCCGTCAGATGGTCACCCCTGTGGGTGGCGTAGGAGTTGAAGTCTTCCTCCGGCAAGCCCATCTTGGCCAGGTATTCACCGGCGGCGCTGGATGGCAGAATGGCGTTGGACGGCGACAGGTGATCTGTGGTGATGTTGTCACCCAATACCGCCAGTGGCCGCATCCCCTTGAGCGCACGTTCACCGGCCAGGGCGCCTTCCCAGTAGGGCGGACGACGGATATAGGTGCTCATTGGGCGCCAGTCATATAGAGGGTCGACCCCATCACCGTATTCCACGGCGATATTGAACATGGGCTCATACACCTTGCGGAACTGCTCCGGCTTGACCGACGACTTGACGATGGCATCTATCTCTTCGTCGCTGGGCCAGATGTCCTTGAGGGTTACGGCGTTGCCGTTCTGATCTGTGCCGAGTGCGTCTTTCTCTATGTCGAAACGCACAGTCCCTGCAATGGCGTAGGCCACTACCAAAGGCGGCGAGGCCAGGAATGCCTGCTTGGCATAGGGGTGGATCCGGCCATCGAAGTTACGGTTACCGGACAATACCGCGGTGGCGTACAGATCTCTGTCGATCACTTCCTGCTGGATTTTGGGATCGAGCGCGCCGCTCATGCCGTTACATGTGGTACAGGCGAAGGCGACTATGCCAAAGCCCAGCTGTTCCAGGTAAGGCAATAGCCCAGCCTCGCGCAGATAGAGATCCACCGCCTTGGAACCGGGTGCCAGAGAGGTCTTGACCCAAGGCTTGCGTACCAAGCCTTTTTCCACTGCGTTGCGGGCGATAAGGCCGGCGGCAATCACGTTGCGTGGGTTACTGGTGTTGGTACAGCTGGTGATGGCGGCGATAATTACGGCGCCATCCGGCATCAGGCCTTCTTGCTGCTCTACCTTGCCGGCAATGCCTTTAGCGGCCAAGTCGCTGGTGGCCAAACGGGCGTGCGGGTTGGAAGGACCGGCCATGTTGCGCACCACGGAGGAGAGATCGAACTCGAGCACCCGCTCATATTCGGCGCCTTCGAGGCTGTCGGCCCACAGACCCGTGGTCTTGGCATAGTTTTCCACCAGCGCCACCTGCTGGTCATCTCGGCCGGTGAGGCGCAGATAATCTATGGTTTGCTGATCGATATAGAACATGGCGGCAGTGGCGCCATATTCGGGAGTCATGTTGGAGATGGTCGCCCTGTCACCCAGGGTCAGGCTGGCGGCGCCTTCACCGAAGAATTCCAGATAGGCACCCACCACCCGATCTTTACGCAGGAATTCGGTCAGCGCCAGCACTATATCCGTGGCGGTAATGCCGGGAGCGGCCTTGCCGGTCAGCTTGACGCCGACTATGTCCGGCAGGCGCATCCAGGAGGCGCGGCCGAGCATCACGCTTTCGGCTTCCAGGCCACCCACGCCTATGGCGATCACCCCGAGGGCATCCACATGTGGCGTGTGGCTGTCGGTGCCGACACAGGTGTCCGGGAAGGCTACGCCGTCGCGGCTCTGCACTACGGGGGACATCTTCTCCAGGTTGATCTGGTGCATGATGCCGTTACCGGGCGGGATCACATCGACGTTTTTAAAGGCCGTCTTGGTCCAGTTGATAAAGTGGAATCTGTCTTCGTTGCGTCTGTCTTCAACGGCGCGGTTTTTCTCGAAGGCATCCGCTTCAAAGCCGGGGTGTTCCACTGCCAGAGAGTGATCCACAATCAGCTGGGTTGGCACCACAGGGTTAACCTTGGCCGGATCGCCACCCTTGTCGGCGATGGCATCACGCAGACCGGCCAAATCAACCAGTGCTGTTTGGCCGAGAATGTCGTGACACACCACCCGCGCCGGGAACCAGGGGAAGTCCAGATCCCGTTTGCGTTCGATTATCTGTTCGAGGAAGTCGTTAAGCCTGCCTGGCTCGGCGCGGCGGACCAGGTTTTCGGCCAACACCCGCGAGGTGTAGGGCAGTTTGGCATAGGCTCCGGGGCTGATGGCCTCGACCGCGGCGCGGGTATCGAAATACTCAAGGCTGGTGCCGGGCAGGGGAATTCGGTAATTGGTATTCATGAGTTCTGTCCACTGAGAAGCAACTGCAAAAAGAGCCGGGCCCCTGCTCACTTGGGTGCCCGCTCTTGCTCATTCATCGGGCGACCGTTTGGCCGCCGCCGGGATCAACGCTCGCTGAGAGGCGTCACCTTGCGTGGCTCAACTCCAACATAATCGGCACTCGGGCGGATAATGCGGTTGTTGGCGCGCTGCTCCATCACATGCGCGGCCCAGCCGGTGAGGCGGGAGCAAACGAAGATGGGGGTAAACAGCTTGGTGGGGATCCCCATGAAGTGATAGGCACTGGCGTGGAAGAAGTCGGCGTTACAGAAGAGTTTCTTCTCTTCCCACATAAGGGCTTCACAGGCGACAGAAACGCGATAGAGGCGATCATCACCATATTCCTGCGCCAGCTTTTCCGACCACTCTTTGATGATCTCGTTGCGGGGGTCAGACTCGCGGTAGATGGCGTGACCAAAGCCCATGATCTTCTCTTTGCGCTCCAGCTTGCCCTTGAGCACTTCGCGGGCATGGTCTTCATCGCGCATATCCTGAATCAGCTCCATCGCCGCCTCGTTGGCGCCACCGTGCAGAGGGCCGCGCAGTGAGCCAATGGCGCCTGTGATGCAGGAATGCATGTCAGACAGGGTAGAGGCACAAACCCGGGCGGTGAAGGTAGAGGCGTTGAATTCGTGCTCGGCGTAGAGGATCAGTGACACATCCATAACCCTGGCATGTAGGGCCGATGGAGCTTCGCCGTGCAGCAGGTGCAGGAAGTGGGCGCCTATCTGGTCGTCATGGGTTTCTGTGTCTATACGCACGCCGTCATGGCTGTAGCGATACCAGTAACAGATGATGGAAGGAAATGCCGCCAGCAGACGGTCGGCCACTTCACTCTGCTCGGAGAAATCTTTTTCGGTTTCCAGGTTACCCAGCATGGAGCAACCGGTACGCATAACGTCCATAGGGTGGGCATCGGCCGGGATCCGCTCCAGCACCTCTTTCAGTGCCTGTGGCAGGCCGCGCATGCCTTTGAGTTTCTGACGATAGGCCGCCAGTTGAGTTTCGGTGGGCAGTTCGCCGTAAAGGATCAGGTAGGCCACTTCCTCGAAGCTGACGTTTTCGGCCAGATCTTTGACGTCATAGCCGCGGTAGGTCAGGCCTGAGCCGGACTTACCGACTGTGCTCAGTGAAGTTTCGCCTGCGCTTTGGCCGCGTAATCCGGCGCCGCTCAGTTTCTTGTCAGTCATAATGCATTCCCTCTTCCGTTACACTCTTGTCAATTTGTTGGCCAGCCATAGCTGGTTTGGTATGCGGTTGCCTTTTTCAGCGCTCTGGGGTGCTGTGTAGGGCGGCAACCCCGGGTGTTTCTTGGGGCAAACCCTGCAACCGGCGCGTCTGCGCCGGTCAATCATCCCTGGATTCAGCCGTTACTTTTGGCTGAACAGCTCATCGAGCTTGGTTTCGTAGTGGTGGTAGCCGAGGAACTTATACAGCTCTTCACGGGTTTGCATGGCATCGACCACATTGCGTTGATGACCGTCGGCCATCAGTGCCTGCATCACTTTCAGGGCGGCTAGGTTGGCGGCGCGGAAGGTGCTCAGTGGGTAGAGCACCATGTCGGCACCGGCTTCGGCCAGTTGTTCCTTGTTGAACAGTTCTGTCTTGCCGAATTCGGTCATGTTGGCCAGGATCGGGGCGTTGACGGCCGCCTTGAATCGACGGTACTGATCCAGCTCGGTCAGCGCCTCGGCAAAGATCATGTCGGCACCCGCCTCTATGTAGGCCTGGGCACGTTCAATACCGGCATCCAGCCCTTCCACGGCAACTGCGTCTGTGCGGGCCATGATGACGAAGTTCTCATCTGTGCGGGCATCCACGGCAGCCTTGATACGGTCAACCATCTCTTCGGTGCTGACCACGGCCTTGTTGGGTCTGTGACCACAGCGTTTCTGTGACACCTGATCTTCCATATGCACGGCGGCAACACCGGCCTTTTCAAACTCCTTGATGGTGCGGGCAATGTTGAAGGCGCCGCCCCAGCCTGTGTCTATGTCGACCAGCAGCGGCAGTTCGGTGGCCGATGTGATACGGCCGGCATCGATCAGCACATCGTTCATTGAGGTCATGCCCAGATCCGGCAGGCCGTAAGAGGCGTTGGCGACACCGGCACCGGAAAGGTACAGGGCCTGAACACCGGATTGCTCGGCCATCAGGGCGAAATAGGCATTGGTGGTTCCCACGATTTGAAGCGGCTTGGCCTTGGCCAGAGCCTGGCGGAATCTGAGTCCTGCGCTGCGAGTCATCTGTTTGCTTCCTTATATTGAGTCCAGGGCGGCATGCTCCGCCTGAAGCTGTTTGAGTCTGAGTTCGGTATTGCGCCGTCCCTGTTCGATATGACGGCGCATCAGCAAGCCGGCCAGTTCGGCATCGCGCTGTGCTATAGCTTCGACTATGCGTCTGTGCTCGGCAATGGCTTTGACCGGGCGGTTCTTATTGGTGCATTGATAGCGATACATTCTCAGCAGGTGATATAAGCCGCCGATCAGGGTTTCCTGCAGGTGCTTGTTACCGCTGGCGCGGATGATCTGGTAGTGAAAGTCCACATCACCCTCTTCCTGAAAATAGGTATCGCCTTCTGCCAGCGCCGCTTCCTGACGGGCCAGCAGTTGCCATAACTGGCTGAGCTGCTCATCGGTTATCCGTTTGGCGGCCAGTTCACAGGCCATGGCTTCCAGCGTGCTGCGCAGTTCGTAGAGGTCGTTGAGCTCAGCCACTGTCATGGCGGCGACTCTGGCACCCACATGGGGGATACGTACTACCAAGCGCTGACGCTCGAGGATCTGCAAGGCCTCACGGGTTGGACCGCGGCTGATACCGTACTTGAGTGCCAGCGCCTGCTCGTTGATCTTGCTGCCGGGAGCCAACTCACCCTTGATGATGCTGGTCTGAATTTGCACCAGGATCTGATCCACCAGGGTACTGCTCTTCTCCGGAGTGGCTTTATCAACGCCGTTTTTGTCCAATACAGGTGCCTGAGTCACTGCTTAAGTTTCGCTCGATTGTTAACAATGGTTCGACATTAGATGTGATCTGGGTCATTGTCAACAATGCCTTTACCTAGACGTAAGTCTAATAATTTGGTGTTTTTGGTGGTTAAACCCTTACTTAACATTGTCTTGGGTTTATTTTTTAAACTTGCTGTTAGCATGGGTTTACACTTGCTATTGCAACTATTGTCGACAATCCCGTTTTAAACAGTTTTCTTGAGGGGCGACTGATAGAATGCTCCTTGTCAGCGGCAGACAAGGAAAAGAGCGAAGCTTGTTATCCGTAGCAGTGTCCCAGACCCTGGGCCGTTAAACCGAGAGCATGAGCCACTGCCAATTAGGCGAGGGCGGTTGCCCGGAGTGAATCGTTCGAGTGAGGAGAGAGGCAAGAGTGACAAGAGTGGACAAAGCATGAGCGCAGAAATCATCAACACAGCAAAACCGAATCGGATATTGATAAGCGCCTGTTTATTGGGGCAAGAAGTACGCTATGACGGTGGCCATAACTTGCTCAATGATGCCAGAATGCAGCTATGGCAGGCCCAAGGGCGGTTTGTGCCTTTCTGCCCCGAGTGCGCCGGCGGCTTGCCGACACCCAGAGCTCCGGCCGAACAGATACAGGGACGAGTGCTGACCTGTGACGGTGAGGACGTGACAGAGGCCTTTGAGCGAGGCGCCGAGCTGGCACTGGCCAAGGCGCAGCAACAGCAAGTGGTTGCGGCCATTCTCAAGGCCCGCAGCCCTTCCTGTGGCAAAGGCAAGATTTACGATGGCAGTTTCTCCCGCCAACTCATAGAGGGCGACGGCGTGACCGCCGCCTTGCTGATGCGTCATGGCATTCAAGTGTTCAGCGAATTTGAGCTGGATGCTGCCGAGAAGTATCTGACTGAATGTGATAAAAGCGCTTGAGTCGAAATACTCAGTTTTAAAACAACAATGCCGGGCTTAGGCCCGGCATTGTTTTGTCTTGGACAATCACTGTCAGTGGCTTTTTTGTGCCAGCTTGTTGTAGTCGTCGGCGGGATGGCATTCGGCCAGCAACAGGTCTATTTGGGCATCTTTTTGTTGCCAGATGTCGTTGAGCCAGCGTTGAAACTCTACCCTGTACTCTGGCTCGCTGAAGTAGCGAACAGAATCCACCTGAGGCACGGGCAGAGCCTCGATTCGCACCACAATTTTGTGCACTTTACCCTGCATCACGGCGCCGAGAATATCCTTGGGGGCATCGGGATAAAGCACTGTCACGTTCAGCAAGGCATCAAACTGCTCGCCCATGGCTGACAAGGTGAAGGCAATGCCACCGGCTTTTGGCCGCAGCAGGTGCTTGTAGGGGGATTTTTGCCGCTGCCGTTTGTCTTCGGTAAAGCGACTGCCTTCCACATAGTTGATGATGGAGGTGGGCAAGTCTTTGAATTTTTCGCAGGAGCGCCGGGTCGTTTGCAGATCCTTGCCCCTGAGCTTGGGGTTTTTCTTCAGCTTTTCCGGGCTGGTGCGGTTCATAAAGGGCATGTCCAGCGCCCAGCAACCCAGGCCCATAATGGGAACATACAGCAACTCTTTCTTGAGAAAGAACTTCAGCATGGGGATGTTGTTGCGCAGGATATAGGTCTGCGCAGCAATATCAAAGCCACTGAGGTGGTTGCTGATCAGCAGATACCAACCATCTGGCTTGAGGCTTTCAAGTCCCTGCACATCCCATTCGACCTTGGCTATCAGGTGCAGTATGCCGCCATTACAGCTGGCCCAGGCCCACATGAACCGGTTCATTAACCGGGTCATGGCGATGCGGCCACCCTTCCAGGGCAGCAACAATTTGAACAGGCCGCCGATACACACCAGCGACCCCCAAACGGCGGTATTGATGATCAGCAAGCTCAGGCTGAGAATAAACAGCACAGGCCCGGGCAGGAAGTGCAACATCAGGAGTCCCCTTGAGAATGGTTTGCCTTGGCGGCCAATTGTTCCAGCACTTCATCCTTGTGCTGCCAGAGGGCGTTCAGCCGCTCCTGAAAGGCTTGTTTGAACTGACGATCATTGGCGTAGTCACCCCGCATCCCCGAGTCTATCTCCTTGACCTCCAAATGGAGGTAAACCTCAGGCAAACGGCCGCTGATATAGTCCCAAAAACTGGGGATCTTGCCGGGATAATAGATGGTGACATCCACCAGTTTGTGGATCTGCTCGCCCATGGCCGACAACGCAAAGGCCATGCCGCCGGCCTTGGGTCTGAGCAGGTGTTTGAACGGTGAGTTTTGCTTCTGGTGCTTGCTGGGCTGAAAGCGGGTACCTTCGACAAAGTTCATCACGCTCACCGGCTTGTGCTTGAATTTGGCGCAGGCCTTACGGGTAATTTCAATGTCTTTGCCTCTGAGTTTCGGGTTCTTTTTCAACTCAGCCGTGCTGTAACGGCGCATAAAGGGAAAGTCCAGCGCCCACCAGGCCAGCCCAAGTACGGGCACATAAATCAGCTCTTTTTTCAGGAAAAACTTGAGAAAAGGGATCCGCCGATTAAGCAGTCGCTGCAGGATCAAAATATCGACCCAGCTCTGGTGGTTGGCTACCACCATATACCACTCCTGCTCTGACAGCTCCGGAAGCTCGTCTATATGCATCTTCAGCGGATGAAGCAGCTTTTCTATGCCGCCGTTAACACTGATCCAGGCACTGGCGCAGAAATCCAAAGCGTGGCTGCATAGGCGCTGTAATGGCTTTATTGGAAGCAGTTTTATCAGGCTGCCCAGCAGAATTGGCAGGCTCCAAAACAGGGTGTTGATAACATAGCCGCTAAAGGCAAGACAACCTCGAATCAAGGACAACTTGGGCTCCCTCAGGATCATAAAAAGAAAAATCGACCGACTATGTTAACCGCAGTCGCCACCAGGCTTCAATCTTAAGCTGGCGTTGACAGGGAGTTAGGGCCTGCTCACATAAGCATTGGTACAAGAGGTTTAGCCTGCTTCAGCCGTATAAGTTGCGCCATCTATATCTCTGCGCTGTACAGAAGATGGCTTGCAATGCAGCGTCTTTCAGTATCTTCCTGAGCCTTTACCCGTATGTTGCTTTGTGGCGAAACTGTGCCTGGCTCTTTAAGTCCCCGGCGCATTTTTGGTGGAAGCCGATTGACTGTCAAGCGTAACACTGGCGCCGGTAAATGGGACAATCGGCGCCGTTGTCGGCTAGGGCGGCATAGCGGCTATGGCTGGTTAATTGATAGGGCTTGGTTTTCGGGCCGGGCAAATACTTTGGCACAGAAGCTTGACTCTGGAGCTTACTCCAAGCTTTACACTCCTTGGCAATAACAAACGGCCCGGATAGTCACATTTGAGTTCCGAGGCATCATTTGAGCCATAGCATGAGGCACAGTTATGAGTCATTCCTGTTGTGATCCCAAACCCACGCCCGAGCCTGTAAAGGCGGGGGCTAAGGACCCGGCAAATTGCACAGCAAGTTGTACAGATGGTCACATAGTCAGTAACGCTGTCAGTCATTCCAACGAGCATTCTGGCTGTCATTCGGCTTGTTGCCATGATCATCATGAGTCCCATCAAGCCGACTCCGCTGCCGAAGTCAACACTGCCAGGCTTGCTCAAGGTGAGCAGCATCAGTGGCAAATACTGGGTATGGACTGTGCCAGCTGTGCCCGTAAAGTCGAAACTGCGGTTTCCAGGGTGAGCGGCGTTTGCAGCACCAGGGTGGTATTTGCCACCGAAAAGCTGCTGGTGGAACTGACGCCCGGCGTTTCGCCCCAAGGCATAGTCGATGCTGTGCATGCGGCCGGTTTTAAGCTTAAGCAGCAGACTCAGGCAGGTAAGGAAGGTTCCAAGCCCGGCCCGGGGAGCCGGCTTGGCAAATACTGGCAACCCCTGTCACTGGCACTGTTAATGCTGCTGGCGGCTCTGGCGCCTGCGAGTATCAGCACCAGCCTGTTCACTCTGGCTACAGTTTGGGGGCTGCTGCCTATTGCCCGCAAGGCTTGGGCCCTTATTCGCAGCGGCACCCCTTTTGCCATTGAAACCCTGATGACAGTTGCCGCCATAGGTGCCATGTTGCTGGGCGAAACAGCCGAGGCGGCCATGGTGTTGCTCCTGTTTATGCTCGGTGAGCAGCTCGAATCGTTTGCGGCCGGCCGCGCTCGCGCCGGAGTCAGCGCCTTGATGGCATTGGTGCCGGATAAGGCATTGAGGTTGCAAGATGGCCAGAGGCAAGAGGTGGCCGCCTCAGAGCTGCGTCCGGGCGACATCATAGAAGTTGCGCCTGGAGCTCGCCTGCCGGCCGATGCCGAACTGCTTGATGCCTCGGCGGCATTTGATGAAAGCGCCCTTACGGGAGAATCTATCCCGGTAGAAAGGATTAAGGGCGAACGGGTCGCCGCAGGCTGCCTGGCAGCCGACAGGCTGGTGAAGATGAAGGTTGTCTCCGAGCCTGGCAGCAACGCCATAGACCGCATCCTGCATTTGATTGAAGAGGCCGAAGGGCAAAGAGCACCGATAGAGAGATTCATCGACAAGTTCAGTCGCTGGTACACTCCAGCCATTATGTTGCTGGCTTTGTTGACTGTGTTGTTGCCACCTCTGCTGTACGCCGAGCCTTGGGAGCAATGGATCTACCGTGGTTTGACACTGTTGTTGATAGGTTGCCCCTGCGCCTTGGTGATTTCGACGCCGGCGGCGGTAACATCAGCGCTGGCCGCCGCAACCCGTCAGGGAGCCTTGATTAAGGGCGGCGCGGCATTGGAAGCACTGGCACATGTCGATACCGTCGCCTTCGATAAGACCGGCACCCTCACAGAAGGTAAACCTGAAGTTACCCTGGTGGAGAGCCTCACAGAGCAGGATGCGACCAAGTGGCTCAGGGTGGCCGCCGCCATTGAATTGGGCTCACATCACCCCCTGGCACAGGCAATAGTCAATCATGCCAAAGCGCAGCGGCTGGGACTGCCAGGCGCAGAAGCTATTCGGGCCTTACCCGGGATGGGCGTTGAAGGACGGGTCGATTCGCAAAACTGGCGACTGCTCGCCCCTTCAAGGTTGCCAAGTTTAGCACCTGAGCTGCTGCAACGCGTCACAGAACTGGAGCAGCAGGGGCAAACCCTGGTGGTACTGTGTGATGCCGAGCGGGAGCTACTTCTTCCTGTGGCCATTATTGCCCTCAGGGATCAGCTGCGCGTCGAGGCCGCCGAAGCCATAGCCAAGCTACGCCATCTCGGTATCGACAGCATAATGCTGACCGGTGACAACCCAAGAACCGCCAAGGCGATTGCCGAGGAACTGGCCATCGATTGGCGCGCCGGGCTGCTGCCGGAAGATAAAGTTTCTGAGGTGGCGGCATTGGCCGAGCACCGCAATGTTGCCATGACGGGAGATGGTATCAATGATGCCCCGGCAATGAAGCGAGCCCGTATCGGTATTGCCATGGGCGGCGGAACCGATGCCGCGCTGGAAACCGCCGATGCGGCCCTGACCCATAATCAGTTGGGAGGGGTGGCGGCAATGATCCACTTGGCCAGGGCAACTCTGAGCAATATCCGCCAGAACATAGCCTTGGCGCTGGGGCTGAAGGCGATTTTTCTGGTGACCAGCTTACTGGGGATCACCGGCCTCTGGCTGGCGGTGATGGCCGATACAGGCGCAACTGTGTTGGTAACTGCCAACGCCTTGAGACTGCTTAGAAAGCGCTACTGAAATGTATTGGTGTTGATAACAATAAAAAAGAGGAAGGTACCTTAGACCTTAACACCTTCCTCTTTCAAACGGACTCAGGTTATGCCTTGGAGCATGCCATTAGTGTATAGAGCTTGCCCTCAAAGGTATTGCTGCTGGGCCACACTACAGTGTCTATCCGCTGAATCTTGTTGAAGCCGCACTCGTTTAACAGCTGCAGATATTCCTCATCTTGCCAAGCCTGCATCCGGCTGCCGAATCGCGTCACCTGGCCGTTTTCTTCAATCACCCAAAACAGTGTGGAACTGGTTTGGAGTGCCTCGTCCCAAGCATGCTCCGTCAGTAGCAGGTGGGGAGCATCGAGAAATAGGCCCTGTGAATGCCTTTGCCAGCTTGGCTCTGCCTGTCCCTGTCGTTTGACTTCATCAAAGCTGTGAACTTCCACAAGTAGTTTGCCATTCGGCATCAGCCAGTTTGCACAATCCTTGAGTAAACTCTTGGCATCCGCTGCGCTGAAAACATTCAGCTCACCGAAGGTCATCATGATGAAGTCAAACTTCTTGGTCGGCCGGTAGCTTCTGACATCCAGCAGTTGATAGTCGATATCCAGTCCAGCCGTCTGCGCTTGTTGTTGGGCGTAGGTTATAGAGGCTGGTGAGAAGTCGACGCCGGTGCAGCAAAAGCCGCGTTTTGCCAGCAATTGAGTGTAAAAGCCGGGGCCACAACCCAGATCCAGCACTTTTGCGCCAGGAGCCAGTTGGCTGCAGAGCCAATCTACCTGGCGCTCAATCACCGCCAGTTTTCTACTGGCCCAATCGTGCTCCTGGGAGAGGTGGTTTTCCAGCATTCGCTGGCTGAAATCGGCATCATTCCAGGGAATTTTGCTTTCGTTCGGCAACAGCCTTATTGGCAAATGCTGGCTGATTAGCTTATTGATATTCATACATTTCCTTGCTTTTCTAAAGCTTACTTGTGTATGCAGCCTGTCATTTTGGTAAAGTTGAACCACTGGCCGTTTTCGGCGGCCATCATCTCGCGATCCCGTACGGCATAAGGGTTGTCGCATGCCAACCACTCCTGCCATGCCTGGGTGCACTGCCCGCTCTCTTCGCACAGCTCCAACTGTAAAAATGCGCTCTGTTGCCAGAGTTGCATCCACCAGTCGACGGTGAAAAAGTTCATCCCGGGCTGCCACCAGGGGGCCAGCTCAGGGGCAACACTTTGCTGCAGTGGAAAAGGCTTTTTCAGCCCGGGTACCACTATGGCGACCTGGCCGCCCGGCTTGATGAAAGGGGCGAGGTGGGTGTCAAAAAATGCTGAACTGGCACCAAAGTAGTGGTAGGCATCGATGGACAAGACGGCATCGAAACTGTTTTCTGCAAATGGGGCATGTCCCGGCCGCATCTGGGTTACGTCAAAGTTCACTGCCGTGATCCTGTCTTCCAGGCCTGCAGCCTTGAATCTTGCCTGGTTGTCTTCGGCCGCTATCCAAAGATCCATGGCGGTGACTTCGAGGTTGAAGGCCTTCGCCAGATAGATGGAAGTCATGCCTGTGCCACAGGCCAAGTCGAGCACCCGCATCCCTGGTTGCAGTTGCAGTGACCGGCAGACTTCTTCGGCCAGCAGCAGGGCGTTGGGGCCCATCATGTTGCTGTTGATATAGTCACGGGAAAATAGTGTATTCATCTTTCTTTCCTCAACGGTTGTCCAGTTGGGCGCGCACATTGTGCAAGCCGGCCGTGGTTATGCGATAGGGCTGACCTTTGACAGATTTGATCAGTTTTTTGGCTTTGAGTTTTTTGAAAATGGCGAGGGTACAGTCGCAAAGAACAAGCCCTTCGCGGCTATAACATTCAACGGCTGTGACGCGACCTGAAGTGTCGCGGAAATAACAAATGCGTCCGCCTTTGGCGAGGACGTGCAGGGTACGTTGTTCCTGACGGGATATATTCATACTGGAAAAACTCGATAATCATCATGAGCAAAACATGCGGGCACTTGTCAGTGTCCACCTTTGATTTACGCGCATTGATAATCAGACCGGCCTTGGAAGGTCAGTTAACTGATTATCTGATGATTACAATCTCCAGCATCAATGCCTCAATGAGAGTTGAAAGTAGCTTTACCGCTCAATTTTTACCACTAAGGATGTTAGATGTAAATCAGCCGGTTGGGGAACTGTGATTTTAGGCTGTTGTTTGTGCATTTGACTCTTGTTTTCAGTTGATTGGATTGTGAATAAAGCTCAAAGGCGTTTGGCCCGTCTGCTTTTTAAAAAACGCAATGAAGGCGCTGTCGGAAGAAAACGCCAGATTGTGGGCCACTTCACTGACAGATCTGGCGCCGGATAGGAGTTCAATGGCCTTCAAAAGGCGCCACTGTTGGCGCCATTGCTGATAAGTCATACCGGTTTCAGCCTTGAATAACCGGGTGACTGTCTTGGTGCTTGCGCCGACACTGCCGGCAAGTCGGCCTATATCAGGCGCGAGAAACTCTTCCTTGATAAGCTGCTGGCGGAATCGGCGAAACCTGCGATCCCGTGGCAGTGGCAGCTGAAATGAATGTTTCTTGGCGGCATAAAACTCTTCCCAAAATAACGCACTGCTATTGGCCATATTCTGCTCCGGTGTGTCCCAAGGCCACAGTGCCATCTTGTCTATCAAGGCTTTCAAGAGGGCGTTGACCTCTATCATGCGAAGCTCAGCCGGAGTGTTGAACCTGGCGCAATCAAAATACAAAGAACGATAGGCCACCACATTGGTCATTACCGCGCGGTGCGAAATACCGGGCGGGATCCACACGGCTTTGGTGGGCGGCAAGATGCAGATGGCGTTCTCCAATGCAAAGCTCATGCAGCCGTGGGGGGCATAAAGTAGTTGCCCTTTATGGTGTTGGTGCATGCCCGAATCGTGCTGGCCAACATCGGCCGCAATGCCGATAACACTGGCTGGAAAGGTATCCGCATCGAACTCAGTTTCCTGCTCAATAATCGCCATGATGTCCCTATTTTGATGTTTCTTGTCTTTATGTCGTTAACGTGCCGTTTCATCACGAGTATACACTGCGTGCCGACTTGGAAAAGCGCGGATCAAGCCTGCATAGAGGAACAGGGCTTGTTCGCAGCTTGCTTGATTGTGATAAGGATAAGAGATGAAAACCAAACCTTCGCTATGGTTGATGCTGGCGCTACTGATGTTCCCGCAAATAGTGGAAACCATTTACAGCCCGGCCCTGGGGGCGATTTCGCAGACATTTGCCGTGTCCTACCCTCAGGCGGCGCAAACTCTATCGGTTTATTTTCTGGCTTTCGCTTTGGGCGTGGCAGTGTGGGGCATAGTGGCCGACAGTTGCGGCCGTCGCCCGACCATGTTGCTGGGACTCTTTATCTATGGCGTCGCAGCCTGGGTGGCCATGTCAACAACCAGCTTCGCCGTGCTGATGGCCGCCAGAGCCTGCAGCGCTTTTGGGATTGCTGTCGGCTCAATCGTCACCCAAACCATGCTGCGTGACGCCTTCAGCGGTGAAGAGTTGGCGAAAGTGTTTAGTGTGATGGGACTTGGGATTGCCATCAGCCCGGTTATCGGCATGTTTTCCGGTGGCCAATTGGTCAAGGTGGGTGGTCATCATGCGGTGTTTTTGGCTTTGTTTATTATGGCCTTGGGTTTATTCGCCTATTGTTTTATCAGGCTGCCGGAAACCCAAACCAGCAGGCAGAATTTGCAACTGGTCGCCTTGAGTAAACGTATGCTCGGTGACAGGCAAATCTGGCAATCTGCGCTCTTGGTCACTGCCTATAACGTCGCCCTGTTTTCTTATTACCAACTCGGTGGATTCAACTTTGCCAGGCTTGGGTTCACGCCGGAACAGTTTGGTTACAGCGGCTTAATCCTTGGCCTGGGCTCACTGGTCGGCAGCTACAGCAATAAATGCCTGATCTCCAAGGGAGTCTCTCAAGGCAAACTCCTGCAAGGCGCTGCTCTATTGCTGCTTATGGGAGCCATAGGGGTACAACTCTCGCTGAACTCCATCGGGTTTCTGGCGCCTATGCTACTCGTGGTTATGGCATTCGGAATAGCTATCCCCAATGTGCTCAGCATGGCTTTGGCTCAGTACCGACAGCAGGCCGGCAGCGCCGGTGCCCTGTTCGGCTTGATGTACTACTTACTCATCGGCAGTGGCCTTGCTCTGGCAGGCGCGGTGCAGCACTTGGGATGGGTACTGTTAGCCTGCGGCAGTATGGCACTGTTGATAAGCCGGGTTCGCTGATGGGTTTGCTGCAGTTGGCCACCACAAGTCGCCTTTGCCAAGTTCTACACCACCAAAACCCCAATCACCGCTGCCGACCTGTCGAACGACAGAGTATTGCCGTTTTTTGAAGCTCAGGCGCTGCCGATGCTGCGTATTCTCACTGACCGAGGCACCGAATACTGCGGCAAAGTTGAACAGCACGACTACCAGCTGTATCTGGCCATCAATGACATAGACCACATAAAAACCAAAGCCAGACATCCGCAAACAAACGGTATCTGCGAGCGTTTCCACAAGACCATTCTGAATGAGTTCTATCAGGTCGCGTTCCGCAAAAAGCTGTACGGCACACTGGAGGAACTGCAAAAAGACTTGGACGAATGGTTGGCGCTGTATAACAATGAACGCACCCATCAAGGCAAAATGCGCTGCGGTTGCACACCGATGGCAACATTAATTGATGGAAAACGGATTTGGGCGGAAAAAAATTTAGCCCAAATCTAATCTGACAACGGCACCCCAAAATCGGGTAACTGTCAGCTCAGGTCTGAGCTAGTACAATTTAGCCTGTGAACACCAAGCGATTTTGTCGTACTTTAATTACCAAGCGATTCTGTCGTAGTCGCTAATTACCAAGGGAAATTGACGGTTATCTTTAACCGTGTTCTTTGAATGTTTTGTTTGTACATTTGAGGAACGCTAAGGATGATTGTGTTGAATTCCAAAGCTCAATTGACAGTTGATGTCATCGCGAAAGTGGCTGAGCGTAAAATTACGATAGCCAATGCCACTAAGCTCCTCAATAAATCCAGACGTACTGTTGAACGGTATTTGCAGCGTTACCGAAGTCAAGGGTTACAGTTTGTTGTTCACGGAAATACAGGTAGCGAGCCAGTTAATAAAACGCCTGACAGGCTTAAGCAGCAAGTTCAGTCGCTAATCCGCGAGAAATACTATGACCTGAACCTGTTGCACCTTGCCGAGATGCTTGAGACTCACGAACACATTGTTGTTAAGCGCGAGACACTACGTAAGTGGGCACATGATATCCATCATGTAAAACGGGCGAAGCGCAGACGTGGCCGTGTTCACAAACGCAGAGAACGAATGGAAGCGCCAGGGTTAATGCTATAAATGGATGGCAGCACACATCGTTGGTTCGGTGATAAGAAATCGTGTTTAATCGCCATGATTGATGATGCCAACAGCGATATTCATGCCGAGTTCTTTCCGTCAGAAACGACTGAAGGCTGTATGAAAGTAATGCGCTCAGTCGTTGAGAAATACGGTGTATTTAAAACCCTGTATGTTGATAAAGCAGGCATCTTTGGTGGCCCTAAGCGCTGTAACTTCTCCCAGATGCAACGGGCCTGTGAGGAGTTAGGGATTGAAATCATCTTCGCCAGTTCTCCTCAGGGTAAATGCCGAATTGAACGCGCCTTCGATACCCTGCAAGACAGGTTGATACCAGAGTTACGACTCAACAATATTACTGACATGACGGGCGCGAATAGCTATCTCCAACACGTCTTCATTCCCCAGTTCTGGCGTAAAAATCTGGTTGTAAAATCAAGAATATCAGACACCGAATATACGCCTGTACCACGCTACGCCAATCTTGATGATATCTGCATCACCAAGGTCTACCGGAAAATACGCAACGACCATACGTTTAGCTACGGCGGAAAACTCTACTTCATCGACTCCCCGCTTAAACACTCAATCGCAAACCAGAAAATTGAAATTCGTACGGGTAAATATAAGCGGTTTGAAGCTTACTTCGCCGGACGAAAGCTACAGGTAACAGAAGTCACTGAGCCTGAAAAATTGTCCTCGGAAGACAATGAGATCCAGAAGAAGCTTGAGGTATTAGCTTTGGCTGACAGGCTTGGAAATGTGGCAGAAGCATCCCGGCTTAGTGGTGTCTCCCGCGATACGATTTACCGCCATCGTAAACTGATAAAACAAGGTGGAATCGAATCGTTAAAACGACAGGAAACGCCAGATCTTCATCACAAAAATCGTACCGACAGAGCCATTGAGGAAGTCGTCATCGAATTTTCCCTGGCTAACCCACACATGGGACAATCCAAGGTATCACGGCTGCTCAAATCCGAAAGAAACATCGACATACACGCTAGCGGCGTTCGCAACATCTGGCTGAGGGAAAACATGAATACTACTGAGTTACGGCTGGCAAAGCTTGCCGAAGCGCGGCAACATTGATAGTGTGATTACGTCAAAATCGCTTGGTACTTATACCGTCAGTATCCCTTGGTAATCACACTAGTACAGTTAAGTTATCCTCTGGGCTTTATGGTGCAAAAATGCCTTATGTGCTATCAAGGATGAGGTGCAGAGAAGTGAAAAATGAGTGTATTGAATAAAGGCTCAAAAGGGAATTTTAGTCGTTTACTTAAACTCGCAGTAATGACTGGTGTTGAAAGTGCTGTGGAAGCACAGCTGCATAACATCAGTGCTTTGAATGCACAGGATCATAATGGGGCTACGCTTCTTATTCTCGCTGTACAAAAAAGACACGAAAATATCTGCCGCCTACTTCTCAAAGCAGGGGCAGATCCGGAAATACAGGACAAGGCAGGGAAAACGGCTGAAAATTATGCAGAAGAAAATGGTGATAACAGAATCGTCAACCTGCTGAATGATTGCTGCTTTGTCGTACCGGTTAGGGAGTCTCAAAATGAATATCACTCAAAGGAAGAAAGCATAGATGAATCATCAAATTCATCTGAAGAACGTGCTCCTTTATCCGCAATACTTCCTATAACAGTTAATTCTGACAAGGTCCCCGCCTTCAATGTTGAGCAAAGGAAAGCCTCTGAGTCAGTTGAGGATATAAATACTGATAGCGAAGATGAAAGCTCGACATGGGAAGTGGCTGAAAATTGTCTGGAGTTACCTGCTTTGGATGATTCTCATTGTTTAATTATCGGTCAGCAGCAACTGAACAATGATAAAGAAGAGCTGTATGGCTGGGAACTTGCTGGAGAAGATATTCCTCCCGAGGAAAACCTTGAAAGTAAAATTCAAGCTTCTGCAATACAGTTACAAATCACCAGTCACATCCCGATCGATTCTGGAGAAGGTTGGTCGGACATTGCTATAGATCTACCTGAGTTTTTGGATCATCCAGATCTAGAACTTTTCAGGAAAAAGTGGGTTTTTGAGGGGTTCAGTAAACTTTTCGAGTCATGCGCCCACGCAGGTACTTTGTCGGAAACCTTTTTGACCGACTATGTGGCTCAACTGTACACAGACCAAATATTAAAGAGTTCCCATGCATATCAAGTATCTAGGCCGAGTGACTTTTCTAAAATCCTGCAGATTGATGCTTTTTATGAGCAGTTATGCACCCAGCTGGAAGAGAAGTTTTTTTATATCCGCCAAGTGCTGGAAGTGTATGGCTGCGTGATCGACGATCATACGTTTGAAGGGGAGTTTCTTGCTGATAGCGTCTATGAAGACCACGATGCTGCCTCCATTGATGATGCAATGCTGCTACTTGATGATCTTCTTTATGCCAGAGATGAGCCCATGGGCTACTACTTCGCTAGCCTTTCTGGTAAAGAACTGTTGACCAGGGAGCAGGAAGTGGATAACGGCATGCGCAGAGAAGCAGCCAGATTAGCCATTATGGAGGCATTATCTGAAGTGCCTTTTATTTGCGAGCTTTTAGCACATCTCTGCCAAGAAGCTCTCAGAGAGCATAATCCTGAACAGTCACTTCAAAAAGTTGTTGTTGAGCTGAACACCATCCCAGATGAGGACTTCATCGAGATAAAGAGGACTGTCTCCTTGTTTATGGATGAACAAGAAGAAGATGGCGATGAACTCGATGATTTTGTTGATACATATCCCTATGAGGCAATTGTTGGAGCTCTTAAAACTTTCCTCAATGTATCTGGTGAATCCGAACACCCGGGAGTACAAGATACGTTCAGGAGCATTGTCCTCACCGAGGATGCCCTGAATATATTGATTAAAGCGCTGTACGAGTCAATTGATAAGGTTAGCGACATAAAAACAGCTCATGTCAATCTTTATACGGCAAAAATCAATTCCTTACAGACTCAGATGCAGGATGTTAGTCAAAAGACAGGAATTGATTTTCATCGTCTTCAGGATATCGGCTGCAAGGTAAAAAAATTGCAGCAAGATATCAGTGCTGCACGGGATGAGATGATTACCTTCAACCTAAGGTTGGTGCTTTCGATTGCCAATAAATACTTAGGTAGGGGGCTTGAACTTGCAGATCTGGTGCAGGAAGGAAACATTGGTTTGATGAAGGCCATTGAAAAATTTGACTACAGGAAGGGATTCAAATTCTCAACCTATGCCACTTGGTGGATACGGCAGGCTATTACAAGAGCTATTGCTGATCGGGCTAGAAATATACGTATACCTGTTCATATGAATGAGAGCCTCAACAAGCTGAAATCTGAAACCATAGTCCTGACTCAAAAGTTTGGAAGGATGCCAAAGGTCTCTGAATTGGCAGCAATACTAAATATGCCAGAGAGCAAGGTAGAAAAATTGAAGCAGATTTTAGGCATGGAGCCTATCGCTGAAGCTGACCAAATTATGAACGGTTATGTAGATTGGGCTGTTGTATCTCCTGAAGAACTGATTATCGGTGAAGATCGAGATACCAAGGTTAAAGACCTACTGAAAGGGCTGACAGATAAAGAGAAAAAGGTACTGGAGCTTCGTTTTGGAATTGATGCTGAAACTGCTCTCACTTTGGAAGAAGTTGGCCAGCAGTTCGATGTTACCCGCGAACGCATCAGGCAAATTGAGGCGAAAAGCTTGAAGAAGCTCGCTCATACAGCTCGTTCAAGCCACCTTGCAATATTTGTCGGAAAAGAACCTGTGGCAGATTAAATTGCCCTGATAGGAGAGTAACTGAGTTGAATAGAAGACACGCGCCACCCAAGGCTAGTGCAATGATCGAGGCATTGCGTGGTCTTGGCTATACGACAGCATCTGCATTAGCGGACATTATTGACAACAGTATTGCAGCTAAAGCCAGTCGCGTTGATCTCAATTTTACTTGGCAGAACGAGAAGAGTCGTATTGAGATACTGGATAATGGTAGCGGAATGGATGCTCAAGGTCTCGATACGGCAATGAGGCTAGGTGAGCTGAACCCTCTTGATGAACGTGATGAGTCAGATCTTGGTCGTTTTGGTATGGGGCTAAAGACTGCTTCCTTTTCTCAATGTCGCAGCCTGACAGTTGCCACAATGCAGAATAATCAGTTTAACTGCTTGCGTTGGGATCTTGATGTATTGGTTGAAAGCTCCGGTGATGGTTGGTTTATGCTGGAAGGGGCGTCAGATACAGGGCTGCCCTTGGTTGAATCCGTCAAAAATATCGGTCATGGAACAATGGTTCTTTGGGAGAAGTTGGATCGCATTCTAACAGATGGTTTTACTTCAAATGATTTTCTGGATTTGATTGATCAGGTTGAACGACATCTAGCGATGGTTTTTCATCGATATCTTGAAGACAAAAGTCAGCGCTTTGAAATTTACATAAATGACAACAAGGTAAAACCTTGGGATCCGTTTATGACTGGCCATCCGGCTAAATCTTGGAACTCACCGCTAGCATCGCAGTTGACTCAGGGGGGAAGAGTCGACGTGGAATGTCATGTTTTACCTCACAAAGACAGGTTAACAAATAAAGAGTTTGAGGCGGCTGCTGGACCCGATGGCTGGACGGCTCAACAAGGATTTTATGTTTATAGAAACAGAAGAATGTTATTGGCGGGCAGTTGGCTCGGTCTAGGCAAATCCCGCTCTTGGACTAAAGAAGAAGCGCACAGACTTGCGCGTATTAGGCTGGATATCCCCAATACAGTAGATTCAGACTGGAAAATAGATATTCGCAAGGCAACTGCGCGTCCTCCGGTAAAAGTGAGAAAGTGGTTAATGCGCTTGGCTGAAGATACCAGAGCTAGAGCTAGGAAAACTTTTGCGTCAAGAGGTCGGCCTGCAAGAACTGGAAACGGTGAGACCGTGGTTCAGGCATGGCGTGCTGACCAAACATCAGCAGGTGTACGTTACAAAGTGGATGATTCGCACCCTGCAGTCAGAGCCGTGTTGGATGACGCTGGTTCTCTGTTGCCGCAGATTAAAGCTATGCTGAGGATACTGGAAGAAACCATTCCAATTCAAAGGATATGGCTGGATACAGCAGAAAATAAAGAAACACCACGTACCAGTTTCGATGACGAAGCACCGTCAGAGGTGATTGAGGTGTTGACCATCATGTATCAAAACCTCACAAGCAAAAAAGGTTTCAGTGCTGAAGAGGCAAAAAGAAAACTTCTTCAGACTGAACCATTTCATGATTACCCGCAGCTGGTTGCATCCCTGACAGAGTCGACATGATTAGGAAACGAAAATGGCATTAAATCCCACGGAACAGAAAGTTTTAATTCTTGTACAGAATATGCTTGAGGCCGGAAGTCAGATGACTCCAGCTATTATTCAGGAACAGATGAATCTTGTTCTGAATATGAAAAAAGAGTGGAGAGCTGATACAGATGAGAGCGCAGTCATTGATGAGCTTATCCGGAGAGCGAGCACATGGGTTGGTGATGATGCATTGCTGACCAACGACGAAGGCCATATTGTTTGGCTGAACCAAGACCGTAAGCAGGGATGGCGCTACTGGCAGCGCTACCGTGAGTACCAAGAGAAAAAGCTATCCTGGAATATTGTTGAAGGACTGGATAAGTCAACAGATCTGATTCTTGGCAATCTTGAAGATCCAAAGCGTCCGGGACCGTGGGATCGAAGAGGGCTGGTTGTTGGACATGTACAGTCTGGGAAAACTGGCAACTATACCGGCCTGATATGCAAGGCGGCTGATGCCGGTTACAAAATAATTATTGTGCTTGCTGGCATGCACAACAACCTTCGCTCTCAGACTCAGATTCGACTGGACGAAGGTTTTCTTGGTTTTACGACGAGTGTCATTCAAGATGAGATGCACGTTGTTGGTGTGGGCGAGATTGACAGAGACCCGGCGATACGACCAAATTTTGCGACCAACCGCTCGGAAAAAGGTGACTTTAATACCAAGGCAGCAAAACATCTTGGCATATCCCCAGAAGAGCGCCCTTGGCTGTTTGTTGTGAAAAAGAACAAATCGGTTTTAGAAAGGTTGCTAAAGTGGATTCAGGACCATGTTGCCAATATTGAGGATCCTGAGACAGGCAGAAAACTGGTCACCCATCTTCCTCTTTTGATCATAGATGATGAGGCAGACAATGCATCGGTTGACACTGGCGACCAAGCTTATGATGAGTTCGGTAAACCTGATCTTGAGCATGAGCCTACCGCCATAAACCGGTTGACTCGAAGAATACTTCATAGCTTTACACGGAAAGCTTACGTTGGTTATACAGCGACACCTTTCGCAAATATTTTCATTCACAACCGAAGTGAGACAGAGAAAGAAGGGCCAGACCTTTTTCCTTCAGCCTTTATTGCAAATCTTTCAGCTTCATCCAGTTACATCGGCCCTGCTAAAGTATTTGGCCGTTCTAGCGAAAATGGCAGAGAAGGAGGTCTTCCTCTTGTTAAAGTGGTAAGTGACCATTGCTCTGAAGATGAAGAATCAGGCTGGATGCCAACCAAGCATAAAAATGGTCATTACCCGTCAAGTGACCAGCAGCATGGTATTCCTGAGTCACTAAGGGAGTCGGTCGATGCATTTGTACTTGCCTGTACAGCGCGAAGGCTGAGAGGGCAGAAAGATGAGCACTGCTCCATGCTGATACATGTCACTCGATTTACATCCGTTCAGGGGCATGTGAAAGAGCAGGTAGCGGCTTATGTTGACTGGCTTAAGAGGCGCTTGGTGCGACGGATTGATCATTATGACGTGATTAATCAACTCAAGCAGCTCTGGGAAAGTGACTTTCTGACTACAACTGAATCCATTCACTCTATGCACCCTGATATGGTGGATGAGAATACGCTGACTTGGTCGCAAGTAGAAGCAGAACTTTCGGATGCTATCTCAGAGATTGAAGTCAGAGCTATCAACGGTTTTGCGAAAGAAGCGCTTGATTATGCGGACAGTGCCGTAGGGCTTAAAGTCATTGCTGTCGGCGGAGATAAACTTGCCCGAGGACTGACACTTGAAGGACTGTGTGTCAGTTATTTCCTCCGTGCATCCAGAATGTACGATACATTGATGCAAATGGGGCGCTGGTTTGGTTATCGCCCGGGATACCTTGACCTGTGTAGGCTGTATACAACCATCGATCTTGTGGAGTGGTTTGAACATATTGCTGATGCAGCAGAAGAGCTGCGTGAAGAGTTCGATCTGATGACTGCCAGCGGTGCAACGCCAAAGGAATATGGTCTGAAGGTAGCTTCGCATCCTGTACTGATGGTTACTTCTAGACTAAAAATGCGGAACGCACAAAGCCTTTACCTTTCCTTCAGTGGTCAGTCTGTTGAAACTGTTTCTCTTTTGAAAGATTTAGACTCTCTTGAGTCAAACCTACAAGCCTTTGATAGCTTCACATTACGCTTGGGTGAACCTAAGCCGATTCCTGACAGAAATCGGAATGGCAGCAAAAAGTCTGGTAATGGTGTTCAGTGGACTAATGTGCCTGCTGAAGAGGTTGTGCAGTTTTTAAGTGAATACAAAACCCATCCGGCAGCGATGAAGGTCAACAGTAGGCTACTTTCTGACTTCATTCAGAATATGAACAAAGAAGATGAGCTTACGTCATGGACGGTGGCAATAATTAGCGGTGGTCAAGAAAGGACTTACTCAATTAATGACTCCAGTAGCGTTAAAGTTAAATTGGTAAAACGTACCCCAAAAACGATTACTGAGGAGCGGTACTCAATTGGAAGGCTTTTATCACCAGCCGATGAAGCTCTTGACCTTGATGATGAGGCTTGGAGTGCTGCGCTGGATGAAACCAGAAACAACTGGAAGAATGATCCTGCTCGGTCAGAAAAATCTAGAGGAGAGCCGCCAAAGGAGCCTAATGGTCCTGCTCTGCGTAAGGTGAGAGGATTTGGGGCAGGGCACATAGCTGGCCACCCTGAGCGTGGGCTTTTGCTTATCTACTTGCTGAGCCCTGAGGGTGTCGATGCCAGTTATGATGAGAATACTACACCAATTGTGTCTTTTGGTATCAGCTTCCCGGGTAGTGACAGCGGCACTAAGGTTAAGTATGAAGTGAACAATGTACTTTGGGAGCAGGAATATGATCCTTCGTCTTATTGAGGATGAGATCCTTGCTTCTTGGAAGGCATTAAGTAATTCGGGTTCCGGTATTGGCTGGCAGACTGTACCGGTAACTTCTCCGGGAGACTGTCGTATTATGGCTGCGCGCCATTTTCCGGAAAATGATGAGGCATTGTTGGTTGGCTTTAACTTGGAAGTTCTGCCAATGAACATTCAGCTTCCTGAAGGAAAGGGCTTTCGGGTAGAAAAAATTCGTGATGTGAGGTTAGGTCAAGACCAAACATGGATTGGTCTTATTAGGCAGGATTCTGGAAGTCTTGAGATCTTTCTTACCATGGTCAGAGATATTTTGACCATGGTAAGTAAAAAGTCAGATGTGTCTCCGATAGCTTTGTTTAGTGCATTTATTGGGCGAATCAGAGCGTGGCAGGACTTTATGAGTAAGCCTAGGGCTGTGCTTGGAGCTGAAGCCGAGGTAGGTCTTTTTGGTGAGCTGACTTTCCTAGGTCTTTTAATCGACTCTGGGCTTAGCATATCTAATGCTGTCGAATCTTGGTATGGACCATTGGGTGGGTTGCAGGATTTTATGCTGGGTCATGGAGCTATTGAAATAAAAACGACTTTGGCGGAGAAGGGGTTTCCCGCTAAAGTTCATTCTTTGGAACAGCTGGATGATTCTATTGTTCGACCTATTTTCTTGGGGGCTGTTCGTTTGCGTCAAAATATCTCTGGGTGCACACTTGCGAAACTAATTGATGATATTCGGGAAAGATTGTCACGGGATAAGCAGGCCTTATCAGAGTTTGATAACCGCCTGTTGAGAGTTGGCTACTTGGACTCGCAAAGTGAGCATTATACAAGAAGCTTTTTAGTTATTGAGACTAGAAACTTTTTGGTAGATGAGAGGTTTCCAAGAATGACTTCCGGGAGCGTTCCTTCAGGAGTTAAATCTGCAAAATATGAGATAGATATTGATCAGGTTGCAGCTATTGAAGTGCCTCTTCTTGAGGTATATAGAGAATTAGGTATTGATTGAAATGGAATTAGTAGATTTTTTAAGACAGACGCAGGCTGAAGTAAAGGAATTGCTTAATGATAGGATGGAGATGCCTGGTGAGCCGTATCCATATCCAGAGTCTGTGTTTACCGAAGTCATGATGCAACATATGGCTGATGTCGGAATGACATTTGAGCCTGAGGTGTGCCATTTTGATGCTAGAGTAGGCAACGCAAAAGTGCGCCTTAGTGGTTACGCCTATACTGATGATATGGATCAGCTTGATATGTTCGCAAGTTTGTATGCGGATGCGACTGATATTCAACGAGTAGCCGTATCTGACGTGACAAAAGTTGCCGAGCACTGTTTACGTTTTCTGAGTTTGTGTGCAGAAAAAAAATTGGTCAGCAAAATGGATCAGGCCAGTGAAGCTCATGCCTTGGCTCAGATTATTCAAGAAAAATACAGAGATTTTAATCAAATCCGTATATATGTTTTAACAGATCAAGTGCTTAATGCAAAGTCTAAACAGTTCCAGTCCAGAGAAATTCAAGGCAAGACTATTAAGCTTGAAGTTATGGATATAGAGCGCTTGTTTCGCCATACGTCGGCAGGTAGGCCCCGTGATGAACTGGTAGTCAATTTTGAAGAGGTTTCGGGAGGCCCTTTGCCTTGTGTATGGGTGCCTGGGCAAGTTAGTGAATACGACTATGCTATGACCGTGATCCCAGGGGAGGCTCTCAGGTTTGTTTATGATAAATACGGCCCCCGTGTACTTGAGGCCAATGTACGCTCTTTTTTGAGTGCTGTAGGTAAAGTAAACAAAGGTATTAGAGATACTTTGAGAACGGATCCAGAGCGGTTCATGGCATATAACAATGGTTTGGTCATAGTTGCCGATGAAATGCACATTGGAAAGTCTGGGGATGGAACTCCAGGCATTACATGGTTGAAGGGTATGCAAATTGTTAACGGGGGGCAGACAACGGCTTCTCTTTATTTTACAAAAAAGAAACACCCCGAAATAGATTTGTCAAAAGTGAGAGTTCCTGCCAAATTGATTGTTCTCCGTAAACAGGATTCCAGTGATGAGGATAAACTCATATCTGATATATCTCGATACGCTAACAGTCAAAATGCTGTTAAACAGTCAGATCTATCTGCTAACCATCCCCTCCATGTTCTATTGGATAACTTTTCTCAGTCGACGTACTGCCCTGATGGCGAAGGGCGTTGGTTCTATGAGCGCGCTGCTGGAAGCTATAAAGTATTGTTAGAGCGTGAAGGAACTACGCCTGCCAAGCTTAAAAGACTGAAAGCATCTATTCCACCAGCAAGAAAGATTACTAAGCCTGATATGGCTAAATATTTGTACATATGGGCTCAGAAACCAGAGGTTGTTTCGTTGGGAGCGCAGAAGAACTTCTTGGCGTTTATGGATAATCTTTCAGATTTTGAATGGGAGTCTGGAGAAGAACAGCCGACTCTTGATGATTATAGAAAGCTGATTGCCAAGGCAATTTTGTTTAAGGTTGCGACCAAATTGATTAGGCCTCAGTTTCAGGCATTCCAGGGTAATATAACTATCTACACGCTGTCATTATTGGCACTAAAGCTTGGCAGCTGTATTGATTTGGAAGTTATTTGGAAAAACCAAGATATTTCTAAGCAACTGAAAGACCAAATTTTAATTTGGGCTTCTGAGGTGCAGAAGCAGTTGCATAGCTCTTCATCAGGGAGAATGATTTCAGAGTGGGCCAAAAAAAACGAATGTTGGCAGCAGTTGCGAGCCAAATCATTCTCAAAGCCTCTTAAATCGATTCCTGAGTGTAAGGGGTAGGAAAAGGTGGGATGTCATTTATTGCTGTCGGGATATAGTTGTAGTGGTCAACTAATTCCGGACAGTAAGTTAAGCCGATTCTCGCCATGAATTGGAGCAACGCCGCCATTGTGTTGATGGGGGCGTTGTAGATTGTAATAGTGCATACGGTACTCGCTGATGTCTTTCTTGGCCTCAACCATCAATGGATAACCTGTCGCAGGAGGACTACCCCCGTAACTTTCTGCCTGGTATGATTGCCTAGCATTTTTATTGGTGGTAGTGGTGAAATGAAAACAGGTGAAGTGCTCGTTGTTGACCTTTTTGCCGGTCCTGGTGGGCTAGGTGAAGGTATATCTTCAGTTTTAAGCGAAGACGGTAACAATCCGTTTGAAATCGCGATATCGGTCGAAAAAGAGCCCTCTGCACATAGAACATTGACGACGCGAGCTTTCTACAGGAAAATCAAGGGGTTGAATGGTGGTTTGGAAAGCTATTTCAGATATGTACGTGGAGAGCTAACTCGTCAAGAGTTGTTTAGTTTATATCCTGAGCATGCTCAAAAAGCGAAAGAAGAAACACTAGATAAACCAAGAGCACTTGGTGAGGATAATGCATTAATCCATGCGCGAATCCGTGAGCTATTGGACGCTCATCAAGGCCCAAAGGTGGTAATTGGCGGACCGCCTTGTCAAGCATACTCGTTAGCAGGTCGTTCGCGTAATGCCGGGATTATAGGCTATAAGGCTGAAGACGATCATAGAAATTTCCTATACAAGGAATATCTTAAAGTCCTTTCTATCGCACAGCCTGATGTGTTTGTTATGGAAAATGTACGAGGTATTCTATCTGCCAAAATTAACGGTAAAGTAATGTTTCCTCAGATATTGAAAGATTTGAGGGAGCCCGGCAAGGTGGCGGGAGTAAGCGGAGTATCCAACTATAGGATTTATTCGCTTGTTGTTGAGGCTAAAGACCCAGAGAGTCCTGAATACGCTGATTCCTCAGACTTTCTGATTCGTTCGGAGCATTATGGTGTACCACAAGCCCGTCACCGAGTCATTCTGTTGGGTGTGCGGCAAGATATAACCTGTATACCGGATACTATCGTTCCAATGGAAAAAATTGTCACTGTTGAAGAAGTACTATCAGACCTGCCTCCGCTCAGAAGTGGCTTTTCAAAGCAAAAAGACATTCAAGAGATTTGGGAGAAACAAATTCGAGTACATGGTGAGAGGCTTAAGCGCATATTGAGAACAAAGTTTGATAGAGAGGCTGTGGATAGTCTAAATCTTGAGCCTCTATTAGGGCTTGAGCGTCAAAGTTGTTTTTCAGAAGAATTGGAGCGGAAAATACCTCCTCACTTAAAGGACTGGTACTTAAATAATCATCCTGGTTGTGTACTTAATCATGCGACTCGTGGTCATATGACGTCAGATTTGCTTCGTTATGCGTACAGTGCCGCCTTTACTAAGCTTAGTGGTGGTACCTCTCCTAAGGCGAGAGACTTCCCTATTGAGTTGGCCCCTGATCATGAGAATTGGGATTCAGGTGATCATGTAGATCGTTTCCGGACTCAAGCTGCAAATAAATGTGCAACGACTGTTACTAGCCATATATCTAAAGATGGACATTACTTCATTCATTATGACCCTCGGCAATGTAGAAGCTTAACCGTGCGTGAGGCAGCTCGTTTACAAACATTTCCAGATAACTATTTGTTTGAAGGGACTAGAACAGAGCAATATGTGCAGGTAGGAAATGCCGTACCACCGTATTTGGCACAACAGATAGGTAAGGTTGTAATGAAGCTCCTTACTCATAGCTAACTTGTATTAGACCAACTCTACTGAAGTGGGTCACATTTCCTCCATTGTTGCTTCGATGGTTAAAAATTCAGGCGAAGACAAGGGGCTTGTGGCCTTCTTTGGTAGGCAGCTACGGAATTGTTTTAAGTGGGGACTACCTCCGAATACTGCTACATTTTCGCGATGCCGTGTCCGTTGCCGGGGAAAGGCGAAACGGTTTCCATAAAACGCCATACCTTGCCAAGGAGCTCCTGCATGCTCCTGCAACTATGATTGTGTTAGCGTTGAAAACAGCGGAAAGGTTTTGAAATCTACTGAAAACAAAAAAGCCTCAAAAAATGAGGCTTTATGCTGTACTTGTGAATGTTAAAACATCACTCCACGTTCTGAATTTGCTCTCTCATCTGCTCAATCAGCACTTTAAGCTCTACTGCGGCGGCGGTGATTTCGCTGCTGATTGACTTGGAGGCCAGGGTGTTGGATTCGCGGTTGAACTCTTGCATCATGAAGTCCAGTCTGCGGCCTTCGCTGCCACCCTTGTTGAGGATCCGGCGGGCTTCGACCACGTGGGCTTCGAGGCGGTCCATCTCTTCGGCCACGTCCTGTTTTTGGGCCAGCAATACCATTTCCTGTTCCAGTCTGGCTGGGTCCAGTTCGCCCTGGATTTCGGCCAGGCGGTTGCTGAGTTTTTCCCTTTGCCATTCCATGACCTTGGGCATGTGCTCGCGGACTATGGCGATCTGGGCTTCAACGGCATCCAGGCGGGTCAGTAGCATCTCTTTGATGGCGCTGCCTTCACGGCCGCGGGCTTCGATAAACTGATCGACGGCGCCGTCGAAGGCTTTGAGCAGTTCGGCGGCAATGGCATCCATGTCTTGCTCGGATGAGGACATGACCCCTGGCCAGCGCAGAATATCCACTGGATTGAGCTCACCCTGGCCGGCTTGCTGTTTTACCCAGTGGGCGGCCTGCAACAGTTGCAGGGCCAAGTCCTGATTCATATTCAGCTGGGTACCTTGTTGATCGCTTAGCTCGTAGCGCAGGTTGACTTCTACCTTACCGCGATTGAGACGCTTGCGCAGTCTGTCTCGCAGCACAGGCTCCAGGCTGCGGAACTGTTCCGGCAGGCGCAGATAGGTTTCCAGATATCTCTGGTTGACTGAGCGGATTTCCCAGGAGGCTGTGCCCCAGTCGGCTTTATGCTCGATACGGGCGTAGGCGGTCATGCTGTGGATCATCAGATATTCCAGTTGCTTGAAGACGGGTGTAGCAGAGGATTATAGACAGCTTGCCCCCGGGGTTAAAGTGAAGTGTATACACTTTGTCGGTTCGATACGGATCCGCCATGGCGTCAAGCGCCGCAAGGCCCTATAATATGCAGCCAATTCAGTCCAGACGACAAAATACAGGAATTCATTATGCGTCCCAGCAACAGAACTCCGGCTCAAACCCGCCCCATTTCAATCACTCGCCAGTTTACCGCCCATGCGGAAGGTTCTGTGCTGGTCGAGTTCGGCGATACCAAAGTACTCTGTACCGCCAGTTTTACCGAAGGGGTGCCGAGATTTCTCAAAGGCCAGGGCCAAGGTTGGGTGACGGCAGAATATGGCATGTTGCCCCGTTCTACCCATAGCCGTATGGATCGCGAAGCGGCCCGAGGCAAGCAGTCTGGTCGTACCCAGGAAATTCAGCGCCTCATCGGCCGTGCTTTGCGCGCTGCTGTGGATATGAAGCTGCTGGGTGAAAACACCATAGTGATCGACTGTGATGTGATTCAGGCCGACGGCGGTACCCGCACTGCGGCCATCACTGGTGCCTGTGTGGCTCTGGTGGATGCGCTTAATTGGGCTCGTGCCAAGGGTATTCTCAAGGCCAATCCGCTCAAATTCCTGATCGCCGCCGTGAGCGTGGGGATTTTTGAAGGTGAGCCTATCTGTGACCTGGAATATATCGAAGACAGCGCCGCCGAAACCGATATGAATGTGGTGATGACAGAAACCGGCAAGATCATCGAGATACAGGGCACCGCCGAAGGCGAGCCGTTCAGCCATGAAGAGTTGCTGAGTCTGCTGGAGCTGGCCAAGCATGGCATTCGTGAGATTATCGATGTGCAGAAGGCTGCATTGAGTTAAGTTTTTTTAAGGACCCCATGAGGGTCCTTTTTTTCGTACTCCAGAGAGTACTTGTTCGTACCCGTGAGCCTTAAGGGCTTACCCATAATCACAAGAGGAGAGATCGTGAAAGCCTATCAGCGCGAGTTTATTGAATTTGCCCTTGAGCGTCAGGTGTTGAGATTCGGTGAGTTTACCCTGAAGTCCGGCCGCAAGAGCCCATACTTCTTCAATGCCGGTCTGTTTAACACTGGCCGGGATCTGGCCCGCCTGGGCCGTTTTTATGCTGCTGCGTTGGTGGATGCCGGTATCGATTACGATCTCCTGTTTGGCCCGGCCTACAAGGGGATCCCCATCGCCACAACCACGGCTGTAGCCTTGGCCGAACACCATGATCTGGATATTCCTTACTGCTTTAACCGCAAAGAGAAGAAAGACCACGGCGAAGGCGGCAATCTGGTTGGCAGCGAGCTCAAGGGTAAGGTGATGTTGGTGGATGATGTGATCACCGCAGGTACCGCTATTCGCGAGTCCATGGAGATCATTCAGGCCAATGGCGCGACTCTGGCCGGGGTATTGATTGCCCTCGACCGTCAGGAGAAGGGCAAGGGCGAACTGTCTGCCATTCAGGAAGTGGAGCGCGACTTTGGTTGCCAGATAGTGGCCATCATCAAGCTGGCCGATTTGATTGCCTACTTGGCCGAGAAACCGGGGATGGAGCAGGAGTTGGCCGCCGTTAGCGCCTATCGTGAACAGTACGGTATTTAATGCCGTCCAGGATAGATATCGGCTCTTACAGAAGCTTGAGTAACTTTCTGTACAGTCCATAAAAAACGCTGCCTTGGCAGCGTTTTTTATGGCGGAGAGGCTATTTGGCCTGATGCAGAAACTCGGCGCGGGTGGCCGGGTTGGACTTGAATACGCCGCCAAGAGCCGTAGTGGTGGTGGAGCTGGTGGAATCCATCACACCGCGGGATTTAACGCAGTAATGCACCGCATCCATTTTTACCGCCACATCTTTGGTTTCCAGCAGGGTCTGCAACGCAACCAGTACTTGCTGGGTCAGGCGCTCCTGCACCTGTGGCCGCTGGGCAAAGAAACGCACTATGCGGTTGATCTTCGACAGGCCGATGATCTTCTTCCGCGGCAGATAGGCCACAGTAGCAGTGCCATCTATGGTCACCAGATGGTGCTCACAGGTGCTGGTGAGGCTGATGTCCTGCACCCGCACCATTTCATCGAAGCCCATCTTGTTGTCGATAACAGTGATCTTGGGGAAGTTGGCATAGTCGAGGCCGGAGAAAATTTCGTCGACATACATCTTGGCGATACGTTTCGGCGTATCCATCAGGCTGTCGTCGCTCAAATCCAGCGACATCAAGGTCAAAATGGCCTTCATATGGGCCTCTATTTTTTCCTTGCGCTCCTCGGCCGACAAGCCACAGGGTACCATGGGGGTCTCGAGTCCTCGCTCCAGGAGCGCGGTCTGAACCATCAAAGCTGCTTCACTCAATGCCATTGTTTTCCTCCGGCGGATAGGCGCCAAGCCAGTGCCTTCCGTTTGTTACTGTCCGCGCAAGCTGTGACGCTTTTCACATTTATCTGCGGGAAGCGGAGGATACCGCTATTTGCTGTAAATTCATACCAGAAAAGCCCCATAGCACGAAAAAAGCCGCTCCCTGGAGAGCGGCTTGGTTTACGGCTGTTAAACTTAAACGCCCAGATTCTGCTTCAGGAAGTTTAGCATTTTCTGATAATAGATGGCTCTGTGGCTTTCATCGTAGAAACCGTGGCCCTCATCATCCATGATGATTTTCTGGTAGGGGTAGTTACGCTTCTTGAGCGCATCTTCCAGGGCTTCAAACTGCTCTATCGGAGCGCGCTCATCATTGCCACCGTGCACAAGCAGCAGATTGGCCTTGAGCTTGTCGACGTTGCGAGTGGGCGACATGGCACGCAGCACGGCCTGATCCTGACCAAGCACAGTTCGCAGGTAGCTGGTACCCGAGTCACGTTCTTGCACGTCACCTTCTTTAAACATCATTTCCAGGTCGTACACCCCGGCAAAGCCGATGGCACACTTGAACAGATCCGGCTCCATGACCGAGCTTTGCAGCGCGCTGTAGCCGCCAAAGCTGCCGCCGACGATACAGATGCGCTTCTTGTCCACTATGCCTTGGTCTATCAAATGGCGGGTGGCGTCTATGATGTCGTACTGAATTTCACTGCCCCACTTGCGGTAGCCCGCTTGCTGGAAGGCTTCGCCGTAACCACCCGAACCGCGGAAGTTAACCTGCAGTACGGCTATGCCCTGATTGGCCAGCATCTGGTTTTGAGGATCAAAGCCCCAGCTATCCCTGACATAGTGTGGGCCGCCGTGCGGGTTGACCACCAGAGGCAACTGCTTGGGATCTTTGCCGGGTGGCAAGGTCAGGTAGGCCTGAATTGTCATACCGTCACGCACCTTGATGTCCATGGGTTTCACTTCGGCCATTTTGGCCGGATCTATGCTTCCCATGGTGCGCAGCAGGTGTCTGAGTTTGACCGCTTTGGTGTCAAACAGATAGTAGTCACCCGGGTTGCGGTCGTTGAAGGCCAGAATAATCATCTTGTCGGCGTTACGGGTCTCGCTGACGATGCGCACCTGTTGCCCCGGCAGGCTGGCCAACAGTTGCTTCAGATACACGGCATGCTGATCTTCAGAGTCAACAAAGGCGTAGGTTGGGTAACCGTTGGCAAATTCCACCGCGTAGAGCTGTTTGTTCTGGCCGTTGATCCAGAAGTTGTCCGGCTCGACTCTGGCATCACTGACTATCTGCTGTTTTTCACCGGTTTTCAGGTTG
This sequence comes from Shewanella sp. Iso12, assembly GCF_012030025.1. Lineage (NCBI taxonomy): Bacteria > Pseudomonadati > Pseudomonadota > Gammaproteobacteria > Alteromonadales > Shewanellaceae > Shewanella > Shewanella sp. Iso12. The sequence goes on from NZ_JAAUHW010000013.1 coordinate 116,909, forward strand.
ACCCGATATACGGCCTTGGGCTCACCGGCCAGGGAGGCGGAGGCATAGACACTGTTGGGATCTTCGGTAAAGGAGATAGGGGTAAAGTCCTTCAGACCTATGTTCAGCTTGTCTGTGTCAATCCATTCGCCGTCGTTACGGTAGAAAATCCGGGTGTTGTTGCTTCTGTCCTGACCGGCAACAAAGCGCACTTCACCGTCATCATCTGTCATGAAGCTGGCCATACCTATGGGAGAGCGGGTGATTTTCTTGCGGGTGCCGCGGTAGACATCAACCTGATAGACATCCTGCAACTGTTCATAATCCAGGCTGCGACCGCCGTTCCAGGGGATGGCGTTGACCAACATGTAGCGGTCATCATCCGGCAGGGGATCGAGTACATAGGCCGTGGCCTGGATAGCGGTGTTTTTCTTCAGGTGGGAACCGGTTTGCTGCTGGCCCGAATTGTAACCGAACAGATAGGCGGCCTTGGAGCCATCGGCATTCACCGCCATCAACTCACCATAGTAGAGCGGGCGATCATCCCAGCCCTTGAGGTATTCCTTGGCGACCACGACACGTTCATCGTTGACCCAGGAATAACTGCCCACTTGGGCATTGCCCGGGAAATAAACAATGTGCTTGGCACTGAGATCTTCAGTATTGAGGATCAGTAGCTTATCTTTTCCTTCGTGATTCATGATCACGCTGAGATAGTCACCTGAGGGGGAGATTTTGACATTGGTGTATTGCGCACCCTGGCTGAAAATTTCTGCCGGCGTGGGTGCTTGATTGCTCTGGGCCAAAGCGAGAGTGGGTGCCAGCAGTAACGTGCTAGCCAACAAAGGTTGGAACTTCATTTGACATCCTTGTATTTATTATTGGCGGTTTATGTTTGTTTGATGTTAATGAAATGCTTGGGTTTGGACAAGGCTAAATCCATAAAAAAAGGACGGTTTTTACCGTCCTTGATCCCGAAAACAGGGGGCTCAGCTCTGTAATAACTGGCTTTGAATAAACTGCCACTGCTCCTCGAAGTGAGCCGTTGGCTTGAGCTTGAATTCACTGCGAACAAACTGGGCAATACGGCCTTCGGCCACGGCCAACAGCAGGTTTGCCAGAATGGCTTCATCTAGGGCGAATTTTTGCCCTTCTCGCAGGGATTTTTCCCGCAGGATCTGCTTCAGATGGGTTTCCAACTTGGCAAACAACAGGTTGATCCTTTCTCTGAGACGCTCATTTTCGCCCAGCAGGGCATCACCGCTCAGTACCCGGGAGATCCCTGGGTTGCGCTCGGCAAACACCAATAACAGCTGCAGTGCCTGTTGGCAGCGTTTCATGGTGTCTTTCTCCTCATCCATGATGAGGTTGATGCGTGACAGCAGAGAGTCTTCAATAAACTCAATCAGGCCTTCAAACATCCGCGCCTTGCTGGGAAAGTGGCGATAGAGCGCCGCTTCCGACACGCCAACTTCCGAGGCCAGCTTGGCGGTGGTAATCCTTTGCCCCGGATTGGTTTCCAGCATTCTGGCAAGGGATTGGAGTATGTGTTCACGACGATTGATTTTTTCTTTTACAGCCATGTTTCGCTCTGTCAGTGGCAGGAATTATTGAGTGCCTGAATGGCCGAAGCCACCTTCGCCTCTGTCCGAGGTGTCAAATTCATCCACCAGTTTGAACTGGGCTTGAACGACGGGCACAAACACCAATTGGGCCAAGCGGTCACCTATCTCCAGGGTGAAAGGTGTCTGGCTGCGGTTCCAGCAGGAAACCATCAGCGGGCCCTGATAGTCAGAGTCGATCAGGCCGACCAGGTTGCCGAGTACTATGCCGTTTTTGTGGCCCAGACCCGAGCGGGGCAGGATCACCGCCGCCAGAGAAGGGTCGGCCACATGAACCGCAATTCCGGTCGGGATCAATACAGTTTCACCCGGGGCTATGGTGATGCTGGTGTCCAGCATGGCGCGTAGATCCATGCCGGCACTGCCTGGGGTCGCATAGCTTGGCAGCGGAAATTCACTGCCAATACGCGAGTCGAGAATTTTCAGTTCTATGGGTGTTTTCATGAGTTGTTTTTATGCTTCGCTATCAGGATCAGCAACTGTTTGGCCAGGCTCAACTTGTCGGTGGCCGGCAGTTCATCACAACCTGTTGCAGAAAATACTTTCAGGGCATTCCGGTCGGCGTTGAAACCCTGATCCGGAACAGACACATCGTTGGCGGCAATCATATCGAGTTTCTTGCGCTTGAGCTTGTCACGCGCATAGGTCTCCACCTCATGGGTTTCTGCCGCAAAACCCACGGTAAAGGGCCGGATAGGATGGCTGGCGACCGTGGCCAGAATATCCGGGTTACGCACCAGTGCCAACGCCATGGTTTCGGAAGATTTTTTTATCTTGGCTTCGGCGACATCGGCGACACGATAGTCTGCCACTGCAGCGCAGCCAATAAAAATATCTTGCTGTTCCACTCGTTGCATCACGGCATCGAGCATCTCTTTGGCCGATTGCACATCGACTCGGGTTACCCCTGCCGGGGTAGCTAAATTAACCGGGCCGCTAACCAGAGTCACTTCGGCACCCATCTGCGCCGCCGCAGTGGCCAGTGCAAACCCCATCTTGCCTGAGCTGTGGTTGGAGATATAACGCACAGGATCTATCGCTTCGCGGGTCGGTCCGGCAGTCAGCAGCAGCTTTTGGCCTGCCAACAGCTGTGGCTCAAAGCAAGCGGCGGCTCGCTTGGCGATATCATTGGGTTCCAGCATACGCCCCGGGCCGACTTCACCACAGGCTTGGCTGCCGCTATCCGGGCCCCAGATACCATAGCCGCGCTCGGCCAGCACCTTGAGGTTGTCCTGAGTTGCTACGTTTTGGTACATCTGTTGGTTCATCGCCGGGCAGAGCACCACCTTAGCCGCCGTTGCCAGGCAGGTGGTGGTGATCAGTTCATCGGCCATACCGGCACGAATGCGAGCCAACAGGTTGGCGGTTGCGGGGGCAATGATAACCAGATCGGCCCAGCGGGCCAATTCGATATGTCCCATGGCAGCCTCGGCCGCAGGATCCAGCAGATCTGAGGCCACAGGATGGCCGGATAACGCCTGCAAGGTCAGCGGGGTAATGAATTCCATGGCGCTCTGGCTCATGACGACCCTGACTTCGGCACCTCTGTCCTGCAGGCGCCGCACCAGATCGGCACTCTTGTAGGCGGCAATGCCACCGCCAATCCCCAAGAGGATTTTTTTATGCTTCAGGCTCATAGAGACAATCAACTGATGGTAATTGGCGGCTAAGATATCACAAAGCTCCCCCGACTTGGCAGGATGCAGCTTCAAAAATCTCGACCATAATTGAAACAAAGTATAGGGCACAGGGATGGGAGCCAAGGATGGGGATCAGAGACTGGCCAACGGGCGAGGGACCGAGGGAAAAGTTGTTGCAGCAGGGAGCCAAGGGCCTGAGTGATGCCGAGTTACTGGCAGTATTGCTGCGTAACGGCCTGGCGGGGCAGAGTGCGGTCGAATTGGCCAGAGATTTGCTCGCGGCATTCGGTTCACTGCGGCAACTCTTGGTGGCACCACTGAATCAGGTTGCCCGAATTCCGGGAATGGGACCGGTAAAATATACCCAATTGCAGGCGGCTGCTGAACTTTCGAGGCGAATTTCCCGGGAAAAGCTGCAAAGAGGGACGGTTTTGACAAATCCTGATTTGACTCGCGACTATTTAATGAGACAATTAGCGGACCGTGCCACCGAGGTGTTTGCGATTTTGTTGCTGGACAGCCAGCACCGAGTGATCCAATTCGTGGAATTATTCCATGGCACCCTGGACTCTGCATCTGTCTACCCACGAGAGGTGGTTAGGCTGGTGCTGGAAAAACAGGCCGCGGCGGTCATAGTTTGCCATAATCACCCGTCCGGCGTGGCTGAGCCCAGCCAGGCTGACAGGCGAATTACTGAGCGGTTGAAATGTGCGCTCGCAACCATAGATGTTTCACTTCTGGATCATATGGTTGTAGGGGATTGCGAGATAGTTTCCTTCGCAGAACGCGGATGGATGGATTGATCCATCGCTTGATCTTTCCTCAGTTATCCTGTATAACATGCGCCCTCTTTGTGCCTCGGGCGACGGCCATACGAGGCACATTAATGCTCGAGCGTTAAAATTGTTTTTTGGAGAAGATTGACATGTCAAGAGTATGCCAAGTTACTGGCAAGCGACCAATGGTTGGTAACAACCGTTCGCACGCAAAAAACGCAACTCGTCGTCGTTTTTTACCTAACCTGCAGAACCACCGTTTCTGGTTAGAAGACGAAAAGCGTTTCGTACAATTGCGCGTTTCTACCAAGGGTATGCGCATTATCGACAAGAAAGGTATCGAAGTCGTTGTTGCTGAACTTCGTGCCCGTGGCGAGAAGGTGTAATAGAAAATGGCTAAAGCTAAAGGCAATCGTGAGAAGATCAAGCTGGTTTCAAGCGCCAAGACTGGTCACTTCTACACTACCGACAAGAACAAGCGTAACATGCCTGAGAAAATGGAGATCAAAAAGTTTGATCCCGTAGTTCGTCAGCACGTTATCTACAAAGAAGCCAAAATCAAGTAATTCACTTGGTATTTGAATTCTTGGAAAGCCCCTCTCGCAGGGGCTTTTTTTTGATTTGAATTTGGCCGCCGCGGCTGTAGTCGAGCCGGTTTGGCTCTCGTTGCCCTTAAGCTTATCTCCTTTGTCACCAAGTAGCCTCTATCACCTTCAATCCACTTTAGTCCTGAGTTACTCTGCAAGAATTCGGCTGCTGGCCTTCTGCGGTTCAGGTGGATTCATACTTTCTAAACAGATCCCTGCTATACCTTTCTATGCAATCACTTGAACCGCAGCGGCGAATATTTACTCGGTTTGAGTCTCAGGGGGGAAGATGCTGGATATGACTTACCCTTCATGTGAATAGTTAGAGATTTAAAATAATCATTTGTGCAAATAAATTCTTTTTAAGTGAATTTAAATGCATTATTATGTTGTCCGTGCCACGGGGGTGGCACTCATTTTATGTCGGCTTTAACGAGTGTGAGGTAAATCCCAAGGTGCGTACCACAGAATTGGTTGATGGTTTTCGTCATTCTGCTCCCTATGTCAATGCTCACAGGGGCAAGACATTTGTTGTGATGTTGGGGGGCGAGGCGTTGGCTCAGCCTAAGTTTCGCTCCATCATCAATGATGTTGCTCTGCTGCATAGCCTGGGGATCAAGGTGGTATTGGTCTATGGCGCCCGGCCACAGATAGACGAAGCCTTGGCTAACAATCAGATTGAGCCTGCCTACCATCAAGGCGTGCGGATCACCGATGAAGCCACTCTCAAGGTCATTAAGCAGGTAGCCGGTTCTTTGCAGTTTGATATTACTGCCAGGTTGTCCATGAGCCTGTCGAACACGCCGATGCAGGGCGCACAGATCAACGTGGTCAGTGGTAACTTTGTCATCGCCCAGCCTTTGGGGGTCGACAATGGTATTGATTATTGCCTCTCAGGCAAGGTGCGCCGTATCGATGTTCAGGGACTCAAACGGCAGATGGAAAACAACTGTATCATCCTGATGGGGCCGATAGCGGCTTCAGTCACCGGCGAGAGCTTTAACCTCACCGCCGAAGAAGTGGCGACTCAGGTGGCTATCAAGCTCAAGGCCGACAAGATGATAGGCTTCAGCTCCCAGAATGGTATTTTGGATCGCAACGGTGATGTGATTGCCGAGCTGATGCCCAACGATGCTCAAAAAATTCTCGATAAACTGGCCGGCCAGGGTGAAGGCTGTGTCGGCACCATGGCGTTTCTCAAGGCCAGTATTGATGCCTGTCGCAGTGGCGTGCCCCGCTGCCATCTGGTCAGCTATCTGGAAGATGGTGCCCTGTTGCAGGAACTCTTCTCCCGTGAGGGCATAGGTACCCAGATAGTCACAGAGAGTGCCGAGCGCTTGCGGCGCGCATCCATTGCCGATATTGGCGGCATACTCAACCTGATCCGCCCGCTGGAAGAGCAGGGGATCCTGGTGCGTCGCTCCCGCGAGCAACTGGAGATAGAAATAGAGCAGTTTATGCTGATTGAGCGTGATGGCCTGGTGATAGGCTGCGCGGCGCTCTATCCCTTTGAAGAGGACAACGCCGGCGAGTTTGCCTGTCTGGTGGTGCATCCTGACTATCGCGACGCCGATCGCGGTAGCCTGCTGTTGCAGAACATCATAGGCCAGGCCAAGGTGCGTGGTTATTCCAGGCTGTTTGCGCTGACGACCCGCAGCATTCACTGGTTCCTGGAACACGGCTTTGAGCTGGTGGAGGTAGATGCCTTACCGAATAAGAAGAAGCAGCTCTATAACTACCAGCGTCGCTCCAAAATTTTGGCGCTTGACCTGTAAAAACCGGCCCCGCTCAGCGGGGCTTTTTGTAAGCAGGTATATTCCATTTGTTGACATATTATGTCTTTAACTCCTAAGCTAAGCCCACTTATGCCTATCCATTAAGGAGCAAGAGATGAACAGTGGAAGTTACGAGTTGGCGCCATTGACCGGCGTCGCCAGTGGCAGTTTTATCGCCTTGATACTGATGTTGGCGGCCATCTTGCTGCTGATCCGCATTCGGAAGATGCCGGCAACGGCCAAGAGCGCCGCCTCGGGTTTGCTGTTGGTAACACTGGCGGGATCTGTATGGGTATTTTGGCAGGCGCAGGCATCCAAGGTGGAATTGACGGCTCAGAGCCTGGTGGTCGAGGTGCCATTCTACGGCCAGAGCCTGGCTCCAGAGCATCTGCGTATCTCAGAGGCGAAAGTGATTAATCTCGGCGATGCCAGCGGCCCCAGGCTTGGCATGCGTACCCAGGGCATAGGTCTGCCCGGTTACACCCTGGGGTGGTATCGGCTCAACGATGGCAGCAAAGCGTTTGTGGTTCTGACGGAAAAAGATAGCGTCTTGTTACTGCCGACCGACCTTGGTTACAGCCTGCTGCTGAGTATGCCCGAGGCGGAGAGTTTGCTTGAGGGGCTGGGGCAGAACCTGCCGGGATAAATGTTGAATATTGCTTAACCGGCCCGGAAACCCCATCCGGGCCGGTTGTATTTGTTACCTGCGAGAGCGTTTTCGCAGCATATCCAAAGTAAACACCACCAAGGCGGCCCAAATAAAGCCGAAGGTAATACTCTTTTCGATATCGAAGGGTTCATCGAACAGGGTCACTGCCATGATAAACATGATGCTTGGGCCTATGTACTGGAAGAAGCCCAGCATGATCAGCGGGATCCGCACTGCTGCACCGGCAAAGCACAGCAAGGGGATGGTGGTGATGATACCGGCGGCCATCAGCAGCAGGTTGAGATCCCAACTGTTGCTGAGCATATTGGCGCCGGCTTCACCAGTGCCCAGCAGTAAAAAGCCCAGTGCTGCCGGCATTAACACCGCAGTTTCGACCAAAAGGCCAGTCTTGGCGTCGACATTGACCTTCTTGCGCAGCAGGGCGTAGAAACCGAAGGAGGCTGCGAGCCCCAGGGATACCAGCGGAATCGAGCCGAAAGAAACCAGCTGGATCACCACCCCGGCGGCGGCAAGCGTTACCGCCACCCATTGTAGTCTCCCGAGCCGCTCCCCCAGAAACAGCATGCCGAGCAACACATTGAACAGCGGGTTGATAAAGTAGCCCAGACTGGCATCCAGCATATGATCATTGTTGACCGCCCAGATAAACAGCAGCCAGTTGCCGGCGATAAGAATCGAAGTCAGCAGTAGTACCGCCAACTGTTTCGGGCGCTTGAGCAACAGCCTGAGCTGTCCGAAACCACCGATAAACTGCATCAGGATCCCCATAAAGACGAAGGACCAGATGATGCGGTGCAGCAGGATCTCGGGGGCCGAGACATGATGCAACAACTTGAAGTACAGCGGCGCAAAGCCCCAAAAAATATAGGCGCAAAGGGCGAGAATGACCCCCTTGCGGTATTCGGTTTCAGGCATAGGTACTACACAATGACGAAAAGGAGAGAAGGGCGATTGTAGGGGGCAAAGCCCCTCGGCTCAAGTTATCGACAACAGATTCAGTGTTTGAGTTTTAAACAGCTACTCAGCCGACCATGTAAGTCCCTGTACCAAAAGCGATATGGCTGCCTTTTTCATTATGCAGCTCCATTCGACAGACAGAGACCCTGTTGCCGGCACGGATCACTGTTCCTGTGCCGCTGAAGACTTCTCCCCAGCCGGGGCGCAGATAGTCGATCCTGAGATCTATGGTGCTCAGGGTTTGCAGTCGCTGTTGCAGCTGCTCCACTGTCCAGTTGTCGCGACTGATAACTAAGCCGGAGAATGCCGTTAGGCCGCCAACCACATCCAGCACGGTTGCGGTAACCCCGCCATGGAGTATTTTTTGATGTATGTTGCCGATTAGCTCCGGCTTCATTTTGATCTCCACTTCGACACCAGAGGCGTCGTATCGGCGGATCCCAAGGCCGAGAAGATTGTGAAAAGGCACATGTTTATCAAATACTTCTGCTACCTTGGCGAGTACCTCGGCTTGAATGTCCTGGCTCATAGGGCTTCCTGCTGTTGTTGTTTTTTAGAGCAATCAATCTAACGCTAATATGGCCGTTTGCCTAGTCCGGGCGGAAAAATCCCCTCTTGGCTGGCACTCTGGTGTTGGCTTCATTTAGAATAGCGGCCTCTTCTTTGGACACAGACAGTCATGGATCAGCCGCTGAGTATCGCTCCCGAGAGCCTAAATCATCCCCAAGACCCTATGCAGCAAGCCTTGCAGCAGGTATTTGGCTACCGCACTTTCCGTGAAGGGCAGCGCCAGGTGATTGAACGTGTGATGGCCGGGGAAGACTGCATGGTGATCATGCCCACCGGCGGCGGCAAGAGTCTGTGTTACCAACTGCCCGCATTGTTGATGCCAGGGCTGACCCTGGTGGTTTCGCCGCTGATCTCCCTGATGAAAGATCAGGTCGACAGCCTGCTGCAGACCGGGGTCAATGCTGCTTATCTCAACTCATCCTTGCCCAGGGAGCAGAGCCTCAAGGTGCTGCGCCAGTTGCATCAGGGGGAGATCCGCCTGCTGTATGTCTCGCCGGAGCGCTTGCTGCAGCATGAGTTTATTGAGCGGCTGCAATCCCTGCCGCTGTCGATGTTTGCCGTGGATGAGGCGCACTGTATCAGCCAGTGGGGCCATGATTTTCGCCCCGAATATGCCCAGCTTGGCCGCCTGAAACAGCTGTTTCCCGGCGTGCCTGTGATGGCGCTGACCGCCACCGCCGACAAGGCGACCCGGGATGATATCTGCCAGCGGCTCAATATCGCCCCCTATGTGCTTCTTTCCAGCTTTGATAGGCCGAATATTCGCTACACAGTGGCGGAAAAGCTTAACGCCGCCAATCAATTGCGCCAGTTTATCGCCGCGCAGAACGGCGCTGCCGGGATTGTTTATTGCTCCAGCCGCCGCCGGGTCGATGAAGTGGCCGAAAGGCTGCGGTTACAGGGCTATGCCGCCGAAGGCTATCATGCCGGTATGAGCAGCGACGAGCGCGCCAGTGTCCAGGACAGATTTCTCAAGGAACAGTTGGATATAGTGGTGGCCACGGTCGCCTTTGGCATGGGGATCAACAAGTCCAACGTGCGCTTTGTGGTGCATTACGATCTGCCCAAGAGCATAGAGGCCTACTATCAGGAAACCGGCCGCGCTGGGCGAGATGGTCTCGAGGCCGAAGCCTTTATGTTGTTCGAGCCCGCCGATATCGGCCGGGTGCGCCACCTGATTGAGCAGGGTGAACCCGGGCCGCAGCAACAGGTGGAACTGCATAAACTCAATACCATGGCGGCCTTTGCCGAGGCTCAGACCTGCCGCCGCCAGGTGTTGCTGCACTACTTCGATGAGCCCGCGCTGGAGCCCTGCGGCAACTGTGACATCTGCCTGGACCCGCCGAAACGCTACAACGGCACCGAGGATGCACAGAAGGTGTTGTCCTGCATATATCGCTTGGGGCAGAAGTTTGGCATGAACCAGCTGATTGAGGTGCTCAGAGGCTCCAAATCGGCCGCTGTGGTCGACCGGGGGCACGACAAGTTATCCACCTGGGGTGTCGGCAAAGACAAGAGCCATGAACACTGGCTCAGTGTGACCAGACAGCTTATCCATTTGGGGCTGGCGAGCCAGGATATTACCCGCGGATCGAGTATTCGCCTGAATCCGGCCGCCAGGCCTGTGCTCAGGGGCGAAGTTGCACTGATGTTGGCCGAACCCAGAATTGACTTGCATGTTACCCGCAGGCGCAACGTCAGCAGCAAGGCGCCACTCAACTACGATCGCAAGCTGTTTGCCCGCCTCAAGCAGTTAAGGCGCAGCATAGCCGAAGAGCAGGACGTACCCCCCTATCTGGTATTCAACGATGCAACCCTGGCGGAAATGGCGGCGATTTTACCTACCAGCCAGGGCGAGATGTTGGCGGTCAATGGTGTTGGTGAGCGCAAGTTGGCCCGCTTTGGCGATCAGTTCCTCGACGAGATAGAGGCTTATCTCGCCGGTGACTGATGTTGCTCGGCGGCTTTCTGTTGACTGAGTTGGTTGACGCCGGCACGTTTCACCAGGCTATCCAGGGTATCGGGCTGCTGCAGCGAGGCCACTCCAATGCGCACGGCATGAGCCACTTGCCAGTTCTGCACTATCGGCTTGAGTTGCTCGCTGACCTGCAAGGCGCCCTGGACCGAGGTATAGGGCAGCAGGATCACCATCTCATCCATACTGTAGCGCAGCAGTCTGTCTTGCTCTCTGAGTTTCTGTTCCAGCGCCCGCTGCAGGGCGGAAAGATCCACCTGACGTATATGGCTGGTACTCAGCAACAACAGGCTCAAGGGGTAGTTGCCCTTCTTGGCACTGCTGAGCATGGCATCCAGCTGCTGGGCCGCGGGCAGTTTTTCCAGTGCCACAGTACTCGGTTGTTGCCAGCGGTTACGGCGACTGACCAACCAGATCAGCGCACCTATGATGGCGAGTGCCAGCACAGAGATGGTGCCGTAGGCCTGGCTCAGTTTGGAGCGCTGATCGGCACTGGCAAGACGAATGTTCTGCTGGGTTTCTACCTGCAACTGCTCCTGCTGGCTGAGCCTGGCCTTGTATTGCATAAAGCGGGTATTGTTGAGCTGCTTTTGGGCCTCGGCTGCGGCCTGGGCCGCCAGTTTCATCGCCTCGTATGCCGGTTTGAACTCAGCTCTTTCGGCGTAATAGTCACTGATAAGCTGTTGGGTATAGGCCACTTCATCGGCCAGTTGCAGCTGCTCGGCCTGTTGCGCCGCCTGCATCAACAGCCTTATGCCTTCATCGTCGTTGCGCTGGGCGAGACGTACCCTGGCCAATAGCCGGGTAGCACGCATATAGTTGTTTACTTTGCCTTGTTTTTCATAGGTCTGCAGGGCAATACCCACTAACTCGTCGGCAATCTCGGTTCTGCCCCTGGCGAGTTCTATCACGGCTATCTGGCTGTAACTGTTGGCAAGCTCCAGCGGTGAGCCTATCTCGGGCAGCAGTATTTTGGACTGTTTCAGCAGGCTGTCGGCTTGAGCCATATCCTCCTGCGCCAGCGCGACTCTGGCGGCCATCAATAACAGCACATGGCGAACCTTGCCTTTGGCTTCATCTGTGTCCAGTGCCAACTTGAGATAGTAGGCCGCTTGGCGCAGGTCGCCGGTGGAATACATCAGGCTGGCCATGTCGCCGTAAACATAGGCCAGAGGTGGCCATAGCCAGGACGGATTTTGACTGCTGATATCCGGGTAGATGTCCAGCGCCAGACGCAGATCTTCGATGGCGGTGCCATAGTTGCCAAGGTCGTTTTCCAGCTGGCCCTTGAGTCTCAGGGCGTTGACCAGAGCCTGGGGTTGGTTGTGGCGTTTGGCCTGCTCAATGGCGCCGTCGAGTAACAGCAGTGATTGTTTCAGATCGTCGAAATTGGCATAGGCATCGGCGCGGCAAATTTGAAAATAACTGTCTGCCTGTTCCAGCCTTAGCTGCTTGGCTCTGGCTTCTCCCAGTTCGGCCAGATTGATGGCGGCGCCGTTGTCTCCTAATTGCAGGAGTGCTTCACATTTAAATAACTGTAATCTCAGCACTTGAGCCTGGCTCAACTCTGAGGCCTGACGCTCAAGCTCGTTGATTTGGGTCAGCGCCAGCGTAGGATATTGATAGAGGGTGTTGGCCAGTGTGTCCAACCGCTCCGCGGCCCAAAGCACACAAGAAAATGACCACAGGAGCAAGCTCAGTGCCAAGAGGCGAAAATCCATTTTTTCTCCGCTGAGTGAAGGTGAGTTTTGCCGGGCGAAACCGTGTTGAGATAATAACTATTTTTTATCATTTTTGGCACAAAAAATGATGCTATCGGCAAGATTTTATTCATCTATTTAGCTTTGGATCACCAAGGCTTGAATGGTGCAAATCAGCACTTTAAGCCGAAATTTTCAACTGATGCTGAGAAATATAGGCTTGACAGCGAGCAAGGAGGCAGTTAATTATTGAACTTCTTGAACCCGGTGGGAAGAATATAAACCCACTTTTAACGAATTTTTATCTGGTATAGAACGGCTAAATGAACCCACAAATGCAACTGTCTCTCCTCCTTACTCTCGCAGTCCCTGCGCGGAGGAGCTAGACTTGCACGTCGATTAGCAAGCCAGAACTCAAAACCCCGCGCCAGAAACCGCGGGGTTTTTTGTTTCTGGCACGGGAAAAATCAATCGAAACCCCTGAATGGAGAATCCAGATGTCTGACAGAGTGTTTATTTTCGATACCACCTTACGGGACGGCGAGCAGGCGCTGGCTGCCAGCCTGACAGTGAAAGAAAAACTGCAGATAGCCATGGCTCTCGAGCGCCTGGGGGTCGACATCATGGAGGTGGGGTTCCCGGTTTCCTCTCCCGGCGACTTTGAGTCGGTACAGACCATAGCACGTACCATCAAAAACAGTCGGGTCTGCGCCCTGTCGCGGGCACTGGAGAAAGATATCGACGCTGCGGCCCAGGCCTTGTCGGTCGCGGATCAGTTCCGCATTCATACCTTTATCTCAACTTCAAATATCCATGTGCAGAGCAAACTGAAACGCTCCTTCGACCAGGTGCTGGAGATGGCGGTAGGGGCGGTGAAGTATGCCAGGCGCTTTACCGATGATGTGGAGTTTTCCTGCGAAGATGCCGGCCGGACCCCGATAGATAATCTGTGTCGCATGGTTGAGGCGGCCATCGAAGCCGGTGCCCGCACCATCAATATTCCGGACACAGTGGGCTATACCATTCCCAGCGAGTTCGGCGGCATTATTCAAACCCTGTTCAACCGGGTGCCCAATATCGATCAGGCGGTGATCTCTGTGCACTGCCACGACGATTTGGGGTTGTCGGTCGCCAACTCCATCATGGCGGTGCAACAGGGAGCCCGGCAGATTGAGTGTACAATCAACGGCATAGGTGAACGGGCCGGTAACTGCTCACTGGAAGAGATTGCCATGATCCTGGCGACCCGCAAAGACATCCTGGGGCTGGAGACTGGCATCAAGGCTCAGGAAATTCACCGCACCTCCTCCATGGTGAGCCAGTTATGCAATATGCCGATCCAGGCCAACAAGGCGATAGTGGGCGCCAATGCCTTTACCCATTCATCCGGTATCCATCAAGACGGCATGTTAAAGGCGCAAAACACCTATGAAATCATGACACCTGAGAGCATAGGCCTGAATCGCAATCACCTGAATATGACCTCACGCTCCGGCCGCCATGTGATCAAGCATCGAATGGAGCAGATGGGTTATTCAGAGCAGGATTATTCATTGGACCAACTGTACGACGCCTTCCTGAAACTGGCCGACAAGAAGGGTCAGGTGTTCGACTATGACCTGGAAGCCTTGGTGTATATGGAGGGCCGGGCGGCGGCCGACGACCACTTCCAGTTGCAACAGCTGGTGGTGCAATCCGACTCTACCGAGGGCATGGCCACCGCCACTGTACGTATTGAAGCCGCCGGTGAGGTAGTGACCGAAGCCGCCACCGGTAATGGTCCTGTGGATGCCGCCTATAAGGCGATAGCCCGCGCCAGCGGCCAGAGCGTGGATATCTGCAGCTATAAGTTGAGCGCCAAAGGCGAAGGCCAGAATGCGCTGGGGCAGGTGGATATCACGGCTCAGTACCAGGGGCGCAATTTCCACGGTGTCGGCTTGGCTACCGATGTGGTCGAGGCTTCGGCCGCGGCCCTGGTACATGTGATGAACCTTATTCAGCGCGCCGACCAGGTGGCGGATCATAAACAGAAAATACAACAGAGAAAGGAGTTGGGTGGCGTATGAGTTATCAGATAGCGGTATTGGCCGGCGACGGCATAGGCCCGGAAGTCATGGCCCAGGCCCGTAAGGTGCTGACAGCGGTAGAGCAACGCTTTGGTCTGGCAATGGAGTACGCCGAATATGATGTCGGCGGCATAGCGATAGATAACCATGGCTGCCCGTTGCCGGCATCGACCCTGGCCGGCTGTGAAGCGGCAGATGCGATTCTGTTCGGCTCGGTAGGCGGCCCCAAATGGGAAAAACTGCCTCCCAATGAACAGCCCGAGCGCGGCGCGCTGTTGCCTCTGAGGGGCCATTTCGGCTTATTCAGTAACCTGAGACCGGCCAAGTTACATCAGGGGCTGGAACATCTGTCGCCGCTGCGCGCCGACATCTCGGCCAAAGGGTTTGATGTGCTGTGCGTGCGTGAACTGACCGGCGGTATCTACTTTGGCAAACCCAAGGGGCGTCAGGGGGAGGGCGAGAGCGAAGAGGCATTTGACACCATGAGATACAGCCGCGCCGAGATCCGCCGTATCGCCCATATCGCCTTCGAGGCCGCTCGCGGTCGCCGCGGCAAGGTGACTTCGGTCGACAAGGCCAACGTGCTGGCCTGCTCGGTACTTTGGCGTGAAGTGGTCGAGCAGGTCGCGAGCGAGTATCCGGATGTGGAACTGGAACATATCTATATCGACAATGCCACCATGCAACTGCTGCGTCGTCCCTGGGACTTTGATGTGATGCTGTGTTCCAACCTGTTCGGCGACATACTTTCCGATGAAATCGCCATGTTGACCGGCTCCATGGGGCTGTTGTCATCGGCTTCCATCAACAGCAGTGGTTTCGGTCTCTATGAACCGGCCGGTGGCAGTGCCCCGGATATTGCCGGCAAGGGGATTGCCAACCCGGTAGCGCAGATCTTGTCGGCGGCCTTGATGTTGCGCCACAGCCTGCAGCAGGAAGAAGCGGCGGCAGCGATAGAGCGCGCCGTTGGCAAGGCGCTGGCAGATGGCTTCTTTACCTGTGAGTTACTGGCGCTGGAGCAGCGGGATAATGCCAAGACCACGGCAGAGATGGGTGACTATATTGCCAACGCGATTCGGGAGGGAGTGTAATGGGCAGGACATTGTATGAAAAGGTGTGGGATGCCCACCTGGTGGCGACGCCGGCGGGAGAAGCGCCGATTATTTACGTCGACCGTCATCTGGTGCACGAGGTGACTTCACCGCAGGCCTTCAGTGGTCTGAAGATGGCCGGGCGCACACTTCGGGCACCGGATAAGACCTTTGCCACCATGGATCACAATACCTCGACCAAGAGTGCCAGTCTGGACGCCTTGAGCCCCATGGCGCGCACTCAGGTTGAAACCCTGGCACAAAACTGCCGTGAATTTGGTGTGCGTCTGTATGACATTCACCACCCCAATCAGGGCATAGTGCATGTGATGGGGCCGGAGCTGGGCATTACCCTGCCGGGTACGGTTATTGTCTGTGGCGATTCCCATACCGCTACCCACGGCGCCTTTGGCGCGCTGGCCTTTGGTATTGGTACCTCAGAGGTGGAGCATGTGCTGGCCACCCAAACGCTGCGGCAACTCAAGGCCAAGACCATGAGAGTCGAGGTCAAGGGGCAACTGGGTGAGGGCATTACCGCCAAGGATGTGGTGCTGGCGATTATCGGCAAGATAGGCATGGATGGCGGCACCGGCTATGTGGTGGAGTTTTGCGGTGACGCGATTCGCGCCCTGTCGATGGAAGGGCGTATGACGCTGTGTAACATGGCGATTGAGATGGGTGCCAAGGCCGGCATGGTCGCGCCGGATGAAACCACGTTCGCCTACCTTGAGGGACGTCAGTTTGCGCCCAAGGGGGCCGACTGGGATGCCGCCCTGACAGCCTGGAAGGCGCTCAAGTCCGATGAAGATGCCATCTTCGATGCCTATGTGGAGTTGGAAGGCAGTGAAATCGCGCCGCAACTGACCTGGGGCACTAATCCGGGCCAGGTGGTAGCCATAGATAAACCTGTGCCCAACCCCGCCGAGGAGGCCGATGCCACAGTGCGCGGCAGTATGGAAAAGGCGCTGAATTACATAGGTTTGACGCCGGGCACCCTGATGACGGATGTGGCCATCAACAAGGTCTTTATCGGTTCATGTACCAATTCACGTATCGAAGATCTGCGCAGCGCCGCGGCGCAGATCCGTGGCCGGCGGGTGGCTGACGGCGTGACCGCCATAGTGGTGCCGGGTTCGGGACAAGTAAAGGCTCAGGCCGAAGCCGAAGGCTTGGATAAACTGTTTGTCGAGGCCGGGTTTGAATGGCGTTTGCCGGGTTGCTCCATGTGCCTGGCGATGAATGATGATCGCCTGGAAAGCGGCGATCGCTGCGCCTCAACCAGTAACCGCAACTTTGAGGGGCGGCAGGGACGCGGCAGTCGTACCCATCTGGTGAGTCCTGCCATGGCAGCCGCCGCAGCCATTGCCGGGCACTTTGTCGATATCCGCCACGCAGGCCAGGAGAAATAAAATGCAGGCTTTTACTATTCATCAGGGAATTGCGGTGCCATTGGATAGCGCCAATGTGGATACGGATCAGATCATCCCAAAACAGTTTCTGTCCAAGGTCACCAAGGATGGCTTCGGTGTCCATCTCTTTCATGACTGGCGCTATCTGGACGATGCCGGTGAGCAGCCGGATCCTGCCTTTGTGATGAACCAACCCAGATATCAGCGAGCCTCTATTTTACTGGCGCGGGAAAACTTCGGTTGTGGCTCCAGCCGTGAACACGCGCCTTGGGCCCTGGCCGACTATGGTTTGCGGGTGATTATTGCGCCCAGCTTTGCCGATATCTTTTACGGCAACGCTATCAATAATGGGTTATTGCCGGTGATCCTTGAGGCCGCTGAAGTGCAGCAGTTGTTTGACGAGGTAACGGCGACTGAAGGCAGTGAAATCAAAGTCGACCTGCAGCAGTGCCTGGTCGTTTCACCATCCGGGAAACGCTTTGTATTTCAACTGGCTGAATCTGCCCGTCATAAGCTGCTCAATGGATTGGATGCCATCGGCCTGACTCTGTCCCATGAGCAGGCCATCGCCGATTATGAAGTCGTGCTGCCGGGCTGGCGCGCCTAATCCCGTCTGTTATTTCAGCGTACACTTGTACAAGAGCAGACCAGTAGCTTGGTAACTGGTCTGCTCTCTTGTGTTCAAAACAAGCATGTTGACTGTAGTTGCCTGTAATTTATTTTTTAAAAACATTTGGTTATAGGTTTTGCTCATAGGGAGGTAGACTGCAACTTTGAATGCTTAGTGATTTATGCTGTTTGTCTGACTTAAATTAAGTGAACAAGTGTTTTTATGGTTACTTAATAATTTATACTTATTTTTCAAGTTAATAGTTTTTGTTTCCTTTTGGATTTCAATTCTTTTCAGCAAACATTAATGCCATTTCCTCTCTGTTTTAAGCACCTATAGAGTGACTTGTGTCACTTTTGCGTCTTTCTTTGTTGATTTTTGCGGTTGTTTATCCTGTTTTTTGCTTGCTGCTTGCAAAGATATTCTGTGTCAGTAAACTGCGCCGCAACAAAATGGAGTTATTACTCTATTCAGAAATTGCTAAATAAACAGACAGAGAATAACAATGAAGAAACAACTTATTGCTGTCGCCATTGCGGCCAGCTTTGTGGGAGCAACGACTCAGGTTCAAGCAGCTGGTTTCCAACTGGCAGAATCTTCAGCGACCGGACTTGGACGTGCCTTCGCCGGTGAAGCGGCCATGGCCGATAACCCTGCGGCTCAGGGGCGTAACCCTGCCATGCTCAGCTATCTTGAAGGTCGGCAGATCTCTGCCGGTGCTATCTATGTGATGCCGGAAGTTGACGCCTTGGGTCAGGTTTCGTTGGCGTCGCCTTTATTGCCTCAGGCCATGACCATGAATGCCGATGCATTGGATGTGGCTGACAACGCTTTAGTGCCTAACTTCTATTACTCCAACCAGCTCAACGACAGCTGGACCTGGGGTTTGGCACTGAACTCCAACTATGGTTTGTCTACCGAACTGCCGGCAGCCCATGCAGCCTCCATTTTTGGTAACAAGACAGCGGTGACTACTGTAGAGCTGAACACCAATATTGCTTACCGCATTGATGAACACTTCACTGTGGGTGCCGGTCTGCGCGGTGTGTATGGTGACGGTGAGATCGGTGCTTCGGTTCCTGGCTGGATAGAAGGTGTTCGTGCTATCCCTGGCTTGCCGGCAGAGGTGACTTCTCGTCTGCCTGCCGCCGGCACCGAGCTCAAGCATCTGGAAGGTGATGACTTTGGTTATGGTTGGCAGCTAGGTGCCAGCTGGCAGATCAATGCTAATCACCGCCTGGGTATCGCCTATCACAGCCGGGTTGAGCTGGATCTGGACGGCCAAGCCCGTGGCGCCCTTTATACCGGCGGTACAGCCGAGGTTGAAGGCTACCTGCCATTGGAGCTGCCGGCATTTGCCGAGCTGGCTTCTTACCATCAGTTGACTGACAACTGGGCGATGCACGCCAGCATCAACTGGACGGACTGGAGTGTGTTCAACAAGCTGGTGGCTTATTTCCCTGGTGAGCAGAAGCCTATCGGCGGCCTGGAATCCGATCTGGTGAAGGAAGAAAACTTCAAAGACAACTGGCGCTTTGCTCTGGGTACCAGCTACCAGCTGAACAACGAGTGGTTGTTGCGTGCCGGTGTGGCCTTGGATAAGACAGCGGTTGACGATGAATACCGTACTATCACTATTCCAGATACCGACCGTCTCTGGTTCAGTGTGGGTGCCGGTTATGCACCCAGCAAGAACCTGACAGTGGATCTGGGTTTGACCTATATCCGCGCCCACGGTGATGCCCCTATCAACGAGACTCAGGATCTGATGGGCCTGGCTCAGGTTGCCTTCCAGGGCGATGCCAGCGGCCACGTCTGGTTGGCGGGTCTGCAAGTGACCTACAAGATGTAATACCATTCCGGCCAAGGAATGAGACAAGAGCCCCGCCGAGCGGGGCTTTTTCATATCAGGTCTAGTCTGGCTCAAGGCGGTGTTAAACTTGGCGCGGCTGCACTCAAGGCTGTTTAATCGCTGGTGGGAGCGAGCTCAGGGCTGTTTTATACTTGGCGTGGCCGAGCTCAGGGCTTATATTCATGCTATTGCCAACAAAAAATAATAAGCCCATGAAATATCCATTCCTGTTTGCCAGTGCTATCTCTCTGATTTCAATGCCGAGTTTGGCCGAGTCAGATCCTGTCAGTATGTTTATTCAAGGTTTCAATGAGCAAAAGATTGAGCTGATGTTGGCGCAAACCACGGAAGACGTGACTTGGTTTAATGTCAGCATCGCCAAGGTCGATCTGCAGGCTTCCGGGCATTCGGAATTGGGTGCGGCTATGACCGACTATTTTCAAACTTTGCCAGGGGCCAAGGCCAGTATTCTTGGCTCGCTGAGTTCGGGTAACTATGTCAGCACCCTGGAAAAGGTCAGCTGGCAACAGGATGGCGAGCAACACAGCCAATGTAATATGGGCGTTTATAGCTTGAGGGGCGATAAGATTGCCGCCGTCTGGTATTACCCGGCGCAGGAGTGTGATATTCCCGAAGCGGAAATCGGCTTACCCCGAGGCGATCAGCCTTGGCAGCAAAATTAATTCAGCCAACCCAAGAAAGCTTTCACGTGCAAAAGAAATATATTATTGCCCTTGATCAGGGCACTACCAGCTCACGGGCGATTATTTTCGATCAACAGGCCAATATCGTGGCCGTCTCCCAGCGAGAGTTCAGTCAGCACTACCCGCAACCCGGCTGGGTCGAGCATGATCCCATGGAAATCTGGGCATCCCAGAGTTCGACACTGATAGAGGTTATCGCCCGCGCCGGGATCCACAGTGACGAAGTGGCGGCCATCGGCATTACTAATCAGCGGGAAACCACTGTCATCTGGGATAAGCTCACAGGTAAGCCGATTGCCAACGCCATTGTTTGGCAGTGTCGGCGCAGCAAGGAGATCTGTGAGCAGCTCAAGGCCGAGGGGCTGGAGGATTATGTCCGCGACAATACAGGCTTGTTACTGGATCCCTATTTTTCGGCCACCAAGATTAAGTGGTTGCTGGATAATATCGAGGGTGCCCGCGAGCGGGCCGAAAGAGGCGAGTTGCTCTTTGGCACTATCGACAGCTGGCTGGTATGGAAGCTGACCGAGGGCAAGGTGCATGTGACCGACCCCACCAATGCGTCGCGCACCATGCTCTACAACATCCACAAACAATGCTGGGATCAGACCCTGTTACAGGCGCTGGACATCCCTGTTTCGTTGTTGCCCGAGGTCAAGCCGTCGATGGCTGTTTATGGCACAACCCGGATTGCCGGTGAGGGCAGTGAAATTCTTATCGCCGGTATGGCCGGGGATCAGCAGGCGGCGCTGTTCGGCCAGCTGTGCGTCGAACCCGGCATGGCCAAGAATACCTATGGCACAGGCTGCTTTTTGCTGATGAACACAGGTGACAAGGCGGTGCGCTCAGAGCATGGGTTGCTGACAACTGTGGCTGTAGGCCCCAAGGGGGAGGTGCAATACGCGCTGGAAGGCTCGGTATTTATGGGCGGCGCGACCATACAGTGGCTGAGGGACGAATTGGGGCTTATTCGTGATGCCCAGGACACAGAGTACTTTGCCTCCAAGGTAGAAGATACCAATGGGGTTTATCTGGTGCCGGCATTTGTCGGGCTGGGAGCCCCTTATTGGGATGCCAACGCCCGCGGCTCTTTGCAAGGATTGACCCGCGGCGTAAACCGCAACCACATCATACGTGCGGCGCTGGAATCCATCGCCTATCAGAGCCGGGATCTGCTGGATGCCATGAGTAAAGACAGCGCTGTTGCACTCAAGCAGCTGAGGGTGGATGGCGGCGCCGTGAGTAACGACTTCCTGATGCAGTTTCAGGCCGATATCACAGATACTCAAGTACTGCGGCCGGCCTTGACCGAAACTACCGCCATGGGAGCGGCATTTTTGGCCGGTCTTGCCTGTGGTTTCTGGGACTCGGTGGAAGATCTTTCTCACCGGAGCGATGTTGAACGTTGCTTCGAGCCGGCCATGGATGAAGGACGGCGGGAGCTTTATTACCGCGGTTGGCAGAAGGCGGTGGACCGTTGTCGCCACTGGCATGAAACCGACGAACTGTGATGTGCCGGGCGGTTTCTTGTCGGCTGTTATTGTCTCCCATTGAATAGTGACTCAAAATAGTGCCCCAAAGACACCAAAGTGAGCCCGCCATGACAGTGACGACTGAAGCCGAATATCTGGCGCAATACAATATCCATGATTATCCGCTGCCGTTGACCAGTGTCGACAGCGTGCTGCTCTGTGTGCGAGAAGGGCAATTGTGTGTGCTCTTGGTCAAGCGTTCCGGGTTTCCCTGCAAAGGGATGTGGGCATTGCCGGGAGGCTTTATCGATCTGCAGCAGGATGAGGATATCGATGCTTCGGCCAAGCGCAAACTTAAGCAAAAGACCGGGATAGTGCCGCCCTACCTGGAGCAGTTACAGAGTATAGGCAATGGCCGCCGGGATCCCAGAGGCTGGTCGGTCACCATCAGCTATTATGCACTGATGCCTCATCTTGAACCCGTCATGGAAGGGTCTGAAGAGAGCCGCTGGTTCAGCTTGCAGTCGCTGCCCGAACACTTGGCCTTTGATCACGCCGATATCATAGCCTTGGCACAGGAGCGCTTACGCCAAAAGGCGCTTTACAGCCTGGTGGCGGCTTTTGCCCTGCCGGAATTGTTTACCCTGGCCGAGTTGCAGCGAGTGCATGAGGCCATCCTGGGCAAGCCACTGCAGAAGAAATCTTTCCGGCGGCGAATCGAGCAGGCCGGCGTGCTCGCCCCCTGTGGAGAGGGCCGGGTCGAAGTCGGTCGCCCACCCCAGCTCTACCGGGTATTGCCTGAAGCTGCCGATTATCGCTTTGTACGCAACCTGGAAGCTTGAAACTCCATTCGAGCTTCTTTGGTTTACCACTATCTTATCCATTATTTTAATTCTTCTTTTTAGATAAGTGTCCTTTTGACTCGAAATAAGCTTGACCACTCCAAGCTGTTGCTTTAGATTAAGTGTCACTAAGACACTTAATGGTGAGCGATATGGATATCAGTATTGAGCTAGTAAACAAAGATGCAACCCGACAGGCTTTGACTGTTGAGCAATGGCAGTTTGCCGGTGGTGAGCAGCATGTGCGTCTGGCGGGTTTTGATGGACAACAGGTACAGAGCGCGATTATCTACGCCAGGTTGCAGAGCAGTGATGCCATCATGCAGCTGCTGCTGATCAAAGATGCTTTGGACCGCGCCGCCCCCGGCATTCAGGTTTCACTGCAACTTCCCTATTTCCCCTATGCCCGCCAAGACAGGGTTTGCGTCGCCGGTGAGGCCTTTTCCGCCGCCGTGATGGCGGGGTTGCTGCGAAATGCCGGCTTCAGCCAGATCCGCTGCTGGGATCTGCACTCGGTGGTCAGTGAGCAACTGCTGGAGGCCGAGCAGGTACATCAGGCGCAGCTGGTTTGTCAGTTTGCGCAGCTGAAGCAGTGGCTGCAAACCCACCAGGCGGCACTGCTTGCGCCGGACAAGGGCGCCAGCCACAAGATAGCCAAGGTTGCCGATGCGCTGAGTGCCGCCGGGATTGAGGCCGAAGTGTTTCAGGCCAGTAAACGCCGGGATCCGGCGACGGGCGCCATATTGGCATCCGAGTTGGACGCCGATGTCGCTGGCCGCAGTCTGCTGATCCTGGATGATATTTGTGACGGTGGCAGAACCTTTATCGAGCTGGCGCGGCTTTTGAAACAAAAAGGCGCCGCCCGAGTGGGACTCTATGTGACCCATGGCCTGTTTTCCCGCGGAATCGAACCGCTGGAAGGTTTGATTGATGCCGTGTTCACCACAGATTCTGTGTGCCCATTGCATCCGTTTGAGTCGCAAATTGTCGAGCTGCACACCTTGAAACTGTTTGAATAAAAGGAGTTTATTATGAGTATCATCGCCCCCTCAATGCAGAAGGATGTCTACAAAGAGTTTCATGGTCGCGCCTATCATCCTCAGGTGACCGAGGTGTATGCCAACTTCACTTCCCGCAGCGGTCGCAATGCCAACATAATGGACAATGACAAAGTCGCCTTTATTGGACTGCAGTATTTTATCAAGAGCTATTTGATGGAGGAGTGGGACAGCTTCTTTCGTCAGCCCAAGGCGCAGGCCGTGGCCGCCCATAAGCGCATACTCAGTGCCATGCTGGGGTACAGCGTCGATGTCTCTTATCTGGAAAAACTCCACGACCTTGGGTATTTACCGCTGAGGATCAAGGCGCTGGAAGAGGGGACTCTGGTGCCTTATCTGGTGCCGCCGTTGACCATAGTCAACACCCATCCGGATTTCCCCTGGTTGACCAACATGATAGAAACCGTGCTCAGTTGTGAAAACTGGCCGATACAAACCAGTGCCACCACGGCCGTTGCTTACCTGCGTACCTTTAAAGAGTTCGCCGATAAGACAGGCCTGCCCGCCGAGATGGTAGCGTTTCAGGGGCATGACTTCAGTTTTCGCGGCATGTTCGGTAAGCAGGCCGCTGCCATGAGTGGTTTTGGCCATTTGGCCAGCGGTTTTGTTGGAACCGACACCATTCCGGCGGTGCTGTTTGCCGAGAAGTACTATGGTGCCGATGTCGATAAGGAGTTGGTCGGCGCCTCAGTGGATGCCACCGAGCACTCGGTGACCTGTTCCTGGATCCTCGAAGGGGAGATCGCCTTCTTCCGTTATCTGATGCAGACCCAGTCTCCCAAGGGGATCCTTAGTGTGGTGTCTGATACCTGGGATTTCTGGACTCTGGTGACTCAATACTTACCTGAACTCAAGCAGGAGATCCTCGAGCGTGACGGCACCCTGGTGATCCGTCCCGACTCCGGCGATCCTGTGACCATTCTCAGCGGTTATAAGCTGGCGCCTGAATCACTTATCCGCGAATGTGGTCTGGATGAAGCATTGCAAAAGGCAGCCGATAACGGTTATGAGGCGATAAGTTGGCATGGTGAGTTTATCGGTCTGCAGCGCCAAACCCTGATGGCCTGCGAGGTGAAGGGGCTTATCGAGTGCCTGTGGGACATTTTTGGCGGCACCTTGACTGACAAGGGTTACAAGCTATTGGATAACCATGTGGGTGCCATTTATGGCGATGCCATCACGCTCGAGCGCCAACGACAAATACTGCAGCGTTTGATGGATAAAGGTTTTGCTTCCAAAGTCGTGCTGGGGATTGGCTCATACAGCTATCAATATGTCACCCGAGATACCCATGGCTCGGCAGTCAAGGCGACCCACGTGATAAAAGACGGCGAGCCGCTGGCGATTTTCAAGGCACCCAAGACTGATAGCCAAAAGCGTTCCGCCAAGGGGCTACTGCAAGTGGTAATGCAAGACGGGGAGCTGGTGCTGAGAGACGATGTTTCGGTGACTGAAGAAGCCCAGGGGCTGCTGCAAACCGTTTATGAGGATGGCAAACTACTTCGCGAAACCAATTTGGCCGAGATACGTCAGCGGGTGGCGGCGCAGCTGTGAAGCCTTGATTCAATGACATTCACCGGCAGGGTCAGACATCGATATCTATTATCTGACCCTTGCCTTCTTCTTGCGCCCTGGAGTCATCCCTTTCTTCATCTTCCTGGCGGCGGTTATGTTTACGCCGCTCGCGGGCAAAGCCTTTCTGCTCTTTGCGGCGATCAGCGACTTTTTCACGCTTGTCTATTTCGGGAGGCAGTTGCGATTGCGGGGCTTCGTGGCTGTCGGGCGCTATGGCGGAGCTGGTCTTGACCTGCTCCACTTCGCGTTTGGGCTGAAATACCGCCTTGACCGGGCGCGCCAACATGGCGTAAATGCTGTCCAATCCCATTAGATTTCCCCGTGCCGGCGGCTTTTGCGCCGGTTAGATGCTTTAACTGTTAGCCTATTCTGTATCCTTTATCGGCCTGTTTCGCCTAAAAATTAGACTGAATTTATCCTTTAGGGTTCCGGCTGTATCAAAACAGTGCTGAAATCTTTGACTCAGGCTCTGAACGCTATATAGGAAAAGCCTGTCGTTCTGATAAGGGCAAGAAATTTTAGTTAACCATGATTTAACATTTAACCCTCAGATACAGCTGTAAGGTTGGCATAGTGGTTTATCCCGGCCGAGTTTTGCCGCCACAGAAGTTTGCACTGGATCGCACTCCTGAATGCCAGGATCCGGGAAACTTCCCCACAATCGTTTCTTTTCACTGTGAAAATCTCCCCTATCAGTGTTGAAATTTTCCACTGCCAGGGGCGGTAGCACCACTTTTTGCCACTTGGAATTCGGCTGTTCAAAAAATGTTGTGACACGCTGCTAACCCGCTTGGTGACTGGCTTTATTCGAGTTTGCATTGCTTGACAATCCTTGTTGACTATCCCTAAACTTAGCATCTGTGGGAATTTGTGGATATTTGTGGATCTATTAACTGAGCAAGGATGAAACCAAGTGTTTTCCGGCGCAAGTGCTTTGAATCTGGATGCCAAGGGGCGGATCGCTATGCCAACGCGATACCGCGAGCCTCTGCATGCCGATCATCAAGGCAAGCTGGTAATCACTGTGGATATCCAATCTCCCTGCCTGTTGATCTATCCGATAAACGAATGGAACAAAGTCGCCGACAAGCTGCTCGGTCTGTCTGATTTTCAACCACAGGAGCGGGCGATGAAGCGCCTGATGTTGGGCTATGCCCAAGAATGTGAATTGGATGCCAACGGCCGGGTTTTGCTGACTCCGCCGCTCAGGCAATACGCCTCTTTGGAAAAGAAGACCATGTTGGTTGGGCAGTTGAACAAATTCGAACTCTGGGATGAGCAGGTCTGGCAGCAGCAGCTGGCCGACAGCCTGGAGATGATTAAGAGCCAGGGATTGACCGCCAGTGAGCGGCTGGCTGATTTCTCACTCTGATGAGTGAGACCAGATTAAAGAAGAGAGTGATGAGCCAAAACTTTGCCCACCTGTCTGTCCTGCTTCAAGAAACGGTAGACGGGCTCAATATCCGCCCAGATGGCATCTATATCGACGGCACTTTCGGTCGAGGCGGACACTCACGTCAGATCCTTTCCCGCCTGGGTGAACAGGGGCGGCTGATTGCCATCGATAGAGACCCGGCGGCCATTGAAGCTGCCAAACAGTTTGCCGATGATCCGCGTTTCACCATAGTCCATGGCGGTTTTGGCCAGTTGGCCGACTATGTTGAGCAACTTGGGCTGGTGGGCAAGATAGACGGTGTCTTACTGGATCTCGGTGTGTCATCACCGCAACTGGACGATGCCGAACGAGGCTTTAGTTTTCTGCGTGACGGCCCACTGGATATGCGGATGGATAACAGCCAGGGCGAAACGGCGGCTCAGTGGCTCGCCAGGGCCGAAGTCGAAGATATGGCCTGGGTATTCAAGACCTATGGTGAAGAGAAAAACGCCCGCCATATCGCCCGTTGTATCGCCGCCGACCGTGATGAGAAGCCGTTTTTGCGCACCAAAGATTTGGCCGGCTTGATCGAAAGGATCACCAAACACAAAGAGCGCAACAAGCATCCGGCAACTCGAGTGTTTCAGGCGATTCGCATCTATATCAACAGCGAGCTGGATCAGATAGATCAAGCACTGGAAGGAGCACTGCAAGTACTGGCGCCCAAGGGGCGGCTGTCGATCATCAGCTTCCATTCTCTGGAAGATCGCATGGTGAAGCGTTTTATCCGCCGTCATAGCAAAGGCGAGGAAGTGCCCTACGGTTTGCCGGTGACCGAGGCCGAGCTCAATCGCTCGCGGCAGCTGTTGCCCATAGGCAAGGCGATGAAACCGTCGGATGAAGAGATTGCCGTTAATGCCCGGGCCCGCAGTTCTGTACTCAGAATTGCCGAGCGTTTGCCTTACTGAGGTTGACGGTGAGTAAGTCGCAACTCAATCTGGCGCGCATAGTGCTGCAGGATCTTTGGCAGCACAAATGGATCCTCTTGCTGGGCATGCTGGTGCTGGGTAATGCGGTTGCCGTGGTATATACCAGCCACATCAGCCGTACCCAAACCAGTGAGTTGGACAAGCTGTTACAGGAAAGGGATCGCCTGGACATTGAGTGGCGCAACCTGTTGCTGGAAGAACAGTCGCAGGCAGAGCACAGCCGGATAACCCGGATTGCGACCAAGGAATTGGACATGATAAGGCCCTTACCCAATGAAGAGGTGGTAGTGAGACTCCCATGAGAAAACAGGCTAAAAGGATTCAAAAGCCCCAACTGATCCACTGGCGACTGCAGGTGGTGGTGGCTTTTGTTTGCCTGTTGTTTGTCTCGCTTGTTGGACGTGCCGCCTACATCCAGGTGATAGAACCGGAAAAACTGCGTCATGAGAGTGATATGCGCACTCTGCGAACCACCTCCAACGAGGTGCAAAGGGGGCTTATTACTGACCGCAACGGCGAGATGCTGGCCGTCAGCGTGCCTGTCCGTGCCGTCTACGCGGACCCCAAGGTGGTTCACGACAAGGATGGCTTCAATGATATGCGCCGTTGGCGGGCGCTGGCCGATGTATTGCACGAGCCGCTGGATGACCTGTTGGCAAGGGTGCAGTCCAACCCCAAGAAACGCTTTACCTACCTCAAGCGCCAGGTTACCCCGGCGGTAGCGCACTATATCGAGCAGTTGAAGCTACCCGGTATTTACCTCAAGTCTGAATCACGCCGTTACTATCCGGCCGGTGAGATCAGCGCTCAGTTGGTCGGGATCACCAATATCGATGATGTCGGCATCGAAGGCATTGAAAACACTTACAATAGCTGGCTGACCGGCACTCCCTCCAAACAGAAGGTGCGCAAGTCCCGTGACGGCCGGGTGGTTGAGCGGCTGGATATCATCCAGGAGGGCGAGAGCCCCAATGATCTGGTGCTCAGCATAGATCAGCGTATTCAGCAGTTGGCTTACCGTGAGCTCAAGCGTGCCACCGAAATGAACCAGGCAACATCCGGTTCTGTGGTGGTGCTGGATGTGCACACGGGTGAAGTGCTGGCGATGGTCAACACCCCCTCCTATAACCCCAACTCGCGGGAAAACCTGCAGAGCCACAGGATGCGTAACCGCGCCCTGACAGACACCTTCGAGCCGGGTTCGACGGTGAAACCCTTTGTGGTGGTGGCTGCGCTGGAAGCCGGAATCGTCAAGAGCGATGAGCTGATCCCGACATCACCCGGTTGGATGCGTATCGGTGGTCGGCAGGTGCGGGATGCTCGCAACTATGGTGATATGTCGCTGGCGAAGATTTTGATCAAGTCCAGTAACGTGGGGATCAGTAAGTTGGCACTGGAAATGCCGGTGCAACAGCTGCTGGGCACCTATCAGTCCATGGGGCTCGGCAACTATTCAGGGATCAACCTGACCGGCGAGAGTGCCGGTTTGGTGCAGGACAGACACAGATGGTCCGACTTTGAACGGGCGACTCTGTCCTTCGGCTATGGCCTGACCGCTACCCCGCTGCAATTGGCGCGTATGTACGCCACTCTGGGCAGCGGCGGCATGCTTTACCCGGTATCGATTCTTAAATTGAAGCAACCGCCGGAAGGCACCCGGGTAATAGCCCCGGACGTGGCCCGCGATGTGATCAACATGCTGGTGGGCGTGACCGAGAAGGGCGGCACAGGTACCCGGGCGCACATTGAAGGCTATCCGGTCGCCGGTAAGTCGGGCACCAGTCGTAAGGCGATAGCCGGTGGCTATGGCGATGATTATGTCGCCCTGTTTGCCGGTGTCGCACCGGCCAATAACCCCAGGCTCGCCATGGTCGTGGTGATCAACGAGCCCAAAGGGGACAGATATTACGGCGGCGTGGTGGCGGCACCTGTGTTTGGCAAGGTGATGTCCGGCGCGTTGCAGATGTTGAATGTGGAGCCTGTGAGTGATGATACTCGCGTGCAACTGGCTCAGGTACCTAGGAGAGCAGAATGATGTTATTGCGGGATCTGCTGGCTCCCTGGTTTCATTATTCCGGCGCGGAGGCGGTGGCCGAGCCCTGTCTAGACAGCCGGAAAGTGGTTGAAGGTGGCCTTTTCGTGGCCGTTCCCGGACATCAGGCCGATGGTCGGGAGTATGTTGCCGCCGCCTTCAACAGGGGAGCCGCGGCTGCCTTGCTGCATACGGACGATCCGGATGCCCACGGCAAGGTGGAGCGGGAGCAAGGCTTAACCATCTACTTTTTTCAACTGAGTCGGCAGCTATCGGCGCTGGCGGCCCAGTTCTATGGCATTCACGCGGTCAAGCCTCGCCTGGTGGGGATTACCGGCACCAATGGCAAGACTTCCGTCAGCCAGCTTATCGCCCAGTGGGTGTCTTTGCTCGGCGAAAAGGCCGGTGTTATGGGCACTTTGGGGAACGGTTTGCTGGGGGAACTCCAGCAAGCGACCAATACTACCAGTGATGCCTTGGCCGTGATGGCCCAGCTCAAGGCTTTTGAGCAGATGGATGTCAGCGTCTGCGCCATGGAAGTGTCCAGCCACGGTTTGGTGCAGGGGCGGGTAGAAGCCGCGCCCTTTGAAGTGGCTGTGTTTACCAACCTGAGCCGGGATCATCTGGATTACCACCTGACCATGGAGGCTTATGCCGCCGCCAAATTGAGGCTGATGCGATTTGCCTGTCTCAAACACGCGGTGATTAACCTGGATGACGCCACAGGGCAGGCCTGGTTTGAGGAACTGCCCAAGGCCAAGTTGCTCGGCTATAGCATTAAGCAAGATCCCAGAGCGGCAGTTGTTGCTGTTAATCCTCAATATCACGCCAAGGGGGTGCGCGCCGAGATCCACTGGCCGGAAGGCAAAGGCGTGCTGGAGACCCCGCTGCTGGGCGAATTCAATCTCTCCAATCTGTTGGCGGCGCTGACTGCGCTCTATGCCATGGAGTATCCGCTGCAAAAGCTGCTGACATTGTCACCGGCCCTGAAGCCCGTGCCCGGACGGATGGAGTGTTTCCCGTCGAGAAAAGGTTTTTCGCTGGTGGTGGATTATGCCCACACCCCGGATGCGCTGGAGCAAGCGCTCAAGGCGCTGCGGCTGCATACCGACAACCGCCTCTGGTGTGTCTTTGGCTGCGGCGGCGATCGTGACAGGGGCAAGCGGCCGCTGATGGCCCGCGCTGCCGAGGCTTTTGCCGACCGCTTGATGGTCACCAGTGACAATACTCGCAGCGAAGAGCCGCAAACCATCATTGATGAAGTCATGGCCGGGCTGACTCAACCCGAGGCGGCATTCTCCTGTGTCGATAGGGTGACAGCCATTAAACAGGTTTGCGCCCAGGCCGAGGCGGGAGATGTGATTTTGCTGGCCGGCAAGGGGCATGAAACCTATCAGGAAGTGGCAGGAAGCCGTCATCACTACGATGAGCGGGCCTTGGCGCTGGAACTTAGCGGAGGCAAGGCATGATCCCTTTAACTCTGCAACAGATAGCCACGGCGCTGAATGCCAAGTTGATTCCAGCGACTGCCGCAGAGCAGCTGGTTGAGAGTGTCAGCACAGATAGCCGCGATATAGGCACCAAAGGTTTGTTTATCGCCCTCAAGGGTGAGCGCTTCGACGCCCATGAGTTTGCGCCAACGGCGGTCAAAAATGGCGCCGCAGCGCTCCTGGTCAGCCGCGAGTTGGCACTCGATGTGCCGCAGCTGCTGGTGGCCGACCCTCACCAGGCCCTGGGGCAACTGGCGGCTATGGTACGCAGCCTGGTATCACTCAAGTGTGTTGCCTTGACCGGCTCCAACGGCAAGACCAGCGTCAAGGAGATGTTGGCGACCATATTGTCGCAACATGCCAAGGTGCTCTACACCGCCGGTAACTTCAACAACGACATAGGCGTGCCGCTGACAGCCTTGCGACTGGAGCCAGAACACGAATACGCGGTATTTGAGCTTGGCGCCAACCACAAGGGTGAAATTGATTACACCTCGGCCATAGTGCGCCCGGATGTTGCCCTGGTGAACAATGTTGCCAGCGCCCACCTCGAAGGGTTTGGCTCAGAGGCCGGTGTGGCGGCGGCCAAATCCGAGATTTTCAATCACTTGGCCCCGGACGGCTGCGCCATTATCAATGCCGATGACAGATACGCCGAGGTAATGCGTCAGGCTGCGTTAGGCTACCGTCAGTTAAGCTATGGCATTGACGCAGCAGCCGAGTTGACAGCCAAAGATTTACAGGCCGATGCCTCGGGGCGTTATCGCTGCACTCTTTGCTGGCAGCAACAGGAGTATTCGCTGGCGCTGCCGCTGGCCGGCCGACACCAGGTCGCCAATGCCCTGGCGGCAACTTCGGTTTGCCTGGCGCTGGGCCTGGATATGGCAAGCATTATCTCTGGCTTGCAACAGATGCAGCCGGTCAAGGGACGCATGCTGCCCACTGAGCTTGGGCGAGTGCAGCTGATCGACGATAGCTATAACGCCAATCCGGCCTCGGTCAAGGCTGCGATCAACTGGCTTCACGAAATTCACGGAAATCGCATTCTGGTACTGGGCGATTTGGGGGAATTAGGCGACAATGCCCCCCTTTTGCATCGCGAGCTGGGTGAGTATGCCCGGGAGGCCGGGATAGATGCCCTGTTTTGCTGCGGTCAATTAACCCAGAACACCAGCCAGGGGTTTGGTACGGAACATCTGGATACCCAAGGGCGTTTGGTGGAAAGTTTAATCAAATATATCAATCAGTTGTCAGGGAGTGTCACTGTATTGGTCAAGGGTTCACGCAGCATGCGTATGGAGCGTGTGGTCGAGGTCCTTAAATCAGCCTTCGGGCGTGGGGAGTTAGTGTAGATGCTGGTGTATCTGGCGGAGTATCTAACCCAGTTTTATACCGGGTTTAACGTGTTTTCCTATTTGACCTTCAGAGCTATTCTGGGGTTGTTAACCGCCCTCAGCTTCGCGCTCTGGTGGGGGCCCAAGTTGATTGAACGTTTGCAGCTTTTGCAGATAGGCCAGGTGGTGCGTAACGATGGCCCTGAGTCACATTTCAGTAAGCGTGGCACCCCAACAATGGGTGGATTGCTGGTGCTGGCGGGGATCTTTATCAGTGTCCTGCTGTGGGGCGATCTCGGTAACCGTTATGTCTGGGTGATGTTATTCGTTCTGGGCAGCTTTGGCCTCATAGGTTTCCTCGATGATTACCGCAAGGTGGTGCGTAAGGATCCCAAGGGGCTGGTGGCCCGTTGGAAGTACATTTTACAGTCGCTGGCGGCAATTGCTGTGGCCTTTTATCTCTACGCCACCGCGGCCCTGCCGGGTGAAACCCAATTGGTGGTGCCTTTCTTCAAGGATGTGATGCCGCAGCTGGGGCTATTTTTTGTGGTACTGGCCTATTTCACCATAGTGGGTTCGAGCAATGCGGTTAACCTGACTGATGGCCTCGATGGCTTGGCGATTATGCCGACCGTTATGGTCGCGGCGGCGTTTGCGCTTATTGCCTACCTCTCCGGCCATGCGCAATTTGCCGGCTATCTGCATATTCCGCATCTGCCTGGCGCCGGTGAACTGGTGATTGTCTGCACCGCGATAGTCGGCGCCGGTCTTGGTTTCCTTTGGTTCAACACCTATCCGGCACAAGTGTTTATGGGCGACGTGGGCTCGTTGTCACTGGGAGCTGCGCTCGGCACCATGGCTGTGCTGGTACGCCAGGAAATCTTGCTGGTGATCATGGGCGGTGTATTCGTAATGGAGACTGTGTCAGTCATCCTTCAGGTTGGATCCTATAAGCTGCGTGGCCAACGGATTTTCCGTATGGCCCCCATACACCACCACTATGAATTGAAAGGTTGGCCCGAGCCCAGAGTGATAGTGCGTTTCTGGATTATCTCTTTGTTCCTGGTTCTGCTGGGATTGGCCACCCTGAAGTTGAGGTAAACAGTCATGATGAGTCGCTGTTCGCACATAGTGTTGGGATTGGGGGCCACAGGCTTGTCTGTGGTGCGCTATCTGGTGGCTCAGGGGCATGCCCCTATGGTGATGGACAGCCGCCGCAATCCACCCGGTGCTGAGGCGCTGAAAAATGAGTTTCCGGATCTGGAGTTTTGCTTCGGTGGTTTCGATTGCCGTGGTCTGGTGCAGGCCGAGCAGATCATCATCAGTCCAGGGATCCCCATGGATACCCCCGAAGTAAGGGCGGCGTTGGATATGGGCATAGAAGTGATCGGCGATGTGGAACTGTTTGCCCGCGCCATCGCCGACAAGGGCCCATGTGTGCTGGCGATTACCGGCTCCAATGGCAAGTCGACTGTGACGACTCTGGTCGGTGAAATGCTCAAAGCCGGTGGCAAGCAAGCCGCCATCGGCGGCAACATAGGGGTACCGGCGTTGGAGCTTTTGGGCGAAAACGTCAGCCACTATGTGCTGGAGCTATCCAGTTTCCAGTTGGAAACCACTCATAGTCTCAAGTGTTTGGCGGCAACTTGCCTGAACATTTCTGAAGACCACATGGACAGATACAGCGACCTGGAAGCCTATCGCCAGGCCAAACTGCGGCTCTATGAACTGAGCCGACTGGCGATTTTCAACCGGGATGATCCGCAAACTCAGCCCATGTCACCCATGAACAACAATAGCTTTGGTTTGGGTAACCCCGAAGGGGATGAGTGGGGGATCACCGACGGCAAGATTTTCCACGGCAGCAGTGAAATCATGAATCTGATGGATGTGGCACTGCTCGGCAGCCATAACCACGCCAACCTGCTGGCCGCCATGGCGTTGGCCGATGCGGCCGGCGTGGATAAGGAAGCCATGGCCAGAGTGGCCCGCGAGTACAAAGGCTTGCCGCACAGATGTGAACTGGTGGCGGTCAAGAATGGCGCCACCTGGATCAACGATTCCAAGGCCACCAATGTGGGCGCTACCGTGGCTGCGCTCGAAGGGCTCAGCGACTACCTGGGTGATGTGATCCTGATTGCCGGTGGTGATGGTAAAGGAGCCGATTTCCGGCCGCTTGCCAATGCGCTCGGCTCAGTGACTCACCTTATTACCCTAGGGCGAGACGGTGACAAGATTGCGGCATTGAAAGAGGGTGCCATCAAGGTTGGCTCCATGGCAGAAGCCGTGAGCAAGGCCGCCGAACTGGCGAGTTCCGGAGACATAGTCTTGTTGTCACCGGCCTGTGCCAGCCTGGATATGTACAGCAACTTTATGGCCAGAGGCGATGATTTCCGCCAACTGGTGGAGGCGCTGGATGAGCAGTGATGAACGACAACTCAGCCTGTTCGGGACCAGCCTCAAGTGGCGCTGGCCTGACTGGTTCGGTGAGAAGCAATCGCAGGGCATGCAACTGTATGACCGGCGTTTGCTGCTTGCCGTTTTGTCGTTGATCGCCTTTGGCTTTGTGATGGTGATGTCGGCTTCTATGCCGGAAGCCCAGAGCCTGACAGGTAATCCGTTTCACTTTGTGACCCGTCATCTGTTTTATCTGGTGGGTTGCGTGGTGATAGCCGCAGTGGTGTTGCAGGTAGAGATGCAGCGCTGGCAGCAACTGAGTCCGCTGATGCTGTTGTTGGTTGGAGTCATGTTGGTGGCTGTGCTGATAGTGGGCACCACGGTAAACGGGGCGACCCGCTGGCTGTCTCTGGGGCCGGTGAGAATTCAGGTAGCTGAGATAGCCAAGTTTGCTTTTGCGGTCTACATGGCCGGTTATCTGGTACGGCGGCATCAGGAAGTGCGTGAAAACGCCAAGGGCTTTTACAAACCGATTGCGGTTTTTGCCGTCTATGCCTTCTTGATCCTGATGCAACCGGATCTGGGAACCGTGGTGGTGCTATTTGTCGGCACTGTGGGACTGCTGTTTTTGGCCGGCGCCCGTTTGCTGGACTTCTTTGCGCTGATCCTGACTGGGGTCATGGCCTTTGTGGCTTTGGTGTTGTTGGAGCCCTACCGGATGCGGCGGGTAACCTCCTTCCTTGACCCCTGGCAGGATCCGTTCGGCAGTGGTTACCAGTTGACTCAGTCGCTGATGGCCTATGGCCGTGGTGACTGGTTTGGTCAGGGGCTTGGCAACAGTATCCAGAAACTGGAATACCTGCCGGAGGCGCACACTGACTTTATCTTCGCCGTTATAGGGGAAGAGCTTGGATTTATCGGCATTATCGCTGTGCTGGCGGTACTGCTGTTTGTGGCGCTGCGGGCAATTCGTCTCGGCAGTCAATGTCTGGCCATGGACCGGGCATTTGAAGGTTATCTGGCCTACGCCATAGGGATCTGGATCTGTTTCCAGACTGTGGTGAACGTGGGCGCCAGTATCGGCATTTTGCCGACCAAAGGGCTGACTCTGCCCTTTATCAGCTATGGCGGCAGTAGTCTCTGGGTGATGACGGCTGCGGTCATGATGCTGATCCGGATAGATCATGAGCGGCGTCTCAGCCTGATCCAGGCGGTGCAGGGGAGGCTGAAGTCATGAAAGGTAATAATGTGAATAACAAACGTATTTTGGTGATGGCCGGTGGTACCGGCGGTCACGTTTTTCCGGCGTTGGCAGTGGCCCGACGCCTGGCACAGCAGGGCTGGCAGGTGCGTTGGCTGGGCACGGCAGACCGGATGGAGGCACGCTTGGTGCCTCAACACGGCTTTGACATAGATTTTATTGACATCAAGGGCGTGCGCGGCAACGGAGTAGTGCGCAAGCTGGCAGCGCCTTTCAAGGTGCTGCGCTCGATTATCCAGGCGCGCAGGGTCATCCGCGAATTTCGGCCGGATGTGGTGTTGGGCATGGGCGGCTTTGCCAGCGGTCCGGGCGGCGTTGCCGCCAAGCTCAGTGGTATTCCGCTGGTGTTGCATGAGCAAAACGCCATTCCGGGGATGACCAATAAGCTGCTTTCCCGTATCGCCACTAAGGTGCTGTGCGCCTTTGCCAACACCTTCGAGCCGGGTAAAGCCGAAGTGGTGGGCAACCCTATTCGCCAGGAGCTTATCACTCTGGGTGGGCAGCCCAGAGCCCAGCATCAGGATGCGCTGAAAATTCTGGTCGTCGGTGGCAGCCTGGGGGCCAAGGTATTCAACGACCTTATGCCGGCCGTGGTTGCCGAGGTCAGCAAGTCACAGTCAGTGACAGTTTGGCATCAGGTGGGTAAGGGTAATCAGGTGCCGGTGGAAGCTGAATATCAGCAGCTGGGACAGGACGGCAGAGTCAAAGTCGCTGAGTTTATCGATGATATGGAAGCCGCTTATCGCTGGGCCGATGTGGTCATCTGCCGCGCCGGAGCCTTAACCGTTTCCGAGCTGGCGGCCGTTGGCCTACCCAGCCTGTTGGTGCCTTATCCCCATGCGGTGGATGATCACCAGACCCGCAACGCCCAGGTGTTGGTGGATGCGGGCGCGGCCTTCCTGTTGCCGCAGCCGATTGTCGATGTGCCCAGGCTGGCGAATAAGCTGGCCTTGCTTGGCAGTGATAGAAATGAATTGGCCCTGATGGGGCAAAGAGCCAGAGCGGCCGCCGTGCTGGATGCGACAGATAAAGTCGCCCAAGTCTGTATCGAACTGGCAGAGAAAGGAAATAGATGAATAACAGAGCAGAGAAATACGCCCAGCTTCGCGCCATGATCCCGGAAATGCGCCGGGTGCGTCGTATTCACTTTGTTGGCATAGGTGGTGCCGGCATGGGGGGCATTGCCGAGGTTCTGGTCAACGAAGGTTATCAGGTCAGTGGTTCAGATATTGCTGAAAATGCCGTGACTGAGCGTTTGGCGGCTCTGGGTGCTCGCATCATTATTGGCCACAGTGCTGAGGCTGTGGTGAACGTTGATGTGGTGGTGGTTTCCACCGCGATTAAAGCGGATAACCCGGAAGTCGCGGCCGCCAGAGCCAGCCGCACTCCGATAGTGCGCCGTGCCGAGATGCTGGCCGAGCTGATGCGTTACCGTCATGGTGTGGCGATTGCCGGCACCCATGGCAAAACCACTACAACCAGCCTTATCGCCAGTGTTTATGGTCAGGCCGAGCGGGATCCGACCTTTGTAATAGGTGGTCTGCTCAATAGTGCCGGCACCAATGCTCGCTTGGGGCACAGCCGTTACCTTATCGCCGAGGCCGATGAGAGTGATGCCAGCTTCCTGCATCTGCAGCCCATGGTGAGTGTGGTAACCAATATTGAAGCCGACCATATGGATACTTATGGCGGCGATTTTGAGAAGTTGAAAACCACCTTTGTGGACTTCCTGCATAACCTGCCGTTCTACGGCGTGGCCGTGCTCTGTATCGATGATCCTGTGGTGAAAGAGATCATGCCGCGTATTGGTCGCCACATGGTGACCTATGGCTTCAGTGATGAGGCTGATGTGCAGGCACTCAACTTTAGCCAGGAAGGGCATCAATGCCGTTTCACCGTGCGTCGCAAGGGGCGGGACGACTTGGAGCTGCTGCTGAATCTGCCGGGACGGCACAATGTGCTGAACGCCTTGGCGGCGATTGCCGTGGCCAGTGAAGATGATATAGATGATGCCGCCATAGTGCAGGCGCTGGCGGAGTTCCAGGGAATTGGCCGCCGCTTCCAGCACCTGGGGGCCTTCGATACTCCCAAGGGCGAGGTGATGCTGGTTGATGATTACGGCCATCATCCCAGCGAAGTCGCAGCCACTATCAAGGCGGCTCGTGCCGGTTGGCCTAATAAGCGCCTGGTGATGGCTTATCAGCCACACAGATATAGCCGCACCCGGGATCTGTACGAGGACTTTGTCGAGGTATTGTCTCAGGTCGATGGCCTATTGCTGCTGGAGGTCTATCCCGCCGGTGAAGCACCTATCGCGGGAGCAGACAGCCGCGCGTTGTGCCGCAGCATCAGATTGCGTGGTCAGGTCGACCCTATCTATGTCGCTACGCCGGAGCAGTTGCAGGAGATACTGCCGGATGTGCTCAAGGACGGCGATCTGCTGATGACCCAAGGCGCCGGCAATATAGGCGCCCTGGCGCGCCAACTGGCGAGCAGCAAACTGGGGTTTAGTGATGATAAGAAAGATACGATTGCTGAATAGATTTTCGCCGCTTAATGGCTTGAAAACAGTATCTTTTGACCAAGAAAACCAGCCCTATATAATGGCCGGTTTTCCGTCAAGCTAACGGGCAGGACCATGGCGCTGAAGGACAGGTTGCACAATGGCCGGGCAAGGCTAGCCGGAGTCAATTGGTATCTATGCAGCGGGATTGGCTTTCTGCTGTTGGTACTGGCGGCATTCGGCATGGCGGCTTGGAAACTGGGACTGGTGCTGAATGATGCCGAGGCTTTGCCCATTGAGGCAGTGGCGATAAAAGGCGAGCGCCAGTACACCACGGATGCGGAAATCCGTGGCGCCTTGCAGGACTTGATGCAGCGTAGCTTTTTCAGCGCTGATGTGGCCGAGGTGCAGCAGGCGCTGGAGGCCCTGCCTTGGGTATACCGGGCCTCGGTTCGGCGCGAATGGCCGGCCAAGCTGAAGGTTTATCTGCAGGAGCAGGTCGCCGTGGCGCACTGGAATCAGGATGAATGGCTCAATGAACACGGCGAGGTGTTCCTGGCGCCACCGCAACCCGGGCTGGAAAATCTGCCTTGGCTGGCGGGACCTGAACCTATGGCGAAGGAGGTATTAATCTCCTTTCGGCAGATGGATGAACTGCTGCGGATAAACAGCTTCAAGCTGGATAGATTGAGTCTCAGCCCGAGACATGCCTGGGAGGCGACTTTGGGCAACGGCATCATGCTGGAGTTGGGACGAGAGGACAAGATGGCGCGGATACAGCGTTTTATCAACGTGTATCCCGAGTTGGTTAAACAGGAAAAGAGTGTCGCCAGAGTGGATCTACGCTATGACACGGGTCTGGCAGTAGGCTGGGAAGACGCACAAGAAGAGAGCCGTTAATTAATGACCAAGAACCAAGATAGAAATCTGATCGTCGGATTGGACATAGGGACATCCAAGGTCGCTGTGATCATAGGTGAAGTCTTGCCTGATGGCGAAATCAGTGTCGTCGGTCTGGGTAATCATCCATCACGCGGCATGGATAAAGGCGGGGTCAACGACCTCGATTCTATCGTGCGCAGTGTGCAGCGGGCCCTGGATCAGGCCGAGCTGATGGCAGACTGTCAGGTGTCTTCGGTGTATTTGAGCATTTCCGGCAAGCATATTGATTGTCAGAACGAAAACGGCATGGTCTCCATCAATGATGAAGAGGTGACCCAGGAAGACGTGGACAACGTCATTCACACGGCCCGTTCGGTGAAGATCCCCACCGAGCGCCGCATTTTGCACGTACTGCCGCAGGAATATGCCATAGATGTTCAGGAAGGGATCCGCAGCCCTATCGGCATGTCCGGCATGCGGATGGAAGCCAAGGTGCATATAGTTACCTGCGCCAATGATATGGCCAAGAACATCACCAAGAGTGTTGAGCGCTGTGGCCTCAAGGTGGACGACCTGGTGTTTTCCGGTATCGCTTCGGCCGATGCGGTACTGACCAATGATGAAAAAGATCTGGGTGTCTGTCTGGTGGATGTCGGTGGTGGCACCACAGATATCGCTGTGTATACCAATGGCGCTCTGCGTCACTGCGCCGTGGTGCCGGTGGCCGGCAATCAGGTAACCAGTGATATCGCCAAAATTTTCCGCACGCCGCTGTCGCATGCCGAGCAGATTAAAGTGCAGCATGCCAGTGCCCGCAGCTCCATGGTGAGCCGTGAAGACAGCATAGAGGTGCCGTCTGTAGGTGGCCGGCCATCAAGGACCATGTCGCGTCATACTCTGGCCGAAGTGGTTGAACCCAGATATCAGGAACTGTTCGAGTTGGTATTCAAAGAGCTCAAGGACAGTGGCCTGGAAGATCAAATTGCCGCCGGCATAGTGTTGACCGGTGGCACAGCCTCTATCGAAGGGGCGGTGGATGTTGCCGAAGCCACGTTCGGCATGCCGGTCAGGGTGGCATCACCGCTGCCGGTGAAAGGTTTGTATGAATATGTGGATCAGCCCATCTACTCCACAGGTGTTGGGCTGTTACATTACGGCGCGCGCAGGGTTATCGAACGTCAGTTTGAACGACCCGAGCGTCAAGGGGTGACCAGTCTCTGGAATCGGGTTCAGAGCTGGTTTAAAGGTGAGTTTTAACTTACGTAAACGCAGGTAATACGGAGAATTCAACCATGTTTGAGATCATGGATACTCATTCTGACGAGGCGGTGATAAAGGTCATCGGCGTCGGTGGTGGCGGTGGTAATGCCGTCGAACATATGGTGAAACACAACATCGAAGGTGTTGAGTTTGTTGCCACCAATACAGATGCCCAGGCACTGCGTAAGTCTGCCGCGGGCACCACAATTCAACTGGGGCGCGATGTCACCAAGGGCCTGGGTGCCGGTGCCAACCCGGAAGTCGGTCGCGCTGCTGCCGAAGAAGATCGTGAAAATATCCGTGAGGCCATCAAGGGCTCGGATATGATCTTCATCGCTGCCGGTATGGGCGGTGGTACGGGGACAGGTGCTGCTCCTGTGGTGGCGCAGATTGCCCGCGAAGAAGGGATATTGACAGTGGCCGTGGTCACCAAGCCTTTCCCATTCGAAGGCAAGAAGCGTATGGCCTATGCCGATCAGGGTATTGGAGAGCTGGCCAAACATGTTGACTCGCTGATCACTATCCCCAACGAGAAGCTGCTCAAGGTATTGGGCCGTGGTACATCACTGCTGGATGCCTTCGCTGCCGCCAACAACGTACTCTTGGGCGCGGTGCAGGGTATCGCTGAGCTGATCACCCGTCCCGGTCTGATTAACGTCGACTTCGCCGACGTGAAAACCGTTATGTCCGAAATGGGTAACGCCATGATGGGCACAGGGGTGGCTCGTGGTGAAGACCGCACCGAAGAAGCTGCCGAAGCGGCCGTTGCCAGTCCGCTGCTGGAAGATATCGACTTGGCAGGCGCCCGCGGCGTACTGGTCAATATCACTGCCGGCATGGATATGAGCATCGAAGAGTTCGAGACTGTGGGTAACCACGTCAAGGCTTACGCTTCTGACAACGCGACAGTGGTAGTTGGTGCTGTTATAGATCCGGAAATGAGCGATGAGCTGCGAGTCACTGTAGTTGCTACCGGCATAGGTTCGGAAAGAAAACCTGACATTCAGCTGGTATCCAAACCTGCTCCACGTCAGGAACCTGTACCAGAGCCTAAGGTCGAAGCTTACGTGCCTCAGGAAGAAGCTGTTACGCCTGTATCTCACAAGAGCAATGCGGTTCCTGCGTCACAGCCTGCGCCCAACCCGCACAAAAACGAGCTTGATTATTTGGATATTCCGGCGTTTTTGCGTAAGCAAGCCGACTGATACTGGCGGTTATCGCTGGTGTAAATTGGGTGATCTCCTTTGTTTCTGTTAAGCAAAGGCAGGTAAATTTTTGTGAAATTACCAATTTATGCTAGGATATCCGACCAGCCGCGCCTGACGAGTGTCGATTTTATCGTCAAAGGCAGGGCTTTTTGTTGAGATGAATACGGGTAACTAAATGATTTTTCAAAGAACTGTTGAAAAAATGGTAAAGACCACCGGTGTCGGTTTGCACTCCGGCAATAAGGTGACTTTGACTATCAAGCCCGCACCAGTCAATACAGGGATCGTACTCGTGCGCACCGATATGCAGCCGGCAGTGGAGATTGCTGCCAAGGCAGAGCAGGTGCGTGAAACGACTATGTGTACGGCTCTGGTCAATGATGAAGGTGTTCGCATCTCAACGATTGAGCATCTGTTTGCTGCACTTGCGGGTTTGGGAATCGACAATGCCGTTATTGAAGTGGATGCTCCCGAGATCCCTATCATGGATGGCAGTGCCAGCCCTTTTGTATTCCTGCTGCAAAGCGCGGGGATCAAAGATCAGTCAGCGGCCAAGAAATATCTGAAAATCAAGCGCACAGTGCGTGTTGAAGACGGTGATAAGTGGGCTGAACTGCGACCTTTCAAAGGTTTCAGAGTCGATTTTGCCATCGATTTCAATCACCCTGAAATCGCCCGTAGTCAACAGCATATGGTGATGGATTTTTCCTCTTCTGCCTTTGTGAAAGATATCAGTCGTGCCAGAACCTTTGGTTTTATGCGTGATATCGAGTATCTGCGTGCCAACAACCTGGCATTGGGCGGCAGTATGGAAAACGCGGTTGTGCTTGATGAATATCGTGTCCTCAACCCCGATGGCCTGCGTTATGAGGATGAATTTGTTAAGCACAAGATTCTGGATGCGTTTGGTGACCTGTATGTGGCGGGTCACGCCATAGTCGGAGAATTCTGTGCCTACAAGACGGGGCATGCCCTGAACAACCAGCTGGTGCGGGCATTGCTTGCCCAGCAGGATGCCTGGGAGTTGGTCAGCTTCGAAAAAGAAGCGGATGTGCCTGTCAGCTTTATGATGCCATCCAATGTCGTGATGGCTTAATCGTAAAACTAGGACTGCCTTTTACGGCTGGCTAATGCAGCCAGCCGTTTTAGTTTCTGGCCCAGCTCGCCCTCGGTGTGTTCGGCCAGTGCATTAATATGTGAAGCTGCAGTTTCACTCAGCTGTCTGTGAACCACTTGGGGTTTTGCCCCCGATGTTGCCAGTGCCGGGTTGACTTTAACCTCAATAGCGGTAAGCATTGGGAGCGTTTCTGCCTGAAGTTGGGCAAGAAGTTTGGTTTTTTGAAAGTTAATCCTGGCGGCCCAAGCGGCGGAAGGGGTCTCAATAACCAACACACTTTGGCGCAGATTGGCAACTTTCAGCTGTTCGCTGACAGGGCCTGACAGCAGTTGTTTGACATGCTGGTTCAGATACAACAAAAGCTCCGCTTTCTCGGCCAGATCGGGCAAACGTCCCGACTGATGCAGTAATTGGCTGAGGTGCTGAGGGAGCTTCTTCATTACGATAATAAGATGGCTGAATTAGGCTATGAGTGTAACAGTTTTTATTCAAGGTCGGAATGGCGTGACGCGCTGGCAACCGGGCAAACGCTGGTTGCTGTTGCCTATTTTGCTCCTCGCTGCGGGCACTGGGTTCTATCATTACAACGCCGAGCGATTTGAGTCGCAACAGGCTAACGTCGACAACGAGCGTCAGGCTCGTGAGCAGCAACAGAAACAAGTCAAAGAACTCAAGCAAGCAACAGAGACTCAGTTGGCAACTCTGGTGGCGCATGTCGCCAGAATGCAGGCCAAACT
This sequence comes from Shewanella sp. Iso12, assembly GCF_012030025.1. Lineage (NCBI taxonomy): Bacteria > Pseudomonadati > Pseudomonadota > Gammaproteobacteria > Alteromonadales > Shewanellaceae > Shewanella > Shewanella sp. Iso12. Next base: position 160,424 of record NZ_JAAUHW010000013.1, read on the forward strand.
GACCCGGCTTGAGGCTCTCGGGCAAACTCTTGCCCAGAATTACCAACTTGAAGAACAGTTCGATTTCGGCGCCGAGGTAGGTCTGGGTGGTCTGAGCGAGCTGGGTACCAGCATAGAGCTGGAGCAGCTGATCTCTGATATGGATCGGCTGGCATCAGGAATTGATAGCAATAATGCTCAGTTGTCACTGCTTGAAACAGTGGCTTCCAATCTCCATATAGATGAAGAGCGTTATATATCAGGGCGGCCAATCAATAAAGGTTGGTTATCTTCGCCCTACGGTTTACGTAATGATCCTTTCAATGGCCGCAGAACTGTGCATAAAGGCATAGACTTTGCGGGTACAGAAGGAGCCGATGTGATCGCCACCGGTGGTGGTGTAGTGACATGGGCCGGGAATATGTTTGGCTATGGTGAGTTGGTGGAGATAGATCACGGTAACGGATTGCGCACCCGCTATGGCCATAATAAAGCTTTGTCAGTAACTGTAGGTGATGTGGTCGCTAAGGGCGAGAAAATTGCCACCATGGGAAGCACTGGGCGTTCGACAGGACCTCATGTGCATTACGAAGTGTTGCGGGGTGGACAGCAGATAGATCCCAAGAAGTACGTCTACCGCAAAGCAGGTTAATTGGAACTGGCCGCCAGACTCGCAAGAGGCTTGGCCTACAACAGAATAAGTGATTCAGATGTTAGGTAAATTACTGACAAAAGTATTTGGTAGTCGTAACGACCGCACCCTTAAAGCCCTGGGCAAGATAGTCAACAAGATCAACGCGCTCGAAGGTGAATATGAGCAACTCAGCAATGAGCAGCTCAAGGCCAAAACCCAGGAGTTCCGTGATCGACTCGAAAAAGGGGAAACTCTTGACGACATCATGGCCGAAGCCTTTGCCACTGTACGAGAGGCTTCCAAGCGGGTGTTCGAGATGCGCCACTTTGACGTGCAGTTGATAGGTGGTATGGTGCTGGACAGCAACCGTATTGCTGAGATGCGCACCGGTGAAGGTAAGACACTGACCGCCACGCTGCCGGCCTATCTCAATGCACTGACCGGTAAGGGCGTTCACGTTATTACAGTGAACGACTATCTGGCTCGCCGTGACGCCGACACTAACCGCCCACTGTTTGAATTCCTTGGAATGACGGTTGGGGTTAACGTCGCCGGTCTTGGTCAGCTGGAAAAGAAAGCTGCCTATAACTCAGATATCACTTACGGTACCAACAACGAATTTGGTTTCGACTATCTGCGCGACAACATGGCGTTTTCACCACAGGAGCGGGTACAGCGTCCACTGCATTATGCTCTGATAGACGAAGTCGACTCCATCCTTATTGATGAAGCCCGTACACCGCTGATCATCTCCGGCGCCGCGGAAGACAGCTCTGAGCTCTACATCAAAGTCAACACACTGATCCCTAATCTGATCCGCCAGGATAAAGAAGACTCGGACGACTATGTCGGTGAGGGTGACTTCAGTGTTGATGAAAAGGCCAAGCAAGTTCACATGACTGAACGTGGCCAGGAAAAAATTGAACTCCTGTTGATCCAGGCCGGACTGCTGGCCGAAGGGGATTCGCTTTACTCGGCCGCCAATATCTCACTGTTGCACCATGTTAACGCCGCGCTGCGCGCTCACACCCTGTTTGAACGTGATGTTGACTACGTTGTGCAGGACGGCGAAGTGATCATCGTCGATGAGCACACTGGCCGTACCATGCAGGGGCGCCGTTGGTCTGAAGGTCTGCATCAGGCGGTGGAAGCCAAAGAAGGCGTGAAGATCCAGAATGAAAACCAGACCCTGGCTTCTATCACCTTCCAAAACTACTTCCGTCAGTATGAAAAACTGGCCGGTATGACAGGTACTGCCGATACCGAAGCCTTCGAATTCCAGCATATCTATGGTTTGGATACCGTAGTCATCCCCACCAACCGGCCGATGATCCGTAACGATATGGCTGACTTGGTGTACCTCACTGCCAAAGAAAAGTACGCCGCCATTATTCAGGACATCAAAGGGTGCCGTGAACGTGGTCAGCCGGTATTGGTTGGTACAGTTTCCATCGAACAGTCTGAACTGTTGTCCAACCTGTTGGACCGGGAAAAGATCCCTCACAAGGTACTGAATGCCAAATTCCACGAAAAAGAAGCTGAAATTGTTGCTCAGGCCGGACGTAGTGGAGCGGTAACCGTAGCCACCAACATGGCCGGTCGTGGTACGGATATCGTCTTGGGTGGCAGCTGGAAAGCGGAAGTTGAGGAACTGGAAAACCCAACCGAGGAGCAGATCGCCAAGATCCGTGCCGACTGGCAAGAGCGTCACGATGCCGTGGTTGCTGCCGGTGGTTTGCACATTCTGGGCACAGAACGTCACGAGTCCCGTCGTATCGATAACCAGCTGCGTGGTCGTTCCGGCCGTCAGGGCGATGCGGGTTCATCACGTTTCTATCTATCGATGGAAGACAGCCTGATGCGGATCTTCGCTTCAGATCGCGTTGCCAACATGATGAAGAAGTTGGGCATGGAAGAAGGCGAAGCCATCGAACATCCTTGGGTATCTCGTGCGATTGAGAATGCCCAGCGCAAAGTGGAAGCCCGTAACTTCGATATTCGTAAGCAGTTGCTGGAATTTGATGATGTCGCCAACGACCAGCGTCAGGTGGTTTACGCTCAGCGTAACGAACTGATGGATGCCGAAAGCATTGAAGATACCATCAAGACTATTCAGGAAGACGTGATCACAGGCGTTATCGATCAATACATTCCACCACAGTCAGTTGAAGAGCTCTGGGACGTTCCCGGCCTCGAGCAGCGACTCAAGCAGGAATTTGTACTGGACTTGCCGCTGCAGGAGTGGCTGGACAAAGAAGAAGACCTGCACGAAGAGACCCTGCGTGAGCGGATCATCGAATCCTGGCTCAAGGCCTATGAGGCCAAAGAGCAGATGGTGGGCCCTGAGGTGCTGCGTCAGTTTGAAAAGGCCGTGATGCTGCAAACCTTGGATGGTTTGTGGAAAGAGCACCTGGCTGCCATGGACCACCTGCGTCAGGGTATTCACCTGCGTGGTTATGCGCAGAAGAACCCCAAACAGGAATATAAGCGTGAGTCCTTTGAGCTGTTCCAGCAGATGTTGGAGTCACTCAAGCACGATGTGATCAGTATTCTGTCCAAGGTTCAGGTACAGGCCCAATCGGATGTAGATGAAATGGAAGCCCGTCGCCGTGAAGAAGAAGCGCGGATCCAACATCAATATCAGCACGCCACGTCTGAAGCTTTGAATCAAGCCGAACAAGATGCTGAAGTCGCGGCTCATACTCCAGTTGTGCGTGATGGTGAGAAAGTTGGACGCAACGATCCTTGTCCTTGCGGCTCAGGTAAAAAATATAAACAGTGTCATGGCAAACTGAGCTAACACACTGTAAGTCATTAAAGGCAATCTTCGGATTGCCTTTTTTGTTGCTTTTAAAACGTCGTTTTTTTACTTCATAAATCCATAATTGTGGATAACTCTGGGGGTAAAAAGTGTTTAACGTGTGGCTAACCCTGGAGCCTTAAAAAAGATCGCAAAATGCTGAAAAAAGCCCTTGCGCAAAAGTTTTGGCTCCCTATAATGCGCACCCACTGACACGGCGAACGAGAACAAATATCTGTTCAAATTCAAAGTTGGTAACGCGGTAACAAGCCTTAGTTTCAACGGTGTGAAGATAAAATCATCACCCACTCGAAACCAGATAAAAAAGGGCTTGACGCTGAAAAAGGGTTCTGTAAAATACGCAGCCCTGACCCGATGAGAATCATCGCGGTACTGCTCTTTAACAAACTATCAAGCAATCTGTGTGGACACTCACAGGCATTGAGAAATCGACAAAACGATTTAACTCGATGAAGAGTGTTCATACGAACAGAATTCATTGAGTCGAACCTTCGGGTTCAACCAAAG
>NZ_JAAUHW010000014.1:0-147792 GCF_012030025.1 Shewanella sp. Iso12
GGCAGCTCCGCTTAAGTGAACTACGTTGTGTCACTGACAGGGCTTTTTCATAACGTTAATCAACAAGGGAGGCTTTTAAAGCTGCAGCGGCATTACTCTCAAGCCTTCAATCCTCAGCGTCCTCAGCGGCGGATATAGTAGATAGCCGCGCCGGTAAACAGCACACTCGGCATCATGGCACCCATCAAGGCCGGCAGTTCATAGACTATGCTCATGGGGCCAAAGATCTCATTACAGATATAGAAGGTAAAGCCGGCTATCACCCCGAGTAATACCCTGGCCCCCATTGTGACGGTTCGCAGCGGCCCGAACACAAAAGAGAGCGCCACCAGCATCATCACAGCCACTGTGATGGGTTGCATCACCTTACGCCACAATGCCAACTCATAGCGACTGGCGTCCTGATTATTGTTCTTCAGATAGTCGAGATAACCGACCAAACCACGGATAGACAGGGCATCGGGTTTAACCGACACCACGCTCAGCTTGTCCGGTGTCAAACTGGAGGGCCATCTGTCTTCCTTGAGGTTATCCAGCACCACTTGCTCATTTTTGAACACAGTGCGGCGAACCTCCAATAAACGCCAATATTCCTTGGTATAGATAGCCTGCTCGGCGTGCACCACACTGGCCAGCTTCTGCTCTGAGTCAAACTCATAGAGGGTAATATTGCCAAGACGGGTCACATCCTCAATCTCGCCAATGTTGACGAACAGGTTTCCGTCTCTGGCCCAAATCCCGCGGTGGGACTTAATCAGGTTGCCGCCAGAGATCTTGTTGGTCTTAAGCTCATAGGCCTTCTGCTCCGCCACCGGCGCGCCCCATTCACCCAGTACCATCACCATCAGCATCAAAGGAACCGCCGTCTTCATCGCCGACAGGGTGATCTGCAGCCGCGACATGCCGGAGGCCTGCATCACTATCAGTTCAGAGTTGGAGGCCAGCATGCCCATGCCGATGAGCGCCCCGAGCAGCACGGCCATGGGGAAGAACATCTCCACATCTCTTGGGATCAAAAACAGCACATAGACGGCGGCGTCCATCATGGTGTAGCTGCCCCGGCCCACCAGACGCAGCTGATCGACCCATTTGATGATCCCGGAAAGCCCGGTCAGAATCAGCAGACACAAGGCAGAGGTGCTGAGCAGTACTCTGGCAATATACCAGTCCAGTATCTTCATGCTGCGGCCCCCCGGCGTTTGAACAGGCCGGTTAGGCGAGTGCCCAAAGGTCTGCCCTTACCTATCAGCAAGATGCCCATCACCAATGCCGAGGCATGGATCCACCACATCCCCAGCCAGGCCGGGATAACCTCATCCTGCAGCGCCTTGCGCCCGGCGACCATCAAGCCGAAATAACCAAGATAGAGCAATACCGCCGGGAACACCTTGGCAAATTTGCCCTGGCGCACATTAACCCGCGCCAGTGGCACAGCAATCAGCGTCATCAAGGGGATCGCCAGCGGAATGGCCAGTCGCCAGTGGAATTCGGCCACGGCTTCCGGCCCCGGCGTATTGAGCAGTTCCTTGAAAGGCACGGCAGATAACTTGCGATCCCTCTCATCCACTTCCTGCTCTTTGAGCTGCATCTGATAACCGCCGAACTCAATCACCTGGTAATCCACCCGGTTCGGAGCTCCCTGATAACGCACGCCGTCATCGAGCTTGAGCCGCTGACCACCGGTTGCGTCTTCCACTACCCGGCCACCATGGGCCACTACCAGGTTGGTAACGCCGCTCTCGTCTTCCGCATCGGGAAGCTGGGCTACAAAGACTTTTTCCAGTTCGTTGTCTTTACTGATTTTTTCAACAAAGAGCACAGCCCGGCCATTGGCACTGGTTTGAAAACGTCCCTGAACCAGGGCGGCAAGCCCGGCCTCTGACTGAGCCTTTTCCAAAACCGTGTGCTGTTTGTCCTGCGCCCAAGGCGCGACATAAAGCGCCAGATAACCGGTAAACAGGCTGTTGAGCAACGCCAGGATCAGAGTTACCCGGGTGACATACCATTCGCTGATGCCGACCCCGTGAAAGACCACCATCTCGTTTTCTGCATACATGCGGCCATGGGCGAGCAAGATCCCCAGAAACAGACTCAGGGGCAGGATAAGCACCGCCAGTTCGGGCAGATTGAGGCCTATCAGTGTCATCACCAGGGAAGCGGGAAATTCGCCATCGGAGGCATCGGCCAGGATGCGGACAAATTGCTGGCTGATAAAAATAGCTAACAAGACTGAAAGCACCGCTATTTGTGCCTTCAAAACTTCGCGGATCAAGTATCTAAATACAATCACAGGCTGAATCCGGTATCCAAACTTATCTTTTTGCTGGTGTCAGTGTTACTTTCATGTAGACTGTCTACTTTTGATAGTTTTCTGACCATAACAGGCGGCATTTTGGTTGTTTCAGGCGTATGATTCTTGTCAGCCAAACCAGCCCCCTGCTGCAGGAAATTTTCCGCCTTTGGGCGGCACAAGCAGACATTATCCAATAAATAAAAAAGTTTGTCTTTAAAAGAATCTAGGAGAGCTCATGGAGTTTAGCGTAAAGAGCGGCAGCCCCGAAAAACAGCGCTCGGCCTGCATAGTTGTAGGCGTTTACGAACCCCGTCGCCTGTCCGGCATCGCCGAACAACTGGACAAAATCAGTGAAGGTTACATCAGCAACCTGTTGCGTCGTGGCGATCTGGAAGGTAAGCCCGGGCAGATGTTGCTCCTGCATCATGTACCCAATGTACTGAGTGAGCGGGTTCTGCTGGTAGGTTGCGGAAAAGAACGAGAACTAGACGAGCGCCAATACAAGCAGATCATCACCAAGACGATCAACACCCTCAACGATACCGGCTCAATGGAAGCCGTTTGCTTCCTGACCGAACTGCACGTTAAAGGCCGCGACACTTATTGGAAAGTGCGCCAAGCCGTGGAAACCACCAGCTCTACCCTCTACAGCTTCGATGGACTCAAGACCCGCAAGGGCGAGACCCGCCGCCCGCTGCGCAAACTGGTATTCAATGTCCCCACCCGTCGTGAACTGACGGTCGGCGAGCGCGCCATCGAGCACGGTGTCGGTGTTTCTGCCGGTATGCAGTTGTGCCGCGACGTGGCCAATATGCCACCTAACATCTGTAACCCGGCTTATCTGGCCTCGCAGGCCCGGCAACTGGCCGAAGTGCATGAGAACCTGAAGGTTAGCACTGTCGGTGAAGAGCAGATGGCCAAGCTTGGCATGAACGCCTACCTGGCAGTGGGCCGTGGCAGTGCCAACGAGTCCATCATGACAGTGATGGAATATCAAGGCGCCGTCGACACGACCGCCAAGCCGATAGTGCTTGTGGGTAAGGGTCTGACCTTTGACTCAGGTGGTATCTCGCTCAAGCCGGGCGAAGCCATGGATGAAATGAAATACGACATGGGCGGCGCTGCCGGGGTACTGGGTACCATGAAGGCCATCTGTGAAATGAAGTTGCCTATCAATGTGGTTGGGGTACTGGCCGGCTGTGAAAACATGCCTTCCGGCAACGCCTACCGCCCAGGTGATATTCTCACCACCATGAGCGGCCAAACCGTGGAAGTGCTTAACACAGACGCCGAAGGCCGTCTGGTGCTTTGTGATGTACTCACCTATGTGGAGCGCTTCGACCCTGAACTGGTGGTCGATACCGCCACTCTGACAGGTGCCTGTGTTATCGCGCTGGGTAAACACGCCTCAGGTCTGTTCTCGGCCCATAACCCACTGGCGAGCGAGCTGCTCAATGCCGGTGAGCAGAGCGGTGACCGCGCCTGGCGCCTGCCGATATGGGATGAGTACCAGGAGATGCTGGACAGCCCATTTGCCGATATGACCAACCTGGGCGGACGCCCTGCCGGGTCTATCACAGCGGCCTGTTTCCTGTCGCGCTTTACCAAGAAGTACCACTGGGCTCACCTGGATGTAGCAGGTACAGCCTGGAACAGCGGCGCCAACAAGGGCTCGACCGGTCGTCCGGTTCCTATGCTGGCGCAGTTCCTGCTGAACCGCGCCGGAGTCGAGCAAGGCGAATAAGTGCCTGACTCCCTGCTGAGAAAAAGCGAAGCCCAGTGCTTCGCTTTTTCTTTTTGTGGGGTCATGCCATTGGCTATTTTATAAAGCCAATCTTCCCTTTGTCCTGCTCCTTCCCCGTCTTTTGATTATCGCCCCCGCCTTTTGATTATCGCCGAGAGAGCCGGCGCTTGGGTAAAATGGTATTCATCCACGGCTCAAACCACAGAGCGAAGCCACAGTAAACCGACCTGTTGAAAAGCAGTGGCTCAATACTATCCCCCATAAAACTCGGCTTCAGACAAAGTTTGCACAGCTGGGTTTGCACAGCTGAGTTTGCCAATACAGTTCCAGCCGACATGACTCCGTTTACTTTAACTCTGAACGCTTTAATTCATAGCTTTTCATCCAGTTACTTCCTGTCGCGTTTCCTTTGTCACTTGATACTGCTAACGAGGCTCCATGCAAAACAAGTGCTGTTCAAACAAACCACTAGACGACTGGTCTAATGGTAACTATACTGGCCGTCATGAACACACAGACACAAAGCACACGCCAACACATACTGGACACGGGTTACCAGCTCGTCGTAACCAAAGGCTTTTCCAATGTTGGCCTGTCACAACTGCTGCAACATGCCAAAGTCCCCAAGGGCTCCTTCTACCACTACTTCAAATCCAAGGAGCAGTTCGGTGAAGCCCTGATAAAGGACTATTTCAACGATTATCAGGATAAGCTGCAGGCACTGCTGGGCCATGAGCGCGCTCCGGCGCTGCAGCGGCTGCAAAGCTACTGGCAACTCTGGCTGGACTGCGACGCCGATGTCTGTGGCGCGCAAAAGTGCTTGGTGGTGAAGCTGAGTGCCGAAGTGGCCGATCTCTCTGAGCCGATGCGTATGGCGCTGCTGCAAGGTGCCAAGCGGATCATTGCCACTATTGCCGAATGTATCGAAGCCGGTAACCGGGATGGCTCTGTCAAAGTCGGCAACAGTGACCAGACGGCGCAGCTACTTTACAACCTCTGGCTGGGGGCCAGCCTGATGAGCAAGCTGACTCAGGATAAAAACGCCCTTAATCTGGCAATGCAAACCACTGACAACATACTCGCAGGCAGGCTGGACAACAGCGGCCAATAACAGATACTCCCCGCCACACAGGTGGCGGGATTTTTTTAACCAAAAACTAGACGACCGGTCTAATTAAGCAATAAAAGCCAATGGAGCCTATTATGACTGCCAATCAAAACCCACATCAGCGCATTGTGCTGGCCTCTCGCCCGAGCGGCGCTCCCAATGCAGACAACTTCCGTCTGGAAAGCAGCAGCAAGCCGGTGGCAGGTGACGGCCAGGTGTTGCTGCGCACCATCTATCTGTCGCTGGATCCATACATGCGCGGCCGCATGAGTGATGCAAAATCCTATGCCGAGCCGGTAGCCGTGAACGATATCATGGTCGGCGGTACGGTTTGCCAGGTGGAAGAGTCCCATCATCCGGACTTTGAAGTCGGTGAGTGGGTGCTCGCTTACACTGGCTGGCAAAACTATGCCCTTTCGGACGGTGAAGGGTTGTTGAAACTCGGCAAAGCGCCGGCTGCCCCTTCATACACCCTCGGAGTCATGGGCATGCCGGGTTTCACCGCCTATATGGGACTTCTGGATATTGGCCAGCCCAAAGCGGGAGAAACTCTGGTGGTTGCCGCCGCCACCGGACCGGTTGGCGCTACCGTAGGTCAGATAGGTAAACTCAAGGGCTGTCGGGTCATAGGTATTGCCGGCGGCGCAGAGAAATGTCGCCACGCCAAAGAAGTACTGGGTTTCGATGAGTGTCTGGATCACAAGGCCGAGGACTTCGCCGAGCAGTTGGCCCGAGTCTGCGACCAGGGAATAGACATCTATTTCGAGAACGTCGGCGGCAAGGTATTTGATGCCGTATTGCCCCTGCTGAACACCAGCGCCAGAGTCCCCGTATGTGGTTTGGTGTCTCAATATAACGCTACTGAGTTGCCGGCCGGACCGGATCGCCTGTCACTGCTGATGAGCACCATTCTGGTGAAGCGGATAAAGATGCAGGGCTTTATCATTTTTGACGATTATGGTCACAGATATGAAGAGTTTGCCAAGGATATGGGTGACTGGCTGTCTCAAGGCAAAATTCAATACAAGGAGCAACTTGTCGAAGGGCTGGAGCAGGCCCCACAAGCCTTTATCGGCCTGCTTGAAGGTAAAAACTTCGGCAAGCTGGTGATCAAGGTTGCCGAGCCGCTGTGATAAAAACTAATGGCTGCACCAAGTTGAGTCCTGCGGCCATTCGGTAACCAGCAAAGCAAGACTTGCGGTCCTCTATAAGCATAAACGCCAAGAGGGCCGCTAATTTTGACGGCTTAATTCAGGCTATTCACGCTGTCTTTAACAACGCCTTGGATCAGGCCTCCAGCTTAAGCCTGGTTTCAAAGACAATCCGGGCACGCCCTTTAATTTGAACTTTGTGAACAGTCTCTTTATCGGCAAAGACCCGCACCTGCATATATCCCTTGCGGCCCATCTGTTCGCCCTGAGCGATGGAAAACTCCGAGCCCTGCATGCTGGCAGGCAAGCTGCCGTAGTGAGTCAAATAAGCGCCCAAAGGCCCATTGGCATTACCCGTCACAGGATCTTCTATTATGCCTATGGCAGGTGCAAACATACGCCCTGCAGCCAGCACGCCCTCTTCTTCAGGCTCCAGTGTAAACAGGTAAAAACCATTGCAACCAATTTCCCGACTCAACGCCACCAGCTTGGACTCATCCAAGGCAACCTGCTCGAGCAGCGCTTTACTCTTGAGTGGTACCATCACTTTGGAGTGGCCGGTAGAAACTATCTGTACCGGCAAATCCGTCACCAGGGCCCCTTCAGGCAAGCCGGTACCCAGCAACAATGACTCAACCTGGGCAGCACTCAAGATGGCGCCAAACTCTACCTTTCCCTGAGTCATCAGCACTGAAATATCGCCCTCTTCCTGTGCTATGGTAACCGGTAGCTTTCCTGCTCCCGTCTTTTGAATCACGGTTCCATCTGTGACACCGCGACTTTTGGCATAAACATAGTGGGCCGACACCGTGGCATGGCCACAGATAGGGACCTCTTGAGTGGGAGTAAAAAACCTGACTTCGATATCGTAATCGGCCCCTGGAGTATTAAAAATAAAGGCCGTTTCCGAATTATTTAGCTCTCTGGCGATATTTTGCATCTGCCGCTCATTCAAGCCATCGGCATTGAGCACTACACCGGCGGGATTACCGGCAAACAGCTCAGTGGTAAAGGCATCCACTTGAAAGAGTTGTAACTCCATGATTGACTCCGGAACAAAAGCGTCAAACGAGTATCGACACTTTCCCAGCCCTTGGCAATATAGGTGTAGCTTGTCACCCAATAGCTCAAGAGCCTTATCTGGATGGCGCGGACCATTTCAACCTTTGGCCAAAAGGTGTAAAATCCTCCTCTTATGTCAAATGGCTACCAGTGTTCTGTGCAGGGGTGAGATGCAGGCGATGAGCAAGGCAACTTTTTATCTGCTGCCGAATGCAGCACAGCAACCAAGCGCCGAGCAGTTGCAACTGCTTGCCTGTCAGTTGGCCGGGCAGCATTATGCCAAGGGTGAATGGCTCTATATTCACTGTGAGGATCAGGCTCAGGCCCATGGGATTGACGAGCTGCTGTGGCAGTTTGAGCCCAGTGCTTTTGTGCCCCACAACCTCAAAGGGGAAGGCCCTGCCGCCGGTGCACCGGTTGAAATCGGCTTTGACAGGCTGGGGCCCAATCAACGCCGCCCGATACTGATCAATCTGGCCAATGAAGCCCCGGCGTTTGCGGTAAACTTTGGCAGGATCATAGATTTTGTTGCCGGTGATGAGCAACACAAGGCCCTGGCCAGGGACAGATACCGCCAGTATCGTAATCTGGGAGTCACGCTCAGCACCCAGGATTTGGCAACACAACCACTTAATTTTGTTTGAGAAACGACAGTTCCCATGGAAAAAACATACAATCCGCAGTCTATTGAACAAGCGCTCTACCGTGTATGGGAAGAGAAAGGTTACTTCAAGCCCCACGGTGACGAGTCCCAGGGCAACTATTGCATCATGATCCCGCCGCCGAATGTCACCGGCAGCCTGCATATGGGACACGCCTTCCAGGATACCATTATGGACACCCTGATCCGTTACCAGCGGATGAAAGGCAAGAACACCCTCTGGCAAGTGGGTACCGACCATGCCGGTATCGCCACCCAGATGTTGGTGGAGCGCAAAGTCGCCGCCGAAGAAGGCAAGAGCCGCCACGACCTGGGCCGTGAAGCCTTTATGGACAAAGTATGGGAATGGAAGAACCAGTCCGGTGGCACCATTACCCGCCAGATGCGTCGCCTGGGCGCCTCGGTAGACTGGGACCGCGAGCGTTTCACCATGGACGAAGGCCTGTCGGAAGCCGTGCAGGAAGTGTTTGTTCGCCTCTATGAAGATGATCTCATCTATCGCGGTAAGCGCCTGGTTAACTGGGATCCCAAGCTGCACACTGCGATCTCCGATCTGGAAGTGGAAAACAAGGAAAAGCAGGGCCACATGTGGCATTTCCGCTATCCACTCGCCGATGGCGCCCTGACCGCCGACGGTAAAGACTATCTGATTGTCGCCACCACACGTCCGGAAACCATGCTGGGTGACAGCGCCGTTGCCGTGCACCCTGACGATGAGCGTTATCAATCCCTGATAGGCAAAGAGATCATTCTGCCAATCGTTAACCGCCGTATTCCTGTGGTGGCCGATGACTATGTGGATATGGAGTTCGGTACCGGTTGCGTGAAGATCACCCCGGCCCACGACTTCAACGACTATGAAGTCGGCAAGCGTCACAATCTGCCTATGTTCAACATACTCACCCAGGATGCCGCCATCCGCACTGTGGCCGAAGTGGTGAATGTCGACGGTAGCCTCAACACCGAATTGGACGCCTCTTTGCCAAGCCGTTACGCCGGTATGGACAGATTCAAGGCCCGCGATGCAGTTGTCGCCGAATTCGAGACCCTGGGTCTTTTGGAAAAAATCGAGCCCCACGGCCTGAAAGTGCCTTATGGCGACCGCAGCGGCGTGGTGATTGAGCCGCTGCTGACAGACCAATGGTATGTGTCTGTCAAACCACTGGCCAAGACAGCCATAGAAGCGGTGGAAAACGGCGATATCAAGTTTGTGCCTCAGCAATACGAGAACATGTACTTCTCCTGGATGCGTGACATTCAGGACTGGTGTATTTCACGCCAGCTGTGGTGGGGGCATCGCATTCCGGCCTGGTATGACGACAGCGGCAAGGTCTATGTCGGCCGTAACGAAGCCGAAGTCCGTGCCAAGCACAACTTGGCAAGCGATATTGCTCTGCGTCAGGATGATGATGTACTGGATACCTGGTTCTCCTCTGCCCTGTGGACCTTCTCCACCCTGGGCTGGCCACAGCAAACTCCTGAGCTGAAAACCTTCCACCCCACAGACGTGCTGGTGACAGGTTTCGACATCATCTTCTTCTGGGTAGCCCGGATGATCATGATGACCATGCACTTCATCAAGGATGAAGACGGCACACCTCAGGTGCCTTTCAAGACTGTCTATGTGACCGGGCTTATCCGTGATGAGCAAGGCAACAAGATGTCCAAGTCCAAGGGTAATGTGCTGGATCCTCTGGATATGATCGATGGCATAGATCTCGAATCTCTGGTTGGCAAGCGCACCGGTAACATGATGCAACCGCAGCTGGCCGCCAAGATAGAAAAGAGCACCCGCAAGGAGTTTGCCGACGGCATCGAGGCCCACGGTACCGACGCGCTGCGCTTTACCCTGGCCGCCATGGCATCCACCGGCCGTGACATCAACTGGGACATGAAGCGCCTGGACGGTTACCGCAGTTTCTGTAACAAGCTGTGGAATGCTTCCCGCTATGTACTGATGAATACAGAAGATCAGGATTGCGGCCCCAACTCACCCAACGGCAAGGCCGGCGGTGAGATGCAGCTGTCACTGGCAGATCGCTGGATCACAGGTCTGTTCAACCAAACGGTCAAGACCTTCGAAGAGCATATGGGCGCCTATCGTTTCGACCTGGCCGCCAATACCCTGTACGAATTCACCTGGAACCAGTTCTGTGACTGGTATCTTGAGCTGACCAAGCCTGTGCTGCAAAACGGCTCTGAAGCCGAGCAGCGTGGCACCCGTCATACTCTGGTGACTGTACTCGAGCAACTGTTGCGCCTGATGCACCCATTGATGCCATATATCACTGAAACCATCTGGCACCGTGTCAAACCACTTGCCGGTGTGGAAGGGGAAACCCTGATGCTGGCCGCCTTCCCTGAGTATCAGGCCGACAAAGTCGATACCGAGGCCATGGCCGACTTGGAATGGGTCAAGCAAGTGACTGTTGCCGTGCGCAACATCCGCGCCGAGCTGAACATAGCTCCGTCCAAGCCGCTCAACGCCTTGCTGCGCAGTGTCAGTGCCCGCGACAAGGCCCGTGTAGAAGCCAACCAAACCTTCTTCACTAGCTTGGCCAAGCTGGAAAGCATGACGATTCTGGCCGATGGCGACAACGCGCCCATGTCCACCACCCAACTGGTGGGCGAGATGGAACTGTTGATCCCTATGGCAGGGCTTATCGACGTAGCGGCCGAGATGGCTCGTATCGACAAACAGCTGGACAAGCTGAGTGGCGAAGTGGCCCGCATTGAAGGCAAGCTGTCCAATGAAGGCTTTGTCGCCAAGGCACCGGCAACCGTTATCGACAAAGAGCGCAGCAAGATGGCTGATCTCAAGCGCGATATGGATAAGCTCAAAGAGCAGCAAGCCGAGCTGGCCAAACTGGAAGCCTAACGGTTAACCCAAGAGCGATAAACGTAAGGGCAGTCAATCGACTGCCCTTTTTTCATTCTGTTTGCGCCCTGGGCAGAGGGTTGGCAAGATTAAGATAATTTCATCTGCCAGCGCTGGCTATCGGGGCAACATATTGTTAAATTGGGGAATATTCCAAGGGGAGTAACTTCTCGCCGGCTTGTCGTCATTACGGTGTTTGCGCACCCGGCAACCGGGCAAAGCCACTGAGCTGTGCTTTGTAAGTGAGACCTTGCCGACAGGCAAGATCCGTGCTCCTTCAGCTGGCCTGCCGTCGGTGGCAGGCTTTGTTGTATTTGGAGATAACGAAATGGGTACCTGGTGGTTGTGGAGCGGATTTCTGGTAATAGTACTGGGGATCCTTTGGATAGATCTTAAGTTTGTCGGCGGTGGTCACAGCCATAAAGTCTCGGTCAAAGAGGCGGGGATCTGGACCCTGGTGTGGATAAGCGTCGCCATGCTGTTCAACTTAGGGATCTGGTTCTATCTGAAACAGACCGCAGGTCTCGAAGTCGCCAATCAGCAGGGGCTGGAGTTCCTCACCGCCTATCTCATCGAAAAAGCCCTGGCCGTGGACAATGTATTTGTCTGGTTGATGCTGTTTAGCTATTTCGCCATCCCCGCCGAGCTGCAAAGGCGGGTGCTGCTCTACGGAGTGCTGGGCGCCATAGTCATGCGCGCCGCCATGGTATTTGGCGGTACCTGGCTGATTAATCAGTTCCACTGGGTGTTGTATCTATTCGGGGCCTTTTTGCTGTTTACCGGCGCCAAGATGCTGTTTGCCAAGGAAGATAATGAAACCGATCTCTCCAACAGCAAACTGCTCGGCTGGCTCAGAAAACACCTGAGGGTGGTGAAAAAGCTTCAGGGTGAGCGCTTTGTGGTGCGTCGCCGCGGTATGTTATTTGCCACGCCCCTGTTGCTGGCGCTGATTTTGGTAGAGATCAGCGACATCATCTTCGCGGTGGACAGTATTCCGGCCATCTTCGCGGTCACGACAGATCCCTTTATCGTACTGACCTCCAACATCTTTGCCATCATGGGACTCAGGGCCATGTACTTTCTGCTGGCGGGCGCCGCCGAACGTTTTGTGCTGCTCAAATATGGCCTGGCGCTGATCCTGATGTTTATCGGTACCAAGATGCTTCTGCTGGATATCTATCATCTGCCTATCATGCTGGCACTGGCGGTCATCGCCGCTATCCTGCTGATCAGTGTATTGGGCAGTTTGTGGCTGACTCGGGATAAGGGTAAACAACCACAGGCATAATATCTGTCACTTGTCAGTCGCTCGAAGGGCTTATAATATAACAAAAAATTAACAAACGTTATTCTTATGACCCAGAGAGCGACCCTGGTCAACGGCACTTTGCTGCCACTCAACAACCTGTTGGCAGACGGCGTTTATACCGCTCCTTTCAAACTCGGCAGTGAAGAGTGTGAGGTTAACCTCATCATAGATAGCGGCAGCTCCACCATGGCTGTGCTGCACAGGCGCTATCAGCCTGAACAGGATATGTCACTCAAGCCAACGGCCTTGGCACAGGAGATTTGCTATGGCCAGGGAGGCTGGCTGGGCTCTGTCATTCACACTCAGGTTCAGGCGGCGCAGCTGAAATTAACAGATACGCCACTGGCCTTGGTACACAAGGAAACCCGGCACACATTCCTGGAGGCTGACGGTATCTGGGGACTGGCCTATCACCCCCTCAATCGCAGCTATGATTTGAGCCATTATCTCGCTCTGCAACATCAGCGGCAGAAATACACCTTTCCCTGGCCCTTTGGTGATCAAGCACAAGTGCTTGATCAAAGGCAGCTGCAGCACTTTAAGGCCTTAATCTCGCAGGCACCAGAGCAGGATATTCCCAGTTGCTTTACCCTGATGGAACAACATGGTCTGTGCGCCAACAGGTTTGCCCTACTCTGTCATAGATCCAGTATTCACCATGCCTGTGCCGAAACAAGGCAAGCAAGCTTAAAAGACGACAGTCTCAATCAAGGAATACTGATACTCGGCGGCGGCGAAGAGCAGACCCATCTCTACGATGGCCAATTTATCGATATCAAGGTCGTCCATGACCGCTACTATAACCTCAATCTCAAAGCCGTCGGCTGGCACGGTGAGGATGCCATTCCTCTTCCTCCCACCGACAGCAAGCTGGAACAGAGAGGGTCGAGTAACGCCATTCTGGACTCGGGCGCTTCCCTCATCTGCCTGCCCGAGAGTCTGTTCAAGCGCTTGCTGCAGAGTCTTTACCGTCTTCACCCTGACGCTGCCTCTGTGCTGGAGCCCTTTATCCATGAGCTTTCCAAGGTGCAGCAAATGCTGGCAGAAGGTATCCCCTGCAACCAACTCAAGCTTGAGCAATGGCCGGAGCTGTTGTTTTACCTCGAAGGAGAAAAGGGGGAGACCTGCATACTCACCTGCCCAGCTGACTGTTATTGGCAAACAAATGCCCCCAAGCATGGTCATGCCGTATTCAAACTCATGGGACAACTGCCCCATTGGCCGGCCCAGAGCATTCTGGGGCTTCCGCTGTTCAATCCCTACTATGTAGTGTTCCGTCGCGATCTGGGAGCGAGCGGCACGGTTCGCTTTGCCCGTAAGAAAAATGTTTCCAAGCCGGCAGTCCCCTAAGGAGAGTCATGAACAGATTGACCAGTCCAAGACTGCTGTTAACGCCTCTGAAAGCAGAGGATAAAGACTTGTTCACCGGCCTTTATCGCGATCCTCAAGTCATGTCTTTTATCGCAACTGAGCTCAGTGAAACAGAGGCCGAAAGGCGATTTACCCATACCCTGACAGCCAACAACAAGTTGGTGCCCCGAACATATTGTTGGTGTATCAAAACCCGCAGGCTGCTCCCGATAGGCATACTGGGCCTCAGCCGCTACGGGCGAGCGGGCGAAATAGGCATTTTGTTGCGCCCACAGGCTCAGGGACAAGGTTATGCCAAGGAGCTACTGCACCTGATGCAGCAGCGACTCTCAAGCGAAGCGACCCTCGATGAGCTGCTGCTTCGTACTCATAAAAAGAACGAACCGATGAAAAAAGTCGCCTTGGCTGTGGGGTTTAAGCCAGTCATGGCCGAGCCTGAGCACTCCCGCTTGATGTCATTTCTGTGGCAGACCTCCAATAGCGCTTTAAAAAATAATAAACATTGATAACATTAGTAAAACAACTAAAGAGGCCAAATCAATGCAAGGCTCTATCACCTGTGTCGGCGTCGGTATGATGCTGGGGGCTCACCTGAGTCCAGTCAGCCTCAGTCATATCGAGCAGGCCGATATAGTGTTTTGTGGAGTATCCGACCCTCTGGTCGAACTCTGGCTTAAGGAGCTCAATGCCAATGTCCGCTCGCTACAACCTTGCTATGCTCACGGAAAATCCCGCCATCTCAGCTATCGGGAGATGGTCGATACCATGCTAAGTGAAGTTCGTTTGGGTAAAAAAGTGGTCGGTGCCTTCTATGGACATCCCGGCGTGTTTGCCAAAGCGCCTCACCAGGCCGTGACCATTGCCAGGAATGAAGGCTTTGAGGCGCAGATGCTGCCAGGCATATCCGCTGCCGATTGCCTCTATGCCGACCTTGGCATAGATCCCGGTCAAAATGGTTGCCAGCACTTTGAAGCAACCCAATTCATGCTCTACCACAGGCGAGTCGATCCGACAGCCACTCTGATCCTGTGGCAGATAGGCCTGGCAGGCGATCTCGACATGGGGCTGACAATCACAGACGCCAAGAATCGGCAACTCTTGTTGGAAGAACTCTATCGGCTCTACAGTCCAGAGCACTCCTGCTGGCTTTATGAAGCCGCCACCACGGCGCTGGCCTCTCCCAGAAGAGAAGCCATAAAACTGCGCGAGCTTGTAGAGGCCACTTTGGCGCTCCATACCACTTTGGTGATCCCTCCGGCTGCAAAACCCGAACCTAACTTAGAAATGCGAGCACGCCTTGCGGCATTGGGTAGCAAGGCGCCCTTGTATCATCAACCCGAGGAGAGTGTATGAGTAAAGTGATTAACCTGCTGGCCCGACTGGGCGCCGACCCGAGCCTGCAAGCCCCGGAGGCGCTGGATAAAGCCCTGACTGAAGCCGGGGTATCCGCCGAAATAGCCACGGCCATCAAAGATAAAGATCTGCTGCAGTTGAAGGCCGAGCTGGATCTTTGCCCGGACGTATTCTGTATATTTTTCCCGGCCGAAGATGAACCGGAAAAAGACGAGCAGGAAGATGACGAAGAGAATCAAGCTTCACAGCTACAAGCTGTGGCCAGCTAGACGGCACCTGAGGCTCAGCAGTAGGCGGCTCATTTGCGCCCTGCTGTGCCTGATAGCAAGCACTGCGGCCCAAGGCTCGGACGAACTCGGAGAAGCGCTGCAACGCAGCGACGAAATCCGCTCGAGTTCGCCCGGGCAGTTCAGCGCCATGCTCAGAAAGCTGGAGCTGCGCCGTACCGATATGTCTGCTGCCGAGCAGGACTACCTGTCTTACCTGCTCGCCTACGAGCACTCCTTCAACGGCCGCTTGGAAAAAGCCCGCAGTATCTATCAGGAGCTGGTGCAGTCTAGCGCTGTGCTCGAAATCCGCTTTCGGGCGCTGACCTCTTTGGTCAATACCAATGCCATCAAGCGCGAGTGGAGCCAGGGCGCCGAAAACCTGCGACAAACCCTGCAACTCTTGCCACAAATCAAGGACGACGGCTTCTATGTTCATGGTCTGGCGGTAGCTGCGGTTTTCTACAACCTTCTGGGGCAGTATCAACAAGGGCTGCACTTTGCCACCAGACTCAGGGAAAAGGGCCACAATGATGGTCGCAGCCTCTGTTTTGCCGACCAACTCAGCCTGCAGGCACTGTTTGGCTTGAAGCGTATTGAAGCCACTGACAGAGCTTTTGCCCAAGCCTTGAATATCTGCCGGGAAGCCAATGAACCCGTGGGCGCCAGCGCTATACTCAGTTACCAGGCAGAGCTCTATATCAATGAGGGCAAACCACAGCAGGCGCTGGAGCTTTTGTTACATCAGCTTCCCCAAATGGAGTCGACCCGCTATGCCCCTATGATTGCCAGCTATTATTCGCTGCTTGCCGAAGCTTATTGGCGCACAGATGAACCAGAACTCGCCAAAGAGTTTGCCATCCAAGCCGTGGCAGGCGGTGCCGAAGCCGGCAAGGGCGACCCCAGTATCCGAGCCTTTCGGGTGCTGTATCAGTATTACCGACAAAGCGGCGACCTTGATGCGGCGTTGGATGCCTATATACAGTATTCCGAAGCCGATAAAGCCTTTCTCGACGAGATCAGAGCCAAGACCCTGGCATTCCAGTTGGCGGAACACCAAAGCGTGGAGCAAAAAAACCGTATCGCACTGCTGGATGAACAGAACAAGCTGCTCAAGGTCAAACAACAGTTGGCCGAGACAGAGTCCCACAACCACAAGCTGCTGATAGCGGCACTTTTCTGTGTCATCACTTTGCTGCTTACATGGGGATACCAATCCTGGAAAACCCAGAAACGGTTACGGGAGCTGGCCGAGTTTGATTGCCTCACCGGGATTTTCAGCCGCGGGCATTTCACTCAGGTCGGGCTCAGCGCGCTGGAATACTGCAAGCTGCAGCAACTGCCGGTGAGTTGCATCATGCTGGATTTGGATAATTTCAAACGTATCAACGACACCAAAGGTCACAAGACCGGAGACTGGGCGCTGAGGGAAGTGGCCCGTATCGCCCGAAACCTATGTAACGGCAAGGAAATACTGGGGCGTATTGGTGGCGAAGAGTTTTGCTTGTTGATGCCTGAGACCCGTATCGACAAGGCGATAGCCTTTGCCGAAATTCTGCGGGAATTATTGGAGCAGGCCGATACCTCGGATTCGGGTCACAGCTTTACCTTGACCGCCAGCTTTGGGGTCTCTGAAGCTGCAATTTCCGGCTATCAGCTGGAGACGCTCTTGGCAGATACCGACAAGGCCATGTACCAGGCCAAGAAAAATGGTCGCAACCAGGTGTGCAGTGCCGCCGATATCCCCTGAATTCGGGTAGAAAAAACAGGGCAAAACAGCATATTGGTGTTTTTTTTGACATCAATGCCAAAGTATAATGCGGCTTTATAGCGACGATGGAAACCTGCCATGCTGGCTTTTATCAAAGAAGAAATGTCACTGCTTATCGCCTTGATTACCTTGTTATTCTTTAAGACAGGTGGCGCTGAGTATCTGGCGGACGGAACTCCGCTCGCCGTTTATATCCCGCTGTCGATATTGCTGCTTGTGGTAGTGATCTGGACCATTTTCGGAGTCGTGCGCCATTCAGATATTCTGGCGATTCGACTGGGCGATCCCTATGGCACCCTGATCCTCACCCTGTCGGTGATCTCATTGGAAGTGGTGATGATCTCCTCAGTGATGCTGACAGGTGACTCCAACCCAACCCTGGCCCGGGACACCATGTTTGCCGTGGTGATGATCATCTCTACCGGCCTGGTGGGGCTGACGCTGCTGCTGGGCGGTTGGCGTTATCATACCCAGCAATTCAATCTCGATGGGGTAAAATCCTACCTGGTCGCCATTATCCCGCTGGCCCTGGTGTGTCTGGTGCTGCCCAATTTTACCGAAGGCGGCAGCATAGGCGGCCTATCGGTTTCCATGTCCTGGATGCTTGGCTTGGTGTCGATAATGCTCTACGGCATCTTCCTGGTGATCCAAACCAAGAGCCATAGCCACTTTTTTGTTGATGCCGACCACCTGGATGACGAGCACCATCATCATGCCTCCAGCCACTCCAACCTCTACCACGGAGTGCTGTTGCTCATCTGCCTGGTAACCGTAATGCTGCTAGCCAAGACCCTGGCCATGCCCATCAACTACAGCATTACCACTCTGGGCGCGCCGGCGAGCCTGGGTGGCTTCCTGGTAGCCTGTATTATTCTCGCGCCGGAAGCCGTAGGGGCCATAAAAGCGGCGCTCAATAATCAGTTGCAAAGAGCGATGAATCTCTATTTTGGTTCTGTGTTGGCCACCATAGCCCTGACCGTGCCTGCCGTACTTCTGGTGGGCAGTATTGCCGGTGAAGAGGTCAGGCTGGGGCTCAGTCCCGCAGATATGGTATTGCTGGTGACCACGCTGATGGTTTGTAAGGTGAGTTTCAGCAGTGGCCGCACCCATGCGCTGCACGGGGCGACTCACTTGGTGTTGTTTGTGGTCTATCTGTTCTTGATGTTTGAATAATCATTCGCGGATGTTGGCCATGAAAAATACATCCACATATTCGCCATCACGGAAGGCATAGTCCCTCGCCTCACCCTCAATCACAAAGCCATGGCGTTTGTAGAGCGCTATGGCGGCGTGATTGTCGGTATAAACCGTCAGCTCAAGGCGTCTCACCGCCAACCAGTTATGGGCCAAATCCACAGCGGCTGCCAGCAGCGTAGAACCCACGCCGATACCGCGGCACTCTTCACTCACCGCCATCCCCAGATCGGCCACATGCTTACGTCTGGGGTTGGTTTGTACCTGTAAGGAGAGCTGACCGGCCACTTCCCCTTGCCACTCTGCGACCAGTGAATAGTAACCATCCGGCAGTTCGCCCAGGCGCTTATACCACTTCTCGAGTGACGGAAAGGGCTGCTGCAAGGTGCCGGCATAACAGCTGGGCTGAGTAAATAGCGCCCGTATTGCCGGAATATCCGTGTGCTCGCTGTGGCGCACCACTACCTCTTGTTGTGACTGACTCACCTTGGGTTCAAACTCTGTTGCCTGCACTCTGTTGTTCTCCTTAACTAAAAGCCGCCAAGCCTGTCTGGGCCCGTCCCAGGATCAAGGCATGAATATCATGGGTCCCCTCATAGGTATTGACCGCTTCCAGGTTCATCAGATGCCGGATAACATGAAACTCGTCACTGATACCATTACCACCGTGAATGTCCCTGGCCTGGCGAGCGACTTCGAGCGCCTTGCCGCAGGAGTTACGCTTGATTAGCGAGATGGCCTCGATAGCCAAACTGTCCTGATCCAGCAAGCGACCGGCCTGCAAGCAGGCAAACAGCGCCGTGGTGATCTCTGTCTGCATGTCCACCAGCTTTTTCTGGATCAGTTGATTGGCCGCCAGCGGCCTGCCGAACTGGACTCGGTCCAGACTGTATTGCCGCGCGGCATGCCAGCAAAACTCGGCCGCGCCCAACGCGCCCCAGGCGATGCCGTATCTGGCCTTGTTGAGACAACCAAAGGGCCCCTTGAGCCCCTCGACGTTGGGCAGCAAAGCATCGACACCCACTTCAACCCCGTCCAGCACAATTTCGCCGGTTATCGAGGCCCTGAGAGAGAACTTGCCCTCTATCTTGGGCGCCGACAGCCCAGGGGTGCCCTTTTCCACTAAAAAGCCACGAATGACCCCATCCAGCTTGGCCCAAACCAGGAAGAGATCGGCAATCGGTGAATTGGTGATCCACATCTTGTTGCCATGGAGCCGATACCCTCCCGGGATGGCTTCGGCGCGAGTCTTCATGCCGCCGGGATCTGAACCTACATCCGGCTCGGTCAGGCCAAAACAGCCAATCAGCTCACCCCGTGCCAGCCTTGGCAGGTATTTCTGTTTCTGCTCTTCACTGCCGTAGGCAAAAATCGGATGCATCACCAAAGAGGACTGCACACTCATGGCCGAGCGATAACCACTGTCGACCCGCTCTATCTCCCGGGCAATTAGGCCATAGCTGACATAGTTGACCCCGGCGCCGCCATATTCAGTCGGCAGAGTCGCCCCGAGTAACCCCAGAGCACCAAGCTCTGTCATGATCTCGGGATCAAAGTATTGCTCGCGATTTGCCTGCAGGATCCTGGGTTGCAACTTGCTTTGGGCATATTCATGCACAGTGTCACGGATCATCCTTTCTTCCGGCTGCAACAGACTGTCAAACTGCAAGGGATCTTGCCAATCGAAGGGATTACGGGCCATAGCTTTGTCCTTTTTTCAGCTGATTTTCATCATGCTACCTCAGTCCCGGATGTCTGCCCAGAGCTGAAACCTCTGCCAAACAAAGATTACGTCTGTATCAAATTGCAACCTTTATGAAAGAAATCTCTGAATTTGCGCCGGACAAATGCTAATCTTCTGCACAATCTTGGTCATAGTTATTACTGATATTTCCGGTATTCATGTCTGTACGGCTCTGTTTATTCATTATCAGCCTCTTTTCTCTCAGCGCCTGGGCCCATCCCTATTGCGAGGAGAGAGAGTGCATACCTGTTGGTGAATGGGATCTTGGACTGGCTTTGGGTTACGGCCAAAAGAGCAACCCCTTGCGCCATCAGGACGATATTCCCCTCTATGTGATCCCCAGTATTGCCTACTATGGTGAGAACTGGTTTTTTGACAACGGTAATCTGGGGCTGACCCTGGCGGAGTCGGAAAACTACACCATCAACCTGGTGACGGCTTACAGCAGAGAGCGGGCTTTTTTCTACCGCTGGGATCCCAGCAATGTGTTTACCTTCAGTGGCGGATCTCAAGTCTCCATTACCCCAGAGAGCCGCGCCGCGCCGGTAATGTTAATGCAAAGCAGTGAACCACCAAAAGTTTTTAACGAATTGGAGGACAGGCACTTTACATTTCTTGGCGGAGCCGAGGCTTTTATTTACACTCGATACGGTATACTGAATCTTTCGCTTACACATGATATGTTCAATGTTCACCGGGGCACTGAAGCCAAAGCCAGATGGTTATATCATCTGACATTGGAACGCTGGAAACTGGAGTTTGCCCTGAACATAGAATGGAAGAGTAAAGAAATAGTCGACTATTACTTTGGCGTAAGACCAAGCGAGAATGCCTATTGGAGTCAGGCGTACCAGGGGAGTTCAGGCTTTAACCGTGGACTGGAGTTTACCGGTCGCTATAGCCTCAACGAGGACTGGGATCTTGTATTAGGACTGCGTTATACCCAACTTGCCGATGAAATAGCCAAGAGCCCTCTGCTGGATGAAGATGATGTCAGAGCTTTTTTCATTGGTGCTGCCTATAGGTTTTAAAACAAGGTGCGCTTAGCAAAAGGCTGGTGTTGGCTGTTCCCGCTGCTGATGTTGTCAATGATATTTGCAGCCAAGGTACAGGCCGAACCAGATAATAATAATCAAGAAGCCAAGCTGGCTATCACACCACAGCTCTGTATTCTCAAGAGTGAAGAGGACACCTGTTCGCTTGACGTCAGTTTAAGCTGGAGTAATACAAACGGTGCAGTTTGTATCCTTTCTGATTACGAAGGGTTACAACGTTGGTGCAGTGAAACTGAAGATGTGCACAGCCTCACATTCCGACTCACAACCAGTGAGGACATTCACTTTGTCATGGTAGATAAAGACACATGGCAAACCTTAGCCGGCGTTTACTTTAGAACTACGCCCGTGTCTGACACCAGCGTCAGGCGAAGATATCGCAACCCTTGGAGTTTATTCTGATGACCTCAGCGCAATCGACTCACCGAGTTTTATTGGTGGAAGACGACATTCGTCTTGCCAACCTTATTGTGGATTATCTCAAGTCCCATGGCATGCATGTAGAAGTTGAGCGCCGCGGTGACACAGTACTGACCAGACTGCTTAACTACAAGCCAGACATTATCCTGTTGGACATCATGCTGCCGGGGATGGATGGACTGACATTATGTGAAAAGCTGCCGGATTACTTTGCCGGCCCTATCCTGCTGATGAGCGCACTTGGCTCCAACGAAGATCAAATCAAAGGCCTGGAACTGGGCGCCGATGACTATGTGGTTAAACCGGTTGACCCGGCACTCTTGGTCGCGCGGATCAACAATCTGCTGAGACGTCATACCAAGCCACCTATGGCAGAATCCCACTGCCTGAGCTTTGGCAAGCTGAGCATAGATCCTCACACCCAGGCGATTCGTTTGGGCGAGAAAGAGGTGGATCTCACCAGTCACGAATTTGAACTCCTGTGGCTGCTGGCATCCCAGGCTGGCCAGGTGCTGAGCCGCCAGTATATCTACCAATGCCTGCTGAATATCGATTTCGACGGCAAGGATCGCAAGATAGACGTGCGCATTTCCCGCCTGCGCAAGAAGCTGGGCGATAACATAGAAACACCGTTCAGGATCAAGACGGTCTGGGGCCAGGGATATCTATTTGCTCCCGAGGCCTGGAACAGCTGATCCTCTTGTAGGTTACCGAGTGAAACGCCTCTTCATCAGTTTGTACCTGCTGATCAGCCTGAGTTTTCTCGGGCTGGGATGGACCCTCGACGCCCTCTGGCAGCAACACGATGACGAGGCGGAACTGTTGGCCGATGCGCCTTTGATGGCAATGGCGGCCATGCTGAAACCCATGCCCCCAGAGCAGCGGCAACAGGCGATTGCCGCCGCCAATGTCAATGCCACTTACCCGCTGCGTCTGTTCAGTGCCGACAAGATCACCCTGGCAGACGATGGCGAGTTGGCTCCCGGTGAAGTCTTCACCACCCTGACCAACTCTGGCAAGCAGATGCAGTTTATCCGTCTGGATCAACAGGTGCTGATGACTGGCCCAATAGATACAGACCCCAGAGCCAGTCTGCGCGGCCTGTTCACTTTGTTCTTCTATCTATCTCTGGCCGGGGTTGCCCTGGTTTGGGTCTGGCCGCTGTCACGGGATCTCAAGGTGCTGAAACAAGCCACCCAGGCACTTGGTCAGGCCAAATGGGATACCCGTATCAAGCTTTCGCCCCGCTCTCAGGTAAAACCCCTGGCGCACACCTTCAATGAGATGGCGCGGCACATCGGGGCTCTTATCGACAACCAGCGCCACCTGGCCAATGCTGTCTCCCACGAGATCCGCACGCCGCTGGCCAGGCTCAAGTTTGCCCTGGCGCTGATCCCCAACTATTGCCGTGAAGGCGCCGATGAAGCGGCCAGAGCCGACTTTATTGCCGGCATGACAGAAGATGTCAAAGAGATGGAATCCTTGCTGCAGGAGATGCTCACCTACGCCAGCCTGGAGTCGGCCCAAACAGGGCTGAGACAGGAGAGCTGCGATCTCACCGCCCTCTGCCGCCAAGTGATAGACAGACTGCAGAGCCTGAGCCCTATTCCGATAACCCTGGATAGCTCAGTCGCCAAACTGCCCTTCACCTGTGAACCGGCCTTGATTGAAAGAGCACTGCAAAACCTGCTCACCAACGCCCAACGCTTTGCCGAAAGCCAAATTCTGGTGACTCTGAATGAGGAAAAAGACAGGGTAACTATCGAGGTTAAAGACGATGGTGAAGGGATCCCAGAAGAGGAACAGCACAAGATTTTCGAGCCCTTTGTCCGCAGCGATACCTCACGCAACAGCAATAAAGGCTTTGGGTTGGGGCTGGCAATTATCAAGCGCATAGTCGAACGCCATCACGGCGAAATCCTGCTGTTCAGCCGCCCCGGGGAAACCCGTTTTTGCATCGGCCTGCCCAAGCGGGAATTCAATCGAGACTGAAATCACTGAAGTCCAGAGGTTCGTCTTCGTCGCCTTTGGCATCAAAGTCCAGGCTGTGATTCAACTGCAACTCTTCCTCCTTGAGCTGTTCCCTGCGCGCCTTTATCTGCGCCAGCTGCCGGCGCCTTTTGCGCGCCTTGCACAGGCGAATGACATCCAATTTACGGGCATCGGAAAAGTTGAGCCAATCGAACCTCTCTTCGCGGTTCCGAAAACAACCTTTGCAATCGCCCTTGGCATCTGTCTGGCAGACACCAATACAAGGGCTGGGGATATCAAAAAAGACCAGTTGTTCCATAGGGGCGTAAATGCAGGCTCTCTGACGGCTGAACCTTAGGTATATCATCTCATTCTTAAAAAGGCGATTTTTTATCCACTTCTTGCACTGACGGCCGCTTTGGCACAAAGTCACAGGGTAAGGTATATCCCTTCACGGAGGACAAGCGATGAAATTCAGGACACTCTTGCTGCTGTTACCCCTGCTGCTGACAGCCTGCGCCCAGCAGCCGAAACAAGACTACGACCCAGGATACAGCTTCGCCAAGCTACAAAAGTTCACCCCCCTGCCGATTTCCAGCAGTGATGATCCCCTGAGCGCCGAGCGGATCAATCAGGCGATTGTCGACACGCTGAAAAGCAAACAATTTATCGAAGTCACCGAGTCAGCGGACTTCAAGGTTTCCTTTGCCTTTCGCACTACAGATAAGCCGAAAGACAAGGGCCTCTCCATCGGCCTTGGCAGCGGCACCTGGGGATCTGGCGGTGGCATAGGCGTTGGCACCAGTGTGGGTGTGCCTCTGGGAGCCGATGCCAAACTCCAGACCATACAAATCGATATCATAGAAGCGAGTAGCAACCGCCTCATCTGGCGCGGCAGCGATCAGTTCAGCTTCAGCGATGGCGGCGAAGGTAAGGCTCAGGCAACCCGGGAAACCGTGATGCGGATCCTGAGCCAGTTTCCGCCTCAACCGTGAGCCATCACAGTGCGGCCGTTGGCCCATTGACGCAGAGCGTTGAGCTTTTCGGCCATCACCACAGATAAGGGGCGGGTCCGACTCAGGGCATCGAACAGCCAGGCCTGGTTGGCCTCCTGCCCCGCTGCCCTCGCAGCATAACGGGCGGAAATAACCGCCTGCTCTATCTCGGCGCCGGAGAAACCTTCACTGGCGCTTGCCAGACTCGCCAATTCCAGCGCGGCCGGATCGATATTGCGCTTGCGGCAGTGGATACGGAAGATCTCCTCCCGGGTGGAGCTATCCGGCAGGTCGACAAAAAATATCTCATCCAGGCGTCCCTTACGCAGCAGCTCGGGGGGCAGCGCGCTGATATCGTTGGCAGTAGCCACCATAAAGACCTCGGACTTGCGCTCTGCCATCCAGGTCAGCAGGGTGCCGAGGATCCGCTTCGAGGTGCCTTCATCGCTGTTACTGCTGCCCAGCCCCTTTTCAATTTCATCTATCCAGAGTACGCAGGGCGCCATCAATTCCGCCATCTCCAGCGCTTTCTTGAGGTTGCGCTCCGTCTCGCCTATGTACTTATTGTAGAGTCCGGCCATATCCAGGCGCAGTAAAGGCCGCTGCCAGATCCCGGCCACCGCCTTGGCCGCCAGGCTCTTGCCGCTGCCCTGCACCCCGAGCAGCATCACGCCCTTGGGCGTATCGAACGATTGCGCATCGCTGCCAAGGCGCCTGTGGTTCAGCCACTCCTTGAGTCTGGAAAGCCCGGCAACATCGGCAAAGTCACAAGTGTCGTATTCAAATTGCAGCACACCTTCCATATCCAAAAGCTCAAACTTGGCCTTGTTGACCACGGGAATATCCGAGTGACACAAGGCACCATCATCCCAGATGGCCTTACGGGCAAGACGGCGGGCATCGGCATGGCTCAGACCACGAAGATTACCGGCAAGCAGTGGGATCACGGCTTCATCGAGACGATTCAATACCCCTTTGGCTCGGGCCAGGCGCGCTTCCTCTATAATGAGGTTTTCCAACTGGGCCTGCCCTGGCATGGAGAGGGAGAAATGAGCGCAGTATCGGCTCAGTTCAGGGGGCACATCAAAGGCGTGGCTGACCATCACCAGGGTGTGCTGCAAGGTTTCGTGCTCAAGGGCAATCTCCTTGATCATTCTCACGTTACGCGGCGCATCGACCACATAGGGGTGAAAGTCACAGAGCACATAGATCCCCTGTTGCTGGCTGGCCTTGATGTGCGCCAGAATATCGGTCGGTTCGGCATTGAATTTCTGCACCCCGACTTCCCTGTCCAGCCGCTTGAGCCCCTGGGTAACACTCCAGCCATACAGGGGCCGCATCAGCACACCGGCCACTCGTTTGAGCAGCTCCAGTACCCTGGGCTCCTCATACGTTTCAATTATCACCAAGGGCGTACCGCCCCTGAGCACCCCGGTTAAGTCTTTGACATCCTGCATTCTGGCTTCCCGCACGATAATAGCGGACTTAAGAATAACAAAGTTTCAACATCCGCCACAGCAGCGCAAGCAGTGATCCAGCGCACAATTTATCAAGCCTTCCGCCCAAGCCGATTGCCAAAGGGTAAACTAGCAAAAAAATCCGCTGCCACAGGCAGCTACAATAACCAAAGGTACCCACACTATGTTAGGCACTCCCCTTAGCCAAGGCGCCGTGCGCGCCATGCTGCTCGGCTGCGGCGAACTGGGCAAAGAAGTTGCGATTGAACTGCAGCGCCTGGGCGTCGAAGTCATTGGCGTCGACCGCTACCCCAATGCCCCTGCCATGCAGGTCAGTCATCGTTTTCATGTGGTGAACATGCTCGATCCCGAGGCGCTGCGCGCCGTCATAGAGCTGGAGAAACCCCATCTGGTCATTCCGGAAATCGAAGCCATAGCCACAGCAACGCTGGCAAAGATGGAGGCCGAAGGCCTGAAGGTAGTACCCACTGCCAGAGCCACCCAGTTGACCATGGACAGAGAAGGCATTCGCCGTCTGGCAGCAGAGACGCTGGGGATCCCCACGTCGCCCTACGTCTTTTGCGACACTGAGACAGAATTCAATCAGGCGGTGGCCCAAATAGGTTTGCCCTGCGTGGTCAAGCCGGTGATGAGCTCATCGGGCAAGGGCCAGAGCGTGATCCGCGAGCAAGCCCAGATAGCCGCGGCCTGGGAGTATGCCCAGCAAGGTGGCCGCGCCGGTCAAGGCCGGGTGATAGTCGAAGGTTTTGTGCCTTTCGACTACGAAATCACCCTGCTCACCATAAGTGCAGTCAACGGCATTCATTTCTGTGCGCCTATAGGCCACAGGCAGGAAGACGGTGACTACCGCGAATCCTGGCAGCCACAGGCCATGAGCCAAGCGGCCCTGGAAAAGGCACAACAGATAGGCGCCAAAGTAGTTGAGGCGCTCGGCGGCCACGGTTTGTTTGGGGTAGAACTCTTTATCAAGGGTGATGAAGTCTACTTCTCTGAAGTCTCGCCCCGCCCACACGACACCGGCATGGTGACCCTGATAAGCCAGGATCTGTCCGAGTTTGCCCTGCACGTGCGTGCCATTCTCGGATTGCCGATCGCCAATATCCGCCAGCACGGCCCCAGCGCTTCGGCTGTGGTGCTCAAAGAAGGCGACTCAGACAACCTGCGTTACACAGGCCTTGCAGCAGCGCTGAGCGAAGCCGACACCCAGCTGCGACTGTTCGGCAAGCCGGAGATCCATGGTCGCCGCCGTCTGGGTGTTGCCCTGGCAAGGGATCTGGATATTCAAAGCGCCATAGACAAGGCTCTACGCAGCGCCGCCAAAGTAGAAGTGATTTTTTAAAAGAGACCGCCATGAGCCAGCATTTTCAGGGTAAGTATGAAGTGGAACTCAAGTTCCGTCTGAATGAGTCTTGCAGCAAACAACAACTGCTTGAGCGCATCAATGCCATGGAGCATGAGTGCATGTTTGCCGATAATCAGGAGGACGACTGCTACTTCGATACCCCGGATGGTCAACTGGCCGCGGCGGACAAGTCACTGTGCATCCGGGAGATGCAGCCATCCAACAATCTGCTGTGGATCCTCAAGGGCCCGGGAGCAGATTGCTGTGAAGCGGTCAATATCTCGGATGCTGCCAGGGCCCGCAGCATGCTCAGCGCCATGGGCTATGTGCCGGTGCAGCGGCTGCAAAAACGCCGCAGCATCTACTTTATCGGCAAGTGGCATATGACGCTGGACAGCCTGGCGGGGCTCGGCGATTTTGCCGAGCTGGCGATCATGACCGACGATAGCGATAAGCTGGAGCAGCTTCGCAGCGAGCTTTGGCAACTGGCGGCCCGGTTCGGGCTGACCCAAGCCATGTTGGAGTCCCGCTCCTATCGGCAACTGTGCAACAGTTAAACTCGGTTAATAGCGTCTAAACCTGGTTAACAGAGTCTCCGCCAATAAAGGCGCGCAGATTGTCCACGGCAATATCCAACAGCTTCTGCCTGGCCTCTAGCGTCGCCCAGGCATTGTGCGGACTTATGCTGACTCCTTTGGCATTGAGCAAGGGGTTATCCGGCTTGGGAGGCTCACTGGAGAGCACGTCCACTCCGGCCCGCAACTTGCCCTGATTGAGTGCTGTGGCAAGCGCAGTTTCATCCACCAGCCCGCCACGGGCGGTATTGATCAAAATCACCCCGGGCTTTAACAGCTGCAGCGAGTCTTGATTGATCATCTTCTCGGTCGCCGCTGTCAGCGGGCAGTGCAGCGAGATCACATCGGCTTCACGATACAGCTGCTCCAGTGGCGCCCAGCTGATGCCTTCGGCCAGGTCATGGCGCTCAGTTCGGGTATGCAGCAGCACCCGCATCCCCAGCGCCCTGGCAATATTCGCCACTCGCGAGCCTATATCACCATAACCGACAATTCCCATCACCTTGCCCGAGAGTGACATCAGCGGTGACAGAGTAAAACAGAAGTCGGTGCACTGGCTCCAGGCCCCCGCCACCACCGCCTGGTGGTGCTGCGCCACTTGTTGGGTGTGATACAAGAGATGGGCAAAGACCATCTGCGCCACCGCATCCGGACCATAGCCAGGCACATTGGTGACTGTGATGCCAAGGTCGCCGGCGGCCTGTAAGTCAACCACATTGGTGCCCGTGGCAAGAATGCCTACGTACTTGAGCCCAGGCAGCGCCGCCAGTTGCTGCGCCCCGAGCACTGTCTTGTTGGTGAGCAAAACATCGGCGCCTTGGGCGCGCTGCAGCACAAGCTCCGCCGGGGTTCTGTCATAGACGCTAAGCTCCCCAAGTGCCTTGAGTGGCGACCAATCGAGATCACCAGGATTGAGACAAAAGCCATCCAGAACCACTATTTTTAAGCTCATACTCACCTCTTTGTTACCCCACTCAGAAACGGTATCTTAACCCCAGATTGGCCTGCCCCTGCCACAGGGTATCGCCCTTGATATGCCATAAGCACTGATTGGCATCGCAAAACAGGCTGCTGTCGCTGTTTATCAGGGTCGCATAGCCGCGCACATCGGCAAACAGGGATAGCTGCTCCAGCAGTTGATAATCCAACCCCAGCCCTAGCCCCATGGAAAAACGGGTTTCGTTGCTGCCATGCTCGGGACGCAATTGCGTCAAACCGGCACTGGCGGTGACATAGGGCCGCAGCTTGTCTTTGGGAAAATAGAGGGTGCCCCCCAGATGCAGATAATCGACGCTGAGGTCCATCAGCTTGTCAGTGCCCGGGAAACCGCTGCCACTGAGCTCTGTGCCCTGATGGGAGTAAAGCAGATACATGTCACCCGGCTCTGACGTCGTCAGCCCCAACATAAAGCCAAAATGACCGGCCTCGGTAATATCCGCACTACTGTTGTTATTAACCGTGCTTTCGCTGGACCTATAGTCCAGATCATTGCCGCCAAAGCTGTAGCCGCCAAACGGCGCAACAAACACTTCGGCCGTAGCCTGGCCACTCAGGGCCAATAACAAGGGAATTGAATAAGCAAGTTTCATGGCGCTCTCCTTGGGTGAACCCTCTTTAACAGCATGAGCCAACACCCAAGGGCGAGGCTCAGCGCATTCCTCTACTGCTCTTGACCCTGTCGTAAGCCGCCTGAATATCCTGAGCCTTACGCTTGGCCAACTCCATCATCTCTTCCGGTAAGCCCTTGGCTACCAACTTATCCGGATGGTGTTCATTCATCAATTTGCGATAGGCGCGTTTGATGTCCTGATCGCTGGCGGATTCTGACAGCCCCAAGACTTCATAGGCATCGGCAACCGATGGTCTATGATCGCCGGGAGCTTGTTGAAAACGCAGCTCCGCTTGCCAACGCTTGAGCAGTTCATCGAGCTGAAAGCTGCTGAATCCCAGCTCTCTGGCAATCACCTGCAGTATTGCATATTCCTTGTCCTGCAGCTCACCGTCAGACAGGGCAGTCTGGATTTGAATTTCCAGAAACATCTGCTGCACTTCCCGGCGACCAAAGGTGATGCGTCGAAAGCGGCGCAGGCTGGCTTCCAGTTCAAAGTCCGGCTCCTTGCCCTCGCGAAACGCCTGCTGGGCGTCTTTTCGTGCCGTGCCGCTGAGGCGCAGCATATCCATCAGACTGGTGGCCATGCGGATATCGTTTTCGGTCACCCTCCCCGAGGCCTTGGCGATATGCCCCATAACGGCAAAAGTGGTGTTGAAAAACTGTGCCTGCCGACTGCCCCCCGGAAGCCCCTGAGAGGCCGCCATCCGCTTGTCATATAGATGCCCAAGCCAGATCCCCAGCAAGGCGCCGAAGAAACGCCCGAACATAAAGCCAATGACACCGCCGAAAAATTTACCCCAAATACGCATCTGTTATCCCATAGTGCGCCCGTGCTTGGCCGGGCCAATACTCAATCTTGAACTGTCTTGTCTTATCCGGTTGCGGGCTCGTGGTTAAACAGTCCCTTTCGCCTGCCTAAGCTCCAGCTGTTGCAACCTGTCCAGTGTGCCGACATCACACCAGTAACCCGTGAAATGACTGCCACTGATAAGCCCCTGCGCCATCTTTTGCCGCAGCAGCGGCGCCAAGGCAAAATGTGTCTCTGCTACCCCATCGAATAGCTCGGGGCGATATATTCCCACCCCGGAGAAAGTGTACCTGGGCGCGCCCTTGTCACTGACCCGCGAATAGCCGAATGTTTGCGGCAGCAAGGCGAAGTCTCCCTCGGGATGCTGCGCCGGGTTATCCACCAGAAACAGGTGCGCCAGCGTATCTGCAGCCAAATTGGGCAGCTCAGGCATGGCATCGATAAACACATCGCCGTTAATCACTAAAAAAGGCGCGTTGCCAAGTAGCGGCAGAGCCTTTTTGATCCCGCCGCCGGTTTCCAGCGCCTCAATCTCACGGCTGTAATGAATCGTCACGCCAAAACGGCTGCCGTCTCCCAGGCGTTCAATCAGTTTGTCTGCCTGCCAGGCGCAGTTGATCACCAACTCAGTCACGCCCATGGCGGCCAAACGTTCAATGTGATACTCAATCAAGGGCTTACCGGCCACTGTCACCAGAGGTTTAGGCAGCTTGTCGGTCAAGGGGCGCAGACGCTCCCCTCTGCCGGCTGCCAGAATCATCGCCTTCATTTGTGCTCCTGTGCCTCTGCTTGTGGTCGGGACTGTGATTGTGACTCTTGTTGAGTCAGCGGCAATAACCTCTGCCTGACCCAGGAGGAAAGCGCCTGCAACTGAGGATAACGCTCGCAGATATCGGCCACATAGCCGAGTGTAAGCGGTATATCCTTGAGATAACCTGACTTGCCATCTCTGTGGTGCAAACGGGCAAAGATACCCGCCGCCTTCAGGTGTCGCTGCACTCCCATGAGATCGAACCAGCGACTGAAGGTGGCAAAATCAACATCTTTGCCAACCAACCCCAGCTCGCGACACTGTTCAAAGAAGGCTTTGAGCAGCGGCTCGACTATCGCATCCGGCCAACGTATATAGCAATCTCTCAGCAGCGAGACTGCATCATAGGTCACAGGCCCCAACACGGCATCCTGAAAATCTATTACCCAAAGCTTACCGTTTTTAAGCATCAGATTACGGCTGTGAAAGTCCCTGTGCATGCCGACCTGGGGTTGCACAAGCGCGCTGGCCGTCAAAATAGCAAAGCTTTCAGCCAACATAGTATGCTCAGCATCTGTCAGGGAGACTTGCCAGTGTTTATCCAGCAGCCACTCGCTGAAAATCGCCAGCTCGCGTTCGACAAAGGCCGCATCATAGTCCGGCAAGGGACCAAGCTCACTTTCCCGCACCGCCGCAATATCCGGCAAAATCGCCAGCGCCTTGAGATACCAGTCACTCACATTGGTTTCGTTCAACTCGGGCAACAACAAGTTATCGCCAAGGTCCTGCTGCAGAATAAAGCCCTCTTCCTCATTGAACTCAAGCACCTTGGGCACTCGAATGCCCGCTTGGTGATACGCCCGCGCCAAAGCAATAAAGGGCTTGTTATCCAATAAGTTGGGAGGAGAGTCCGTGACTATGTAATCACAACCATCGACATTGAGACGAAAATAACGCCGAAAGCTGGCATCACCGGAAATCAGCTTGGCTTGCAAGGGCTTACCGAAAAGTTGCTGCAACCAGCACGACATGGAAAGAAATCTGGGATCAGACAAGGTCATCTCATGGCTCTTGACGAAAAATTGCTTTATTATACCGAGGTAAAAAACAGGAAACAGCCAATAAATACAGAGTTTTTTATGGCTGCGTTGCCCGAGGCAGGATGCAACTTTTCCCTCCGAAACTTGTCCAGACAAAGAAATCTAAATAATTGACCTAAGATGCAGATCCGATATTTTCTGGCATTGAGCCTTTTACCTCCCCTGACGCTGGCTGAAACCCTTCCTCAGGAGGGCGGCAACAACGCTCAATGTGTTATCTTGCCTCCGGTTCCCTATCATCAGGATGGGGAAAGCAGCGGCCCTTTGGCCGATCAAAAAATACAGATCCATTCTGACGCCTCTTCGGCGCAATTGGGACGCGAGGCGACCTTCGAAGGCAATGTGACCTTTTCTCAGGCCGGGCGCAAAATTTCCGCCGAAAGAGCCACAGTCAACCAGCAGGAGCAGCAGCTAACCGCTCAGGGCAACCTGGTGTTTCAAGACCCGCTGTTTACCGTGACCGCCGACTCGCTGATGGCGCAGATGCGTTCCAACAACGCCACCCTGGAAGGCGCTCAGTACTGGCTCCACGGCCAGCAAGTTCACGGTGACGCCCAGAAACTGGAAATTACCCAGAACAACAACCTGGTATTGAACAACACCAACTTCACCACTTGCCCACCGGATAATGTCTCCTGGCTGCTGGAAGCCGAGAAGATCAAAATCGACAGCAAGGAAGAGTGGGGGGAGATCTGGGATGCCAAACTCAGAATAGGTGGCGTGCCGGTATTCTATATTCCCTATATGACAGTGCCGGTTTCGGAGAAACGCAAGACAGGTTTCCTGTTCCCCAGCTTCAGTTCCAGCACCACCAACGGGATCGAAATCGCCACCCCGTTTTATTGGAACATAGCGCCTGAGTACGATCTGACCTTTACCCCGCACTATATGTCGTCGCGGGGCTTGTTTACCAAGACAGAATTCCGCTATCTGCTGGGCGATCCCGGCGACCGGCAAACGCCTACCGGCCAGTTCAACCTCGAATATCTGGGCAGCGATAACATGCTCGATGGCAGCCCCAACCGCTATATGTATCACTGGGAGCACAGCGATGCCCTGGATGAAAACTGGCGGGTGCTGGCCAACTATACCGATGTCTCGGACAATAACTACTTCAACGATCTCAAGTCTGATGTCAATCGCGCCACGGACAACCAGTTATCCCGGGTTGGCGAAATCGCCTACTTCACCGACAACTGGGACTTCAGCGCCAGAGTGCAGGACATCAAGGTACTGGGCAAGGAAGAGCGTCCTTATCAGGTGATGCCACAGCTGAACTTCAACTACCGTACCCCTGGGGTGTGGGAAGGCCTGGATTTCAGCTTCGCCTCCGAGATAACCAACTTCCGTCATAAAGAAGATATATACACCACCGCCAGCCGGGTACATATGGAGCCCAGTATCCGTCTGCCAATCCATGGCCCGGCGGGGTCACTGACCAGTGAGGTCAAGCTGATGCAGACCAACTACTGGCAGCACAATATCCAGCAGCCCGAGTTGGATGACAGTGTCAGCCGTACCTTACCTCAGGTGAGGGTTCACGGTCAGATAAACTTCGAGCGTTATACCGAATACTTCAACCAGAACTACCGCCAGACGCTGGAGCCCCAGTTCCAATACCTGTATGTTGGCTATGAAGATCAGTCCAATATCGGTCTCTACGACACAGGTGAACTGCAGCAGGACTATTTTGGCCTGTTCCGCGACCGCCGCTTCTCGGGCCTGGACCGTATCGCCGATGCCAACCAATTGACTCTGGGTTTGACCACCCGACTGTTTGATGAGCGTAACCTGGAACAGCTGAAATTCAGCCTGGGCCAGATCATCTACTTCGACGACAGTAAAGTCAGCCTCTATGAGAATGAACTCACCGAGCAGCCGTCCACTTCGGTACTGGCCGCCGAGCTGGATGCCAGAATCTACAAAGACTGGTTTGTCAGCGGTGCTATTCAATACGACACCCGTTACAGCTCCAACAAGAAGAGTGAAGCAACCCTGGACTACCGCCCCGGCCCCAACAAGCTGCTACAGTTCAGCTATCGTTACGTGCCGGATCTGCTCAACAGCAACACCAATGACAGAGTGGATATCTCCCAGGCCGGTGTCCGTACCACCTGGCCAATTACCGACAGCCTCTATTTTGTCGGCAACTGGTATTACGATCTCAAAGAAGAACGTTCGGTGGAAACCTATACCGGCTTCCAGTACGAGTCATGCTGCTGGGCAGTGCGTCTGAGCTATCACTACCGCATCAAGACCAACTACGAGGACGACCTCAAGAATGCAGTGCTCAACGAGCGTGAGATGTTCGAAACCGGCGTCTACCTCAACTTTGTGATCAAGGGCCTCGGCGGCTCAGGTCCATTGGGGGTCAGTGACATGCTAGATGAAGGTCTGTTCAACTACCGCAAACCACTTTATCTGAGGAATTAATCAAGATTTGTGGTAGATTGCTGAACCTCGGACGGGACAGAGAGTCCAATCTGGACAACCCAGGCCGCTGCCATCGGCGGCCAACGAAACGAAAATGTGGCAAGGATTTTGTGGATGAAACCCTGTAAGAAACTGATTTTTGGATTTTTTGCTCTAGTCATGAGCCAGGCTGCCCTAGCAGCACCACAGCTGCTGGATCGCGTTGCAGTGCAGATCAACGACGGCATAGTGCTGGAAAGCGAAGTCCAGAACATGGTCGACACTGTTAAGGCCAACGCCAAGGCCGCCGGCCAGAGTCTGCCTTCGGATCAGGCGCTGCGCACCCAGGTTATTGAGCGTTTGATCCTGACCCGTCTGCAACTGCAGATGGCAGACCGTATCGGCCTGCATATCGGGGATCTGCAGCTGGACCAAACCATAGAAAACATTGCCAAGCAACAGAACATGACTGTCGCCCAGATGCGCGCCGAAATTGAAGCCGATGGCAGCAGCTTCAGCCAATACCGCGAGCAACTGCGTGAAGAAGTAACCATAGGTGAGATCCAGCGTATTCAAGTTCAGCGCCGAATTCAGGTTTCACCCCAGGAAATCAATAACCTGGTGAAGCTGATCAAGGAACAGGGCCTGAAAGACGTGGAATACCAGGTTGGCCACATTCTGATTGAAGTGCCTTCCAACCCTACTTCAGAGCAACTGGAAGGAGCCAGCAAGCGTGCCAATGCCGTGCTGGAGCGCCTGAAATCCGGTGCCGACTTCCGTGAAACCGCCATTGCTTCTTCCGCCGGTCCCAAGGCACTGGAAGGCGGTATCTGGGATTACATGAACATCAATGAGATGCCTACCCTGTTTGCCGAAGTCATCACAGATGCCAAGAAAGGCGACATCATAGGCCCTATCAAGAGTGGTGCCGGTTTCCATATCATCAAGATCATGGACGCCCGCGGCCTGCAGACCAAAGAAGTCGAGGAAGTCAGAGCCCGCCATATCCTGCTCAAGCCGTCACCGATTCTGTCTGAAGACAGAGCCAAGGCGATGCTGCAGCAGTTCCTCAAACAGATCCGCAGCGGCGAAGCCAAGTTTGAAGATCTGGCGCGCCAGTACTCGGAAGATCCCGGTAGTGCCACCAAAGGCGGTGAGCTGGGTTGGGCCGATCCCGGCATTTATGTGCCCGAGTTCGCCCAGACACTCAACAGCCTGAAGCAGGGTGAAATCAGTGAGCCGTTCCGCTCAACTCATGGCTGGCACATCACTCAGCTGGAAGAGAAACGCAAAACAGATGCCACAGATCAGTTCAACACCAACCGTGCGCATCAGTTGATCTTCCGCCGCAAATTCAACGAAGAGTTACAAAACTGGCTGGACGAAATGCGGGCCGACGCATACATTGAACTCTTCGACCCAGAAACTGACAGAGGTTAAGTCGCTTGGACATTAAACGTATTGCCATTACCCCCGGAGAGCCTGCCGGCATAGGCCCGGATCTGGTAGTACAGCTGGCGCAGCGCGACTGGCCGGCCGAGCTGGTCGTGTGCGCGGATCCTGCCTTGTTGCAGGCGCGCGCCAAGATGCTGGGGCTCAGTCTCCAGCTTAAGCCTTATCAGCCAAGCCAAGCGGCCAAGCCACAGCAAGCCGGTAGTTTGACCATAGTGCCCTTCCCCATGGCCTGTGAGCCTCGCTGCGGCGTGCTCAATGAGCAAAACAGCGCCTATGTGGTCGACACCCTGCGTTATGCGGGTGAGAAGAACATGAACGGCGAGTTTGATGCCGTGGTGACAGGTCCGGTACACAAGGGCATTATCAATCAGGCCGGGATCCCCTTCTCCGGCCATACCGAGTTCTTTGCCCATCAGGCCGGTTGTCAGGATGTGGTGATGATGCTCGCCTGCCCCGGTCTGCAGGTAGCCCTGGTGACCACTCACATTCCACTGGCTTACGTTTCCAAGGCGATCACCCGTGAACGCCTGCATCAGATCATCAGGATACTGCACCAGGATCTGGTGAATAAGTTTGCCCTGGACAACCCCAAGATTTATGTCTGTGGCCTCAACCCCCATGCCGGTGAAGATGGCCATCTGGGACGGGAAGAGCTGGATGTGATCATCCCGGCGCTGAACGAGCTCAGAGAGCAGGAGCAGATGCGTATCATAGGCCCTCTGCCTGCCGATACCCTGTTCCAACCCAAGTATCTGCAAGACGCCGATGTGGTGCTGGCCATGTACCACGACCAGGGCCTGCCTGTGCTCAAGTCACAGGGCTTTGGCAAGTCGGTAAACATCACTCTGGGCCTGCCCTATATCCGCACTTCGGTGGATCACGGCACGGCGCTGGAACTCGCAGGCACAGGCAAGGCCGATATCGGTAGCTTCGTCTGTGCACTCAACAAGGCCATAGAACTGGCCGGCAAAAACTGATCCAACTGAGTATCAATGAGCAATAAAGTACACTTAGGCCATACCGCCAGAAAACGTTTCGGACAAAACTTCCTGACCGATGACAATGTGATCAACCGTATTGTGGCGGCCATCGCCCCGGATAACGAGCATGTCATGGTCGAAATCGGCCCGGGTCTGGCGGCCCTGACCGAACCTGTGGCCAGTGCCATAGACAAGCTGACCGTGGTCGAGCTGGACAGAGATCTGGTAGAACGCCTGAAGCAGCATCCTGTGCTGAAAGATAAGCTGGAAATTCATCAGGGTGATGCCCTGCAGTTTGACTTCAACAAACTCATGGTAGAGGGCAAGAAGCTCAAGGTCTTTGGTAACCTGCCATACAATATCTCCACACCACTGATGTTCCATCTGTTCGAATATGCCGAGCAGATCACCAACATGCACTTTATGTTGCAAAAAGAGGTGGTGCTGCGGCTTTCAGCCAGCCCGGGCAGCAAGGCCTATGGCCGCCTCACTGTCATGGCCCAATACTATTGCCAGGTAGTGCCGGTACTGGAAGTGCCTCCGGGCAGCTTCACGCCGCCACCTAAGGTCGATTCCGCCGTGGTGCGTCTGGTACCTTATGAAACCAAACCCTGGCCGGCCAAAGACGTTGCCATGCTCGGCAAGGTAACCAGCACCGCCTTCAACATGCGCCGCAAGACCCTTAGAAATAACCTCAAGGGGCTGCTTGATGATGCCGATTATGAGACCCTGGGAATCGATCCTGGCCTCAGACCCGAGCAGATTAGTGTCGAGCAGTATGTTGCCATCGCCAACTTGCTGAGCGACCGTCAGGCGTAACATCCGGACGCCGGGCGGCGTCCTTCCTTTCCATCAGAGATTTTGGCCAGGAACTTAAGATGAATCCCCAGAAAAGCCGTATCAGAGTCGAGGTACAGACCCAGTACATAGAACACCAGTCTGCGCCGGATGAAGACAAGTATCTTTTCAGTTACACCATCACCATTATCAATCTGGGTGATGAGGCGGCGACCCTCAAGAGTCGCCACTGGGTGATCACAGATGGCAATGGCCAACAGAGCGAGGTTCAGGGCGCCGGTGTAGTCGGTGAAACCCCGAGGATCAAGCCCAATACTGCCTACCAATACAGCAGCGGTACAGTGCTGGAAACGCCGCTGGGCTTTATGGAAGGCCGTTACCTGATGGAAACCGATGCGGGCGAGAGTTTCTACGCCCAGATCCCTCCTTTCCGCCTGGCCGTACCCGGCCAGGTACACTGATGGGCAGATAACAGTGGCTCACTATTTTGTCGGCGATATTCAGGGCTGTTTCAACGAGTTGCAACGCCTGCTGGAGAAAGTCGATTTCAATCCCTCCAAGGACGAACTTTGGGCGGTCGGCGATCTGGTCGCCCGCGGTCCGGATTCTCTCTCGACCTTGAGATTCTTCCGCGATCTCGGCGATTCGGCCAAGTCGGTACTGGGTAACCATGATCTGCACTTGCTGGCGGTCAAGGCCGGGCTCAAACGCGCCAAACCCAGCGACAAGCTGCAACCACTGTTGGAAGCATCTGATATCGACAGCCTCATCGACTGGGTTAGAACCCAACCTCTGATGCGCGAACTGCCCGAGCACAAACTCATTATGACCCATGCGGGCGTGCCGCCCCAGTGGGATATCCAAACCTTACGCCAGGAAGCAGGCGCCGTCAGCCAGGCATTGCAAAGAGCCGACTATTTAGACAGTCTCATCGCCAGGATGTACACAGAAGAGCCGGAAGATTGGTCCGGTGAGCTCAGCGGCCTGCCCAGACTCAGGTACTGTATCAACGCCCTGACTCGGATGCGTTACCTCTATCTCGACGGCACGCTGGATTTCAGCTGCAAGGTGCCGCCGGCCAAATGTGAAGACCCCAATCTCAAACCCTGGTTTTTATTCCCATCCAACACCGCTGACTACACCCGGGTCTTTGGCCATTGGGCCGCCCTGATGGGCAAGGTCGAAGGCGAAAGACTGCAGGCGCTGGACACCGGCTGTTGCTGGGGAGAATACCTGACACTCTGGCACCTGGAATCAGATCAAAAAATTACCCAACCCAGGTTAAAAAAAGGTTAAACTTAGCGGATGTCGGCCGATAACCATCTGGTAACGTGCCCATGAAAACTAAAAGATTTTTCCCAAGAGAAAAACCATAACCTTTTCCGGAGTAGCCTATGAAGTTGAATGTAGCGACCCGAGTCATAGCAGGGTTTGCCGTAGTCACCCTGCTATTGATCCTGCTTGGTGCTGTTTCCTGGTTCACCAACAATGAACTGAAAAACACCACCGAAGTTCTACAGCAGCTGAGTATCCCGGCACTCAAATCAACCGGCGAGCTGGGTGAAACCCTCAGCGAACAGCAAAGGTTGGTTCTGGTGGGTTACCATGTCACCAAGGCCAATAAACTCCCGCCTATCCAACAGCAGTTTGCCAGTCAAAAGCAAAACTTCAAGGCGCAATTTGCCAGTCTGTCAAAGCTGGTACAGCACGAGCCCGGGCTCAAAGAGATCCTGCCCCAGGTAGAGCGTAATTATCAGGCCTTTATCAACACCAGCGAACGCATGATGGCCGACCACCTCAGCGCCCTGGAGCAACAGGAAAACCTCAATAAACAGCGGGATCAGCTGGAAACAACCGCTGATGATGCTGCCAGTCTGCTGCTGGATCTGATGGATCTGGAGCAGAGCCAGGACACAACTGAGCGGGAGATTGCCGCTTCCGCCGCCGCTCTGGACAGCAATGTCACCAATGTGATCAGTACTGTTTACGATCTGGTCGCCACCGAAGAGCGCAGCAAGTACGAAATCATAGTCAAAGAACTTAGCTATATCATCAATGAAGCCGAGGCCAAGCTGGAGTACATCAGTCGCCATGGCGCCGGTGTCATCGATGCCGACGTGCTCAACGAAATGAACAGCGAGCTTGGCAAACTCAGCCAACATCTTAAGGGCAAAAACTCGATTCAGGCCCAGAAAGCGACCCAACTTGAGCTCAAAGCCAGTACTCAAGTGGCGCTGAATCAAGTGGAAACCGACAAGAAGAACGTCAATCAGGCAATGGGGGCTCTTTCCGGTGCCATCGAAACCCTGACCAACGAGATTAACGCCAAAACCCTGGCCAGTATCGACTCGGCCAGTATGCAGACCCTATTGGTGGTGCTTGTGGCGATAGTGGTTGCCATAGCTGTGAGTATTGCTGTGGTGAAACCACTGACCGCCTCACTCAACCGTATCAATCAGGCATTGAATATCCTAGCTTCCGGTGACTTGACCCATAAGCTGGATGACTCTGGTCAGGATGAGTTTGCCGAGCTTTCCCGCAACTGCAACCGCCTTATCGACAGTCTCAGAGGTCTTATTCGCGGCATTTTGGATAGATCCAACCAATTGGCCGCCGCCGCCGAACAAACCTCGGCGGTTACCTCACAAACCACTATCGGGATCCAGGAGCAGAAGAGCCAGGTGGATCAAGTGGCCACGGCTACCACAGAGCTGAGCTCCAGTGCCCAGCAGGTATCCCACAGCGCCGACCACGCCCTGAACCAAATTAAACAGGCCGATGAAGAAGCCCAGCATATGCGGATGATTGCCGAGGAAAACCGCCGCACCATAGAAGCGCTGGCCGAAGAAGTCGCCAAGGCGGGGCAAGTGATCAACAAGGTGCATTCCGACAGTGATGCCATAGGCTCGATTCTGGATGTTATTCGCGGCA
The DNA here is from genome assembly GCF_012030025.1 of Shewanella sp. Iso12. Lineage (NCBI taxonomy): Bacteria > Pseudomonadati > Pseudomonadota > Gammaproteobacteria > Alteromonadales > Shewanellaceae > Shewanella > Shewanella sp. Iso12. The sequence continues at coordinate 40,589 of NZ_JAAUHW010000014.1, forward strand.
TTGCCGAGCAGACTAATCTACTGGCACTCAACGCCGCCATTGAGGCCGCCAGGGCCGGCGAACAGGGACGCGGCTTTGCCGTTGTGGCCGATGAGGTACGCAACCTCGCATCCCGCACCCAGGAGTCGACCCAGGAGATCCAGCAGATGATCCAGGTGCTGCAAACCGGCACCCAAGAGGCGGTCGCTGTCATGGAACAAGGCCGCGCCCAGGCCAACTCCTGCGTCGCCAAGACAGAGCAAGCCAATCAAGCTCTGGAAGCCATCAGCGAATCTGTACATCAGGCTTTCGATGCCGGAACCCAAATCGCCAACGCAGCTCAGGAACAGAACCTGGTCAGCCAGCAGGTTTCAGAGAAACTGGAACATATTGCGCTGATATCGGAAGAAACCGCCTCAGGCGCCGATCAGACCGCCCAATCCAGCCACCAGGTAGCGCAACTCGCCGAAGAGTTGCAGGCTTCGGTTGGCGAGTTCAAAGTCTAATCTTAAAACCATCGGCCGTCTTCCCCAAAGGTTTTGTCGCGGGGACGACGGCCGACATAGCTTTCAGCTCAAAATAGCCAAATAACATTGATTGGGCTTCCGGTGACGGATGTTTCATTGCCTGCAGCGGGGATGGGCTGGGAGCCCTAATGCGGTGAATAACACCCGGTTATGGGGCGGAAAATGCTTGGCTATAATTTAGGAACGAAGTGACGCAAGCCAAAATTTTTTGCGCCCCAGCATAAACCGTTTGTTATATGCACTTTAATTCAGATCTATTTCTGGGTGATCTTTGATGCCATACATTTCTTCCATAAGTTTCTTATAAAATTCTAAAGGTGGCATGTTCATTTCAGCCCTTCTTTCATCCACTGTATCAATGTCTGAAATGGGCATAAAAGCTATTTCACCATTTTTAACATCTGCTTGTGTGCCATATATTTGCTTTTTGCCCATACGGATAAGTACACGATCAGTTAATAACGCTACTTCCTGTCCTGATACGCCTTCGTTGCTTAAGTAAGATTCCTTTAAAATAGGGAGCATCCTTTCTTGGAACTCAGTGTCTGGTGAATGCTGAATTATAAGAAAAGCAGCCCCTATACCTTCTTTTCCTACCTCAACCTCAGTAAACCATTGTCGTTCGCTCAATATTGCTTTGAGCTTTTTTGTATTCTCATGGTCGACAGTTGATAATTTGGTATGAAGATTTTTTGGAGCTTTGTCCCAGCCTGCTTCGCCTAATTGTTTGCGTACTGATTGGTCCAATTTTGCCATTTCTAAGAGTTGAGACTGTAATACTTTGTCTATCTCGGCATTAGCAAAAGAAGGAATGAGGAGAAGTAAAAAAAGTAAGCGCATTTTCGAAATCCTTTTGTGCATATAACGCCGCGCTCTGCGGCAAATTTGGAGCGCAGCGTAAAATTTGTCCGGCAGCAGCGTTTTGTTATGTCACCGTTCATTATCACATGCTCAGAATGCGCTTATTCTTGATAGGTGGGTTTACCATCTAGGCGACTCAAGTCACTAAGTCCAGGTTGCTGCAGCCATTCAATAAAATCCTCTGCAGAAACTGACCCTAGTAGCACACGCAAAACGCCCTCAATAAAAACGGTATGCTCTATCAATGTAATATCATGCGCTCCAGCCACTTTCTTTTTACATGTTTCATCAAAATGTGGCTTGCCAAGGGTTATACGCCTATAAGCTGGGTCAAAGTCCGCGGACTTTTGAAGAACAGCCCACGCTTCCTCTTTTCCAATCAACGGATTTTTTTTCTGAGTCGTTTTGCATTCAATAAGAAGTGTTTTGTTGCCTAGCTCGAGCATTAAATCTGGGACGTTTTGGCGCTTACCGTCATCAACTTCGGTGACTATCCAAGAAGCTTCTTCTTTTAACAGTTCTAATATGGCTTGTTCGTACTCTGTATCAAAGCTCGTACTACAGTTTTCCACGAGTTGATCCACACCTACAGTTTGCGCCACTCGGTTATGGGCATTGGCTAGCCTGTCTTCAGATACACCGGATACAGATTCAACGGCTTCGACGAGTGCCTCTGCACGTATTGGGTTGCGCAGAATAGATGCCAGCTTATCGACTCCACTTAACAGTACATCTTTTAGAGTGGTTATTCCCTGTGCTACGAGGGCCATCGCTCGCTGTCGCCCTACACCTGGGACCTGATATTTTTGAGAGACTCGAAGTACATCTAAAGCTTCGGCCGGAGCTCCCCATCGAACCATTCGAGTCAGCATCCCCAGCTGGTTAGTTACATTTTGGGAGCAACAAAACTCTGGTACACATGACAACTTTTGAAGTCCATCCAACACCCAAGCCACATCATTTGAAAGACGATGAATCTGCCCCGATGATACTTTAGTCCTGAATGCAATTTTTCGTTCCTGTTCCCCTTGGGAAAAAAGAAATACTGCATGGGCACATTGAGCCGCACGAACATTAGACGGGTTTAGAGAAGTCAGCAATTCCTGTCCACGTAGAAAAGAAACAGATTCATATTCTGTAGGTTGAAATGTTAAATATCGCGTTGGCTTTTCGCCACTAAACTCATCGCACATCACAATTGCATGAATTAACCCAGGCACAACTTGTTCAAATGATCCCTCAAGACGCTCTCGATGAGTGGTCAATAGATTAGAAAACTGCACCGCAGTAGATGGCAATAATCCTGTTGTCGCCGTGACCGCACCAAAAGGTGTTACCGTTAACTCAGCCCCCTCAGCCACCATAAAATCATGTTTAAGCAACCACTCAATCGATTCTTTAGTCTTCGCCTCCAACATCTGGAGCTTAACTGGATTTTTATCAAGCGTCTGATACCAATAAAGTGTATTTTTAAAAAATTCAATAATAGAGTCATAGCTGGCAGCAAGACCAGCAGAAATAATCGCAAGAACCGTCTTCCTTAAACCCACTGAAAAATAGCGAGATTCAAGCTCATCATTCTCGGGGAGAACAAGCTGATTGGCATGTTGAAGCTCAACTTGATTCCTCGGAATTATGATAGAAAATCCCTCTGGGTGCATACCTAATCGACCAGCTCTTCCAGACATGTTCCTGTAGTCCCATCTGGCGATCCTACTACCGGCTCTATCTCCCCATTGATATGTTAATTTCCAGAACACGATTGACCGAAAAGGAAAATTTACACCTGCTGCGAGGGTTGAAGTAGCAAAACAAACATCGATGTCACCTTCTCCAATTCCTCGTTCGATTACTTGTCTTTCTTGCGGAGAAAGATCAGCAGTATGAAATGTCACATGCCTTTCTGCATGATCTCTAAGACTATTAGAAGATTCCGTAGGCTCTGAAAAAAGCTCCAGCTGATTGGATAAAGCAATCCCTCGGTTTTGTTTAGGGCGACTTCTAGAGAAGGCTTCGGCTAGCTGCGTAGCCTCTCGACGCGATTCAGTAAATACAAGAATTGGCCCTCGGCCTAGTGATAATAATTTTGAAACAACTTCCTCCACGCCAGAGGGAACCTTACTACCAATATCAACAATTTCACCTTGTTCTTGCCCAAATGTTGTTCTGTAGGCCTGCCCATTGAACCAAATTTCTTGATGCAGCGGAATGTCACGGAGACTACTAGAAACTAACGTGCATCCCATCCATCCAGCCAAATCTTCTGCATTCCCTACCGTTGCAGTAAGCGCAATAAATTGTCCCATTCCTCGCTGCCGTAATGCTGAACACAACGTTTCGATCTCCGGCCCTCTTCCGTCTTCACGAAGAATTTGAAGTTCATCTGCGATAACCAATGCATCGTTTGATCTGAGCTGACCAGCCAACAGTAAGCCTAAAGCTTTTTCGTAAGTCGCAACTGTAAACTGCGCATCTATATCTCCTTCATCTCGATCACCAGTGCTTAATCCAATTGAAGCTAATGGAATTGGAGCTTCTTCACCAAAACGCTGACAGAAATCTAGATACTTTTGGTCGGCGAGAGCCTTATGGGAAACAAGATAAATAATCCGCTTGCCATTTCGAAGGCCAGTAAGAGCCGCAAGCTCACCTACTAACGTCTTTCCCGAAGAAGTAGGTGCACTAACAACCATGCTCTGTCCAAGCATTACGCCTGCTTGTATCGCACGTTGTTGAATATCAGTAAGTTGATGAATGTTCCAACTAGATAATGCTTCCTTGATAAATTCATCAAAACCGTCTGCAACTACATCTTGTATTTTCATACTATTCCTTATCCTTAGTACGTGGCAGAGGCTAATCTGACATAACAGCTGTATAGTGCGCATGCGCGTTTTAGTCCTCGGAGGAGTGTGAACGCGCATCGCTATCTGTTTGTATTAGCTGGATATAATAGAGTTTAGTCCTAATATCCCTTGCAGCTAAACGCGCATGCGCGGTTTCCAAACCTATTATCTACCAGCTGTATTTTTTAAGTTTATGAATTTAATGCTATTTTCTAAAATGTTACAGAAATAACGCGCAAACTTAGCTGCAAATTTCCGGGATTTTTCCTGGAACGGCAATAATACTGTATAGAAAATCAGTTATTAGGCGCTTGTCATAAGCGCTCCAAGCTCTGCAACTAAGGGCCTTAAAACCAAGGGCCCTACAACTCAGGCCCGACAAAAAACGTTAAGTAAAGCTATGGCTACCGCACGGGTCCAAACTCTGTTCGTCCCTGAATTCCGCTTAATGCGGAAAAGTGTTGTTGCTTTCGGCCTTGAACTTAAGAAAGTGCTGAATCCAAAGTATTGAATTGGTTATACAATAGCCAGCATTGAATGTTAAAACAATTAGCCAAAGGTCAAGTTTTGACAAAGGCAACAAAACTCTGATTTAGGTTATTTTTGCAACAGAATTGACTGGGTGTTTGCATTCTTCCCTTTTTTCGACAGTCATAGTCCCACCTAGTACTGGCCGAGCTTCCGGCCACGGTGTAGCTAATCACCTACGGTACGCTTTTCGCACAGGCGATCCTGTGACTCGGCGAGAGTTGCATAGCAACATGCTTTCGAGCGCGAACCAGGGATGGTGAGCTGGCCGTTAAACAGGGAAGCTGTTGTGAATACGTCCATGTAGCCTCGACGAAAACGTCCCTGTTTTCGACGGTCACAGTTTCGCCTGTGCCTGAAAATGAGGTGTATGCCTGCAGATCTTTCAAATGGTTCAAGCTACTCAGGGCTAACAGAATTGCACTAATTCCCCCCTCGGTGTCGCCGAAAGCCGTTGGCGCAAATAACGTGGTTAAGCAGCAGCCAATCACCTGCGGTGCGCTTTTCGCACAGGCGATCCTGTGACACGCTGCGAGTACGTCCCTGTAAGCTCTGCCTCGCCATCCCAGGCTCGGAAGGTCACAGTTCCACCTGTGCCTGGAAAATGGGCATATGTCTGCAGCCTAAAACGACTCTGTGTGGGAAGAATTGCACCAATTCCCCCTTCGGAGCCGCCGCTGGCGTTGTTGCAAATTGGCGTAGCCGAGACAGGGATGTCGAGGCTCGAAGGTCGAGCAAGGATGCGAGTCCTGAGTGTAGCCAATTTGCTTCATAAGCCAGTGGGGATTTCGGCTACGTCGGGGTGTCCTTGGGGATGCAAGGGGCTTTGGACAAGCAAAGCCCCTTGCCCGGTGTGGTGTGGAACACCACGACTTTCGGCCGCTGGCACAGCGGCTATCATAGCGTTCAGCTAAAAGTTCCTAAGTTAGTACTGGCCGAACTTCCGGCCATGGTGTAGCCCATCACCTGCGGTGCGGATAGGCAGGAAGCCTGAATGCAGTGAAGGACAGGACGTCCGGGAACTGCCTTTCGCACAGGCAATCCTGTGACTCGGCGAGAGTTGCGCAGCAACATGCTTTCGAGCGCGAACCAAGGATGGAAAGCTGACCATTGTGCATGGAGGCATTTACACCACGACTTCAGGGCGTTCAACAACGGTTCTCGCACACCTGCTGTTCGGAGCAAGAAAGCAATGGGTTTCCAAAACCCGAGTGTTATAGCGTTAGATAGCAAAAGCCGGGATTAAACCCGGCTTTTATATCGAGCAAAGAAAGATACTAGCCTCAGCTACCTAGACGCTCTTTGATGGCTTGGGTGATAATACTGGCACCAAAACCATTGGCTTCGGCCCAGTCGACTATGCTCTTGCCATCGGCTTCCGCCACTTCCAGCTCGGTCTTTGACAAGCGCTTGGCAATAAACTCGCCGGTATCTTCGGCGTTGCTGTGATAGGCGGTGCGCAGCAGGCTTTCGCCGTCACAGGAGATCCCGGAATAGATGTTACGCAGCTTCATCCGGTTCTCTTTCAGCTTCTTACGCAGGCGGTTTTTGTCGTTGGATTTGACGTAATCACAGATACTGGCAGCCAGTAGATCTTCGGCTTTAGCAGTTGAGGGGACTGACACTGAGGATGCAGCAATCAGCGCAGCAATGGCCACGGGCAACAGACGCATCTGACACTCCTTTTTGTAATTGTTATTAATGCCAAGAGTCCTCAGCAAACGCATCTGCTGAGGACTCTTGGCATAAGGATCGGCTCGTGGCTGGCGCCACTCACGTTTCAGGGTTCAAAAGTCCGTCACAATTTAACATTTTCTCACCATATTGATAAAGCGAAAATCCAACCCATTTACACTATGGCCACTTTCCTCGTGAATTTGCTGCCATCTGCCATCGTCCCATTCGGGAAAGCGAGTGTCCCCTTCCACTTGCAAGTCTATTTCTGTCAGATACAGCGTATCGGCTTGAGGCAGAATTTCCCGGTAGAGCTGGCCGCCGCCTATCACCACCAGCTCTTCGCAGTTTCCGGCCGCTTCCACAGCCTCTTTGAAGGAAGAAACCCGGGTAACACCTTCCGGGGCATAGTCGCTCTGGCGGCTGATCACTATGTTGTGGCGCCCTGGCAGAGGACGACCTATGGATTCGAAAGTCTTACGTCCCATCACCACCGGCTTTCCCAGAGTCATCTGCTTAAAATGACGCAGATCTTCCGGCAGATGCCAGGGCATTTGGTTATCTTTACCTATGACTCTGTCATGGGCCATGGCGGCAATCATGGCGATGCGCATATACGCTCCTTGTTATTATTGGATTAAATCACCGGGCGGGTACGGAAATACAACAGACTGGGCATGGCCAGACCGACAGATAAAGCCCCGAGAATAAACACGGTTTTCAGGCCATTGGTGACCACTTGTTCCCACAGCTCGGTACTGAGCTGTGACTGGGCGGTCAATTGCACCAGGGCAATCACAGTGTTGTAGGCATAGGAACCCGGGATCATAGGGATAATCGCCGCCACGGCATACAGCAGTGGTGGTGCCAGATGACGCTTGGCAAAGGCAATAGTCACCATACCTATGATGCCGGCAGCGGCAAAGGTGGCCCACTCTATCGGCAAGCCAAACTGCAACATCAAGGTCCGTGAGCTGTGGCCTATGGCCCCGGCCAGAGCACAGTAAAGCAGATAACGCCTGGGAACATTAAACAGCATGGCAAAACCCATGGCGGGAATAGCCGAGAAAAAGGCATCATTCAGCAGTAACAACAGAGTGTCCATCACAGGAAAATCCCCCCAAGCTGCATGGCAATGGTAATGCCTATCACGGAGGAAACTGTCATCAAGGTCGCCTGCCCCCAGCGAGAGATCCCTACATTCATATGACCTTTAACCATATCCGATATCGAGTTGATCATCGGAAAGCCGGGAACCAGCATCAGCACAGAGGCCGCCATCGCCAGCTCTGGGGTTTGGGTCACAGGATAGAGATACCCCAACTGGGCTGCCAAGCTGGTGACAAAGGCGGTCACGGCAAAATTCACCAACACATTGAAGTGACGTTGCGCCATGGCCAGGCGCACAAACATGCCGATGACAGAAGCAAAGAAGGTGAAAAGGCATGCGGCCAGGTCGCCACCGAACAGGTGACAAAAACTGCCGCAGGAGAGGCCTATCATGGGGATAAGCAGCCACTTGGGGTAGGTTTTGGGTTGCAGTCTGGCGAGGCGTTTGCGGACTTCATTGGGGCCATAGAGGCCTTTTTCGGCCAGCAGGCAAATGCGTTGCAACTCGCACACCACTGTCATATTAATGCCGTGCTCACGAATGCGCCGGGTAGTGGTAATACAACGACCGGAAACCAAGCTGGTGAGCACCAGCGAATTGGAGGAGATGGATAGCTCGACACTGGCCAAGCCAAGTGCCCGGCCAAGACGCTGACTGATCTCTTCAACCAGTTCAGATTCAGCGCCGTAGGCCAGCAATAGCTGAGCAACCCGGACGACCTGCCGGGTGATATCGTTTTGGGTATCAGCGTACACAGGTGTTCAGGCTCGCTCAGATATTATCTTTGGTAAATAACCTCAACATCATAATCATCGTCGTCGAAGTCATCGTCGAACTCGTCATCATAGTCTTCGTTGAGATCTTCCAGGCTATCCTGATGGTAGTTGTCCCATTTGAACTCAACATCGGCGTCAGGATCTTGCTGTTGCTCTTCCGCCGGCAGACTGCTGATAAAGTCATAGAGCTTTTCTGCCAGTTCCTTGGTGCCTTCACGGGTATAAGCCGAAATGGTATAAACATCCCCTTCCCAGCCCATCTCCTTGACTATGCTGTCGACTCTTTCCTGCAGCTCTTCTTCCAGCAGCAGATCTGTCTTGTTGAACACCAACCAACGTGGCTTGGAAGCCAGCTTGGGCGAGTATTTTTCAAGCTCAGTAACAATCGCCTTGGCCGCTTCGGCCGGGCTAGTGCCATCGATAGGCTCAATATCCAGGATATGCAGCAATACACGGCAACGCTCAAGGTGCTTGAGGAAGCGAATACCCAGACCGGCACCTTCGGCGGCACCTTCGATCAACCCAGGGATATCTGCCACCACAAAGCTCTGTCCTGGACGTGGGTTTACTACCCCCAGGTTAGGAACCAAGGTGGTAAAGGGATAATCGGCCACTTTTGGTGTCGCGCGGGAAACCGCCCGAATAAAGGTCGACTTACCTGCATTTGGCATACCAAGCAGGCCCACATCGGCCAACAGCATCAGCTCAAGACGCAAGCTGCGCACTTCACCTGGCGTGCCCAGGGTTTTTTGTCTGGGGGCACGGTTAACACTGCTCTTGAAGCGGGTATTGCCAAGACCGTGGAAGCCACCTTTGGCCACCAACAGCTTCTGACCATGCTTGGTCAGGTCACCGAGTACTTCGTCGGTTTCTTCATCAACCGCCCGGGTACCCACAGGTACCTTGAGTACCAAGTCCTGGCCGCCTTTACCGGTACAGTCACGGCCGCGGCCGTTTTCACCGCGCTCGGCCATATGGAAACGCTCAAAACGGTAGTCAATCAGGGTGTTGAGGTTTTCGTCGGCTTGCAGATAAACACTGCCACCGTCGCCACCATCGCCACCGTCTGGACCACCATCCGGCACGTACTTTTCACGTCTGAAGCTGACGCAGCCACTGCCACCATCTCCAGCTTCAACTCTGATCACTGCCTCATCGACAAACTTCATACATACTCCTGGCACCACGGAATGGGGCAATTATACTGCCTAACCCTGCAAGGCGCCAAAAAACAGAAACTATGGCTTTCGCCCAAAACAAAAGCCCCACCAATGGCGGGGCTCAAGCAATTCTGGTTTGAAGATTAGTCTTCGATGCTAACGAACTTACGGTTGTTAGGACCTTTAACTTCAAACTTAACTTTGCCGTCAGTCAGGGCAAACAGAGTATGGTCACGACCGATACCTACGTTAACACCTGCGTGGAACTTAGTACCACGTTGACGAACAATGATGTTACCAGCCAGAACTGATTCGCCGCCGAAGCGCTTTACACCAAGACGTTTGCTTTCTGAATCGCGGCCGTTACGAGTAGAACCGCCAGCTTTTTTGTGTGCCATGAGTCAGACTCCTATTAAGCGTTGATAGCAGTGATTTTAACTTCAGTGAACCACTGACGGTGGCCCATTTTCTTCTCGTGGTGCTTACGACGGTTGAACTTTTGGATAGTTACCTTTTCACCACGGCCATGGCTAACAACAGTAGCCACAACTTTACCGCCTGCTACCAGAGGGGTACCTACTTGGACGTTTTCACCATCAGCGATCAGCAGAACTTGATCGAACTCGATAGTCTCACCAGTGGCAACTTCAATTTTTTCCAAACGAACAGTATGGCCTTCAGCAACACGGTGTTGCTTACCACCACTTTGAAAAACAGCGTACATAGCTATTTTACTCCGAAATTCTTAACACGCCGGCTCATCTCTATGAGGCTGGGTGCTACAAAAACTTTAATGACAATGGGCGCGGAGTTTACGCGAAGAATCCTTTACTGGCAAGCCCTAATTGACGAAGAAGAAAAAAAGACCGGATTAACTCGCACATTGATCTCTCTGCTACTGTCTTGTTCATTAATTTTAGGTAAACTTCGGTCTATTAAAATATTTAAGCTTATCGGGAGCTGCCGATTCGGCGTTCCTTCATACCTAGAGTCTACTATGGATTTAACTGCTATCCGTCAGCTGGCTGACGCCGACATGCAAGCCGTCAATCAACTGATCTACAAACAACTCGAATCTGATGTTGCCCTGATCAATCAATTGGGGTTCTACATCATCAACGGTGGCGGCAAGCGTATGCGGCCGTTACTGTCGATTCTGGCGGCCAGATCACTCGACTATAGTGGTGAAGCACACCTGAAGCTGGCTGCTATTATAGAGTTTATTCATACGGCTTCTCTGCTTCACGACGATGTGGTGGATGAATCTACTCTGCGCCGTGGACGGGAAACCGCAAACGCCCTGTTTGGCAACAGTGCCAGCGTGCTGGTTGGCGACTTCCTTTATACCCGCTCTTTCCAGATGATGACAGAGCTGGAGTCGATGAAGGTACTGCAGGTACTGGCCAATACCACTAACGTATTGGCCGAGGGTGAAGTGCTGCAGTTAATGAACTGCAACGATCCGGATACCACAGAAGCCAGCTATATGCGGGTTATTTACTGCAAGACTGCCAAGTTGTTTGAAGCAGCAACCCGTCTTGCCGGTGTGCTGGCCGGCTGCGACAGCGAAATGGAAACGGCGCTGGCCGACTATGGCAAATACCTGGGCACCGCATTCCAGTTAACCGATGACCTGCTGGACTATACTGCCGACGCCGAAGAGCTGGGCAAGAACATAGGTGATGACCTCGCCGAAGGTAAACCCACACTGCCACTCATCTACGCCATCGCCCACGGGACAGAGCCACAGCGGCAGATGATCCGCCAGGCGATTGAACAAGGTGACGGCACCGAGCATATCGAGGCGATAATTGATGCGCTCAACACCTGTGGCGCATTGGAATATACCCAACAAAGGGCCTATGAAGAGTCTGACAAGGCCATAGAAGCCCTTTCGGTGCTGCCTGAGTCCGACTACAAGCAGGCGCTGATAAGCCTGGCCAAAATCGCCGTAGCCCGCAGTCACTGATAGGCTTAAGACGACGGATTAAAACCCATCCGTTGAATTTGTCGTTTAACCCAAGCAAAAAAAGGAGCGCTCAAAGCGCTCCTTTTTGTTTTTTGCTGTGTGGTTTATGGTGTGATTACTGCTCAAACACCAAGTTGTCGTCGCGATAGTCCACCTTGATCGGCTGCCCTGGCAGTAACTCGCCTCTAAGCAGCTTTTGCGCCAGTGGGTTTTCCACCTCTTGCTGCAGTGCCCGCTTCAGCGGCCTTGCACCATACACAGGGTCGAACCCGGCTCTGGCGATAAAGCTCAGCGCGGCATCTGTGATCTCCAGCTCGAACTCTTTTTCTGCCAGACGTTGGCGCAGCGACTCGACCTGAATCGCGGCAATACTCTTGATATGCTCGCTCTCCAGCGGGTGGAACACCACGGTTTCGTCGATCCGGTTGAGGAACTCGGGGCGGAAGTGGTGCTGCACCACATTCATCACCTGAGCCTTCATCTCATCGTAACTTTGGTGACTGAACTGCTCCTGGATAATGTCGGAACCCAGGTTCGAGGTCATAATCACCACGGCGTTACGGAAGTCAACCGTACGACCCTGACCATCGGTCAGGCGGCCATCATCCAGTACCTGCAGCAGTATGTTGAACACATCCGGGTGTGCCTTTTCCACTTCATCGAGCAGGATCACCGAGTAGGGACGACGGCGCACCGCTTCGGTGAGGTAACCCCCTTCCTCATAACCCACATAGCCCGGAGGCGCCCCGACCAACCTGGAGACTGAGTGTTTCTCCATAAATTCGGACATATCTATCCGCACCATGGCGCTCTCTGTATCGAACAGGAACTTGGCCAGCGACTTACACAGCTCTGTCTTACCTACCCCGGTGGGGCCGAGGAACAGGAAGGAGCCTATGGGCCGGTTAGGATCGGCCAGACCAGCGCGGCTACGACGAATGGCGTTGGCCACGGCATCGACCGCCTCATCCTGGCCTATCACCCGCTCATGTAGCGCCTCTTCCATATGCAGCAGTTTTTCCCGCTCGCCTTCGAGCATCTTGGAAACCGGGATCCCGGTCGCCTTGGAAAGTACCTCGGCAATTTCAACATCCGTGACCTTATTACGCAGCAAAGTCATATCCTGCATCTCGGCCTGAGACGCCAGATCCAGCTGTTTCTCCAGCTCTGGGATGCGGCCGTATTGCAGCTCGGACATCCGGGTCAAATCACCGGCGCGGCGCGCCACATCGAGATCCAGTCTGGCTTGCTCCAGATCCGCCTTGATATGCTGAGTGCCCGCCAGTGCGGCTTTTTCTGTGTGCCAAATCTCGTTGAGTTCGGCCGCCTTCTGCTCCACTTCCACCAGCTCGCTGCGCAGGTGTTCGAGACGCTTACGACTGGCCTCATCGTTTTCCTTCGCCAACGCCTGCTCTTCCAGCTTGAGCTGAATGATACGGCGCTCGAGGCGATCCAGCGGCTCCGGCTTGGAGTCTATCTGCATTCGGATGCTGGAAGCGGCTTCGTCGATAAGGTCGATGGCCTTGTCCGGCAGTTTACGATCTGACACATAACGGTGGGACATGGTCGCCGCCGCCACAATCGCCGGGTCGGTGATCTCCACATGGTGATGCAGCTCGTAGCGCTCTTTCAGACCACGCAGAATAGCGATGGTATCCTCGACACTGGGCTCATCCACCAGAACTTTCTGGAAGCGCCGCTCCAGCGCCGCATCCTTCTCAATATACTGACGATATTCATCCAGAGTCGTGGCACCGACACAGTGCAGCTCACCGCGGGCCAGTGCCGGCTTGAGCATATTACCCGCATCCATGGCGCCATCGGATTTACCCGCGCCCACCATAGTATGCAGCTCGTCAATAAAGAGGATCACCTGGCCCTCTTCCTGAGCCAGCTCGTTGAGCACAGCCTTGAGTCTTTCTTCAAACTCACCACGGTATTTGGCACCGGCCACCAAAGCACCGAGATCCAGCGACAATACCCGTTTGTTCTTGATGCCTTCGGGCACCTCGCCGTTGACGATACGCTGCGCCAGCCCTTCAACAATGGCGGTCTTACCCACACCGGGCTCACCGATAAGCACAGGGTTGTTCTTGCTGCGACGCTGCAATACCTGCACTGTGCGGCGAATTTCATCGTCACGGCCAATAACAGGATCCAGCTTGCCCTGCTCGGCACGCTCGGTCAGATCTATGGTGTATTTTTTTAGCGCCTGGCGCTGATCCTCAGCATTGGGATCGTCCACCTTATGGCCGCCACGTACGGCTTCGATGGTTTTCTCCATCAGCTCTTTGGTGGCACCGGCCTGCTTGAGGCACTGTGCCAGGGTGTCGTTACCTTCCAGTGCAGCCAGAATAAACAGCTCACTGGAGATATATTTGTCTTTGCGCTTCTGTGCCAGCTTGTCGCACAGATTCAGCAAACGTATCAGCGCCTGGGATAACTGAACATCACCGCCTGTGCCTTCCACCTGTGGCAAGCGCTCCAGTTCCTGACTTACCAGTGAACGCAGAGTGCTGACCTGGATACCGGCTTGGGTCAACAGCGGATGAATTGAACCGCCATCCTGATTCAACAAAGCCATCATCAAATGGACAGGTTCTATGAACTGATGGTCACGGCCAAGAGCCAGAGATTGGGCATCCGAGATAGCAAGCTGAAATTTATTGGTCATACGATCGAGTCGCATACAGCCTCCTGAAACTCTCAAAATAAGGTATTACTTTGTTAGCTTAAAGATGGGGATGCTTTAACTAATTTCAAGTCAGACGAATGAAATAACCACTCAATCAGTGAGCCAAATAAGCGAGGCCATACGGCCGGTACGACCGTCTCGGCGGTAGGAAAAATAGTCTTTGTTGTTATAGGTGCAGACATCCAAGGCATATACCTGCCGAACACCCGCCTGCTGCAATCTGAGCCTGGCAAGCCCCTGCAGATCGCCGAGAAACTTGTCCCCCTTGGCCACAAAGCAGTCGTCGGCCCTGGGGTCTTTATCGCAAAAAGCGGCACGCACTTCTCCGCCGACTTCGAAGGCAGTTTTGCCTATGGCCGGTCCGAGGCAGGCGATAAGCTCGGAGCCGGGACGAAAACGGGCTATTCCCGCTTCGATGACGCCATCACACAGGCCGCGCCAGCCGGCGTGCAGCGCCGCCACCTGGGTGCCTGCACTGTCACACAGAAGTACGGGCAGGCAATCGGCGGTCATCACCACGGCCACATGCGCCTTGCTGTCGCTATAGCTGCCATCGGCAATCCTTAGGGGGTCACGCGCCAGGTCGACCACCTCTGTGCCATGTACCTGCTCCAGCCATGCCGGCTCGCAGGGCAGAGCCAGCCGCTTTGCCAATAGAGCACGGTTGGCCTGCACAGATGCGGGATCATCACCCACATGCAGCCCCAGATTCAGGCTGTCAAACGGCGGCTGGCTGACACCGCCATGACGCTGGGTCATGGCGATTCTGACATTGGCCGGCAGCGGCCAGTGGCAGCCGTACATGTTACAGATACTCCGGCGGATGCTCTTCGGTGTCTTTACGCAGCGCCTTGGTCAGCTCGACCATATCCTCGGGGATAGGTGCCTGCCAGCTCATCAGCTCACAGGTAATGGGGTGCACCAACTCCAGTCGCACCGCATGCAGCGCCTGGCGCTTGAAGTTTTTCAGCACTTCGAAAAAGGCTTCACTGGCGGCCTTGGGGGGTTTTGGACGACCACCATAGACGGGATCGCCCACCAACACATGACCTATATAAGCCATATGCACCCGGATCTGGTGAGTCCGGCCACTTTCCAGCCTCAAGCGCAAGCGGGTATGGGCGCGGAATTTTTCCGCCACACGATAGTGAGTCACAGCCGGCTTACCGCTGTGGTGCACCGCCATATGAGTACGCTTGGTGGGGTGACGCCCGATAGGCTCATCCACTGTACCACCGGCTGTCATGGTGCCCAGCACTATGGCTTCATACTCACGGGTAATGTCGCGCGCCTGCAGCGCCGCCACCAGATGAGTCTGGGCCTCAACAGTCTTGGCTACCACCATCAGGCCTGTGGTGTCCTTATCGAGACGATGGACAATACCGGCTCTGGGCACATGTTCTATCTCAGGGCAATGATGCAGCAGGGCGTTCATCAAGGTGCCATCACTGTTACCGGCACCGGGATGCACCACTAAACCCGCCTGCTTGTTGATCACCAATATATGGTCATCTTCATAGACGATATTCAGATCGATAGCCTGAGCCTCGGCGTGCACCTCTTCTTCCAGAGTGGCTTGAACCTCTATCTCCTGAGATTCCAACACCTTCTCTCTGGGCTTGTTTACCACAGTACCATCAACGGATACTTTGCCATCGAGGATCCATTCCTTGATCCTGGTACGGGAGTAATCGGGGAACAACTCGGCCAAAGCCTGATCCAATCTCAGACCGGTTTGGGTTGCTGATATCTCGCTTTTTAGATTAATCTCTTGCGTCATAGGAACCGTCCCCAGTTAATGGGGTCAAAAACTGTGTACTTTCTGGTACACTCGGAATCGGCCATTTTATCGTGAAATGGAAAAATTCTTAACTACAACTTACTCAAGAATCGAATTCAAGTATGCATAATATTGCCAAAGGCGCTGCCATAGCCTTTTTTTCGCTGGCCATTGTGGCCTGTAGCAGCAAACCGGAAGACGACTTAATTACCAGCAAGCTGTCTCCGGACGTTCTCTACTCCCAGGCCCGCACCTCTATGGAGCTGGGTAACTATACCAAGGCTGTGCGTTCACTGGAGGCATTGGATTCCCGCTTCCCCTTTGGCCCACACAAGACTCAGGTTCAGCTGGATCTGATTTATGCCTACTATAAGTTGGATGATACCCCGTCGGCAGTCGCCAACATCGACAGATTTATCCGCCTCAACCCCACCCACCCGGATATAGACTATGTCTACTATATGCGTGGACTGGTGAATATGCAGGCCGACAACTATCTGTTCCATGACATGCTCAATATAGACAGAAGCGACAGGGATCCTCAGTTTGCTCTCGATGCCTTCAAGGACTTCGAGCGCCTGATCAAGACTTATCCCAACAGCAAGTATGCAGCCGACGCCCAGAAGAGAATGCAGCACCTGAAGAATCGTCTGGCGCTGTATTCGGTTAAAGTGGCCGAATACTACCTGAAAATGAATGCCTGGAGCGCAGCCGCCATCAGGGCCCAGTCTGTAATGGAAACCTATCCAGGCACCCCATCGATAGAGCGCGCCCTTGAGATCATGGCCACCGCCTACGATGAGCTGGGTCAGGAGCAGTTAAAACAGCACGTACTCACTGTCATGCGTGCCAACTATCCGGGGAATGACCTCCTCAAGGATTAATCCCTTAACGCCCCACTTTAACGTGGGGCGTTTTGTTTTCAGGGCAAGACCAAGCCCAGCCCCCTTAAGCCTCAGGATCCCGGCTTTACAGGTCGAGTTTTCGATTTGGCTAATTCACCCCTAGCCCAGTAATGGCGCGGCTTTCGCTCAAAAGCTAAGCAATATGCGCCTTTTCGAGTAAAACTTGCTCAAACACGCGATATTTTGAAATATTTCTCAGAAAAGAGTTGACTCAAAACCGTAAAAGTCTTTTAATGCACGCCGTCGCCCGAATAGCTCAGTTGGTAGAGCAGCGGATTGAAAATCCGCGTGTCCCTGGTTCGATTCCGGGTTCGGGCACCACCTTCAACTTTAAGGTGCTCAGGCGACTGAGGAAATTGCAAGGCAGTACAGTGCAGGTGTGGTGGAATTGGTAGACACGCCAGCTTCAGGTGCTGGTGCCCTCACGGGCGTGGAAGTTCAAGTCTTCTCACCTGTACCACTTTGCAATAATAGTTAGCTGTACGTTAGACTCTAAGTGTGCAGGTGTGGTGGAATTGGTAGACACGCCAGCTTCAGGTGCTGGTGCCCTCACGGGCGTGGAAGTTCAAGTCTTCTCACCTGTACCAATTAACACATAAAGAGTCGAAATGAAAACAGTGCAGGTGTGGTGGAATTGGTAGACACGCCAGCTTCAGGTGCTGGTGCCCTCACGGGCGTGGAAGTTCAAGTCTTCTCACCTGTACCAATCATTTAAACCTCGCGATGCGAGGTTTTTTTGTATCCAAAATTTGCCTCTCTCTCGTCTCACGCGCTTCATACTTTTTTGCTATACCTTTTGTATGGCTCAACAAATTGGAATGACAGAGCCTGATCCAAGGATGTATTACCCTCTGGACTAAGGTTCTCAAGCATGAAGTTACAACTGAAACACAAGATGTTGCTCGGTATGGCCGTGCCTCTTCTCTTGATGCTGCTACTCTGTGGTATCGCCATCAATATCATGAACAAAATCGACTCAGGGGTAGAAAATATCTACAGCGACCGGGTTGTACCACTCAAAGATCTCAAAAGCATTGGCGATGATTATGCCGTCTTTGTCATAGATGCCATCAATAAGGCCAATGCCGGAGATTTCAGTGCCGAACAAGCCAGAACCGCACTGGATGAAGCAGACAAGAGCATCAAACAGAGATGGCAGGACTACACAGCTACTCAGTTAACCGCCAGAGAGTCACAACTGGTCAATGAGGCCAAGCGGCTGTTTATTCCCGCCGATGAGCAAATAAAACGTCTGCAAAATAAATTGGCCACCATGAGCGGTAATATTCAGGGCCAGCTCAGCCAGGAAATTATTCCTCTCTATCAGGTGATAGACCCCATCAGTGGCAAGATTGCCGAGTTGGTGACCCTGCAATTGGATGTCGCCAGGCAGGAAAGAGATCAGGCTCAGAACCTTTACTCCTCTTCCGTTGTGCTGTTTATCTCTCTGGTCAGTGTGGCAATTATCGCCAGCTTGCTGCTCAGTGTTTGGGTCAATCGCAGCGTCATGTTACCCATAGGCGATATTCTCACCCAGCTGAAGAAAATTCGCAGCGACTCAGACTTAACCGTGCAGTTCAAAACCTTCAACGCCGACGAGCTGGGGCAGATATCCGATAACTTAAGAGATGTGATATCTCACCTCAGGGGGATACTCAACAACATTGCCAATGCCGCCAATACGGTCAGCGACTCGGCGACCGAGCTCTCAAGCTTCACCCAACAAACCAACGAGCGCATGCACAGACAACAGGCCGAGACAGAGCAGACGGCTACCGCCATGAATGAAATGACCGCCACAGTCTCCGAAGTAGCCCAAAGTACCACGGCCGCTGCCGACTCGGCCCACAGCGCCGATGCCAGTGCCGCCAATGGCGATTCAATAGTGCAGGAGTCGATTGCCAGCATGGTGGCACTCTCAGCGCAAATTCAGGGTACGGCGCAGGTGATCACCCATCTGGCCAATGAAAGCCAAAACATAGGCAGGGTACTGGATGTGATTAAGGGAATTGCCGAGCAGACCAATCTGCTGGCACTGAACGCCGCCATTGAAGCGGCCAGGGCCGGCGAGCAGGGCCGGGGTTTTGCCGTGGTGGCCGATGAGGTAAGAACCCTTGCCAGTCGCACCCACAGCTCAACCCAGGAGATTGAGTCCATGATAGCCACCCTGCAGACAGGTGTGCAGGAGGCGGTGACAGCCATGGAGCAAGGCATCACTCAGGTCGAGCAGGCCAACAGCAAGGCCAATATGGCCGGCGAGGCCTTGAAAGAGATAGTGGTGTCAGTCGACTCCATCGCCCAGCTCAATACTCATATCGCCACCGCAGCCGAAGAGCAAAGCAGTGTGGCGGAGGATATCAATCGCAGCATTATGGCAATAAGCGACATCACCCAACAATCGGCCCAGGCAGCCAACGAGTTGACCGAGTCGGTCAGCAACTTAAGCCATCTGGCGGAAAACATGCGCGCCGAAGTGGCCCGCTTCCGTCTCTAACTCTCTGAGGGCCCTTCGGGGCCTATTTTTTATTTCCTGCCAGTTCCAAGCCTTTTGTGAACCAAAAACCTTTTGCCGCCATTCCTGACAGATTCCTCGAAAAAAGCCGTCTGCACAGCAGAGCAAAAAAAGTGCCACAACCGCTAAAGACTACGACTGCAACTAAAACAAAACCGCGGACATGCCGCGGTTTTCGCCTGTGCCTGGAAAGCTAGATTTTGAATTGGCTCACCGCCTGATGCAGGTAATCGGCGCGGTGGCGAACCTCATCGGATGCAGTGGCATTCTCTTCTGCCGCCTGAGCCGATTCCTCGGCAATATCGCGGATCACCACCACGTTCTTGTTCACCTCGGCGGCCACCATACTCTGCTCTTCAATGGCGGCGGCTATCTGAGTGCTCATGTCCATGATATTGGTGACATCGGCATTGATCTGCGCAAGCAAGGTGCCGGCACTGGCCGCCTGTTGGGCACTCTCACCGCCCTGCTTCTGACTCTGCTCCATGATATCCACAATCGAATGGGTACGGCTCTGCAGGGTTTGAATGATGCTGGCAATCTCTTCGGTCGACTCCTGAGTTCGCATCGCCAGACTGCGCACCTCATCGGCCACCACAGCAAAGCCTCTGCCCTGCTCTCCGGCCCTGGCCGCCTCAATGGCAGCGTTCAGTGCCAACAGATTGGTTTGTTCGGCGATACCGCGGATCACATCCAGTACGCTGCCTATGGTCTGACTGTCTTTTTCAAGCTCGGCCACCACATTGGCCGAGTCATCCAACTGCTGTGCCAAAGACTGGATCTTGCTGATGGTATCCTCAACGCCAATCTGGCCTTCCTGGGCGTTGTGGTGGGTCTGCTCCGCCTTACCGGCGGCCAGTTCGGTATTCTTGGCAATCTCGTCTATGGTGGCGCCCATCTCGGTGATCGCTGTGGCAACCATATCGGTTTCATTCAGCTGCTTGGACACACCTTCCGAGGCGCTGATGGCATTGCGGGACAGCTCTTCACAGGACTGGCGCATGGCATCAACAGATTCGATAACCTGCTCGATCAGCTTCTGGAAACTCTCCACCATGCTGTTGAAATGACGTCCTATCATGCCCAGTTCATCGTTGGAGCCCACATCGCAGCGTAGTGACAGATCTTTTTGCTGCTCGATGCGGGAAATAACGCCTGTGATACGTTCGACCGGCCCCATGATGCTGCGGATAATCACCACAGTGCTAATCACCAGCACCAAGGCGATCAGGCCAAACAGCGCCAACCCCAGCATGAAGCTGTTCTGCTGCTCGTTTTCCACCTTGGCTATCGCCAACTCTCTCAGCTTGGTGGATGAGGTTTCCGTGGCAAAGATCGCCTCTCGCAGCTGCCCCATCATGCCCTTGGACTCGTCGAGTCCCAGCTGCTGTTCCTTGGCCACCAAACTCTTGAAGCTTTGCTGGTACTTGCTCATCAGTTGCTCAATATTGCTACGAACACTGTAGTCCAGCAAACTGGCGCTCAAGGCTTCATTGAAGCGTTCAATATTGCTATCAAACTTATTGAGGTAGCTGAGATCCCGCCGCAACATAAAGTCTTTCTCGTTACGCCTCAGTTGCAGCATCAACACCATAAGCTCTGGCACGTTATGTTCTGCCACCAAGCTTTCGACATTGTGCACAGCAGAGCGTAACTCACCGTAGAGGCCACTCTTGGGATCCAGGCCTATCTCCTGTTGCAATTTCACCACACCGGCAAACAACTGTCGGTAGCTGGCCAAATCACGGTTAAAGCTGTTTATCGGTGCCTCGGGGAGATCATACTCCTTGAAGATGACCGCCAACTCTTGCATCAACTGCGCCGTGGCCTGTGCTTCCTGCTGATGTATCTCGACATACTTGAGATCCTGGCGGCCAAAAAAATCCTTTTCATTCTTGCGCATGCTTAATACTTCTTTGTCCAGCTCAACCACTTTCTGGATGGCGATGGACAGTTCAGTCTGCACCGAGCTGGAATATTGCTGCAGTGCAAACATCAATACCAAGGCGCCTATCGAAACAGCGGCACTCAGTAACAACTTGTGGCGAATAAGCATGGTGTTACCTCAATAAAAAACAGTCACTCTAAAAAAATAGTCGCAATTCTGTTGCCGTGTTAGCTGAGTTAATCCGGTAACAAAAATGTCACCTTATATTGTCAATGATTAACCTATTGAAAAACAGTCACTAGCCTTGTCACAGTGCAAAAAAAACTTAAAAAAATTCTATTAACTGAGTCAAAAAAACCGAAAGCGCCAAGCATCTGTCTTTCATGAGGGTTTTTGCCTTTCAAACAACAATTGCATACAGTATTCAAAACTTTAAAATGCACACAAGGAAGCGCAACACCATGAAAATCATTCCAGCAGAGCAAATCCAGCAGGTGTTGGATTTCCCATCCCTGATAACCGCCCTCAAACATAGCTTTGCCAACGCCCCCGATCTTCCCAAGCGAAACCTTTACCCGCTGGACAAGAGCAGCAAGGATGCCTTCGCCGTACTACCGGCTTGGGATGATTCGGCAATTGCCGTCAAGGCATTCAGTTACTTTCCGGAAAACCCCAGTCGCAACGCCGAGCTCAAGAGCCTCTACTCGCAGATACTGTTATTCAGCCGGGAAACAGGGGAACCCTTGGCTTTACTTGATGGCACCAGCATTACCTACTGGCGTACAGCGGCCGTCTCGGCCTTGGCCGCTGCTTCACTGGCACGGGAAGATGCCAATCACCTGCTGCTGTTCGGCACTGGTAATCTGGCAAGCTATATGGCACTGGCTCATGCCGCCGTCAGACCGATAACCGAAATCGCTATCAGGGGCCGCAGCCGGGATAAGGCTGCCAAGGTAATGGAACAGATAGGCGCTAAACGCCCGGATATCCGACTCAGTTTTTGCGAGGAGATAGAGCGGGATGTTGCCAACGCCGATATCATCAGCTGCGCCACCGGCAGCCCCGTGCCTCTGTTTGATGGCAACTGGGTAACACCCGGCACCCATGTCGATCTGGTAGGCAATCATCATCAGGATGCGCGGGAGTGCGATACCGAGCTGATGCTCAGATCTCAGGTCTTTGTCGATAACCGCAGCAATGTGTTTGCCGAGGCCGGAGAACTGCTGCTCCCCAAGGCCGAAGGCGTATTCCAACTGGAGCAGGTTAGCGCCGAGCTGGCCGAGCTTTGCCGCGTAGAACACAGCGGCAGACAAAACCGCGAGGAAATCACCCTGTTCAAGAGTGTTGGCAGCGCCTTGGGAGATTTATCGGCCGCCAATCTGGTGTATCGCACCCTGTATCCAGGCGATAACACTTGAATCTGCCCGCTCCCGGTCATTGGACTCGGCCAAATAACTGCAACAGAATAAAGCGTAGAAAACAGCCTATAATTGACAGTTAACAATAAAATCTAATAGATTGATTAACAATGACTTTTAAATAGAATCCTTCAGTAAGCAAAATACTGGAGGATTTTTTTAATTCTTTTTTAAACCTTTTAAGCGGGTCAAACTATCCAATTACCATGACTCGCCCAAACCATTAAGGACAGCCCAGTGAATGCCAGCCCGCAGCTGACAGAAACCAGATACCAGCAAGAAGTGGACTTCCCGCTGGTGCAGCGTGCCCGTTTGGGGGACAAGCTTGCCTTCGCCGAGCTCTACCGTCTGCACCATGGCAGAGTCTATGCGTTGTGTTTGCACCTGGCCGGCCAGGTGCCACTGGCAGAAGAGATGACCCAGGACTGCTTTATCCGTGCCTGGGAGAAGCTGGACCAATTCCGCGGTGAAAGCAAATTCAGTACCTGGCTGCACAGCCTGAGCGTCAATCAGGCATTGAGCAGTTTGAAAAAGCAGCGCAGCTTCTGGGCCAGATTTCTGCCTGTGACCACAGAGGCAGACACAGAAGAGTCGACCACAACCCACACGGAGGAAACCTCTGTGTTGGAGCGCAAGATCCTCAAGTTACCCGAGCGGGCCAGAGTCGTGTTTGTGCTGTTTGCCATTGAGGGCTACAGCCATGAAGAGATAGCCGCCATGATGGGCACAAGTACCGGCACCAGCAAGGCGCAGTACCACAGGGCAAGAAACTTGCTTCAGGAGATGTTGTCATGAACAAGCAGCCAACATTGGAACAACTGATAGAACAACTGCCACGGGAAAAAACACCCGAGCGCGACCTCTGGCCTGAAATCGCCGCCAGGCTGGAACAATCTCAGCCACCCAAGGCCGCAAAATCCAGCAACGGCTGGCGTAATCTGGCTATCGCCTGCAGCCTGCTGTTGGTGTCCCTGCTCGGCTATCAGGGATTGCAGCAAACCCAAAGCCGTGTCGACCCACAGATGCTGGCCATGCTGGAGCAGTTGCAGTATCAACACCAACAACAGGTGAAACAACTGGAAGCCAGTGTCAATTTCGGCCAATGGCAAAAGGTCAGCATGACCACGCCGCTCAGTCGCGGCATAGATGAACTCAGGGAAGCCGCAACGCAGATATTCCAGGCACTAAAACAAGACCCGACCGATCAACAACTTTGGCAACTCTGGCTTTGGGTACAGCAAAGGGAGATAGAGCTGCTCACCCGGGGTGAACAACTGCCCACTCAACTCGACCAACAAGGAATCAGCATATGAACAAGATATCACTAACCCTACTCTCCTCAGCGCTGCTGCTGAGCCCGGTATTGCATGCGGCCGAGAAGGTCGATCAAAGCGCGGCGCTGGAGTCCGGAGCCAAATTGAATATCAAGATCCAACGGGGAGAGGTGAAGATCCGCAGTTGGGACAAGGCTGAAGTCGCCATCAAGGGCAAGCTGGATGAGCTCAGTGAAGGCCTGGTGTTTGGTCAGCAGGGCGGCAGCTTTGTTATCGAAGACAAGCTGCCAAAGAGCTATAACAGCCGGGACAAAGACGGCTCAAAGCTGGAGATCTTTCTGCCCGCCACAGTCAATATGAAGCTTAAAGGCGTTTCCGCCGATTATGACCTGCAAGGATTGGAGGGTGAGATCAGCTCGGCCAATGTCAGTGGTGATATCAAGGGCCTGGATCTCAAAGGCAATCTGCAACTGACCACGGTTTCCGGCAGTATCCACACCCAGAGGAGCCAGGGTGAACTGTATCTGGAAACCGTTTCCGGCGACATTGAGGATAAACAGAGTCTGGGCAAGGTGAGTTATCGCCTGGTGAGCGGCGAACTGAACGCGGAGAGTGATGCCATTGAAGTGGAGCTGGATCAGGTCTCGGGCAAGAGTCAGTTGACCCTGAAGGCTCCCGAGTCGCTCAAGGCCAGAACCGTCAGTGGCGACTTGAGTATTGCCATGCAAAGCCTGGCCGGCAATGCCAATGTCGATAGCGTCAGTGGCGATATTGAACTCAAGTTTGCCAAACTGCCGAATGCCGCCTTTGATATCAGCGGTGGCCCAGGTGGCAAGATTGACAACCAACTGACTCAGGACTCACCGAAAAAAGCCAAGTACACCAAGGCTGAATCGCTGCAGTTCCAAAGCGGTTCCGGCCAGGCCGATGTCAGTATCAACACCATCAGTGGCCGGATTAAACTGCAGCAATAATCAGCTGTATCGCACCAAGGCCTCCGGCTGGCCTTGGTGCCTTTTCTTCAGCCTACCGAGGCTATCTCGGCTTCGGTCAGATAACGCCACTCACCGGGTTCCAGTTCACTATCCAGCTCTATGGCGCCGATTGACTCACGATGCAGGGCTTCCACTTTATTGCCCACAGCGGCAAACATACGTTTCACCTGATGATATTTGCCTTCGGTAATGGTCAACAAGACTTCGGTCGGGCTAATTAACTGCAACTGCGCCGGCCGGGTCAGCCCCTCTTCCCGGTGCAGCGCCAGGCCGGCGGCAAATTGCGGGATCAAGTCTTCAGTAACAGGGGTGGCCAGCCACACCCGGTAGCGTTTGCCGCATTCCTTCTTGGGAGAGGTTAGCTTGTGCGACCACTGGCCATCGTCGGTAATCAACACCAGACCTGTGGTATCGGCATCCAGGCGCCCGGCAATATGCAGGCTCTCGGGCTTTTCTATCTCCAGTAGACTGATGACCGAAGGATAGACCTCATCCACGGTTGAGCAGATGGTATCGACCGGCTTATGCAACATCAGATATCTGTTGCCTATCAAGCTGATAGGTTCACCATCGAAACACACTCTCATGCCATCACGCACCTTGAAGCTGGAGTCCTTGACGATTTCACCATCGACACTGATTTCACCGCGGTGCAGCGCCTTCTTGGCCATGGAACGGGTCAGCTCTGTAGACTCACAGATAAATTTATCTAAACGCACTTGGCTATCCAACCTCTTGAGTTTATGCCGTGTCAATTGCGCGCCATTATGGAGCCTGACGGGCTAAAGGGCAAAGACTTGCTTGCGTACCAGTTACACCGGCGGCAGACTCGGGATATCCGCCTCACGATAAGGCCATCTAGCCCAATATGCAGACCGATATTCAAGACTCTCAAGCCGCCAATAATTCCTTGGCTGAAACCGACAACCCGGCCTTGGCGAAAATTTATCACAGGATGATCAGCGGCGAGGAATATTGCTGTGTGGATCCTGAACTGCTGCGTTTTCGTGCCAAGCAACAAGGGCTAAACCGCAAAGCCAATCTGGATCCCGATGGCCATATTCCTCCAGGACTACTGCCCAATCTGGCACCGAATGCCATGATCTGCACGCCATTCTTTGTCAGTTATGGCATCAATCTGCAACTGGCATCCGGAGTATTTATCAATACCAACGCCACTTTGCAGGACAATGCCCCCATCACAATCGGCGCCAACAGCATGCTGGGCCCCAATGTGCAGTGCTATACGGCAACCCACCCGCTGGAGGCAGCTCCCCGCATTGCCGGGCTGGAAACCGCCCGCGCCATACATATAGGTGAGCGGGTCTGGATCGGGGGTGGCGCCATCATATTGCCAGGCGTGCACATAGGTGACGAGGCTGTCGTCGCAGCAGGCAGCGTGGTCACCAAGGATGTACCCGCCGGCACCCTGGTGGCCGGAAATCCAGCGAGGGTCAAACGCTCACTCAAATAAGCGCCTGTAACCTTTGCTTACAACTCCCGCGGCGCCGAGGCTCGCTGTCATCGCTGCGGGACTTGTTTACATTCCCACACAGGCCTTAACATAGGCATCACTGCGGTTTTTCCCGAACAAACGGGTGTGCAGCCAATCTGATAAAAATGTCCCCTCGCGGGACACCAAAGAACAAAGAAAAGGAAACAGCATGAGAAAAGTACTCATTGGGGGATTGTGTGCCTCACTCATCGCAGGCCTATCTGCCTGTAATGACAAAACGGCTGAGACCCAGGCTGAAACAGCCAAACAGCCGGAAGTCGCCAAAACCGCAACTGCCGCCGCCGTCAGCCAAGCCCTGGGCTCGGGGATTGAATTTGCCAACTTTGACAAGTCTGTTCGTCCTCAGGATGACTTCTATACCTATGTCAACGGCGGCTGGATCAAGAACACAGAGATCCCGGCAGATCGCACCAGCACAGGCGCATTCTATGACCTCAGGGAAAAATCCCGTGACGATGTCAAAGCCATTATTGAAGAAGTGGCGCAGAGCAAAGATCTCAAGCCCGGCAGCGACGAGCAAAAAGTGGCCGATCTTTACCGCTCCTTTATGGACAGCGATACGCTCAACCAGTTGGGGATCAAGCCACTGGAGAGCGAGCTGGCAATCATAGATGCCATCAAAGACAAGCAAGCACTGGCGGCCTACTTCGGCAAGAGCCAAATTCTCGGTGGCGGCACGCCCATGGCCTTCTATATCGATGTTGATGCCAAGGACTCCAGCCGCTATGCCACCCATATCTGGCAATACGGCCTGAGCCTGCCTGAGAAAGACTATTACTTCAACGAAGGTGAGCGTTTCGTCAACATCCGCAAGGCCTTTGTTGAGCATATCGCCAAGATGTTCACCCTGGCCGGTTTTGCCGAGCCACAACAAAGCGCCGAAGCCATCATGAAGCTGGAAACCGCTATTGCCGCCAAGCATTGGGATGTGGTTGAAAGCCGTGACAGCACCAAGACCTACAACAAATTTGAGGTCAAAGAACTGTCAACATTGGCGCCGGATATCGACTGGAACGCCTACCTGACTGCGCTTGGCGCCGACAAGCAAGCCGATATCATCATTAATCAGCCCAGCTTTATCGAAGGTCTGAACCAGATAGTCAAAGACACAGATCTGGCGACCTGGAAGACATATATGCGCTGGCAGCTGTTGACCCACTTCGCCTCAGATCTGAGCGAGCCGCTGGATAAAGAAAACTTCGAGTTCTTCGCCAAGACACTCAACGGTCAGCAAGAACAGGAACCTCGTTGGAAGCGCGGTGTAGCCAAGGTCAACAGCCTGCTGGGTGAAGTCGTGGGTAAAGTATACGTCAAGCGCCACTTCGCCCCTGAAGCCAAGGAGCGGATGGAGCATTTGGTGGAAAACCTGCGCGGTGCCTACGCCGACAGCATAGATGAACTGGAGTGGATGGGCGCAGACACCAAAGTCGCCGCCAAGGAAAAACTGGCCAAGTTCAACCCGAAAATCGGCTACCCCGACAAGTGGGAAGACTACAGCAAGCTGACTATCAAGGCTGACGACCTGGTCGGTAACGAGATCCGCGCCGGTGAAGTGGAACATCAGAAGCAACTGGCCAAGTTGGGCAGTCCTATAGACAAAGGCGAATGGCACATGACGCCACAAACCGTCAACGCCTACTACAACCCGACCATGAACGAAATCGTGTTCCCGGCCGCCATCTTGCAGCCACCTTTCTTTAATATGGCTGCCGACGATGCCGTCAACTATGGTGGTATAGGTGCGGTTATCGGCCATGAGATGGGTCACGGCTTTGACGATCAGGGTGCCAAGTTCGACGGCGAAGGCAATATGCGCGACTGGTGGACCGAGCAGGATCTGAAAGAGTTTGCCGCCCGCGGTAAGGCGCTAATCGCCCAGTATGACGGCTACTATGTGTTTGACGACCTGCACGTTAACGGCAGTCTGACCCTGGGTGAAAACATCGGCGATCTCTCTGGTGTCACCATAGCCTACAAGGCCTACAAAAAATCCTTGGCGGGCAAAGAGGCTCCGGTAATCGATGGTCTGAGCGGTGATGAACGCTTCTTCCTCGGCTTCGCCCAAATCTGGCGCGCCAAGATCAAAGAGGAAGCGATGCGCAACCGAGTGGCCACAGATCCTCATTCACCGGCCAAGTTCCGCGCCATAGGTTCACTGTCCAATATGCCGCAGTTCTACAGCACATTTGATGTGAAGCCAGGTGACGGCATGTATATTGAACCGGCCCAGCGCGTGAAAATCTGGTAATTTTACGCTTGCTCAGAAAGGCGCCTCAAGGCGCCTTTCTTTTTAGATGAATAAAGTTTCATTTGAGGTTCAGCAAGGGTTCAGAGCCAAGTGCTACATTGGAGTCAAAGCCACTTAGAAGTCATTCTGGATGCGAGGCCCCATGACCCGATTATTCCGCACTTTCCTGGTTTTCCTGTTATTGCTTTCGGCGCGCACCGCCTACGCTCAGCCTTCAGAATATGAAGCTGAACTGAGAGAAGACAGCAGTTACAGCCTGCACCAAAACTCGGCCATCCCATTCAATGCCCTCAAGAAACAAAGCTTCAGCGCCCCAAGGCAGCCCGTTTCCAGCCTCAATGCCCTCTATAAGCAGGCACCTTTGGCACAAAATGAATTGCACAGTCTCCTGTCACAGATAGCCAATCAGAGCGAGACCGAGCTGCAACTGGCCAAGGTGAAAGAGCGTCAACGGGCCGAAGCCAAGGTGGCACACAAGCTGAATAACAACCCCGCCGCCCTGACAGATCTGGTGCGAGCCACCCTGATAGCCGACAACCTTGATGACCTGCAGCTGGCCTTTGACACCCTGAATCAACAGGCCGATGTGCTGCAGGTCAAAGACAGGTTTGCCCAGCCCAAGGCCTCCGGTTATCGGGATATCAACCTGCTGCTGCAGCTGCCGAAAAGTGGCCTGATTGCCGAAGTCCAGTTGCACTTAAGGGAGATTGCCGCCATCAAAAACGGCGCCGAGCACCAAGTCTATGAAGAGGTGCAAGCGATGGAACATAAGGCTGCCCGCGAGCAAAGGCCTTTGAGCGAGCTGGAACTGGCAAGGATCCAGAAGCTGCGCCAGGAATCACACAAGCTGTACCACAAGGCTTGGTTGGGTTATAAACGCCAACAAACTCAGACTCTTGGTATAAAAAATACCATAGTCGCCTGACAAAGCTTGTCAGCGGCCAACAAGCCGCTATACTCCAGCGCATTGACCCTCGGCCAAAGCGTAAAATCATGCATGAAATCATAGAGCAACTGCAGGAACTGTCAGAGCAGGTTCCCGTACCGCTGGATCTGCCCGGCTTTGACGATCTGGTGGATATCGAAGAGCAGATACTCATCCCTCTGCCTTCGGAGCTGAAAGAATATCTGCTGCATGCCAGTGATGTTATCTATGGCAGCCTGGAGCCGGTGACCGCTGCCGATCCCCACTCCCACACCTATCTGCCGGAAGTGACCTCCTATGCCTGGTCGCTGGGAATGCCCAGAGATCTGATTGCCATTTGCCAAACCGGCGATGACTTTTACTGCATAGATCAGGAAGGTGTGGTCTACTTCTGGAACCAGGACGGCCTGGATGAAGAAGATTGCTGGGAGTCATTCTGGCAATGGGTCGAAGACGTCTGGCTGCAAAGCTGACACAGGCCGGCATGCCCAGGGCGCCCCGCCATCAGACACATAGAAAAAACAGGAAGCATTATGTCCAAACAATATCCGCTCAACGCCATCGAGTTTCAGTGCCTGCGCCAATCTCTTGGCTTGGGTACCGCCCAGGCCGCCGAGTTGCTGAAAGTCGATGAAGCCGAGTTGCTCTCCTGGGAAACGGGCGAGGCGCAGGTAAGCGAACTGGCCCAGAAAAAACTGCTGGAAATCGACGATATTATCGAAATGCAGGTGCTGAACACCTGTGATGGTATCGAGGCCATGTTCAAGAAAGAACCCAAGCGCCGTTTGGCCTTTGTGGTTTATCCCACCCAGGCGATTTACATCCAGTACAACCCTGAGTTTTTAAGCTCGTTGCCACTCACTGAGCTGTACAACACCGCCGCCTGGCGGATCAAGAAAGAGTGCAAACTGGTGCAGGAAGTGGATATCAGCCTGGTGCCATTGGATGTGGAATCCTACAAGGCCTTCAGAGAGCAGCAAGGCGGGCTGGGTGAGAGCCGCGAAAGCCGCGCCAAGTGGGCGGCCGCGCAGCTCTGAAATATCACGGCCCTGAAATACCGCGGCTTTGAAACCAGAGTTTGAATTAATCAGTTAAATTGGCGCTGGCTTTGTCCAGCGCCTTTTTCATTGCCGGACGCAGGTTAAGCCTGTCTCGGTAAGCCGCCAGTTTGGGCGGGATCTGCTGCTCAAAAATGGTGGCCCAGTTAAGGGTGTGGGCCAGTAGTATATCGGCCACAGTCAATTCATCACCGAGCAAAAATGGGCTATCAGGCAGCCACTGCTCGGCAATCGCCGCGGCCTTGTTGAACTCCCATACGGCAGTGGCCTGAATCGCCGCCACCCGCTGCTCCTCCGGCAAGGCAAACCTGTGCTTGCCCATGGTCCACAACGGCTGCTCCAACTCGGTTATCACAAAGCTCAACCATTGATGATGATGCCCGGAGGCTGCCGTGCCAGGCTTGGGCAACAGACGCCCCTCACCGTAACGTTCGGCCAGATAGAGCATAATGGCCGCCGATTCGGTCAATATCAGACCGTCATCCTCTAGCACAGGGATTTTGCCGCAGGGATTAAGCGCCAGGAACTCAGGAGTGCGGTTCTGCTGCTTGGCCATATCAACAAAGTGAAACTCCCAGGGCAGTTCCAGCTCTTCCAACAACCAGGAAACCCGCAGCGCCCGGCTTCGCGGCGTGCCATAGAGTCGAATCATATTACTTTCCTTAAATTGCCCTGTCGCCATAAGCAATGGCTAACGCAGGTATGGTGGCAGAAAAGGCGCCCGCAGGCGCCATGATGATAAGGTCAACAGCAACAAGATACTCCCACTGCCTCAAGCTTGTCACTCTGTCCTTATTTCTCGGCTCTTATTTCTCGGCTCTTATTTCTCGGCTCTTGTCTCTCACTTCTCATCTCAACTCTCCAGCATCCGGCCCTTGCCAGTTTGCCATCAAGGGCCGGGTGCCTGCCTCAGAAGTTAAGACTGACCTTGGTGTAGATGAAACGGCCTCTGGGATTATGCACAGACATCACATAGCCATAGAGATCCGCATCGCCATCGCCTATGGCAAACGGCGGCTCCTCATCCAACAGGTTGTTGACCCCGAGCGTCCACTTGAACATTTCGTTGAAACGGTAGGAGGCCTGCAAGTCCACCAGGAACTGGGCATCCACCATACGTGACTTGTTCTCGGTAAAGTCGAGGGCTCCGTCGAAGTTGATGTCCGGCGTATCTTCAAATTCGCCTATGTAGCTGACATTGAGGTTGGCGGCAAAGTCGCCCATGGTCCAGTTAGTGCTGGCCAGCCAGCGGTACTGGGGATACTCATATTCGCCGGTATAATCCAGGCCGTCCTTTTCAAACTTGTCCAGATAGCTCCACTCAAGGCCAAACTTAAGATCGCCATAGCTGTCCAGTTCCAGGCCGTAGTGAGCCGAGATATCCAGGCCCTGTGCCTCCTGGGAGCTTAAGTTAACAAAGCTTGAGTGAATCACATCAAGCACCCCGAGCGGCTCGCCACCGGCGGGGGGCAGACGCACACAGATAGCACTGTTTTGATCATTACAGTTGGCGGCATAGATATCGCCCAGAGGCTGCTCGTCTATCTTGTTGTCCTGGGTGATGTTCCAGATATCGAAGCCGATATCGAACTTCTGGCTCGGCGCCCAGATCATGCCTATGTTCCAGGTTTCCGACTCCTCGGCGTCCAGATCCGGGTTACCGGCAAATACCGTGTTGTAATCCAGCACCTCACAGTCAGCCTCTGAGATACCCTGAGCGGTGCAGGCATAGGTATCTTTAAAGAAGTTACTCTTTTCCGAAGGGCCCAGGCCTATCTGGGCCAGCGATGGCGCCCGGAACCCCTGGGCCCAGGAGGCGCGCATGCTCAAGTCTTCTGTCATGCCCCAATGGAACGCCACCTTGGGATTGGTGGTGGAGCCAAAATCGCTGTAGTGATCGTAGCGCCCCGCCAGTTGCAGCTCGAAGCTGTCGGTCACCGGAATGGAAAACTCCAGGTAGGCGGCATACTGATCACGCTCGGCCGCGGCGGAAACCGCTTCAGTCCCGAAGATAAGCCCGCGCTGGAATTGCTCATCGGGCACATCGCTAACATCCTCTTCACGATATTCCATCCCGGCGGCCAGCATGATATCCCTGTCTGCCAGGGTAAAGGCATGCCCCGAAATGCTGGCATCATAGGCGGTAATATGTGACTTGCCCTGACGCACCAGACTGGTGGTAATGGCATCTATCACTTCGGGTGAGTTGATGGTGCCGCCAAAGGGGTTGTAGTTGCCGAGATTGATTTGCTCCTGCAGATAGTCCACTCGCACCCAGCCCTGGCTGCGATCCCCTGTCTGGGTCGACTCACTGCGCCCCTTTTGGGCTGAGACTTCCCAGTCCCACTCCTTGAAGCTGCCGCGCAGACCAGCCACCAATCTCAAGCTGTCGGACTCGATATCCCAGCGGCGGGGACCGGCATCTACTGTGCGGAAGCGGCCTATGTCGATGTCCTGACCAAAAGGATTGTTGGGATGTGAACCGGGAACCGTCAAACCGGCGGTTTCATCCAGCGGTGTGGCGGCACCACCGGCCTTGGAGGTATTGTGCTGAGCCGCCAGCTCCAAAAAGGCGGTCAGGGAATCACTCAGGTGATACTCAAACTGACCTATGGCGCCTATGCGCTCGGCCTCGGGGATCACCAAGTTATAGGGGCCATAATCGAACAGGCAGCTGCCGCTCGATGTGGCGGAATCGGCCGGACAAGCCGGATCTATGGTCTTGACGCCATTGACATAGAAATACCCCGGAAAACCCCGGGAAGAACGGAAATCCTCCCCGCCCCAGGGCGACTGATTGGCGGTACCAAACTGCCCCATCTCATCGGCGCTCAGGGTCGAGTTGCTGAAATAATCCAGGATCACAGACGCACTGCCCTTGTCACTCATGGTGCCCCACACCAGACTGGCGGTCTTTTCGTTGTAATTGGGGCCATCTGTGGCGCCATAGCCGAGATTAACTTCAATGCCTTCGATGTTTTTCCTCAGCACTATGTTGACCACCCCGGCGATGGCATCCGAGCCATAGATGGCCGAGGCGCCGTCCTTGAGTATATCTATCCGCTCAATGGCCGATACGGGAATGCTGTTGATATCGACAAAAGAATTGCTGACCCCTTCGGCAAAGGCACTGATGGAAACCCGGCGACCATTGATCAGCACCAGGGTCGCATCCGGCCCCATACCACGCAGGCTGATGGCGGCGGCACCGTTGGCGGTAGAGTCCTGGCTGTTGCCGCGGGTGGAGAAAGTGCCGGCACCGGCCGCCGGCATCCTTTCCAGCAACTGTTGCAGGTTGTCATAGCCCATGTTGGCAATATCTTCTTTGCCTATGGATTGAATGGGCGATGGGCCTTCCATATCGGTACGTTTGATCCGCGAGCCTGTTACTTCGATGCGCTCCACAGACTCCTCGGCCGCGAAGGATTCACCGGCAGAGGTCAAGGCAAGTGCCACGGCGCAGGCACTCAAGGTGAGGTGAGGTCTGTTCATAATCATCCCTAATTTCTTCAGTTGTTTTTTGGAAAAACAACCACGACTACAAACTTCCGTGTTGTCATATTTTTATAACATTTACCAATTCAACTTAACTCTTTAATATCTAAAGTCAATGCCTCTAACTGGGGTAAATTTGATTTTACTGATATAGGAAGTCGCCATGCCCACAGCCGCCGCGCCACTGCTTCAGGCCCGCTTTGCCGATAATCTCGGACTCTATTGGTTGATGTCTGGTGTGTTCACTCTTTGCCTCAGTATTGTCGGCATTCCCTTGTTGCTGCTATGGCTGCCCATTGGCTTGTGGGGCACACGCCGCTATATCGCCAACATGAGCGCCGAGCTGACCGAGCGTAAGCTAGTAGTGCGCCGCGGCCTGCTGACCCGTACCGAAAATACTGTGCCCTTGGATAAAATCACCGACATGGCGCTTATTCAGGGGCCATTGATGCGACTGTTCGGTCTGAAGAAACTCAAGGTGGAAACCGCCGGACAATCCGGCAATGACGCCCTGATAAGCCTGGTTGGCATAGTCGATGCCGACGGATTTCGCGCCGCTGTGCTGGCACAAAAAGAGCGTTTGGATCACAAGGAGCCCAGCTCAAATGGACAGGACAGCAACCATGAGCAGCTGATGTTACTCAGGGAGATCCGCTCCTCACTGGTCAATATCGAATCCTTACTGGCCCGGGGAAAGAGCGCGCCATGAATGACACTACGTTGAATAACAAAGGTTTTTCCTTCACTCACCTTAGGCACTTAATGGCCGCCATGGGCCCGGGCGTTCTGGTGGCTGCAGCGGCCATAGGCGCCTCGCATCTGGTGGCTTCAACCCGCGCAGGCGCCGAATTTGGCTGGCAGTTGGCCTGGCTGGTGGTGCTGGTCAATCTGCTCAAATATCCCTTCTTTGCCGCCGGAGCCAGATACACGGCGGCGACCGGCGAGAGTCTGCTTGAGGGCTATCTCAGGCAAGGAAAAGGCTATCTGTGGCTGTTCAGTCTGCTCAATCTTGTTGCCGCCATTGCCAGCACCGCCGGGGTCAGCATGCTGAGTGCCGCCATGCTGACTCAGTTTGTGCCGCTCGGCATAGATATTCTGTCTTTTATCGTGCTCTGCACCAGTTTGCTGCTGTTGTTGCTTGGGCGCTATAGCCTGCTTGATCGCATGACCAAAGTTGTGATGGCGCTGTTGACCCTGGGCACTCTGACAGCCGCTGCCATGATGCTGGGGGTGGAGTCTGTGCTGGATAAAGACTTCGTCTCCCCCTCTCCCTGGCAATGGGCCTATCTTGGTTTTTTGATCGCCATGATGGGCTGGATGCCGGCACCGATTGAAGTCAGCGCCTGGAACTCACTGTGGCTACTGGAGAAACAGCGCATCAATCAACAGCAGGCCGCTCTGAGCGCTGCCCAGGCCAGGTTGGATTTCGATATCGGCTATTGGCTCACCGCCTTGCTGGCACTGGTGTTTCTCAGCCTGGGTGCCGGTGTCATGCATGGCTCGGGAGCCTCCTTTGCCGACTCGGGAGCCCAGTTTGCCGGGCAGTTGATCTCCCTCTACGCCAGCGTGCTCGGGGAGTGGAGCCGTATGCTTATCGCCTTGGTGGCGCTGCTGTGTATTTTCTCCACCACTGTCACTGTGCTCGATGGTTACAGCCGCACCCTGGATGCCGGTTGGCGCCTGCTGCTTGAGCGCCGCCCCAGCGGTAAACGCCTGGCTGGGATCATGCTGGTTATGTCGCTGCTGGCCTTGCTGCTGATCCTGTTCTTCAAGGGTGCCTTGCTATCACTGTTGGAATTGGTGATGATCCAGGCCTTTATGACCACCTGCATCTTTGCCTGGTTGAATCTACGGCTGATGAGTTCCAAAACCCTGCCGACTGAGGCCCGTTACGGCAGGGGCATGCAACTTTGGGGCTGGCTGGGACTCGGTTACCTGTTTGGCTTTGCGTTGCTGTTTATCTATTGGTATTGCTACATCAAATAAGGAAGTTGCATGAACTCCTCACCGCTGGCGCAGCCGCGCTTTTTAGGACTAAAACTCTCATCAACAGTCAAAGGCATGAGCATGGCCTGCCTGCTGGGATTCACTCTTAGCCTAAGCGCTGCGCCGAGATCCGAACAAGAGCCTGCACCAGGCAAGGATTCGGCGCCATCTGTCTGCCACAGCGAAGAGCTGACACGACAGCTGCTGCTGATAATCAAGCAAAACCCCCTGCCCTTCAGCGGCGTAATCGAGTTGAGGCAAGGTAAAAAGATACTGCTGAGCCATGCGGCCGGAGAAAGCCAGGGCAAACCCATCACCTCTGATAGCCAATTTGTGCTGGGTTCACTGTCAAAGCAAGTGTTTGCCGTCTTGGTGATGCGGGCGATAGAAAGAGGCGATTTCAAGCTCAATGACAGCGCCGCTGCCCTGCTCGGCAAAGAGGCCGAACTGGATCCGGCCATCACTGTCGCCATGCTGCTGAGCCACACATCCGGCATAAGCATCCAAGGACAAGCCTTGCTGTTCACCCCGGGCAGCGATTTTAAATACAGCAATGACAATTATTGGCTGCTGGCCGAGATCCTCAAGCGTGAAGGCAGCAGCAGTACCCAATTGCTGCAGCGCTTCTTTGATGCCGAGGGGCTTGAGCTCAAGGCCCGCACCGGCAGTATTGAAAGTATTCAGGAACAGTTACCCAATCTGGCGATAGGAAGAGCCGAGACTGACAGCGGCTTTGAAAGTGTGGCCGAGCAGTTGACTCTCACAGATAAGCTACTGGCCAGCGGCGCCCTTATTGGCTCCGCCTCCGCCTTTGCCGATTTTCAGCAGGCCCTGCATCAGGGGCAACTGCTTAGCCGTGGCGGCTATTTGCAGTTGCTGGCGCCGAGAGGCAAACGCCCCCATCGTTGGGGCGAGCTGAATTATGCCGCCGGAATACAACTGAGCCCTGAGTTGCCCCTGGAGTTCAGCCACAGTGGTTACATAGCGGGTTATATCAGCACTGCGATTTATTATCCGGACTCGGGCTTCAATCTGGTGGTGCTGGAAAACACCTCTTGGTCACTCAAAGATATAGGCCGGGTGTTCGCCCTTCACGACAAGCTGCGACAGGCGGTGCGCGAAACGGCCGCGAACTGTCCACTGGAAAAAGCGGCAAATCTGCCTGGCTTTTAGGTATAATGCCGCAATATTGCGGAGCCTCCGCGCCCAACGCACCTAAGTCAATCGCCAGACAGTGTTAAAACTAAGCCGGGAGTCAAACCGGCCCAGGGACATTCATGACCAACAACGATATTCTGCGCCGCTTGCGCTTTGTCTTTAATTTCAACGACTCCAAGGTATTACGTCTCTACGCCAAAATGAAGCGTGAAATGAGTGAAGCTGAGCTGGCCGGCCTGCTCAAGAAAGAAGATGAAGAAGGGTTCCGTCCCTGTGACGATCGTACCCTGTGCCAGTTTCTCGATGCCGTGATCATCGACAAACGCGGCCTGCGTCCCGGCAGTGGCATTCCGCAGCCGCTCCCCAGCCTGAACAACAACATCATCTTCAAGAAACTCAGAATCGCCTTGGAACTGAAAGAAGAAGATATTATTGCCATTCTTGAACTGGCCAACTTCCGCATCGGCAAGGCTGAGCTGAGCGCCCTGTTCCGCAATCCTGAGCACAAGCATTACCGCTACTGTGGTGATCAGTTGATGCGTAACTTTATCAAAGGCTTGTCACTTAAATACCGCGGTAAGTAAGCCAACAAGCAACAGCTGATATCTCCTTTGGAACCAGGCATCCGCCTGGTTCTTTGTTTTGTGTCGTTACCCTCTTAGGCTCAGGCCAACCCGGTTTGCCGCGTTTTAAACAAAATTTTTGCTCAAGCCCTCGCCTACAGGCAACAAAGATCACATTTCGTGGTAACCTATGCGGATTTAGATCACAGCCCGTCATCCACAAGCAAAGAACATAAAAGGTTAGCCATGGACGATAATAAACGCCCCTTATATCTGCCTTTTGCCGGTCCGGCTATTCTCGAAGCGCCGTTGATCAACAAAGGTAGTGCATTTACCGAGGAAGAGCGTATTTTCTTCAACCTCGAAGGCCTGGTGCCCTACGTGATTGAAACGATCGAAGAGCAGGCCTCACGTGCCTACGATCAGTTCAAGAACTTCAGCAATGATCTGGACAAGCATATCTATCTGCGCAACATCCAGGACACCAACGAGACCCTCTTCTATCGTCTGGTTCAGAACC
Organism: Shewanella sp. Iso12; assembly: GCF_012030025.1. Taxonomy (NCBI): domain Bacteria; kingdom Pseudomonadati; phylum Pseudomonadota; class Gammaproteobacteria; order Alteromonadales; family Shewanellaceae; genus Shewanella; species Shewanella sp. Iso12. The sequence goes on from NZ_JAAUHW010000014.1 coordinate 78,956, forward strand.
ACATCACAGAGATGATGCCTATCATCTACACCCCAACCGTCGGGTTGGCCTGTGAACGCTTCTCCAAAGACTACCGCCGTAACCGCGGCCTGTTTATCTCCTATCCGAACAAGGATCGCATCGACGACATCCTCAACAACTCCACCCGTCACAAGGTGAAGGTGATAGTGGTTACCGACGGTGAGCGCATTTTGGGGCTGGGCGATCAGGGGATCGGCGGCATGGGGATCCCGATTGGAAAGCTGTCGCTCTACACCAGTTGCGGCGGCATCAGCCCGGCTTACACTCTGCCCATTACCCTGGATGTGGGAACAGATAACCCGCATCTGCTGGAAGATCCCATGTATATGGGTTGGCGCCACCAGCGCATAGGTGGTGAAGAATATCTGGAATTTATTGAAGCCTTTATGCAGGCGGTTCATCGCCGCTGGCCCGAGGCCTTGATCCAGTTTGAAGACTTCGCCCAGAAAAACGCCATGCCGCTGCTGGAGCGTTACAAGGATAAATACTGCTGTTTCAATGATGACATTCAGGGAACCGCCGCCATCACAGTTGGCTCACTGCTCGCCGCCTGTAAGGCCGCCGGCACTCAGTTGAGCCAGCAAAGAGTTGCCTTCCTCGGCGCCGGCAGCGCAGGCTGTGGCATCGCCGAAGCGATTATTGCTCAGATGGTTTCCGAAGGGATCAGTGATGAGCAGGCCAGACGCCAGGTGTTTATGGTCGATCGCTGGGGACTGTTGCAGGACAATATGCCCAACCTGTTGCCATTCCAACAGAAACTGGCGCAAAAGAGCGAAGAGCTGCAGCAATGGAGCAATTTCGGTGACAACATCTCATTGCTGGATGTGGTCAACAACGGCAAGCCGACTGTGCTTATCGGGGTTTCCGGCGCCCCAGGGCTGTTCAGCGAGGAGATCATCCGCGCCATGCACAGCCACTGCCCAAGACCGATAGTGTTCCCGCTGTCCAACCCCACCAGTCGGGTTGAAGCCACGCCCAAGGATATTCTGCATTGGACCAATGGCCAGGCACTGGTTGCCACCGGCAGCCCCTTTGAGCCTGTGGTCATAGACAATCAGACCTATGAAATCGCCCAGTGCAACAACAGCTATATCTTCCCCGGCATAGGCCTTGGGGTATTGGCCAGTGGTGCCAAGCGGGTCTCTGATGAGATGCTGATGGCCTCCAGCCGCGCCCTGGCGGAATGCTCGCCGCTGGCGCTCAACGGCAGTGGTTCTCTGCTGCCTAAGCTGGAAGAGATCCAGAAGGTCAGCAAGCACATCGCCTTTGCCGTTGGCAAGGTCGCCATCGAACAGGGTCATGCATTGCCGACTTCCGATGAGCTGCTGTTGCAGGCCATAGAAAGCAATTTCTGGCAGCCTGAGTATCGCCGCTACAAACGTACTTCCTTCTAAGAGCGTCCGTGCCCATAAAAAACCGGCTTTATGCCGGTTTTTTATTCAGCCATTGGCTATCACATCTCGGATACTGTTGAGCAAGCGCCTGTCAGTACGGGCCTTTTTCAACTTGCGTACACTCTCCTTGAGCGCCGACTGTGAAATACGCTCAAACATGCCACCGTACTCCTTCTCGGCAATGGCCTCGTCGGTATCCGCCAACTGGGCGATATCCTGGGCCATCAAACTCAGTTGCAACCAGGCCGACGCGATAAAAAAGCCGTGAAAATCGGCTCTCGGCAGTAACTTGGCGGCACTTGGCGGCAACTTGTCCCAAGCCTGTTTGAACTCGGACTGCTTATCATCCAGCAATTCTTCAAACAGATTGTCATAGGCTTCTTTCAGCGCCGTGGGCAACTTATCCATAGGCAGTACCTGAGAGCAGATATTGATGGCGGCGCTTCGCGCCTGTTGCCGGTATTGAGCATCAACTTGAGTCATTGTGTATTCCGTCTAAAAGCAATTGGCGGCGAGTATAGCATCGGCCATAAAGGGCAATCCATCTGAAGTTGGTATCAAGGAACCGGGGAGCAAATACGGCGAAAACAAGTCGGTAACCGAATTCATCCCCTACCGGCAAGCGATTGATGCAGCTCTACTTACCTGCAAATTTAACGATTTATTACTGGTCAGCCTGAGCCCTGGTGCGTATGCTTAATAACATTATCTAAACATCTGTCTATCGGTCAGCGTGAAGTCATACTTTCTGAAATCAGCCATCACAGTGCTGCTTCTGTCCGGCATGGTTCCCCACGCCTTGGCACTGGATAATCCCAAGGCTGATGAGCTGTTCAAACAGCTGGAAGATGGGCAGGTCAACAATGTTGCCGAAGTAGCACAAACTCTGGATCAGATAGCCCAATTGCTGGCAAAGGACGATTTGGACAGGCAGGCCAGGCTCAGGCGCGCCCGCTGCTGGAGCTTTGATGCCAACGACAACGCCAACATAGATGCAGCCATAGACTATGCCGTCAATCAGGCACAAGCGACTGAAAACCAAGCCTACCCAGAAGCCTTAACCGACTTTCGCCTTTGCCATGGCTGGTACTCTCAACTCAAAGGCAATATGGAACAGGCCAAAGCCGACTATGACCAAGCCCTGCAGCAAGCCTATCAACTCGAAGATCATCGCCTGATCGCCGATGCCCGCAGTCTGCGCGGAGCCATGTATTCCTTTCAGGGCAATTTTGCCATGGCACTGGAAGATCTGCTGACCGCTCAACAACTTTATGAAAAACTCAAGCTGGATTATTGGGGTCTGTATAACCTGGCCGACCTCGCCACCAGTTTCCGCCGTTTCGGCGATCCACAAAGTGCGCTCAATTATTACCGCCAACTGGAGCAGGCCTATCGCCAAAGTGGTCACGAAGAACAGGCCTATATTATCAATGGCGAAATGGCCATCGCCCTCGAAGAACTGGGTGATTTTGAAGGCGCCGTGGCCAAGTTCCAACAGTCATACGACTATCTCAAGCAGCAAGGAGTCACAGTGGAAGCCGCAGGAGTCTCGGTCAATATGGCCGGCTCCCTGTTGAAGCTGGGCAGAGTCGAAGACGCCAAACAGGCACTGGAGCGCGCCAGGCCATTTGTGACTGAGCAGATGGGTGGCTTCTACAGCTTTATGCAACTCTACAGCGCCGATGTGCTGTTGCGCCAAGGCCAGCCTGAACAGGCAATGGCGCCCTTGATCAAGGCCGAAAAAAGTTTCAGGAATATCAACAATGATCGCGGCTTGGCCGAACTCTACCTGCTCAAGAGCGAAGTATTTGCCGCCCAGGGGCTATGGCAGGAATCGCTCAAAGTGCTCAGGCTGTATATCGCCCTGCATCACGAGCTGGATAACAAACTGCAATCTTACCGCACCACAGAGATGCGTACCCGCTTCAATGCCGATCGCATGGCAAAAGAAAACCAACGCCTGCTGGAAAGCGAACGCCTGAAAGAGCAAGAGGTGCAGATACTGCAGCAAAACCGTCTGTTGCAGTTGGCTGTGCTGGTTCTGGCCAGCATCATTATCATAATCACTGCGGTGATGGCCTTTAAGCAGACCAGTAAATCACGCAAATTCCAGAAGATAGCCCATACGGATCACCTCACCCAATTGGCGAACCGGCGTTATACCTATCACAAGGGTGAAGCTATGTTCAATCAGGCGCGAGATAGCGGCACGCCTTTTTCACTTGTGTTGTTTGATGCCGATAACTTCAAGGATATCAATGACCAGTTTGGCCATGATGGTGGAGATAAGGTCTTGCAACATCTGGCAAGCCTGAGCCAAACCCTGATCCGTGAACAAGATCTGCTGGGGCGGATTGGCGGTGAAGAGTTTCTGTTGTTGTTGCCGGAAACAGCCCATGAAGAGTGCCTGAAAATCGCCGAGCGTCTGCGCCAAACCATAGCCGAATCACGCCCGGAAGGGCTAGTCGGTGAGCCCAGAGTGACGATAAGTGCCGGGGTCGCGACTCTGGGTGAGGAACTGCAGTTCTCCGAGCTGTTGAAACAGGCCGATGATGCCCTCTATTGCGCCAAGAATCGAGGTCGCAACCGGGTCGAAACCGCCTGAATGAGCACAGTGGTTATTGCAAATCACTGAACGCGCCAGAGCACTTCCGCCTGACGTAAAGAGGGCTCGGCACCAAACCACTTATGATAGAGCGCGTCAAATTCGCCCGTTTTCTGCAATGCCAATAGCGCCTTGTGCCAGGCTTCGACCCGTTCAGGAGCCGTACCGCCGGAGAACGCCAAATAGAGGCGCAAGTGCGCCAGTTCCAATACGGGGCGCACCGCCGCCGGTGTTTGGCCCAATTGCCGCAAGACGCCCTGAACCGCGATATCCGCCTGACACCAATAACGCACCCGCTTATGCAACAACTGCCTGGCCGAATACTGAGGAAAACCTGAGATCAGTAACTGCTCATCCGAAACGGACTTCAACAAGATCTGCGCCGGGGAGTTGCGATAAAGGGCAATATTACCCGCCGCTACCGCCTGTGACAGATCTGCCGGGGTAAAATCATCATCCATGCGGGCATAGAGCTGAATGCGGGTTTCGGCAATAGGGCCAACAAAATCAAATTCCTGCCGCCGCTGTTCATTAATGGAAGTGGCAAACAGCAAGACGTTGGGCTCCTGGTTTGCGATATTCATCGCCCTGGCCCAAGGCAAGACTTCTATCACAAGTTCTTTGTCAGAGGCAGCTACCTGATGGTGCAAGGCCCTCACCAAGGCCACCGCATAACCGTCGACGCGACCATGGCGCTCATAGCTCATGGGAGGCCAGGTTTCGGTCAGAAGCCTGAGTGCGGACGACTCGGCCTCAGTAGGCTCGTTACCGGCCAAAGCCAAGTTGGCAAAGCTACAACAGAACACTATCACGCAGCCTCTGAGCAAGGTTTCGATTCCCGGCATATACTCTCCCCCTCAATTTCTTCAAGCATAGCACCGACAACAGTCGAAATCGCCGTTTACGGCAACTGTGAGCAATTCTGCTTTACTGATATAATCATGGCTTTTCCCCGGTCAGCCTCTGTTCATGTCAGCTCCTCAACCACCACAATTTGATCCCGGTATGCTTGGCAAGCTTGCCCGCGACATAAAAGCCTGGGGCAAAGAGCTGGGTTTTGCTCAAGTGGGAATAACGGATACAGATCTCAGCCGCGAAGAGCCCAGGCTACAGGCCTGGCTCGATAAGGGCTATCACGGTGAGATGGGCTATATGGCCAGCCACGGTATGATGCGGGCCCGCCCGGCCGAGCTGCATCCCGGCACTTTGAGAGTTATCTCAGTACGGATGGACTACTTACCGCCACAAGCCGGGTTTGCCCTCAATCTCAAAGACCCTAACCTTGGCTATATCTCCCGTTATGCCGGCGGCCGCGACTATCACAAGCTGATGCGTAATCGCTTGAAAAAGTTGGGCGAGCGCATAGATGAAGCGCTCAAAGCCCTGCAACTTGAAGGCAGTGGCTTTCGGCCCTTCGTCGACTCGGCTCCCATTCTGGAACGGCCGCTGGCAGAAAAGGCCGGGATCGGCTGGACAGGTAAACACTCACTGATCCTCAACCATGAGGCCGGCAGTTGGTTTTTCCTCGGAGAGCTGCTGGTGAACCTGCCGCTGCCCATGGATGTCGCCACAGCCGAAGGCTGCAACACCTGCGTTGCCTGCATCACAAGTTGCCCAACCGGCGCCATAGTCGAGCCTTATGTAGTCGATGGGCGCCGCTGTATCTCCTACCTCACCATAGAACTGGCCGGCAGCATTCCACTGGAGTTTCGGCCACTGCTCGGCAATCGCATCTACGGCTGTGATGACTGCCAGCTGGTATGCCCCATCAACCGCGCCGCGCCTTTGACCGCAGAGACTGACTTTCATCTAAGGCCACAATTGAAGCAACCCAAACTGCTGGAGCTGTTTGCCTGGAGCGAGGCCGAGTTTTTGAAAAACACCGAAGGCAGTGCCATTCGTCGCATAGGCCATGAACGCTGGCTGCGCAATATTGCGGTGGCACTGGGCAATGCGCCCGGCAGTGAAACCATAGTTGCCGCCTTGCAGGAGCGACTGACAGATGCCTCAGAACTGGTCGCAGAACACATAGAGTGGGCACTGGCGCAGCAGGCAGAAAAACTCAGCGCCAACGACACAGCGCCTATTCCCGCCCGCAAGACGGGGCGCCTGATCCGGATAGTGGAAAAAGGCCTGCCAAGGGACGCCTGAATTCAAGCCTAATCCAGGGTAAAACCCACCTTGATGGTGACCTGCCAATGAGCGATAACACCGGCCTCCAGATGTCCGCGGGTATCTATCACTTCAAACCAACGCAAATTATGCAGCGACTGACTGGCCGCCGCGATGGCATTCTTGACCGCTTCGTCCGAGCTGATGGGGGATGAACCTGTCAGTTCTATTATCTTGTACACATGGCTCATAAGGCTTCTCCTGATAGTTATCTGTGTCCAGCACAGGTTCGTGACCTGAGTATAGACAGAAATGGCCGATGGCATATTTCCCTTGGTTTCTGTATATTTCTCAGTTGGATAACCATAGGAAGAAATCAAGGGATTGCTATGCAATTAAAACATTCAGGTCTGGGGATCGCCTCGTTTGCCACCAGCATATTTAGTGGGATAGCCCTGTTTATCACTTTTATTGTTGCAGGAGCCCTGGAGGCGACAACACCGGGCGGCCTGGATGAAAATTCGATGGAAGCCATTCTTGTGGGCCTGATGATCATCTTTATGATGCTGGTCTGCCTGGTGTCTTTGGGATTGGGCATTGGCGGCCTGGTACAAAAAGACCGCCAGAAAATCTTCGCCATTTTGGGCACCACTTTTTCAGGCTTGATCATTCTGGGTACGGTTGGCCTGATAGCGCTGGGCATGAGCATGGGCTGAATCTTTCCCGCGTTAAAGTCAATCAACATCAGGGGCGCAGTGCGCCCCTGACTGTTATTAACCACAGAATTTTATCACCCGAGTCGACGTCGCAACTCCCTGGTCGCATCGACCATGTTCTTCAAAGCCGGCTCGACTTCCTCCCAGTTACGGGTCTTCAAGCCGCAATCCGGGTTGACCCAGAGCTGGCGCACAGGAATTTTCTGCGCCGCCTTTTCAATCAGGCTCACCATGGCCTCCACTGTTGGAATATTGGGGGAGTGAATATCATAAACCCCGGGGCCGATTTCATTGGGATAATCAAAGTCCTCAAAGGCATTCAACAACTCCATCCGCGAGCGCGATGTTTCTATGGTGATCACATCGGCATCCATGGCAGCAATGGCGGCAATAGTGTCGTTGAATTCGCTGTAGCACATATGGGTATGAATTTGGGTCTCGTCTCTGACACCGGCGGCGCTGAGCTTGAAGGCGGCCACCGCCCAATCGAGATAATGGGCCCAATCGCTGCATTTGAGCGGCAAGCCTTCCCGAAAAGCCGGCTCATCAATCTGAATAATGCCTAGGCCCGCCCGCTCCAATGCCACCACTTCATCGCGTATCGCCAGGGCCAACTGAGTCGCTATCTGCTCGCGGCTGATATCCTCGCGGGCAAAGGACCAATGCAATATGGTCACAGGCCCGGTCAGCATGCCTTTCACCGGTCTGTCGGTGAGACTCTGGGCATATTCGGCCCAGTCGACTGTCATCGCCTTGGGACGGGTCACATCGGCGTAGATCAGCGGCGGCTTGACGCAGCGGGAACCATAGCTCTGCACCCAGCCATGTTTGGTAAAACCTACGCCATCGAGCTGTTCACCAAAGTATTCCACCATGTCGTTGCGCTCGGCTTCACCGTGTACCAACACATCTATCCCCAGCTTGAGCTGACGTTCTATGGTATCCCGGGTCACCTGTTGCAGTTGCTCTGTGTACACAGCATCGTCCAACTCACCCTTGCGCCAGCGGCTACGCAGATTACGAATGGCTGCCGTCTGCGGGAATGAACCTATGGTAGTCGTCGGCAACAAAGGCAGCTTGAACCTGGCCTGCTGGGCTTGTCTGCGCACCTCAAACTCATGGTTTCGGTTGTAATCGGTTGCGCTCAGGGCATCGATTCTGGCACTGAGCTGTTGATTACGCCCCTGCGCCCTGGCCGCGCGCCGATCCCGGCAACGGGCGACCACGGCTTTGGCATTTTCAGTCTCAGGCGCCTCCAAAAGCGCCTTGAGCTCCTGCAACTCGGTAAGTTTTTGCCTGGCGAAAGCCAGCAGGCTTTTAAGCTCGGGCGCCAGCGCGGTCTCCACCTCGAGATCCACCGGGGTATGCAACAGGGAGCAGGAAGTGGCGAGCCAGAGCCTGTCTCCCAGATCCCGCGCCAGTGGCGCCAACTGCTCGGCCACAAGATCCAGATCGGCGGCCCAGACGTTACGGCCGTTGATCACCCCAACCGACAACACCTGTTCGGGCGCCAATGCACCGACAAAGGCCTGCAACTGCTCGGGCGCGGTGACCAGATCCAGGTGAATACCCGCCACCGGCAGTGCCGACAACAGACTTTGATGGTGGGCTACAGTGCCGTAATAGGTTGCCAGCAACAGCTTGAGCGGCGCCGACTTGAGTACGCCGTAGGCCTGATTGAAGGCCTGTTGCCAGTTGTCATCCAGCTCAAGTGCCAGCGCAGGTTCATCCAATTGCACCCATTCAACACCCTGGGCGGCAAATCGGGCCAGAATGGCTTGATAACATTCCAGCAGCGCCGGCAGCAGTGTCAAACGGTCGAACTCTGAGCCCACTGTCTTGGACAGATACAGGAAAGTGACCGGCCCCAAGAGTACCGGCTTGGCAGTGTGGCCCAGCGCCCGAGCCTCGGTCACCTCTTCAAACAACTGTTCCCAGGCGATATCGAAGCGTTGATCTTCGCTGAGCTCAGGCACCAGATAATGGTAGTTGGTGTTGAAGTACTTGGTCATTTCAGACGCCGGCGCATGCTTGCCGCTGGGCGCTCGGCCACGGGCAATCCGGAACAGGGTATCGAGATTGACAGCGCCGCCGTCACGGTGACGCTCGGGGATTACCCCCAGAGTCGCACTCAGGGTCAGCACCTGATCATAGTAAGCAAAGTCACCGACCGGCAGCTGCGCCACCCCGGCATCGGCCTGCCACTGCCAGTGGGTACGCCTAAGCTCCCTGGCAACACTCTCTAATTCGGCCACGCTGGACTCACCGCGCCAATATTTCTCCAAAGCAAACTTGAGTTCACGTCGACGTCCGATACGGGGAAAGCCAAGACTATTTAATTGCATAATGTATACCATCCTCTATAAACTGTGCAGCAAGTGACTGGCGACGCCGAAACACAACAAATCAAACCGGGCGTCTGGACGTCTAGAAGTTTATTGTGCTAGTCTCAGCACAGGCAACCGAATTGAATTCAAGGGCAACATGAGCGGCATTCATGTGGAGAGGAAATGATAGAACTGAGACACCTTCGTACTCTGATAGCACTGAAAGAAAGTGGCAGTCTGGCCGGCGCGGCGAAGAAACGTTTTGTCACTCAATCGGCGCTGTCGCACCAGATTAAAGAGTTGGAGACCCGGATTAACTCCCAGGTATTTGTTCGCAAAAGCAAACCTCTGACCTTCACGCTTGAGGGCAGTCGCCTGCTGACCCTGGCAGAAGAGATACTGCCCCGGGTACAGGAAACCGAATTTGTGCTCAAACGCGGTCTATCTGGAAGCAGCGGTCCCTTGAAGGTGGGTATTGAGTGTCACAGCTGTTTTCGCTGGCTGATGCCTGTAATGGAAGCCTTTCATCAGTCTTATCCGGATGCCAATCTGGATCTCTCCAGCCGCCATCTGTTCGACTCTCTCAATGCGCTGGAAACCGGTGAGCTGGATATAGTGCTGACCTCAGATCCTGTGCCCGGCCATGCCCTTGCCTATCAGCATCTGTTTGATTTTGAAGTGAGACTGGTGATGGCCAAAGATCACCCTCTGGCAGGCAACAGCTATATTTTGCCGCAACAACTGGCCAGGGAACCTATTATCAGTTATCCAGTACCGCTGGAAAGGCTGGATATTTTCCGTCACTTCCTCGAGCCGGCCGGAGTGGTGCCCGGCCCACAAAAACGCTGTGATCTCACCAATGTGTTGCTGCAACGCATCGCCTGTAAAGAAGGGGTTGCGGCCTTGCCCAACTGGTCACTGACCGAAGCCCAGGGCTTGAGCCTGACCTCGGTGAAACTGGGGCAGGAAGGCCTGAAACGGCCGCTGTTCGGTGCCTACCGCCGCGACAGCAGCAATAGAGTGCAGCTGCAAAGGCTGCTGGAATTGATTGCCAAAGAGGGATTACAGCGTCAAGACAGACACTGACTGAGCGGCTGCCACCGCGCCTGAAAGTCGGCGGCAGTCACAAAGCATCTAGAGAGGATTCAGCAACAGACCGCGCTGGGACAATACCCTTCTCAGTACCAGTCCGGGTGAATTGGGATCCCGGGTCTGTCTCAGGTTATGGGCGACCATAAACTCGCTTTGCAGCTCATCATCCAACCCCAGAGATTCAAAAGCTTCCACCGTCAGCGTCTGCTGCTGGGTCTCTATCAGGGTCTTGATAATGCCCAGCGGGAAGCACTGCTCGGCTTCGGCGTTGAGATAGGCAAACGCCGTCAGGGCAATAATCTGACCAAAGACGCTGAACAGTGCCAGAGTCTGCACTTCATCCGCGTCTATCTGTACCCCTTGCATCTGATGCAAGCTGTCCACCGACTCGGTCGCCACAGACTCAGTCAGGCGCCAATAGCCAAGTACCAGTTTACGGTATGGCTGCGGCAGTTCATCGAGCCGCTCTTTGAGATAAAAGCTAAAGGCATAACGGTAGATATTGACCTGTCCCAGACGCACCAATGCATCCTTGAGGCTGCGGTTTGGCTGAACGGAAGGAGAGAGCGCATTATTGCTGCGCCACAGCAGATGAGCTGCCAGAGCGGGATCGGTCGCGACAATATCGATCACATTGCGAATATCGCCATCAGCAATAATGGCCTTCTTAAGCGGGATCAGGATGCCGCGGCGCCCTATCACCTGCTCTTCGTTGGCAATAATGGCACGCACTTGAGTAAAAACCTGCTGCTCAAGATCTGTCATGTGATTCTTTAAACCTGTTGTTATTTATTATGGAGGCACTATTGCCATTTATTATGGCAGAGAATTTACCCATAAAACGCCCACCAGGGTCAAGTTGAATCGATAATTAGCCCGGTTTTTGCCAAATAGAATCAAAAAGTAGCATCAAAAAGCGCCCGCCTCCTGCAGCCTGGAGAAGATGACTTGTGCCAAACGCGAATACCCCTGTTGATTGAGATGCACAGTATCGGACTTGAGCTCGTTTGAACGCAGCAGCTCAGACAGAGTCTGTTCCAGCAAGATGGCGCCGTGCTTGTCGGCCAGTTCGGCATACAAAGGCAGGGGGGACAGCAGCAGGCTCTTTTGCGGCACAGCCAGCAGCACTACCGGAATTTGCCGGGCTTTGGCCTCAAGTAACATGGCCTCAATGTTTTGCGCCAATTGCGCCTGGCTACGACCGCGGAGAATATCGTTACCGCCTTCGAGCAAAATAAGCAGATCCGGCTTGGTTTCATCCAGCAGTGCCGGCAAACGCTCAAGCCCGGCAGCAGATTGCTCACCGGAAATTCCGGCGTTGATCACCTCACAACGGCACAACTCGGCCAGACGGCTGGGATAATCCTGCCCGGCCTTGGCACCAACGCCTTGGGTCAGGCTGTCACCGAAGGCCAGCAGTTTGCCATTGCTGCCGATATAAGCCAGCTTGGGCTCGGAGCAAGCCAACAAAAGCAGCGACAACAGGGCTATGGCCACGCCTCTCAAACCATATCTAAAATCAGCTTTCATATTTCGACTCTTGCCTCCTTGTCGGTGAGTACTTTCCAACTAAAACAGATAGAAATACGGGCAGAAAAAAGCCGGGAAACCCCGGCTTTCTATGCTATCAGAAGCGATAGCTGACGCTGAATCTCAGCGCACGGCCGCTTCCCGAGTAATAACCATCGCCCCAGGTACTGAAATAACCTGAGCTGGCGTATTGCTTGTCAAACAGGTTGTCGACCCTCAGGCTGGCAAGCCAGGCATCACGGCTGTAGTTAAGGGCGATATTCCCCAGCCAATAGCTGTCCAGTTTATCGTGCTGATTGCCATTGTCACCCTCCATATATCTGTCACCCAGATACTGGCCCTCGACAAACAGCTGCCAGTGCTGACCAAAGTCCACACTGGTGTAGACACGCCCGGAATGCTCGGCCACCCAGGAGAGAGATTTGCCTTTGTTGGCGCCTTCAGTAAATTCGGCATCGATATAGTTGTACTCAAGTCCCAACTGCAGCATTTCATTGAGCTGCCAGTCCCAGTCGAGGCTGGCGCCATAACGGCGGGAAGCATCGGCGTTGACGTTGGCGCCGGGGAAAGCACCGCCGATAGGCATATCGGCGCTGGGGTCAAAGACAATTTCATCTTCCAGCGACAGTCGGTACAGGTTCAGACGCAGGCTCTGGTTGCTCAAGGTCCAATCCCAGCCGGCTTCAATGGAACGGCCGGTCTGCGGCTTGAGGCCGACGACTGTTGGCGGCGTATAAGCTTGCTCATCGACCTTGGCGAAACGGAAACTCTCATCACCGCGAAGATAGAATCTGTGGCCTTCCAGCGGCCGATAGTTGAGCCCAAACTCGAGCGCGTGAGCGTCTTCATCCAAATCTATGCCATTGGGGTAAATCTGACCGTCCTTGAGTTCATCCTTGACCTTGGCATAGCGCCCGCCCACCACATAGCTCAGGCTGTTAGTCAGCGGCACATTGGCCTGCAGATAGGTGCTGGTCATGGTTTGGGTGTTACTGCGCTGCATATAACTGAGATCGAACTCGGTTTCACCCCGTTGAATATCGGCGCCTATGACTATGCTCAGCTCACCACTGCGGGTCTGATAACGCCCCAGCGCCTTGGGATTGAATTCCAACAGCGAGCGCTCGTTACGACCTGGGCTGCCATAGCTGACACTGGACACCAGAGTATCGCTGTAGTTGAGGTCCGCAGCCAGGGCCCAGTTAGCGTGCACCTGGCGCTGGAGATGAGCACGCCAGGCAGAAGTCATCTCATGGTTGTAATCACCCGGCGTCGATGTCGCCTGGCGTGGGTCGGCTTCAAACTGAGCTTGGGTCAGTGAACCTGGAGTCTGGCGCTTGTTATCGTAGTAACTGCCTTCGACAAAGAAGTTGGTCGACTCTGAATCATATTGCAGACGCCCCAGCACAGAACCGGTTTCGTTGGCATTGTTTCTACGGTAGTTGTCGCTCTCGTTGTAAGCAGCTGCCAAATAGTAGCGCCAGTTGTCATTGATGGCGCCGGACAGATCCCCACGGCCTTCGTAGGTGTCAAAACTGCCACCTGAGAGGGTCAGGTTGCCACCGCTGGCACTGGGCGCCTTGGTGATAATATTGATCACTCCGCCGACGGCCTGATCACCATAGAGCACCCCGGCGCTGCCGGAAAGGATCTCTACCCTTTCAATCTGATTGACCGCAATGGCACTCAGGCTGGGGGCGGCAATATCGATATTGTTGAGTCGGCGACCATCTATCAGTATCAGGGTGTTATTCACCGCCTGGCTGGAAGAGAAACCGCGCATCGCCAGCACAGGCCCTGAGTTATTGTCCGATATTTGAATGCCACTGCGGCCACGCAGCAACTCGCTCAGATTACTGGCACCGCTTTGCTGAATATCGGCGGCATCTATGACCACCACATTGGCGGCAATATTGAGCGGCGTGTCATCCTGACGGCCAATGACCACCAGCTGTTCATCCACGGCCTGGGTTGTAGCACTCGCCATGACGGGAACTGAGGTAAATGCACCGCAGAGCAGCGCGAGATGATTTAGTTTGAAACCCATTTTCCTTTGACTCCTGAAAGGGAAACGGGGCAAGAGTGCCACGGCAGGGAGAGCCCCTTGGCTGCCGCATTTCGAGATCTGCCCACCGAAATCATCGAAATACCTCCAGGGCCGGTCTCCGGACTTTGGCTATGCGGTTGACCGCGCAAGACCCGGCTTTTATGACGCCACTTGGGCGCGCCTGTCTCTCACCATTTACCGTTGCGGGGGCAGTGCCGGATTCTCACCGGCTTCCCGATTATCCCCGGTCTTTCATTCCGGGGCACCACGAGAGGTTGACTGAAATACTGTGCTGTCATTCCCGGCCTGACCGAGAGCGGGCATTATAGACGTCTATATGGATGAATGTCTAATTTTGACGACGACTGACCGCCGCAGATTTACCCTGAAAACAAAAAGGGAGCCGAGGCTCCCTTTCCATTATCTTAACCCAGCTCTTTGGGGTTACTGCCAAAGCGGTTGTCACCCACTTCGCTGTCCTGGCAGTAGAAGACCAGCAACACTATCCAACCTATGATAGGGATAAATGCCAACAACTGCCACCAACCACTGCGGTCAGTGTCGTGCAGACGACGCGCGGCAACCGCAATAGATGGCAACAACAGGCCCAAAGAATAAATCAGCCCCAGCACTGTGGTACCCAGCGCATAGTCAATAGCACTGACAACCAGGCTGAAAATGATATAGAACAGAGTGAACATCCAGTATTCTGTCCGACGGGCCCGACCGGTAAAGTCGGCGTATTTTTTGATGGCTCCGATGAAATGTTCCATGTTTTCTCCCAATAACAGATCCAAGATCCGATAACGCCGCACCAATTATTGAATGGCTTAAGGCGACCAAAGTTTCATCAGAGTTTCTTACTCCCTGAAACAGCAAACAATTTTAACATACCTGAATGAACTGCAAAGTGACAGAAAAGAGATTTACCTTCCATCCGCCACAAAATCAGAGATATCTCACCCAGTCAGTCGTCATTGGTTTACAAATATCGCCATATTCATAGCCATAAATAGCCATGAACAGCCAGCCGGCGCTTTTTCATCTTATCTGCTCAGCGTAAAACCACGGCTGGCGGCCAGCACCTGGATATCGGTTTCAATCTGTGCCAGCTGTGTCTGACGCTTTCGACCTATTGCCCCTGAGTTAAACTTGGATGCCAGGTTGCCAAGAATATAGCGCCAATGCAGCGCTTGTTTTTTACGCTGTTTACGGCTCAAAGGATTCAGTGGCGGCTGCGCTGCGAGCGCCTTGAGCAAGGCTGCAGCGGCGCTGAACCAAACATCGGGCAGCGATTCCAGGTTGTTAAAAAGCCATTCCAGGCAAACCAAGCGGCTCAATTCGGTGTGGGCAAATCCTTTGTTGCTCAAAGGCATTTGCCGCTCCAGCAACAAGGCGTTGAATTGCTTTTGAATTTCAGCACTCCAGGGTTTGCGTTGCAGCTCGGCCAGGTGCTGGGAGAAGACCATCTTCGCCAGCTCATGCTCAGCAAACAGGCTGCGAATGCCATCGAGCAGTGCCAGGGTAAACTCAGGGTAGCGGCGGCCGAGCGCCAATTGCAGTGAAAGTTCGAGGCCAGAGACGCCCTCACCTTTACTTGGCGGCTCCCACTTGAGGCACACGGGGACAAACCAGGCAAGAAAACGCGTCTGCCATTCAGGCCTGGCGGCAATATAGCCAAGAGCATGCTGCCCCAAATAGCTACTGGCCGGGCTGGCCCGGTTGGCTTCAAGCAATGCCAGTAACTCGGCGGGGTTATCGGCCTCCAGTAACTGCTCAACTATTGGCGACAACCGCTCCCGAGCCCGAAGAAAGCGCAAACACTGGACCGTTTTACCCACAAACTTTCCGCCAATGGCCAGCGGCAATAGCGCGATTAGAATCCCCCACAGCTCGAGCCAGGTATTTTGCTGTTCTCGATAGTACTGGATATCGGTGCGCACTATGCCGGGCTCCTCAGGCAAATACCAAAGAATCACGGCTTCACCGACGCTTCTCGAATCGCAAAGCAGGCCTGGGGGATCCCAGATCTGATACTCGCTGCCGTTTGGCAACTGATAATGCACCTGGCAATCCCACTCATAACGGCCAAAACCCCAGCGCCCAGGGGACACGTAGTGTTGCTCACGCCGGGCAATATAACCTTGGGTCTCGACGCCTCGTTCGAGCAGGATATTCACTTCATACCAGGATTGGACACTCTCTTTGACAAAATAGAGCCCTAGAGCCGAGAACAGCCCGCCGGCAAGCGCAAAAAGGCCGATAATTATCAGATCTTCCCAGATTGCCCGTATCTTTCCCACCGGGTCCCCTTTGATTCAATCCTTTAAGGCCGCGGATTGTAGCAGATTTCAGCAATCAGTTGAGGAACACTTCACAGTTTGCCATCCGGTTCTGCGCGCGCCAAAGAGTCATGCTATGCTCGGGCAAATTGCTAAAGGAGTAACAGCATGAAACGCCCTATCATTCTCGACTGCGATCCCGGCCATGATGATGCCATCGCCTTGATCCTGGCCCTGGCCAACCCTGAGCTGGATCTGCTGGCCGTGACCACCAGCGCCGGTAACCAAACCCAGGAAAAAACACTCAACAACGCCATGCGAGTGCTTACTCTGCTGGGCAGAACCGATATTCCTGTGGCCAGCGGCGCCCCCAAGCCATTGGCAAGAGAGCTGATCATTGCCGACAGTGTTCACGGTGAATCCGGGCTCGATGGCCCAGAACTGCCGGATCCCGCCTTTGAACCTCAGCCGATGATGGCCTGGGAACTGATGGCAGAGAAAATCCGCCAAAGCAGCCAGCCGGTGACTCTGGTGCCCACGGGCCCCTTGACCAATATCGCTATTTTCCTGAGCGCCTATCCCGAACTCAAGTCCCGTATCGAGCAGATAGTGCTGATGGGTGGTGCCGCCGGTGTCGGTAACTGGACCCCTGCCGCCGAATTCAACATTTTTGTTGATCCTGAAGCGGCCGACATGGTGTTCAAGTCAGGGATCCCCATCGTCATGGCCGGTCTGGACGTGACCCATGAGGCGCAGATCATGGAAGAGGATGTAGCCCGTTTCCGCGCGATTCCCAACAAGGTTGCCAAGTGTGTTGCCGATCTGCTGGAGTTCTTTGTTATCTACCACAAGGATCCCAAGTGGGGCTTTGATGGCGCGCCGCTGCATGACCCCTGCACCATAGCCTGGCTGCTCAAGCCTGAGCTGTTCATCGGCTTGGACTGCCATGTGGCCATCGAAACCCAGAGCGAGCTGACTGTAGGGATGACGGTTGTCGACCGCTATCACTTAACCGGCAAGCCCGCCAACGCCAAGGTGCTGATGCATCTGGATCGTGAAGGCTTTGTGGATCTGCTGGTTGAAAGCCTCTACGCCTATCAGGATTAATACATGAGTAGACTAGTGATAATCGGCAGTGCCAATGCCGATCATGTGATGGAATTCAGTCACTTGCCCGAGCCAGGGCAAACATTGATGAGCCGCAGCTACCGTTTGGAACATGGTGGCAAAGGCGCCAATCAGGCAGTTGCTGTAGCCAGACTGGTGCAACCTGGCACCCGAGTGGACTTTATCTGCCATCTTGGGGACGACGCCATTGCCGATACCATGATCAAGAGTTGGTTGGACGATGGCATTCATCCTCAGGGCTTGAAGAAAGTGCCGGAAATGGCAACCGGCAGCGCAATGATTTTCATCGGCGATGGCGGTGAAAACTGTATTGGGGTGGCCGCCGGCGCCAACGCCAGCCTGGAGCCAGCCGATGTCCAATGTCATCAAGAGCTATTCGAAGGCGCCAGTTACCTGCTGGCACAGCTGGAAACGCCGTTGGAATCGGTCAAAGCCGCGCTGCAACTGGCCAAGCAACAAGACACAGTGACTATTCTCAACCCGGCCCCCGCCAGCACGCTGGCTGACGATGTGCTGGCCTTGGTGGATATCATCACTCCCAACGAAACT
The DNA here is from genome assembly GCF_012030025.1 of Shewanella sp. Iso12. NCBI lineage: Bacteria > Pseudomonadati > Pseudomonadota > Gammaproteobacteria > Alteromonadales > Shewanellaceae > Shewanella > Shewanella sp. Iso12. The sequence continues at coordinate 96,759 of NZ_JAAUHW010000014.1, forward strand.
GAGGCAGAAGCCCTTACCGGTATCAAGGTGGAAGATGAAGCCGGCGCAGCCAAAGCCGCAGCCGCTCTGCAAGCCAAAGGGGTTGGCGCCGTGGTGATCACCCTCGGCAGCCGCGGCGCCTATGTGCGTCATCCCGAGTTTGAGGGCCTGGTGCCTAGCTACCCGGTCAAGGTACTTGATACTGTGGCCGCAGGAGATACCTTCAACGGTGCCCTGATGGTTGCCTTAAGTGAGGGACTGGCCATGGAACAAGCTGTGGATTTTGCCAATAAGGCCGCTTCCATAGCCGTGACCCGTCATGGCGCCCAGCGCGGTATTCCCTACCGCCGCGAGCTGTAATCACGCCGTTACCCGCCACAAAAACGGGAGTCATAGACTCCCGTTTTTTATGTTGACTGCTACTCAAATTATTCGCCTGGATTGGCCTCTCTGTGGGCCTGAAGCTTGGTGGCAAACTCCTGCTGCAGCTGCTCCATCTTAGGCAGCAGCCCCTGGCTCAGTGATTGAGTCACCATCATGGACTCCTGCATCACGGCCGGCATCTTGGCGACCATGGAGCGCCCAGTGTCACTGGCATAAAACGCCAGCATATCGGCAATTTCCTTGTCGCTGTAATGCTTGACATAAATATCGGTCAACGGCTGCTTCAGCTTGTCCCAGCCCAGCTCCTGCTTGAAGATCTGCGTACTCTTGCGGGCAAACTCTTCAAATAAAGGCTTTTCACTCTCCTTGATATTGAACTGTTGTTGCATGCCCAAAATCATCATTTCCATCTGGGTATAAGCCGTGTCCATCATGGAGTCCATCTGCATTTCCAGCAGTAACTGCTCCACCTGAGCCCGGCGAGCGCTGTCATCGGCCAACGCCAAAGGGCTGCTGAGCAATATGCCGCCCAGAACAAGAGATGACAAAAAACCAGGACCTTTCATGAGTGCCTCCGTGGCAAGTATTGATTCGGCTGTCAGTCTATCACAGCCCAAGCGACTGTCAGCTGCTCCAACCTCAGCTGACAGTTAAAATTCTGAGATTAATTCTCATTTAAGGGAAATGCCGTTATGATTGACCCAGGCGGGAGCCTGCGGGGCTCTCGTGCTGTCGAGAGAAATATCGACCCTAAAACCAGAAAAGGAATTGAAAATGAATAAGTTAACCAAGAGACTCGCGGGTATTGCCCTGTTGGGAGCCGGCGCCGTTATCAGCAGCACTGCCAGCGCCGACGAATGCAGCCTGACCATCACAGCCAACGATGCGATGCAATTTGATACCAAGGAATTAAGCGTTCCCGCCAGTTGCAAGACGGTAGAACTGACATTGACTCATTCCGGCACCCTGCCAGTGACAGCCATGGGCCATAACTGGGTTCTGAGCAAGAGCGCCGACATGCAGGGCATTGCTACTGATGGTATGGCAGCCGGCGCCGATGCCGCCTATGTCAAAGCCGGTGACGAGCGGGTGATTGCCCACACTCCTCTGGTTGGTGGCGGCGAATCTGTCAGCATCAGCTTCAGCACCGAAGGCATGACACCGGAAGAAAGCTACAACTTCTTCTGCTCCTTCCCCGGCCACTGGGCCGTGATGCAAGGCAGCTTCAGCATCAAAGGCTAAGCCTGCGCGCTTTGGGCCCGAATCAGGGCCCAAAGAAACATCTCTTTTCCCCTTCGCAAGACCCAATAGCCGCCTTTTCGCCAAATGAATCCGGGAACCCGGTGACGACTTGCCTGTCGCCTTATGGATGAAATCACCTATCAATATCGGCTTGCTTTCCAGCCATGGCTCATCACCTGCGGTGAGCTTTCGCACAGGCAGCCCTGCCACTAGGACAAATGTTGCGAAGCGACAAGTTCATTAGCACGAACCAGGGATGGTGAGCTGGCCGTTAATTGCTCACTTGCCACTAAACAGGATTATGGTTATTTGTCGACTTTCTGCGGATGACAGACAAAGCGCCGCTGGGTAGAGTAGGAATCAAGGCTTGAGCCTGTTTCGGCCAGGCACTATTTGAAGGAGAGAGCTTATGTTGGGCGAAAACCATGCGCTGATCCTGGAGTTTCCGGAGTACAAACAGAAAATCCATCAACTCAAGGAAAACGATCCTCACTTTCGCGAGCTGGCAGCCGAGTATCACGACCTCGACCATGAGATCCGTGGATTGGAAGAAAACTGTGTCCCCACGGCAGAAGAACGTTTCAACCAGTTGAAACTGCGCCGCGCCGAACTCAAGTCCTGGCTCTATCAGCAGTTACTGCGCTGATAACCCCAAATACAGAGGCCCTTGCAGCTTAAACCGCAGGGGCCCATGATCAAATCCTGATTAGCTCGATTCCGAGCCGGATCTTAAAGCCTATCCAGATGCAGGGCGTTGGCAAACTCCTGCAATTCACTGGCTTTAACCCCTTCCCCCGAGAGAGTGAACATGGCATTGCCATTGACTATCACAGTCAGCTCTGCCTCACCGGATTCATTACTGAGCATGGCGTTATGCCCCTGAACCTTGACCAGCTTGCCGCCGCTCATGGCTATCATAGATGGATTGGTCAGCATGGCCATAACAGACTGCAATAGGGGGGAGTCGAGCACCAGCTCTATCTCCAGTTGCGCACTGTCTTCTTTGTAGTAGTGGCGGCTGGCATTTATGCCCCCGCCCAACATCATGCCACCTGTATCACTTGAAGGATCATCGGCTTGCCAACCCGGCAATGGCTCGGGAAATACCCCTACGACTTCTCCGGCCCGCTGCTGCCGGATAAGGGTTGAGGCATAATCCAGTTGTGAACTGGCCTGGCTCAATTCACCCTTGCGGTAATGTTGTAACCCGGCCTCAATGGCTTCGGCTACGGCAGGATCTTCGGCAGCCTGCAGCGGCGCTGCCAATGCCAATGAGGCAACAAGTAATAGATTTGAAGGTTTCATTATCTTTCCCTGATAAAAAAGTCCGCGAATAGCATAGCCGCAAGCTGAGTTCTACGCCAGCTATCCGTTACTTGGCTCTTGCTGTAGCTCGGCGGCAAGCTTCCGAAGCAGTGTAACATCTGGCTCAAACGTCAGTACCTGTTCGGCTCTGGCCAGCGCCAGCTCGGAGTGTTTGCGACACACCTCGCTAAACTCCGCCCGGTTGGACAAGGCTTGAAAGGCTTTTTGCAGCCGAATGTGAATTTCCACCAGCGCCGCACCATCCCGGGCTATCGGCATAAAGAAGTCATCGAACAGTTCTTCAAGACGTATCGGCAGCATCCAAACTCTGGGATAGGGAATAGCCTCAGGCGCCGGCAGATTCTGCTCATCGGTCACCTGCCATTTGGCTATTAATCTGACTCCGCGACCAATCACATCTATCGCTGTGCCAGGATCATTCACCGCCGCCGACAAGGCCCTCGATGCCACTTCGGCCAATACCGACAACCCAAAGCGAGGGTCTTGATCGAAAGAACGTTCATTGGCCACGGTAAAAGCCTTGTGCAGTGGCTGTAACTGAGCGTCATCGACACCGCCATCCTCGGCCTGAAAACTCAGCCACAGCAATGGCCGTCCCTGATGGACAAAGGCACCTGGCAATGACGTGATATAGGCTTCGGCACCGTAATCTTCGGCCCATTGATTGATGCTGCCGAGATCCACATGCTGCACATAGCCTGTGTCGGCCGGATAGAGAGCTAAAGCCCCTTTGGGAATATCCTCCTCTGATGCCAGGCGCCGCCCGTCCAGCCAGGGATGCTCACAGCGCCGCTGGATAGCCGCTCCGGCCGCCTTTTCAATCCTGTCTGTGGTTTCCCCTACCCGGCCTAGCTTGGACAAATGATTGATCCACACCAGAATGGTGGCCACTATCAATACCACCACGGCCACAGTCACCAGAAACAGTACCACCCGCCCCTCTTCGCCATAGACACCTGTACTGAGGGCGATAATGCCCACTATGCTGAAAACAAAGGAGCCGACAAAGGTAGCCAGCGCCTGCTGGGCAGTGGAGTCTTCCATCAACAGCTTGGTGGCTCTGGGGGAAATATTACTGGTGGCTGCGCCATAGGCGGAAATCATCACACTCAGGGAAAAGGTGGTCACGGCCAACATGCTGGAGGCGAGGATATTGAGCAGCTTGTCCACCGCATCCGCACCTATCATGCCCGACAGCGAAGGGGGAATAACTCCCTGCACCACTATCGCCAGCAATGCGGTAACCACCGCCAGAATCGCAAACAGCACAGTGCGCATCCAGAGTTTTCGGCTCAATTGCAACAGCCGCCAGCCCCATTTACTCAGCATAATCCCACTCCTTTGATGACTCTCTCCCTGGCCAGAATAGCAGCCTTTTGTTCTTTGGACAGGCAGATCAAGCTGTTAGACTTGGGAAGGCGCCAACAAGTCCTATAGTGCAAGCCAGAGCGTCACCAGGACCTATTAGCACCTTCCCTTAAGCTTCTACCCTGCGGCCAGGATAATAATGAAAGTCGATCTCAACCTGCTTCCGGTATTGGAAGTCCTGCTGGAAGAACAAAGCGTTACCGGCGCGGCCAGGCGGTTGCACCTGAGTCAATCGGCCGTCAGCAAGCAGCTTAATCGCCTGCGGGAGTTGTTCAATGACCCGCTGTTTGAACGCAGCGCCTTCGGCCTCAAGCCCACTCCCAGAGCGCTGGCTCTGGGGCCAGAGCTGCAGCAATGGCTCAGGTTGGCCGAGCGGCTGACGCTACCGGACGAGTTTGACCCTGCCGCCAGTGAACGTCAGTTTCGTATGCACTTGGTGGAAACCGCCTACTCCCTCACTCTGCCGCATTTTATGCCTTCCTTGCTGCGCCAGGCTCCCGGGCTGGATATCAACTGCAAGACCTGGTACCCGGGCACCATGGAGCAGCTGCTGCGCTGCGAGCTGGACTTTGCCATAGGCTGCCGCGAGTGGGATCCGCGCTCGCTGATGCATATCAACAGCCTGCCGGATGAACTCGAGTATCTGGAGCTGACTCGCGACAAACCCATCTGCCTGCTGCCGCCGGATCATCCTGCGCTCGAGGGCGACTGGAACCTGGAGCGTTTTCTCAGCTTCGAGCATCTGCAGGTAGCCTTTGGCGGAATCGAACATTGGTTGCTGGACGATGTGTTGGCGCTGAAGCACAAGACCCGGCGGATCCGCGCCAATATCACCGACTTTCCCACTGCGCTGGAGCTGTGTCGCCACAGCGAGTTAATCCTCTGCGCACCGGCCAAATATGCGGCCCAAGCGCTGCAACATGTTGAGTTGGCAACGCTGGAAGTGCCGATAGATCTGGTGCCCGGTGCGTACGTGTTGTTGTGGCACAAGCACTTCAATCAAGACCCTGCCCACAAATGGCTGAGGCAGATGATTGCCGACACAGTAATCCCGGCCAATCAGCAATGAGGCGTCGCCAAAATTCGCCTTATAAAACAACACTCTGGTTTACAGGTCAATACAGTAACGGTTCAATTAAGCGCCTGAATACTTGAGCGCATCAATCAGTAATCTAAAAGCGGCCGAGTGCTGACGCCCACTCGGAAAATAGAGGTGATAACCGGCAAACTGCGGGCACCAATCTTCCAACACCGGGAGCAGTTCACCGGCCGCTATCGCCGGCGCCAACGCATCCTCAGGTTGAAAACAGAGCCCGGCACCGGCTATTGCCGCCTTGGTCACCAAATCCGGTTCATTGCAGATAAGCTGGCCGCTTACCCGCACATTCAGCTCGCGGCCCTCTTTGGCAAACTCCCACACATACAAGCCGCCCGAAGTGGGAAGACGCAGATTAATGCAGTTATGCCCGGTCAAGTCCTGGGGGATGGTCGGCTTTGCATGGCGGGAAAAGTAATCCGGCGAGCCCGCCACCAGCATACGCAGATCCGGGCTGATACGCACGGCAACCATGTCTTTGGCAACCTGTTCGCCCAATCGTACCCCGGCATCAAAACCTTGAGCGGCCAAATCAAGCAGTTGTTGATCCACAGAAACCTCGATTTGCAGCTGTGGATGCTGCGCCAGTAAGCGATTAACCACCGGCAGCAATATCGACTCGGCGGCAAACTTGGTGGCGGTAAGCCGAATGTGGCCGCTGATCTCTTGCCTGAAACTGTTGAGTCGCTCCAACTGCTCGGCTATCTGACCAAAGGCAGGCCTTAGGGTCTGCAGCAACTGCTGCCCAGCCTCAGTGGCAGCCACGCTGCGGGTGGTTCGATTCAACAGTTGTACATTGAGGCGCTGCTCCAGGCGCCTTATGGTATGGCTGACAGAGGATTGTGATGTCCCCAACCTGGCCGCGGCGCGAGTAAAGCTGCCCTCTTCAACTACCGCCTGAAACACCCATAAATCCCCCAGCTCTTCCCGTCTCATATATGAATCTCAAATATAAAGCCAATACTGACATATCATTTAAATTACATAATCTGCGCGACTAAGATCGAATGCAAGTCCTCATCTACACAGGAACAGATCATGAAAATCATCAAAAATGCCGCCAGCCAATCCCTTCAGGGCCCGGAAGCCACCTTCTCCGGTCGGGTAAGAATCGATAATCACTTTGAACCCGGCAGCCCATCGCGTATCGGTGCCGCACTGGTCACTTTCGAGCCCGGTGCCCGCACCGCCTGGCATGCACACGGCGCCGGGCAACTCTTGTATGTCACGGAGGGAAGGGGTTGGATCCAAAAAGCCGGTGAGCCGAAACAAATGATTGAAGCCGGTGATACCGTATGGATTGCAGCCAACGAAAAACACTGGCACGGAGCCAGCCAAGACAGGGCCATGAGCCATGTGGCCGTAGCCGAAGCATCGGAGACAGCACCGGCGGCCATCTGGATGGAAAAAGTCACTGATGATGAATATCAGGCTTGATGCCGATCAGCCCAGAGCGGTTTTCGACCCGGTTGAAGCGATATCCGGATAATGGCGCTCACCTGAATAATACCCTTCACACGGGTAATAGGCTTGATATAGGGTGCAGCCAAGGCAGGTGCCGGCGCTTCAGTTGAGGCGCTCGGCATTGTCCAGCATTTTCACCGGCAATTGGTTATCCAGCAAAAAATAGTAGAGTTGCAAATCGGCTATCAATGACGGCTCGGATAGCTCAAAGTCCTGATAGGTGTGATCCTTGAAACGAAACCTCAGTTGGTGTTCAAAGCGCTTGCTCTGGCAGTAAAGTACCTGTTCTATCTGGGCTATCTCTATGGTGACCCCAAGCAAGGCTAACTTGCCTTCAACCAGTTTGACCTCCAACGCGCCTTTGCTTCTGGCTGTTAAATAGTCCATCAGCAGCGACAACAGCACGCACACGGCGATATAGGCCAACTGATGCTCAAAAGGCTCATTGGCGAGATACACCAGATAGTAGGCGAACATAGCGCCCACCAAAGTACGAACAACAAAGCTTTGCAACAGCCTGAAGTCCGGCCGTTTGTTTTCCCTGACAAGTTCTTTCATGGATTCCCTTCTAAACGTTTCCAACCAACAGCCGAGCGGCAATGATAGAGATATTTTGTATTAAGAACAAATCATTACCAAAATGCGCAGCACCGCAACTCAAGGGAGCACAAGAAAACTGCAAGGCATAAAATCATGCCAGGCGATGGCTTTATGGCGCAAATTGGAAGAGGCTAATCCGGAGGTTTGCCGGGAAGGCTCTCCTTCCCCGGCGCGGGTTTAACGCTAACTGGATGGAATATAGAGCATGTTAATTAGGGCCGCGGCTATGGTGGTAGCCGGATCTTTGCCATCCACCGCCGGTGCCAGGTTGGTCCAAACCACCAGAGTCACCTTGTTGACGGGATCATGTCCCATAAAGGAGTTATAGCCGGGCAGCTCACCAGTATGACCATAGAGGCTGCCAAACTTGGCGATCCCCAGGCCATAATAGGCAGTGTTGGGATTATCGGGATCTATCGGCCTGACACTATCCAGACGCCTTCGCTGCCAATCGGCATCCAGCAATTCTCCGGCAACCAAAGCCTCTACCCAGGTTGCCAACTCATTGGCACTGGAGATCCCGGCGCCGGCCGCCCAGCCCCAGGAAGGATTGGCCTCGGTTTGATCTATGGGGGCCAGAACGCCCTCTCTGGCTTCTCGCTGCATCTTTTCGGGCAGCATATAAGGCGGATCCATAGTCAACACATTGGTGCCATACATATAACCCCGCGCCAAGGGCGTGGGAAGAGTATTCGAATGGATATCGGGAAACAGAGTCCGCTCAAGACCCAAGGGGGCAAACAACCTCTGCTGCATCACAGCCGCCAGCGGCTTGCCATCGATTTGCTCGGCGATCAGTCCCAGCAAGACGGTATTGGTATTGGAGTATTCAAATGCGCTGCCGGAGGCAAAACCTGGCTTATGGGCAAAACTCATTGCCAGCAGCTCAGCCTGAGTCCACACCTTGGTTGGTTGCTCATCAAGTGTCTGATTCAACTCGAGCGTGGTGCTGTAATTGAAAAGACCGCTACGCATAGTAAGCAAATGCTCTATGGTGATCGACTCACCGTTTGGCACATTGTCGAGATACATGGAGACAGTGTCACTCAGTTGCAGTCGCCCTTGCTGCGCCATCTGCAAAATCACGGTACCGACCCAGGTCTTGGTATTGGAGCCCACCCTGACATGCTGATCAAAGTCGGTCGCTTCACTGCCGCCATAACGGGTTACCCCATAGGCGGTTTTAAAGTCGCCCCTAGGCGTTCGCAGAATGACCACGGCGCCGGGAACCAGCATCTCCTTGGCCAGTTGTTCCACCGTCTGTTGCATCTTAGCCGTGTCGACAGGATTGAGCACCACTTCTTGTGAATCCGAATTGCAGGCGCTCAGCAAACTCACAGAGGCCAAGATAGACGCATAGATAGGCAGATAAGCCCAAAACCTCTTGGCGCTGACGACCACCTTATTGCCAAAGGGTCTGGTTCCCAAGCACTCCCGACTCAACACTCGATTGAACATAAACAGCCTCTCCCTATCTGTTATCGCATACCGGCGAGCTAGACTATCCCGCCTTCCATTGCACCACACTAACCTAGTGGGCTTTGGCAGTGGGTTCAAGTTGTTGTGAGAGAAATATGGCGAGTATTGCCGGGAGCAAAAGGTCCCGCTGCCAGGCTGTTTAACAAACTCAGCTACAGCGACTAATCAACTTTGACGTAGAAGCAGTTCCATTTACAACTGAACAAGCCGATTTGCGGATCCTTGGGTTTGTTGCCACTGCGCTTGGCCTGTGAATTGGCCACCTCGACAGCATGCTTGATCTCGCTGATTTCCTTGCGGGATAAGCGCCTGGTATGCCCATGCACTGGGCAACGCTCTCTTTCACCATCATGGGTGATACGTTCACCTGACATGCTCTATTCTCCTTATATTTTTCACCCGCCTGGCTGCTAGCCTCCACGGTAGTTCAGCTGCTTATGCTAATTTGCCAACACAGCTCATTTTGCTGTTCAGCCCTAATATTGATATCCATAAACTGCTTGATGACCTCAATATTGGTGCTTGTGTGCAGGCTCGGTTTGCTGGTCGTGTAACTGCCTTTTCCAGCCAAGGCCATGGGAATGAGTAACTGATCCGCCAGTTGCTCTTCCACTGCTGCTTCGGCGCTAACAAACTTATTTACCCGCCCCGCACATCGCTTGGCCACGCGCTCTGCCGAGAGGCCCTGCTCGCCAACCACTTCAAACAGGTTAGTATGTGTCTTACCCAGGATTGTTAACTGAAAGCTATTACCTGGCCCTATGGAGTCCACATCCGTGATTATGCCTGACGATGCGCTCCACCCCAGAACCGTTTTTGCTGCAGCCACTTCTCTTTGCCCAATAGACACAGGTAACTGGCTGACAAGTGCATGAAGCCCGCAGTTTTCCGGTTTTTTTGCAAACTCACTTCCAGGCTCCATGAGCCTAATTGGGCTCAAGAATTTTGCCGGCTTTATCTCTATCTGCCACTTGCCACCACCTACCGGGTAAAACCCAAGCGAAGACTTCACAATTTGGCAATCGATGCCCATCAGCTTTAACAGCGGCAAATAGGACTGCTCCAGAAAACACAGCGAGGGCGACATTCCATTGTGTGTGCCACCTTCAAACTCGACCTTGGAGCCTGCCTTCGCCAGCGCTAAAACCGGCAAAATGGTTTGGCACACCAACACAGTGCTTCCTGCTGTGCCAATGGCGAAGCGATAATCGCCGGGCAAAACCTCACCGGGCGAAAACCGTATCCGGCTGGAGCCCAGTTCCACCCCTTCTGTGCTCGCCTCACATATCGCTTGTGCCGCCAATACCGAGGTCAGGTGTTGGCGCAGCAATCCGGGCTTCTTACGCTTGGCTCGAATATTGACTATTTCGATTGGCCGCTGAGTCAAAATAGACAGGGTCAATGCTGTCCTTAACACCTGACCACCGCCTTCTCCCTGCGCCCCATCTATCACTAAATACGGCATGATTTACCCCTTAACGCACACAACTTGCTTCAAGGTGTAAACCACTTCAACCAAATCTTTCTGCGCTTCCATGACCTTATCTATATCCTTGTAGGCATGAGGTATCTCATCAATGACTGCCGCATCTTTACGGCACTCCACCCCTTGAGTGGCTTCAATTTGATCTTTGACCTTATATACCTTTTTCGCCTGGGTTCTGGACATTACCCGCCCGGCACCGTGACTGCAGCTATTGAAACTTTCGGGGTTTCCCAAGCCCCTGACAATGAAGGAACGAGCCCCCATACTTCCTGGAATAATCCCCATTTCGCCCTTTTCGGCTCGAACGGCACCTTTACGGGTGACATAGCAGTCTTTACCGAAATGCCGCTCCCGGGAGATATAGTTGTGATGGCAATTCACCGCCAATTCCGCTGTCGAAAACTCTGTCGGGATCAGCTTTCTTAAGGCTGCAATCGCATTGAACATCATGATTTCACGGTTTTTCGCCGCATAATCCTGCGCCCACTCTACGGCCTCGACATAGTCATCAAAATACTCACTCCCCTCTTCCAGATAAGCCAAATCCATATCGGGCAAGTTAATCTGATGGCGCTGCATCTCTTTCCTGGCCAGTTCGATAAAATAGGTACCTATCCGGTTGCCCACACCGCGACTGCCTGAATGCAACATAATCCACACGGCATTATTTTCGTCCAAACAGAGCTCAAGAAAGTGATTGCCTGTACCCATAGTGCCTAAGTGGTTCAGGTTATTACTCCTCTTTATTGCCGGGTGCTTTTCACAAATTCGCTCGAACCTGGTTGCCAGTTTTTTCCATTCCTCGGCCACCAGCTCAGGAACATTGTGCCAGGCACCTCTGTCCCTTGCCCCTCTGGCTCTTCCGGTTCGGCCATGGGGGATAGCGGCCTCAAAGGCACTTCTTATTCCAGCCAAATTATCCGGAAGCTGACTGGCGGATAAGGTCGTTTTGACGGCTACCATGCCGCAGCCAATATCGACACCAACGGCAGCGGGAATAACGGCATCCACCGATGGTATTACGCTGCCAATGGTTGCCCCCTTGCCCATATGGACATCCGGCATAACCGCTATGTGTGAATGTACCAAAGGCATAGCGGCAATGTTGTTCAACTGCTCCAGAGCCTTGTCTTCAAAAGGAACTCCCTTGGTCCACGCTTTAATCGTTGCCCGTCCCTTGCTTTCTATAACGTTGTAATTACTACACATTACTGATTCCTTTACTTCCAATCCATTTCTCAGCGGGCTGCGGCATCCTCTTCGCCGCAGCCCTTCCCGTCAGGCAATTTTCACTATGCCATTCATAAGCCCTTCCAGGCCGCCGTAAACCGTCAGGTTGCCTATCTTGTCCGACACTTTCTCGAGTGCTTCAAGCTCCTTCAACCGCATCAAGGTAGGATTGTTTTCCATCACCTTGGCAGTGTTGTGCAAACTTCTGGTGGCCGATGTTTCTTCGCGGCGCTTGATCACATTGGCTTCCGCCGCTTTTTGTGCTTCCACCACCTGATTCAATATCGCCTTCATCTCTCCGGGCAGAATAATGTCCTTCACGCCCACATTGACCAGTGAGATACCTATAGCAATAAGCTGATCTGAAACCAGTTCCTTAACTGTTTCATTGACATACAACTTATCCAACAGAATATCGTCCAGTGACTTAGTGCCAACCGCTTCCCGCAACGCCAGTTGCAATGTCTTGTAGACAAAGTCATCCACCTTATCCACGCTGCGGGCAGCAAGTTCGGCATCCTGCAACCTAATGCTCGCGCTAAGATTAATCCGCAGGCTCACCCTGTCTTTACTCAAGATTTCCTGGCCTGAAATCTCCAGCATCTGCGTCCGGCAATCAAAGGGCTTCACTTCAATCGTGTGATTGAACTGCCAAAATGCGTGCTGCCCCGGCTCCAACCTGCGTATGAATCGACCATTTACATACAACAAGCCGATATGGTCTTTGGTGACAGAGATATCCGCAATCGGCTTAATCGCCACTGTACGGTTGCTTCTGATCAATCTTGTAGCGGTATTGGCTCCCGCACGATTGATCAAGAAGAGCAGCTTTTCATCAACTTGCAGATTTTCCTCAATTGAGAGGGTATCCAACCTCAATTCCCCCGCGTCTTTCCACAGGTAAAGGTGCTCACCCGGTGCAACAATGCCTTGCAGCAGATCGTCCACATAGAGCAATCCCACTTCATTGCTCGACAGTTTCCAATGCGAGATGTGTTTACGCAGAGCATCGCTGCTTCGGTAAAGTCTGTCGGCATTTTTTTCAGCAAAGTAGAGCGTATTGATATCAAAGGTAATGAATTCCAGATCATCTTTAATATCCCAAATTTTGTGCTTCCCAGGCATAAGTACATCCGCCAGCATTTGATTTTTAAACATCAATACCCTTTGGTTTTCAGCGACTGTAACCGTTTTTCTTATTGAGAGTTTTTTAAACATAGTTAATTTCCTTTTATCCTTTCACTTACCCGGAAGTAAGTGGAGTTAGCAAGAGTTCATTGCTTAACTGAGAAAGGCACCTGATTTCTAAATGGCAGGGAGCATCCTGCTGGCTACCATTGGTCCATCTTTAGCGTTTATCAGTCATTGGCAAAAACGACTCACTAACCTTGATTCTTGCAATTTGAATTTAGGGCGGGATTTGAACCCACAACAATCGAATTAACACTTCGATGCTCTACCAATTTGAGCTACCTGTATTTAAGGAAGGATTCGAACCTTCGACTACGACATTACGCCGCTGCTCTATCCTCTGAGCTACTTAAATCCTATTAAGATGGGAATCGAACCCATGACCGACGAATCCACTTCGCTGCTCTTCCAGCTGAGCTACTTAATAGTGCATTTGATTAGGCATACGCAGTCACAGTGTTCAGCGCACCGGTGTGACCTTTGAATCACAACCACTTAATCAGACAAGTTATCTATATCAATCAATGTGCCAACTTAGGTACCAACTAAAAACAAAATTCATAACACCATGATTATTAAAAATAAATAATTTTCGCAACTCATAAACCCTGATTTACTACCAGGTTGACCGAAAACAAAAAAAGTAATTAAATGGATACAAACATATCAATATGGATATCACAATCAATGAAGCGCACTGTGGTCGTAAGTTTGGTTGGCACTCAATTGGATTACACAGGGAAAGGAAGTGATAGATGGGCCAAGTGGCGCCCCAATGTCAGCTTATGCAGCCAAGAAGATTTGATTGTCAGCCAACTGCACATGCTTCATGACAACCACAGTAAAAGATTGGCCAGCAGTGTTGCGGCCGATATTGGCAGCATTTCACCGGAAACAGAAGTCGAATTACACAATGTGAACTTCAATGATCCCTGGGATTTTGAAGAGGCTTACTCAAAACTCTATGATTGGTGCCACCAACAGGTATTCGATACCGACCGGAACGACTATCTATTCCATATCACCACAGGTACCCATGTTCTGCAGATATGTATTTTCCTGCTGACAGAGAGCGGCCACTTTCCCGGCCGCTTGATACAAACCTCACCGGATAGAGGCAATAAAAATAAGGCTATAGGAAAAACCCAGATCATTGATTTGGACCTTTCCAAGTACGACCAACTGGCGACACGCTTCGACAAGGAACACCTCGAAGGAAAAGAGTTTCTTAAGAGTGGTATAGAGACGAAAAATGCGGCATTTAACCGGCTGATTACGCAAATCGAAAAGGTCGCGATCCGCTCCAGCGATCCTATGTTGCTCACAGGCCCAACCGGTGCCGGCAAGAGTCAACTTGCTACCCGTATTTTTCAGCTGAAGAAAAAGCGCTCAATGTTGGAAGGAGAGCTGGTATCGGTAAACTGTGCAACGCTGAGAGGCGAAAATGCCATGGCAGCATTGTTTGGTCACACCAAAGGAGCCTTTACCGGGGCGCAAAAAGAACGCCGTGGATACCTTCTGACAGCAAATAAAGGCATGTTATTTCTAGATGAAATAGGTGAGCTCGGGCTGGAAGAACAAGCCATGCTGCTGCACGCAATTGAAAACAAGACTTTTCATCCTGTGGGCAGTGATCAACCGGTATCCAGCGACTTTCAGTTGATAGCCGGAACAAATAGAAATCTGAAGTCACAAGTCCATCAGGGCCTTTTTCGGGAAGATCTGCTGGCCAGGATCAACTTGTGGACCTATGAACTCCCCGCATTAAAAGATCGCAAAGAAGACATTCCAGCCAATATTGACTACGAAGTCAGACTCTACGAACAAAAAACCGGACAGCGAATTCAATTCAATAAAGAGGCTAGGGTTGCATTCGAAAACTTTGCCACTTCCAACAGGGCTATTTGGTCGGGTAATTTCCGCGATCTAAGTTCAGCCATCACAAGATTGTGTACATTGGCAGACTCATCAAGGATCTCTGTGGATGATGTGAAAGAAGAAATCGCGCGACTAGAGCAGTTCTGGCAATCTTCTCCACACGATACTCAGGTAGAAACGCTGAAGCAGTATCTTGCAGATGAAGAAATTGCCCAGTTGGACCAGTTTGATGCCAATCAGCTCAACTATGTTTTAAATATCTGCAAGCAACACGGCAGTATGGCATCGGCCGGCAGAGAGTTATTCGATGTCAGTAGAACCAAGAAAGCCCAAACCAACGACTCGACAAGATTGCAAAAGTATCTCCAAAAATTCGGCTTAACTTGGTCGAAGATACAATCCAAGGGGAAAGAATTAGCCTGATATCATAGGATGCAAGAGGTTTGAACAAACTCACCGACACGCCAATAGAATAAGTAGATAGATAAGCTTCGCCCCGTTGGCTCTCGCAGCCACAACCGCCATTTTTGAATCGCTAAAACATCCCATCGATGACGAGCTCAAGCTTAACAGGGACTTTAGTCGTCTATTCAAAGGGCCACTTGGTACCTGAGTCAGTCAGCACTTACTTGTAAAACCTGAATTGCACAACAACATAAGTGAGGTACTGCTCGTTGCCTGTAGCCAGAGGCTGACCCCTTATCTCAGCCGAATCCAGTGCGATTTTCATCCGGCCTGAAACTCAACTTTTCCATCACTTCAATACCTAAGCAGGTCAACTTTAGAAGGTGATGTTTCCTCAATGGAAGCATCTGTCTTTTAAGAACCCGGGCAGATGTAGCCATAACGAACAAGATCATGAATTTTTTACAAAAGATTCGTGACTTATGCAAACGATGGGGAGATCATATTGATGATTTCAATTGGGTTGTCACAGATTTTGCTAAAACTGCCGCGCAGCTATTAGGGAAGGTGTGCCAATGGTGAATCGAGAGTAAAAACCCCCATGTAAACACTGGAACAAACTTCCACCTGACCAACACAATTAAATGCCAAAAGACAATTGATGACCAAGGCCTTGGTTAGCAAGACATTGGAAATAGGAAATGAGTGAATATTATTTAATTACCAGCAGCGGTCCCTGTGCGATGACTGAGGTGAGTGATCACGATAAGCGGTATATCAATTATAAAGAGTGCGCCCGCCCGCCGATTGAACCCATTCGTATCTATGAAACCTACAAACCGGAAGACGAATATCAAACCCCTGAATTTGTGCGCACCAAAGTGATCGCGCTGTCCAAGCGCGTAGTGATTGAAGCGGGTCTGCAATATATCTATGGTATCAACTGGGTGCCTGCGCACATAACTAATGCCAACGGACGCCGCGATTATCTGTTTATCAACTATCTGCAAGAACTTAAATGCGCCGATGTTGAAAAATCCAAGTACTCATACATAGATTCAATGGGTGGGCTGACGGGGTTGGAGAAACTGGTACTGGATGAAGCTCTGCTCGCACAAACCCCGCTCAATCAGCGACTCATTTTTATGATGGCAGAATCCGCACGCATTCTGTTCCATCGCTCCATAGTCGAACGTATCATGGCTACCAATCCAATCAACACCACCTTTAAACCCTGCGAACAGTTTGCCTAACAAGGATGCAGTATGACATTCATTCCTTTTGAAAAAGCCGCCGTAGAGGCCGTGCTACCTGAAAACCGTGCGAAATTGGTGTTCACACAACCGGATGTTTATATGCATTTTGGTGAAATCAAAACGCTGTATCTTTATGACGACATCATCGAAGACCTCGATGACAAATGGCTCGATCAACTCACCCATTGGTGGGGGGAATTGGATTTTAACGCGCCTAATACCGAGCATGACCTGGATAAAGTGTGCACTGAGTATACCTTCATTGATTTTGCACTGTTACCTGAGCTGGCGTCACTGGATGAGCACACGGCAAAAGGCACGCCACTGGCGTGGGATAAAAAAGAACTTGTTATCAACACCAATTTCTTGGCTGGACTGCAACAGGCGGGGGCGGTCGATATTTGGTTTGATAAGCTGTACTAGCTCACCCACCTCCTAACCCTGGAACTCTGGGTCTGCCACACGAATCTGGCCCAGTTTCCGTTTTATCAGCGCCCTGACGCTATCATCTCCCAGCCCCAGATTATTTGGCTATGCACTAACTGAGTATTCCTGTCTCACACATTTAACACGGCTTGACGGGCAAATTTTCTGATGGGCTACCACCTGGACTGATAAACAACATGCTCAGTTCTCAGCTCGATATGTTTATCCAAAGTATTAATGAGGTATGTTTAGTCTCGAACGACCTCCCATACCCCTTCTCTCCTGAAAAAGCCATACAGCACTAAAAACCTAATGCTGTACGCCGATTTCAACAGCCCTGTCCGCTTCACATCCAGACTTTAATCACACCTATTTAAGATAGCTGGAGCCAAATAATCAAAGAGTATCGCAAAACATTTCCCTAACACCTTGACCACTCTTGAACGCACAATCAATGGCTAATTGTCTATCGGCACTGAGGTTACCCATCTCCTGGTCAATGAGTTCAGCCCCCTGTTCCAGGGTATTGGCTTCTATCACGGTTTGGAAAAGCTGCAAATACCAGTTTTGGTTCGGCCTTAACGCTACTCCTTGTCTTTCAAAGTACTGGCATGTTCGAATGATCACAGAGCATTGCATCATCACATAGGTGGACTTCGCTTCTGTATTGCTCCATAACTGTTCTATGCTCATTAACGCAAATAAGCCAGACAAAGTTTGAGCAAGCAAATATTGCCCCACCAATTCAGCTGTATCCTGATTTCGATATTTTAAGTGGGAGTCAACAATGAAAAAGATACTAAAACAACATTCCGCCATCGAAGTAACCAACTGCTTATTTTCAGGGTATCCCTTATCCCTCAAGCCGGAAACAACATCATCCAATACCACTTCGTATATGTTGGATAACAAAGTATCCAAAGCAGCGGGTAATTGAAGCTGCTCGTCAGTATCCGATACGGAGTCAGACTTACGCAATGCGACCACTAGCTCTTCGAGCATATTCGTCAGTATCAAAACTTCATTTTCAGAGAACTGATCCAAGTACTGGAAGTCATAGTCATTAATAAAGAGAGTTTTTTTATCACAGCGAATACTACGAATTTCACTTAAGGAAAAACTCTCTACCTTTCTCAGCGTACCTTTAGCCCAAATAGCATGAGGAGTCACAACCAAAAAATCTTTGGTTGTTTGCATAAAGGTGTTATCCACAATCATCAGGATATCGTAAGGTTCGATTTTACCCTCTGATATTTCGATGACTTTTCTGACTTTGTGGACTTTGATAGCCGGCGCGATTTGGATTTGTTGAGATAGACGATGCCTCTTGGCCACGGCGTTAACTATATCCAAGTATTCCCGCTGATAGCTACCTTCAAAAGCGGGCTTGGGACTGGATTCCTGCTCCGGCTTTTCAGGCTTAAGGCTTTCGGGGGCAGCGCTTTCAGCTTTGTCGCTCGCCGGTGCTGTATTACTGGCCGGAGCTGTATTGGTGATAGATACGCCACCATTTGCATCTGCTGCCGGAATAACACTCTCGGTTGTAACGCCTTCAGGGGGAAGATTTTCAGCAGTAACGCTCGTCGAAGCAGTGTTGCCGACAGAAGCTTCATCATTTGCAACAGTTGCCGGAGTCACGCAGGCTTGTGCCACATTCGAAACTTCAGCAGTTTCTGTCGCCCCTGTATTGCCTTGTATCTTTTGGGCCAGTTTTTCCAATAGTTTCAATAAAACCGCGGGCTTCATACCGGAACCCGCCATACCAAAAGCACAGCCTTGCCCCAACAACAGATCTGAACCGTCAACAGCATGCTCTTGACTGGTGTTTATCAACTCTTCCCACGACATGTGGTTTTTTGCAGAAGTTGTTGTCCAGTCATTTTTCCAAAACAATCCTTCAGATGTAAATGCCAGACCATTTTTTGCAGAACCAAACACCGTAGAATCGACTATGGCATAAATATCGACCGATGATGACATGCCATAACATGCACTTGCATTTTTAGCTTTCTTGCTGGGTATGTTGGGCGCAACAAAAAGCCCATCAGAGTGGAAGTTCTGCAAAATCTCCAGCACATCTGTTTCCATTTATCCTGTTCCTTGTATAAAACCTTGCTCAATACATAGCTATGTAACGTATTGATATAATTTGAGTAAGAACAAGGATAAGTGCAGCAAGCAGCCCCCTGCAATGCTTTCTTAACAAAAGTATGAACTCAAACGACATCATCAATCCTGCCTCTGTGTCCTACAGGTTCTACCGGGTGTCTGCCATGACAACAGCAGCCATATTGAACTGCTTACCCATCGATAACAGGCTCAAGCTGACGACCGACTTTAGCCATGTATTCAAAGGGCCGGATGGTACGCTGGAGCCACTTACAGCGCTTTGTAAAGCCAGAGCTGTGGATCTGCAACGACAGAGAAGGCAAGGAGCAGCTAATTGCCGGAAGCTTTTTAGCTGAATCCCCGAGGCTCCCTGGTACTAATCTCGGGGAAAGGTCATCTCCAATCGAACTTTATTCAATTTCAATGATCTCTGAAATTCGAATTTTGCACTCACTTCAATAGTCGAACGACCACGGCGGCACTCGCCTTTATTTCTCGTTTTATGTATTCTTTTTGTATCCGGTGTCTCTCAGAGCAGGTTGGAAATGTTAGAATCACGGTCGCTGATCGGATTGTGAGACTAGGTTGGCTTGCCGATTGAGCAGAGCGCTCGAATCGAGCCGAGTTCCCTTTTATTTTCGAAACTCAGTGATCTACATTTAGGAACAGCTATATAGGCATGAATTAGATAGTGTTATCAAATTCCCATGCATATGGAAGCCTGAGAGAGGTATATGAGACAATACGAAGAACAGTATTACATATTAAAGCGTGTTGAGTTTCGGGAGATATTCTTATCTCTTAGAGCAACAGAGAACACTGGAGCCCGCAATCATACTTATGAAAAGCTTGATTATGGGGATGGACCAGTTTTATTTGAGAACGGCTATAAAGGTGAGATCCCTTTCCATCTTACTAATGCTCAGATGGATAGTATATACCCAGTAGTATCAGAGGATGTTGCATCGGCGGTAAAGGGCTACCCTACTGAAGGGTTTCAGCTATTCCCAGCTGTGATTATTGATGATGATGACCATTGGCATGAGGATTTTTATTTCTTCAACTTTTATCGAGATATAGATTGTGTTGATTTTCAAAAGAGTACCGTAAGGAACTACTCACCAACTAAAAAGAACAACACCGTTTTACAATACAAACTTGATGCAAGTGTGCTCGACGCGATCCCTGAAGAAAATAGGCTAATGATAAAGTTAGCTGGTGTTACAGGTGGGGCATTACTGTTCCATGAGAAGATTGTTAAAGCTCTAACCAAGTTCAATATTGAAGCTTTTCAGTTCTTTAAGCTAAGCGATTACCGTAAAGGGATGGAATTTGAATAGGTTGCACGTGTAACGGAGGGATGCCAAGATACCCTAGCATCTGTTGGAAAAATAGCGGCCCCAAAGTAGGTGTTTATGAATAATTACGAAGAACAATACTACAAAGTTTTTGAAGTACCATTTCGAGAAACTTACCTTCATTTGAAGGCATCACTGGATACTGGCCGCCGTCGCTACAGTTTCACTAAATTAGATGCTATTGATGGACCAATATTTTTTACGAATGCAGATAAAGGCGAAATGCCGTTCATAGTAAGTGATTTTTTACTCCATAGTTTTTTTCCTGTGGTTTCTAAGAAAATTGCCGACATGATCATGCCTTATAGCATTAATGGCTTTCAGTTGTTTCCTACTGTGTTAATTGGTGACGATGAGAAGCAGCATGAAGATTTTTTCTTTTTTAATGCTTATGACAAACTCGACTGTATAGACTTTAACAGCAGTGACATACATGATTATTCATCAGAAGACAGTATACACGAAGTCATTCGGTATAAATTAAAAAACGAAGTGCTAGATACGATTCCATTAGAAAACCGTTTGATCATACGCCCGAGTAAAGTTGCTGGTGGCGGTTTATTCATTCATGAAACTCTTGTGACTCAACTTATTAAGTATGTCGACCCTAGTGCCTTTAAGTTCTTTAGATTGAGTGAATACACATTAGGGGATAAATATGTATAGCATTGTATTTTTTAAAGGTTGGTGACTGCTTTTTGAAACCATAGCTATACAGAAAAGCTTTTGAAGACACCTAAATAAGTGATCCTAATTGTGCTCCACCTTCATTAGACCATGCCCACCACCAGGGAATGGTGAAGCCTGGTCCATAAAGAACTTAACTCGCTCCATCTGCTTAAGAATACCCATCGACAACTAGCTCAAGCTAACCAGGGACTTTAGCCGTTTATTCAAGGGCCGGATGGTATACCGAAGGCACTTACGGACGGCTCTACTCACCTGCAACGACAACGAAAGCAAAGGTTGCATGGCCAGCAGTTGTTTAGCTGAATCCCCGAGGTCCCAAGTATTTCTCTCCATCGAACTTTGTTCGATTTCAATAATCTCTTAAATTCGACTTTTGTCTTCACTTTAAGCCGAATGGTCCACAAAAGGTTAAAGAATGATGTTCTTTCTGAAAACATCATTCTGACAGCAACACAGGTAACTAGAGATGTTGCAGTGTGGTCAATGCATCGTATTTTTCGCAGGACTAGAGGGGGAATTTCAGATACGGCTCAACGCCGCAGTAGCGAGTCCAAGCAGCAATAATGGCGTCACTGCCGAAGAGAAGGCAATGAAGCCGATCATTTTCGCCGCGCAGTTTACTTGAGTAAATGAGCAGCGAAAATGATTGGATGAAGCCCTAACTAACTGTGCTCCACTAAACCATAATTGCGTTGCTGACGAAGCACTCTTTGTGTAAGCCCAAGCCGGGGGCAAATCGATGGCGCCAGCGCGCAGTTGACTAATGTCAATGAGCACTGGCGCCAAGATTTAACGCCGCAGTAGCGAGTCTAAGCAGCAATTACTCGTACTCAGACATGGGCACACAGGCACAGAACAAATTCCTATCCCCATACACATCATCAATACGATTCACGGTCGGCCAGAACTTGTTGGCCTTGACTGTGGCATTCGGGAATACCGCCAGTTCGCGATCGTATGGACGGCTGTCGAAGGCGGGATCCATGATGTCGGCTAGCGTGTGTGGTGCATTGTGCAGCGGGTTATTGTCCGCAGGCCACTCACCGGCTTCGACCCGGGCGATTTCACCGCGGATGGCCACCATGGCTTCGATAAATCTGTCCAGTTCGGCCTTGGACTCAGACTCGGTCGGCTCGATCATCAGCGTTCCGGCAACCGGGAAGCTCATGGTCGGAGCGTGGAAGCCGTAGTCGTTGAGGCGTTTGGCCACATCCATTTCAGTCACGCCGGAGGCTTCTTTCAGCGGACGCAGATCGATAATGCACTCGTGAGCCACACGGTCGTTACGGCCGCGGTACAGCACTGGATAGTGCTCTGACAGCTTCTTCATCACATAGTTGGCGTTGAGCATGGCGTTCTGGGTTGATTCACGCAGGCCCTTGGCGCCCAGTAGCTTGATGTACATCCAGCTGATTGGCAGTATGCTGGCGCTGCCGTAAGGCGCGGCAGAAACGGCGCCGTTGTTGTCGCTTTCGCGGCCCGGCTTAACCAGAGTATGACCGGCAACGAAAGGAGCCAAATGCGCTTTTACGCCGATGGGACCCATGCCTGGACCACCACCGCCATGAGGGATGGCGAAGGTCTTGTGCAGGTTGAGGTGGGAAACGTCCGCGCCGATAAAGCCGGGAGTGGTCACACCCACCTGGGCATTCATGTTGGCACCGTCCAGATACACCTGGCCACCGTGTTGATGAATCACCTCACAGATCTCCGAGACGGTTTCTTCATACACGCCGTGGGTGGAAGGATAAGTGATCATAATGCAGGATAGGTTGTCGGCCACTTCGGCCGCCTTGGCGCGCAGATCTTCCATGTCCACGTTGCCGCGCTTGTCACAGGCCACAACCACTATCTTCATACCCGCCATCTGCGCCGAAGCCGGGTTGGTACCGTGAGCCGACTGAGGGATCAGACAGACATTGCGGTGCCCCTCGCCGCGGGATTCATGGTACTTCTTGATGGCCAACAGACCGGCGTATTCGCCGGATGCACCCGAGTTGGGCTGCAGGCACATGGCGTCATAGCCGGTGATTTCCACCAGATAATCAGACAGCTCATTGAGCAGCTTTTCATAACCCTTGGCTTGATCCAGCGGGCAGAAAGGATGCAGGTTGGCAAATTCCGGCCAGCTGATAGGCAGCATTTCGGCGGTGGCATTCAGCTTCATGGTGCATGAACCCAGAGAAATCATCGAGTGGTTCAGCGCCAGGTCTTTGTTTTCAAGACGCTTGATGTAGCGCAGCATCTCGGTTTCGCTGTGGAAGCTGTTGAAGGTTGGATGAGTCAGGATAGCCTCATCACGCAGCAGCGCCGCAGGGATGGACTCACTGCCCTTGGCAAGGATTTCAGCGTCCAGTGCCGCCACATCCAGGCCATGACCGGCGCCCAGAATGATATCAAACAGGGCCGCCAGATCATCAGCGGTAGTGGTTTCATCCAGGCTGACACCCAGAGTGCCTTCGGCATCGATACGCAGGTTGCTCTCGGCGGCAACGGCGCGGGCCAGCACGGCGTCTTTGTCGGCCACTTTGAAGGTCAGAGTGTCGAACCAGCTAGCGTTGACCAGCTCAATGCCCTTGGCCTTGAGGCCGGCGGCGAGAATATCGGTCAGGCGGTGGATACGCTCGGCTATGGTCTTCAGCCCTTGTGGGCCATGGTATACGGCGTAGAAAGAGGCCATGTTGGCCAGCAGGATCTGCGCGGTACAGATATTGGAGTTGGCCTTTTCGCGGCGGATATGCTGCTCACGGGTTTGCATCGCCATCCGCAGCGCTGTGTTGCCGCGGCTGTCTTTGGAAACGCCTATGATACGGCCAGGCATGGAACGCTTGTGCTCGTCACGGGTCACGAAGAAAGCGGCGTGCGGGCCACCATACCCCATAGGCACGCCGAAACGCTGCGCGCTGCCAAAGACCACGTCGGCGCCCAGGCTACCGGGAGACTTGAGCAATACCAGCGACATGATATCGGCGGCAACAGCCACAATCGCTTTCTGCTCACGCAGCTTGGCAAAGAGTTCATGCTGATCGTTCAGCTCGCCTGTCTTGCCGCTGTACTGGAACAGGGCACCAAAGAGTTCATGATTGAGCGCTTCCTCGGCGGGGCCTACGACGACTTCAAAACCAAAGCATTCGGCGCGGGTCTTGACCACATCCAGCGTCTGCGGGAACACGTCATCGGCAACGAAGAAGATATTGGCTTTCTTGGCCTTGGATACCCGTTTGGCCAGCGCCATGGCTTCGGCGGCGGCTGTGGCTTCGTCCAGCAGCGAGGCGGAGGCCAGATCCAGGCCTGAGAGATCCATGGACATCTGCTGGAAGTTCAGTACCGCTTCCAGGCGGCCCTGGGCGATTTCCGGCTGGTATGGGGTATAAGCCGTGTACCAACCCGGGTTTTCCAGCACATTGCGCAAAATGACGTTAGGCACTTCAGTGCCGTAGTAGCCCATGCCTATGTAGCTCTTAAAGACCTTGTTCTGCTTGGCCAGACCCTTGATATAGGCCAGACCTTCGGCTTCGCCACAGGCTTCGCCCACGGCCAGATCCCGGTTCAGACGAATCGACTCCGGTACTATCTGCGCCGTCAGATCTTCCAGTGACTCGGCGCCAACATAGTTCAGCATCTCTTGCTGCTGCAGGGCGTCGGAGCCGATATGACGACGGATAAAGAGTTCGTGCTGCTCTAACTGAGTGAGGGTTTGCTTGGTCATGATTAACCTTGTTCCATGTTCGCCGGTATCCAGCCGTAGGGAGGCGGTGTACCAGTCTCTTTATTTAGTGGTAAAACAAACGAAGCCCCGGAGGGCTTCGTTTTTCAGCGACGCTTATTCTTCGTCGATGACAGCCTGATATCCTTCGGCATCCAGCAGGTTGTCCAGCTCAGACAGGTCAGAAGGCATGATACGGAAGAACCAGCCATCACCGAATGCATCGCTGTTGACCAGCTCAGGGCTGTCTTCCAGCGCTTCGTTGATGGCAATCACTTCACCGGACAGAGGGGCATAGATATCTGAAGCGGCCTTAACAGATTCGGCCACAGCGCAATCCTCAGAGGCGCTGACAGTGTCGCCTACTTCCGGCAATTCAACGAAAACCATATCACCCAGCAGCTCCTGCGCATGTTCAGTGATACCGACTGTGTAGCTACCGTCTTCTTCCTTGCGGATCCATTCGTGAGAAGAAGCGTACTTCAGTTCGCTTGGAATATTGCTCATTATTCTTGTTCCTTTCCCGTGTTTTAGAATGCTTGTTTACCGTTACGCACAAAGCCTGGCGCCACTACTTTAACAGCGACGCGCTTCTTGCGCATTTCGACTTCGGCCGTATCCCCAATGGAGTTCGGTACCCGGGCCATCGCAATAGAATAGCCCAATGTCGGTGAGAATGTACCGCTGGTGATCACGCCTTCCTGCTCTTGGCCGTTGGCGTCGGTAAAGAATACCGGCATGCCGTGGCGCAGCACGCCTTTTTGCTCCATCACCAGGCCGATAAACTTGTCGGCTCCGGCCTCTTTGATGGCGCTCAGGGCTTCACGACCGATAAAGTCACGATCGCTCGGTTCCCAGGCAATGGTCCAGCCCATGTTGGCGGCCAATGGGTTAACGGTTTCATCCATGTCCTGACCATAGAGGTTCATCCCGGCTTCCAGGCGCAGCGTATCGCGGGCACCCAGACCACATGGCTTAACACCGGCCTCGAGCAACGCTTGCCACAGGGCTTCGGCTTCTTCGGCAGGCACTATGATTTCATAGCCAGCTTCACCTGTGTAACCTGTGGTAGCCACAAACAGGCTGCCCGCCTGCACACCGAAGAAAGGCTTCATGCCTTCAACGGCCGCGTTTTGCTCGGCAGTGAACACAGTGGCGGTTTTGGCTTTGGCATTGGGGCCCTGCACGGCAATCATCGCCAGCTCAGGGCGCTCGGTCACTGTGACATCATAGGGCTTGGACTGCTCGGCAATCCAGGCGAGATCTTTGTCGCGGGTGGCTGAGTTGACGACAACCCGGTAATGGGTGTCATCGAGATAATAAGTGATCAGATCGTCAATCACCCCGGCTTCATGGTTCAGCATGCCGCTGTACAGCGCCTTGCCGGAGACCTTGAGTTTGGCGATATCGTTGGCCAGCAGTTTACGCAGGAAGGCTTTGGCGTCGCTGCCGGTGACATCAACAACCGTCATATGGGAGACGTCGAACATACCGGCGTCCTGACGCACTGCGTGATGTTCTTCTATCTGCGAACCATAGTTGAGTGGCATATCCCAACCATGAAAATCAACCATCTTGGCATTGGCTTCCAAGTGCTTGTTAAAGAGTACAGTTTTATTAGCCATTGTTATCCCTTCTAGTCGGGGCTTTACAGTGTCACCCAGGGGCAACACTGAGTTAAAATGCAGCGAAATTATACCCTGCGTCACAAATTTGTATACAAGTGATTTTTCTAATCCGAACCATTATGGATTAATTTTTCTCATGGTTTGCCTGTAATTTTTTTACAGCAAATCACAGTACATGTATAAAAAACGCCCAAAAGCGACTGTTTTTGGGCGTTTTCCTTCACATACGGCTAACCGGGGATGAAGATTATTCAGGACGGCACAAACGCGGCAGCTTGAATTTGTGTCCCATGGCCTGTTGCATGAACACAGTTTTCAGCCCAGCGACATTGTCCACCAGGTTGAGACCGAGATCGCGAATCGCCTTTTTCAGAGGATTACTGCCGGCAAACAGCCGCTTGAAGCCCTCCATGGCAGCTATCATCTCCATCGCCTCGGCTTTGCGCCAGCGCTCAAGGGCGCGCAGCTCGCCATAAGCGCCGATATCCTTGCCTTCGCCGTGCAATGCCGCCACGGTTTCCACTATGGCGCCGGCATCAAGGAAACCCAGGTTAACCCCCTGCCCCGCCAACGGATGTATGGTGTGCGCCGCATCGCCGGCCAACAACAAACGATGGCGGGCGAAATGGCGCGCATAACGCATTCGCAGCGGAAAGCTCTGGCGTTCACTCTCCAACTGACACAGGCCCAGGCGGCCATCGAAGGCGGCGGTCAGCGCCCGGGAGAAGGCCTCATCATCCAAAGCCTGCAAGGCTTCGGCCTTTTGCGGCGGCACCGACCAGACGATGGAGCAGAGGTCGCTCTCATAAAGCGGCAGAAACGCCAGTGGGCCGTCGGCACTGAACACCTGGCGGGCACAGTCACCATGGGGCAACTGAGTGCGAATGCTGGCGACTATGGCGTGATGGCCGTAATCCCAGAAGGTCAGCGGGATCTGGCACTGTTGGCGAACCCAGGAGTTGGCGCCATCGGCAGCCACCACCAGGGCGGCACTGAGGTTATCGCCGTTATCCAGCGTCAGCCAGGCTTCACGCTCACCAAAGGCGATACGCTCAAGCCGGGTGTGTTCCAGCAGTGTCAGCTGTTCCAGCTCTGCGGCTCGCTGGGCCAGGGCGTAGTGAATGGCATCGTTTTCGATTATGGTGCCAAGGGAAGTCTCGCACTGGCTCTGGGCATCAAACTGGATGCGCCCCATGCCGTCTTTTTCCCAGACATCCATTTTGCTGTATGGCCCGAGACGGGACTTGTCCAGATAGGCCCAGGCACCCAAGTGTTCAAGCAGCGCCTGGCTGGCCTTGTTGATGGCACTGACCCTCAGGCGTGGCGCCCCCTCGACCGGCGCGGCACCGGCGGCATCTATCACCACCACCTTGAGCCCGGCCTGTTCCAGGCCGCAGGCCGTTGCCAGTCCCACCATACCGCCGCCCACCACGGCCACATCATAGCTTTGGAAATTCATCGTCACTGACTCCTGGAAAATAAACAAGCAGCCGATTGCCTGTGCCACCCCATGGCTCTGTGGGCCACCTGGGTCTTGAGGGGTGGGCACCAGGAGAGGATCCTGAGCCCCAGATTACGTCCGGCCACCAGCGGCCAGTAGTTGTTGGAAAAACCGCGCACCAGAAACTCAATATTGTTGATGGTCTGGCGTCTGTCCTGCTCACGGGCGGCATGATAGGCATGCAGCACCTGGGCTGCGCCTGGGTCGCCACCTGCGGCCAATACCGGCTCCAGCGTTTCCAGTACAGTGACCAGATCCCTGAGTCCCAGATTGAACCCCTGCCCCGCTATCGGGTGCAGAGTCTGGGCGGCATTGCCCAAATAAAGCGTGCGGTGATATATGGGTCTTGGCATGTAAGAGAGGCTCAGTGGGTAGCGGTTGCGCTCCCCCACAGCCACAAAACGCCCGGCTCGATAGCCGAAGGCCTGCTGCAGCTGCTGCAAAAACTCGGCCTGCGGCAGAGCCTGCACCCGCTCGGCCTCTTCATGGGGCAAGGCCCACACCAGAGAGAGCCGGGCCTGGCCGTCGCTGTCGCCCATAGGCAGCAGAGCCAACGGGCCGTGCTCGGTGAAGCGCTCCCAGGCCACGCCATTATGGGGCTTGTCGGTAGCAACATTGGCGATAACCGCGCTCTGACCAAACTCAAACTGCTGCAACGCCTGTTGCTGCTGGGCACGCACCGAGGAGTTAACCCCATCTGCCGCCAGCAATAAACGGCAGGAAAGCCGCTGACCATTACTGAGCGTTAAACTATGGCCCGCAGCCGAGGTTTGCAGCTTCTCGAGACGCGCCGGGCAATAAAGCTGGATATCACGTTTGGCGATGGCGCCAAACAGCCGCTGGCCGACCCGCTCGAGTTCTACCACCTGGCCGAGGGAGTCCAGCGCAAACTGCCCGGCGTTGAGCTCTGTCATGCCGAAATGGCCGCGATCCGAGACATGAATATCGGTTATCGCTGTGCCTAGATCTTCAAGCAAAGGCCAGATGCCGAGGCGCTTGAGCTCAAACACTGAGCCATTGGCTATGGCGATGGAGCGGGCATCGAAACCTGGATGTTGCTTGGCGAGATCGAAGGCCTCGATAACGGCAATTTTCAGCGGACGGGAGAGTTTCCTGGCCAGGTCGGCCAGCCCCAATGCCAAGGTGGCACCGGCCATGGCGCCGCCGACAATGGCGATATCCAGCTCAGCGCATTCCTGACTCACAGCTTGGGCGTCAACTTGCGGGTTCATCTTTCCTCTACTCAGGCACGCTCAATGGGTGCCGTCACAGAAATGACAGGGCAAACGGGTGCCCTGTCAATGCAGCGTATTATTGTCTTGTGTTTCGGCGTCGAGATCCGGCAACTCAGGGCCGAACTCTGAATAGCAGAGAATGGCGGCCATGCGAACAAACTCCAGCAGCTCGAGATATGCACTTTCGGATTCATCATCGTCGGCAACATCGAACTCTACCTGGGCAATTTCCGCCAGATCTTTGATCACTTCACGAACATCTTCCGATGCCTGATTCAAACCGGGTTGAATGATGGCGATGCCGGTGAGGAAGCTCTGGGTCCAGAGCGAGAGCGCTTCGACCCGCACTGTCAGAGGTTCTTCCTCTTCCGGCAGCAGCAGGGTGAAGCCAAAGTCTGGATCCTGCAGTCGATTGACTGTGTCACCAAAAAGTTCGGTTATCAGTTGTGTCAGTTTGTCGGGCAGGCGCTGGCCGTCGTTCATCAGCTCGAGCAGTGGCTGATACCAGGCCTGCTCCTGCTGTGGCACGCCGCCACAAATCAGGCCCACCAAGGCGCCATGCACTTCAACCGGATGCTGACCTATGTCGGCGTTGTCGAGCGCACTGCGCAGGCTTTCGATACGTAATGAGGGTGGGGTTGCCATAAAGCTGTCCAAGTATTGAATTTACCCCCGTCATGCTAGCAGAGTTAGGGAAGGCGACCAAGACTGGAATCTTACCCAAGCTGCGAGCCAGGTCGTGCATTTGGCAATGTATCCAGGCTTCGCCGGTTATCTACTGCCGGGATTTGTACCAAGCTGGTCAGGGAAACAGCAGCCAACGCAACAAAGCGGCGCTTGTCTTGCACTTTAACGCTGAGCTAGATATATTCCGCCACAGAGCCAAAGAAAAGGATCCCGTGCGGAAGATGAGTAACAGTGCCATAGATATCACCCTGTTGGGGCGCACCTACTCCATCGCCTGTCCCCCGGGTCAGGAACAGGCTCTGCAAGCGGTGGCGCAGAAATTGGAGCTGCAACTGGGCAAGATAAAGTCCCGCACCAACGCCATCAGCCGCGAGGAAATGGCTTTGATGGCCGCACTCAACATAGGCTATGAGCTCTATGAAGAGCAGCGGAAGAATCAAGATTATATGAGCCAAATGGATGACAGAATCCGTTTGCTGCAATCCACTCTTGAGCACGCATTGGTTGAGCGAAGCGCAAGAGAGGATTAAACTGAAATAGCACGAACCCTCACAGGTTCGACCCAGAATTTGCTCCCTGGGGTGTGCGACAGCTGGTAATGTCCCTGTGCCGATATTTTTAATCTCAGGGTGAATGTTTTACTGACATTGTGCATGCTCGGCGCGAACCGAGAAGCCTTAGGATGTAATCATTTACCCGCCTTGAACCTACGGTTCAAGGGCTACACCGGCATCGACATTCTGGGGAGCATCCTCATTTATGACTCACACAGACTCAAGCAGCCAAACCCGTGATGCGCGTTGCAAGACGCTCAGGCAAGCCATTCGCCATGCCCGCAGGGCCATTCCCGAAGCCGAGCAGCATGTTGCCGCCCTCAAGGGTTGTGAGCAGTTTCTAACCTTGCTCGATGAACTGAGCGCCCAGGGCAGAGCAATCAAGACAGTCGCCCTCTACTTTAGCTGTGACGGCGAGCTGGATACGGCTCCCCTTATCGAAGCGCTATGGCAACGGGGAATAACCACCTGTCTGCCGATCATTCATCCCTTTGCCCCTGGGCGTTTACTGTTTCTGCGCTATCAACTCTCCAGTCAACTGCACACCAACCGCTTTGGTATCCCCGAGCCCAGGCTGGATATCCGTACTCTGGTGCCTTTGGCTGAGCTGGATCTCATCCTCACGCCATTGGTGGCCTTCGACGCCCAGGGCAACCGCATGGGTATGGGCGGCGGCTTCTACGACAGAACACTGGCCGCGGCGCAGCAAAGCGCCCGAACTGTGCCATTACTGGCCGTCGGCTTTGCCCATACCCTGCAGCTGGTAGACTCCCTGCCCCTCGCCCCCTGGGATATCCCGCTGCCCTTTATCGTTACCCCGGGCAAGCTGCATAGCTTCAACACTCTGACGGCTGAATCTTGACCCGAAAAAGTGGTATAACATCAGCCAGAGAAGTCGCGGAGTAAGCAAGTATGGCACGTCAGTATCGCAGCCTTGATAGACCAGACAGTGCCCAGCGGGCCAAGGTTAAGCAGCAGATGCAGCGGGAAACCTATCACAATATGCGCCGGCAACAGTCACAACCCAAGGCGCTGCTCGGCGCCTTGCTGGGCGCCATTCTTGCTATGTGGCTGTTTCTATTTATGGCCGGCAGCAACAGCACTCTGGTTTGGCTGTATATGCTGCCGGCGGTGGCTGTGGGCCTGGGGGCCAGATGGCTGGGGAAGTGTTTCGAGTGGCAGCTTTTGCTGCCGGTTCCGCTGATTACGCTACTGCTTTATAGCCTGGCACTCTGGTTGTTACTGCGCTTTCATGCCTCGGATCTCCTGATAGTGCCGCTTTGCTGCGGCATCAGCCTTTACTGCGCCCGCCGTTCACTCAGGGAAGGTGCGAATAAGTCCTCGTGGCACTCTGGCTTACACAGCAATTGGCGTTCAAGGCATCTGACTGAAGGCATGCCGGGGCCTGTCGAAGTCGGATAACGCAGAGAGCCGGTTGCTGTGAAAGCCCCGAAGGGCGTGGCTTACAGGCCTGCCTGCTGTGTTGTGCTTCTTGCAAAGGACTAGGGCCATTTGCTGCGAACCACGCCTTGCATCCAAGCCCGTAAGCCGACGCAGAGCACACATGGGACTTGTTCGCACCTTCCTTAGCCCCATGGAGCAAAGCGCCCTGTGGCAGGCCAAGCTGGATCAACACTGAGACCTGGCTCCAGGCTGTTATTGCTATTGCTGAAATATCTTGGTGAATTGGCGAATCCTCTTATGGCGCTGGCTTGAATCTCAGGGCAGGTTAACACCAGACATTAGGCCGGCTGGCACTCTGCCCTGGCGGCTTCTATGCTGAAAGCCATATAGGCAGCTCATTATCATGCCGCCGAGTCGGCCTTGTCGTTTTTGGAATTCCACTCAAAGGAGAGAACAAGCGATGAAAAAGTCCATCCTGATCCCGGGTTGTTTGTCACTGGTGTTTGCCGCATCACAACTGGCCGCCGAAGAAGTCAGTATCTCATTACTGTCGGCCGATGGCCCAAGCCCCATAGGCAGCATCAGTCTCAGTGATTCCGCCTACGGCCTGGTGTTAACCCCCAACCTCAAGCAACTCACGCCCGGCGTTCACGGCTTCCATGTGCATCAAAATGGCAGTTGTGACACCAGCAGTAAAGACGGTAAGACGGTATTGGGCGGCGCGGCCGGAGGTCACTTCGACCCTGATGGCAGCGGCAAGCACGGTTACCCCTGGACAAATGACAATCACAAGGGCGATCTGCCGGCGCTCTATGTCGATGCTGATGGCATGGCTTCCACACCTGTGCTGGCACCAAGGTTGAAACTGGCCGACGTCAAAGGTAAGGCACTGATGATCCACATGGGAGGCGATAACCATTCAGATCACCCGGCGCCACTGGGCGGCGGTGGCGCCCGTATGGCCTGTGGCGTGATTAACTGAGCCGCACCAAACACAAAAAACGCGGCTCAAGAGCCGCGTTTTTTAATCCAATTCAAGCCAATGTCTTTTTAGCTTTGATCTTTTATTGGCTTGGCACGTTTAGTGGCTTTCGCTCTTGCCTCTCAAACGCTCCACCATACTCATCAAGGCCACGGCGATGGCACCGGCCACAATGCCGAACAGGGCGTTGAGCAAGGTAGGTGTCAGCGCTGCCAACACAGGGCCGGCCACAGCCAGAGAGCTTACCCAGTTGGCGGCATGGGTTATCTGCTCACTGACCCAATGCAGGCCATGGGTGAGAATGCCGCCACCTACCATAAACATGGCGGCGGTGCCCACTATGGTAAGCAGCTTCATCAGTTTGGGGGCAGCACTGACCAGCATAAGCCCAATACGCCTGAGGTTGTGGGCCCAAAAACCCTCGCCTCTACGTCTTGAGAGATACAGCCCGGCGTCATCCAGCTTAACGATACCGGCCACCAAGCCGTAAACCCCGATAGTCATTACCACGGCAATGATAGACAGAGTGGCCAACTGGGTCATAAAGGCTTTTTCCGCCACAATCCCCAAGGTGATGGCGATGATTTCTGCCGATAACACGAAGTCGGTACGTATTGCGCCTTTGACTTTCTGCGCTTCCCAGGCGCGAATATCCTCGACCTCTTTCATCGCGGCCTCGGCGGCGGCTTCATCATCTGTTTCGGCAGAAGCCTTGCTGTGACTGGCCTTGTGCCAGAGTTTTTCAAAGCCTTCAAAGCAGAGAAACAAGCCACCGAACATCAACAGAGGTGTAACTGCCCAGGGAATAAAGGCGCTGATCAGCAAGGCTGCCGGCACCAAAATAAGTTTGTTGCGAAAAGAGCCCTTGGCAACGGCCCATACCACGGGCAGCTCCCGCTCGGCGCTGATCCCTGTTACCTGCTGCGCATTCAGCGCCAGATCGTCCCCCAATACCCCGGCGGTTTTCTTGGCGGCAACCTTACTCATTACCGCCACATCATCCAGGATGGTGGCAATATCATCCAATAGAGTCAGTAGACTCGCTCCAGCCATTTAAATCTCCTTAAACCAGGTCAATTTTGCGCTCTAAATAGGTTCGGTATGCGACATATTCAAGCGGCACCTGTGCACTTTTTCAGCGCAGTACTGCCACATCAGCCTGGCCGTATAGTAGCGCAGGGGCGCAGGCGGGCGCAGTAAAAAGTTCTTAACTTATGTTGCACTTCAAGAACTATTCTTCCGGACAAGATTGAGCGGCACTTTTCACAACAACTCGGAGTATACTAGGGCAAGTTCAAGTAAATTTGTCAGAATCAACAGGATGGCATTATGACCCAAGATGAAATGAAGAAAGCGGCCGGTTGGGCAGCGCTGGAATATGTCGAGAAAGACAGCATAGTTGGCGTGGGCACCGGCTCTACCGTCAATCACTTTATCGATGCTCTGGCTACGATAAAGGCCGATATTGAAGGCGCGGTTTCCAGCTCTGAAGCCTCCACCGCCAAGCTCAAACAGTTGGGGATCCCTGTGTTTGATCTCAATTCGGTAGACAAGTTGTCTGTGTATGTCGATGGCGCCGATGAGATCAACGGCCACATGGACATGATCAAGGGTGGCGGCGCCGCACTGACCCGGGAAAAGATAGTTGCGGCCGTGGCCGACAAGTTTATCTGTATCGTCGATAACACCAAGCAGGTCGATGTGCTGGGCAACTTCCCGCTACCGGTGGAAGTGATCCCTATGGCCCGCTCCTACGTGGCCCGTGAGCTGGTGAAGCTGGGTGGCGATCCTGTCTATCGTGAAGGTGTGGTAACAGATAACGGCAACGTCATTCTGGATGTCTACAACCTGAAGATACTGAACCCCAAAGAGCTGGAAGTGCAGATTAATGCCATAGTGGGCGTAGTGACCAATGGTCTGTTCGCCAACCGTGGCGCCGATGTGCTTCTGGTGGGCACCCCAGAAGGGGTTAAAACCATCAAGTAGGCCTTAAATCTTAAATGCCAAAAGCCGCCAGCAGGCGGCTTTTTTGTGGGAAATTGAGCGGATTGCAGAGCAAGAACCGTCGGCTCAAGAGTAAAAAATGGCCAACCAGACGCTAGTTTGATCCTCGGCGGTCCAACTGACTCTGTGGCGTACATGAGCGGGGATATTGAGCCAGTCCCCCGGGTTCAGGCTCACTTCTGAATCATCTTCATATTGCAGCCGGGCAGCGCCCTGCAGCAGCAATACCCATTCATGCTGCGCTTGATCGTACCATTGCCCTTCGGGTGTCACCTGACCGTGGGACAGAATGCGCTCAATTTTAAGATCCGGCGTGGCCAAAAGCGCGTCAAACTGCTCGGCATCAAGCTGCTTGGGTAAGTTGGCAAACAGATTGTTCATCTTGCTCTCCTGCGACATATGACCCGTTACTCAGCCTATCCCTATCTTAAATAGACTCCCGGCTTGCACTTGGTTTTACTGCCAGTTTTACTGCTTGCTTCACAGGGGCTCCAGCTGCTCGACCAGCAACTGCAGGTTACTGTTGCCGCGAAACTCGTTCACATCCAGCTTATACAGCAGATGCACATGATTGATGCTGGCATCAGGCCAGGTCTTGAGATCCACATTGAAGGCGATGGCATCGGCCATGATCCGGCCGCATTCGGTCTCCAGCACCAGTTTAAGGTGTTTCTCTGCCACCAGTCTCTGCTGCAAAATTCTGAAATGGCCGTCAAATAGCGGCTCGGGGAAGGCCTGGCCCCAGGGACCGGCATCTCTAAGCAGCTGCGCCGTATCCAGGGTAAAACACTCAAGCGGCAATTCACCGTCGGAGAACAGCTCGCCATTGAGATCTTCCAAGGTCAGCAGCTCACGGACACAGGTGTCAAAGGCCTCGGCAAACTGCTCGAAGGCATCCTTACGCAAAGAGAGCCCGGCGGCCATGGCATGACCACCGAACTTGAGGATCATCCCGGGATGGCGGGCATTGATAAGCTCCAGCAGATCGCGCATATGCAGCCCCTTGATGGAGCGGGCCGAGCCCTTGATTTCAGTGTCGCTGGCTTCAGCAAAGGCGATTACCGGGCGGTGGAACCTGTCTTTGATCCGGGAAGCCA
Source organism: Shewanella sp. Iso12 (assembly GCF_012030025.1). Taxonomy (NCBI): domain Bacteria; kingdom Pseudomonadati; phylum Pseudomonadota; class Gammaproteobacteria; order Alteromonadales; family Shewanellaceae; genus Shewanella; species Shewanella sp. Iso12. Next base: position 132,524 of record NZ_JAAUHW010000014.1, read on the forward strand.
GAATACCTATCACCCCCTGATGCCAGTCCGGCTGATACAGGGCAATACCCCAGGGCTGTTCACTCTCTTTGAGCTGCAGTGCCTCCAGGCTCTTCATCGCTTCTTGCTGCATGCCGGTTTCCAGCTCACGGCGCTCGGCGTTGAGGCCATCAAGCTCGGCCGCCATCCTTCTTGCCTTGAGCATGTCATCACACAGGAGAGTTTCAACCCCGAGCGCCATTTCATCCAGCCTTCCGGCGGCGTTGAGTCTGGGGCCAACCGCAAAGCCGAAATCGGCGGCCACCAAACGCGCCGGATTGCGGCGGGCCACCTCCAGCAAGGCGGTGATCCCCGGGCGACAGGCGCCGTTTCGCACCCGCTTGATACCGGCATCCACCAAAATACGGTTGTTGGCATCGAGCGACACCACATCGGCCACAGTGCCCAGAGCCACCAAGTCCAGTAATACCCCCAGATTGGGCTCGGCCAGCGAGTGTTTGGCGAACCAGTGACGTTTTCTCAGCTCAGCCCGCAGTGCCAACATCAGATAGAAAGCCACCCCGACCCCGGCAATCGACTTGGAAGCAAAGCTGCAACCGGGTTGATTGGGGTTAATGATGGCATCTGCCTCTGGTAATTCATTGCCCGGCAAATGGTGATCTGTAATAACAACCGTCATCCCCAGCGCCTTGGCGGCCCTGACGCCTTCGATGGATGAGATACCGTTATCGACAGTGATCAGTAACTCGGCGCCCTTGCTGTGCGCCACCGCCACTATTTCAGGGCTGAGGCCATAGCCATAATCGAAGCGATTGGGGATCAGATAATCACAGTTTTCCATTCCCATCATTCTGAGCGCCAACAGACACACACTGGTAGAGGTGGCACCATCGGCATCGAAATCACCCATGATCAGAATGCGGCGATTGGCGGCGATGGCATCGGCCACCAACTCGGCACCTTGCTGCAAACCCAGCATGGTATCCGGCCTGAGCAGACGATTGAGCACCAGTTCGCACTCGGGAGCCTGAACGCCGCGACTGGCGTAAATCTGTTTTAAGAGCGGATGCAGATTAGCGGGTAAATGGCTGTCGTCCACCCTGGGACGACGGACGATTTTGTGGATCACTATGGGCTATTCTTGAAAATGGCTTTGCCGGGCAAGATAACAAAAAGGCGAGTGGGTTGCTCGCCTTTTTGAGTGAGATTTTTCGATTGAGCGCTGCCGCTATTGAGATTAAAGGCTACGACTCTCAAGGTTGTTCAACAGATCTTTCGGTGGCTGATAACCCGGGATCAGGCTGCCATCTTCGAGGATCAACGCAGGAGTACCATTGATACCAAAACTCATCCCCAGTTGATACTGCCCCGGGATATTGGCATCACACTTGGCCATCTTGATACTCTTGCCGGCCTTGGCGTCATCCATGGCCTTATGAGGGTCTTTGGCACACCAAACCGCTTCCATCTCTTCGGCGTTGGGTGAAGGCACGCCCTGACGGGGATAGGCCAGATAGCGCACTGTTATCCCAAGGTCGTTGTATTCCTGCATCTGGTTATGGAGCTTACGGCAATAACCACAGGTGATATCGGTAAAGACAGTCACCACATGCTTTTCGTTCTTGGCCTTGTAGACCAGCATCTTGTCTTCGAAGGACTTGAGCATCTCGAGTCTTGGGCCTGCAAGCGCCACCTCGGTGAGGTTTTTCATCCCTTGATTCAGATCATAGAGGTTGCCATGCAGCAGCTTGGAACCATCTTTACTGACATAGAGCACGCCGCGGTTGGTGATTGCCTGATACAGGCCTGGGATAGGTGAATCTGCCATAGAGATCACTTCAATACCCAAGGTGTCACTGAGCTTTTGCTTCAGCTGATCACCCGGTTCGGAAGCCGCAGAGGCAACACCGACAAAGGGTGTAACCGCCAGCGCCAGACACAGAGAGAATGCACGGGTTAACTTCATTGGAAATCCTATCTTATTTGGGCCTGATTGGTTTTTTTCGTCTCTCATCAGACCGGGCCAGAGGCTGAAAAGTTACAGGCTGTTGTCAGTGAAAGCAACTAATTGCGTGCCAGATCACCGAATTCAGCCTCTTGGATGATGCTGCTGATGCAGCGATTGCAACCTGGCATTGGCCACATGGGTATAAATTTGGGTGGTGGACAGCGAGCTGTGGCCCAACAGTAACTGCACTACCCGCAAGTCAGCGCCATGGTTGAGCAAATGAGTGGCAAAGGCGTGTCTCAAAGTATGGGGCGACAGCTCGGTGCTGATACCGGCCCGCAACGCATAAAGCTTGATCCTGTGCCAGAAGGTTTGCCGGGTCATCATCTGGGCGCGCTTGGAGGGAAACACCACATCACTCTGTTTACCGCCGAGCAGCTCGGCGCGCGCCAGCTTGAGGAAAGACTCGATTTCGCTGACGGCGACCTCGCCCATGGGCACCAAGCGCTCCTTGCCGCCTTTACCCGTGATCCGTACCAGGCCCTGACGCAGACTCATCTGCTCCAGCGTCAACCCCACCAGTTCACTGACCCTGAGTCCGGTGGCGTATAACAGCTCAAGCATCGCCTTGTCTCTGGCTTCGACCGGGTCTTCCCGTATGGGCTCAGCCAGCAAGGCATCCACCTCGGCCTCGCTGAGACTACCGGGCAATTTGCGCTTGAGCTTGGTGGACGCGATACGCGCCATGGGATCTTCCGCTATCAGTTGCCGACGCAGCAAAAAACCATAAAAGCGCCGCAAGCTACTCTTTAACCTGGCGCTGCTGCTCTGGGCAACCCCTTTATCGACACGAAAACCGAGGTAATCCTGCACCGCTTCGCGCCCGGCAGAGTTGAGTGTCAGCCCTCTTCCCTGCAAGTACTGATCAAAATGGCGCAGGTCATTGCGATAGGCCGCCAATGTGTTGTCGCTCAGGCCCTTACTGGACCAAAGGTCATCGAGAAAACCTTCAATCAAGGGGTCCTGAACATAAGCGGATGAAGAAGTCGCGGCCACAAACAATACTCCAATAAAAAACGGCGTCATCAAGGATAACGCCGTCTCGAAATGGACTCCAGTAACTCAGACAGCCTGCGCCGCCTTGGGGCTGACAAACAAACAGATAATCATCACTGTCAGGGTGGGTGGCAGCCAGGCCATGCCCTCTTCGTAGAGAGGCAACGCCGACATCACAGGGGCCAGGCTTTCAACACCGGAAACAAATGCCAGCAGCAAACTGTTGGGCTCGGCCACTTGGGTCAGCGGCTTGAGTGAAGCCACTGTCACCTTAAGAGCATCAAAAATCCCGAAGAACAAGGCCACCGACAGCGCAAGTCTGTGGGCAAATTTCGGATTGCGGAAATAAGGCGTCAGGAAGGTCACCAACACCAAAGCGATAGCCACAGGGTAGATGGTCATCAGCACAGGAATACTGATAGCCAACAGCTGGGTCAGGCCTACGTTGGCCACCACGGCACAGATCACGCTGAACAGCACCACCAGAAAGCGATAAGTGGCGCCCGGGATCAACTCCTGGAAGAAGTCGGAGCAGGCACTCACCAGCCCCACAGCCGTGGTCAAACAGGCCAGAGTCACAACAGTGGACAACAGGATAATGCCCATATCACCGAATTCGTGAGTCACATAGTTGGTGAGGATTTGGCCACCGCTCTCGGCGCCCTTGGCCATATCACCTGCGGTTGCACCGAGGAAGAACAGCGACACATACACAAATGCCAGACCAGCGGCGGCTACCAGCGCAGCGCGCACCAGATAGCGGGTCTGCAAGCCAGGCTCAGACACGCCCTTGTTGCGCAAAATATCGATAATCAGCATACCGAACATCAAGGATGCCAGGGTATCCATGGTGTTGTAGCCTTCGATAATGCCTTTGGTCAGTGGGTGCTTGATATAGTCACCACTGGCGGCCGGTACTTCGCTGCCGGGCAGCAAGATAACGGACACTGCCAGCCCCATCAGCAGCAGAATCAGCACTGGGGTCAATACCTTGCCTATGCTATCCATCAGTTTGCCGGGAAACAGTGCCAGCAGCATGGTCACCAAAAAGAATCCCAGAGTGTAGAGCAACTGAGGCTTGTTCAGCTCAAGCCCGAGAATGTTCACTACCGATGCAGGGTCTTGAATAAAAGGCAGCGCGCCAATCTCATAGGCCACCAGACCGGTACGAGGCGCCGCGAATGCTGGGCCAATAATGATATAGATAGCGACTGCCAGAGCGGTCGCGGCAAAGGCCGGCAACAGCTTCATCACCTTGCCCTGCGCCTTGGCCACAGCTATCAAACCGGCCAGCGGCAAACCCACGGCGGTAATCAAAAAGCCAATCATGGCCATTGGCATGTTTTCGCCGGCCAACTGCCCGGCAAAAGGAGGAAAAATCAGGTTGCCCGCCCCCAGGAAAAACGCAAAGGTCATGAATCCCAGGCCCAGGGTGTCACCAAGTGTCAATTGAGTCTTGTGCACTGTATGCCCCATCTTGTTATGTTTTTCTAATAAACTTAAGTGATTGCAACATTTTTAGCTATAGCTGAAATAATAGCCGTCGCGCTCGCCCTACTCGAGTGTAAAGCCTTTATTACAGATATCCGTGGTAAATTTGGCCTATTCTTGGCGAGTTTATGAACAAATGGCAGGGGGTTTTCGCTGCTTTGCTTATCCTAAAACTGTTTTACCTTGATCTAATTCGCAGAATGCCGCGAATTAAGGGGGAACACTAATACCAGACCCTCTTAAAGTGCGCAACAAGCCAACCAAACAGCAGCCTAAAAACACAACAGATGCAAAACTCAGGATGAGAAAAAGTTGTCCAAGGTCACACCCAGCCCCAATTGAGGCAACAGGCGTAGCATTTTGCAAACATTTGTCGACTCCCCAACGCCCTTGCTGGTACGACCTTTAACACTTGTCCAGCATCACCAGCCTAAAGTTAGCAGCATCCCCTGCCAAAGTATGAACCAGACCGAAACAAAACGGCGCCAAAGCCTTGGCGAATGATGACTCTTTCGGGATAAAATCCCCGCCAAGCATTATGCTTGGGAGGTTGAGCACTCAATGGCATTCAGTTTCAAGGCATTTCATATCGAAGATTACGGTTGCGGTATGCCGGTCAGTACAGATGGGGTGCTCTTGGGCGCTTGGGCGCCATTAACCGGGGCCCAGCGGGTGCTGGACATAGGGGCCGGCAGCGGCTTACTGAGTCTGATGGCGGCGCAGCGCAGTGAGGCAGAGATACTGGCGGTTGAGCTCGACAGCAGCGCGGCCCATGCAAGCCGTGCCAACTTCAAGGCTTCGCCCTGGGCGAGCAGACTCGCTTTGTATCAAGGCTCAATTCAGGCCTATTGCGATGAGCATGCCTTGATAGACTCAGCGCTGTTCGACCATATACTTTGCAACCCACCCTATTTCGAAACCGGCCCACGCTCGGATGACCCCAAACGAGCCATAGCGAGACACACAGAGCATCTGAACTTTGACGAACTGTGTGTGGCGATAAAGCAATTACTCAAGCCACAGGGACAGGCGAGCCTTATTCTGCCGGTTCAGAGCCTGGACAGATTTGCGTGCGCCGCAATAAAGGCAGGCTTGCGACTGGCCGCTCGGGTCAGTGTCAGCAGCACGCCTCAAAAGCCCAGTAACCGAGAGTTACTGCTGCTTGAACATGCCAAGGAAGGCGAAGCGGTTGCCGCGCCAAAAGCTCATTCCTCCCTCTATATAAGAGAAGCCGACGGCCGCTATTCGGAGGCCATGGCACAACTGACCCGGGATTTTTACCTGAAACTCTAAGCCGTTGCCGGTTGCAAGGGACTTATTCTCAGCTTCCCAAGCGACAAGCTGTGCACGGCAACCCAGACAAGGTATACTCCCGCGCATTATTGTTTGAGATGCTCCCCATGCTATTTGAAGATTTCGATCTGGACCACAGGCTTTTGGATTCACTGAAAGCCATGGGCCACAAGACCCCGACCAGTATTCAGCAATTGGCTCTGCCTTTGGCGCTGGAGCAACGGGATATTCTTGCCCATGCCCCGACCGGCACAGGTAAGACCGCCAGTTTCCTGCTGCCGGCACTGCAACATCTGATTGACTTCCCCCGCCGTCGTCCCGGCCAGGCCAGAGTACTGGTGTTGACCCCGACCCGCGAGCTGGCCAGTCAGGTTCACAGATATGCCTGTCATCTGGCGACCGGTCTTGGGCTGGAGATTGGCATAATCACAGGCGGTGTCCCTTACGCCCCACAGGAAGAAACCCTGGCCGGTAACCTGGATATTCTGGTGGCGACCCCGGGCCGCCTGCTCGAATATCTTGAGAAGCGCAAGTTTGAAGCCACCGAAGTGGAACTGCTTATCATAGATGAAGCCGACCGCATGCTGGATATGGGCTTCTCCCAGGTTGTGCAGACCATAGCCATAGAAGCGCAGGGACGAAAGCAGAACATGCTGTTCTCCGCCACACTGGAAGGCAGCGGCGTTCGCCGTTTTGCCACTGAGTTGCTCAACGATCCTGTGTTGGTGGAGGCCGAACCGCCACGCAGCGAGAAAGCCAAGATCCATCAATGGATCCACCTGGCCGACAACAAGGAGCACAAGTTCGCTCTCTTGTGTCACCTGCTCAATCAGGAAGAAACCAAGCGCGCCATCGTCTTTTGCAAGACCCGCGAAGTGGTCAGCAGCCTCGAAGGTTTGTTGCTGCAGGCCGGGATCCCGGCCGCCTTTATGCGCGGCGATATGGAGCAAAAGAAGCGTTTCCAGGCTCTGGGTCGTTTCACCAAGGGGGAAGTCAAAGTGCTGCTGGCTACCGATGTCGCCGCTCGCGGCATAGATATCGAAGGCATCACCCATGTGATTAACTATGATATGCCCCGCTCTGCCGATGCCTATGTGCACAGAATAGGCCGCACCGGCCGCGCCGGCGCCAAGGGCACAGCCATCTCTCTGGTGGAAGCCCATGATATGCGGATCCTCAGCAAAGTTGAGCGCTATATCGAGCAGAAGCTGAAACGGCGAGTCATCGAAGAGTTGCGCCCCAAGCACAAAGAAGCCAAGGTACCGACCAAGAAAAAGGTCAAAGCCAAGGATGCCAGTGCCAAAAACAGCAAGAAAAAGAAGAAGAAAAAATAAGCTTCGACTTAATTTCTCGTTTAAAAAGGACCTTTGGGTCCTTTTTTTGTTACCGGCCTCACAGCCCTCCCGCCGCCGACAGCTTTTGACACATTTTATTTACAAAAACACATTTATTGGCCGCTGCTTGTCTGGTAATTTAAGCTCAGATTAAGCCTCCAGCATGGATATGCAGAAGAATATGAAGACATTTTTCCGAAGAATAGCGCCGCTGCTCATCATAGTGGTCGCCGTACTCGGCGCCAAACTCCTGATGATGACCAAGCAGGAGCCGGAGCAAAAAGCGGAAGAGATCCCGCTGCCTGTGGTCGACGTGACTCAGGTCGAACAACAGACAATGTCACTCAACCTGCCCTCTTACGGCACTGTGACTCCCAAGTACAAGACTCAGCTGGTCAGTGAAGTTCAGGGCCGTATCCTCAGCATAGCCCCGGCCTTTGTGGCCGGTGGCGTGGTGCATCAAGGCGATGAGCTGGCGGTGATAGAACCTTCTGACTATGAGGCCGACCTGATGCAGGCCCAGGCGACCCTGGCCCAGGCCAAGGCAGCATTGGATGAAGAAATCGCTCGCGGCGAAGTCGCCAAGATAGAATTCAGCGGTTATGACAACGGTATGCCACCCGAGCTTGGCTTGCGGGTTCCTCAGTTGAAGAAAGAGCAAGCCAACGTCAAGTATGCCGAAGCGGCACTCGCCAGAGCCAAACGCAACCTGGAACGTACCGTTATCCGGGCACCTTTCGATGCCATAGTGCGCGCCCGCAGTGTCGATTTGGGGCAGTACGTTTCCATAGGCACCAATCTGGGTGAGCTGTACGACACGGCTGTAGCCGAAGTGCGCCTGCCGCTGGCCAACAAAGACCTGGCCTATCTGGAGTCGGTGGACAACCCTGAGACTCAGGTAACCCTGAGCGCCGCCCTGGCGGGTAAAACCGTGACCTGGACCGGCAAGGTAGTGCGCAGTGAAGGGGTGATAGATCCGGATAACCGCATGGTCTATCTGGTGGCCGAAGTGCAGGATCCTTATCTGCGAAAGCAGAAACAGACCGGCCAACTGCCGCTGAAATACGGCAGCTTTGTCAACGCCGTGATCAAGGGCCGCACCGTCGATGGCCTGGTGAAACTGCCAAGGTATATGGTGCGTAATCAGCATGTGGCCGTGGTAGACAAGGACAACAAGATAGAGATGCGTCACGTCAACGTGGTACGCACAGATCTTGAGTATATCTACATCAAAGACAGCCTCAAGGATGGCGAGCGAATCTCCAAGACCAATCTCAACAATATGACCAATGGTCAGTTGGTGCGAGTTGCCAACAGCAAAGATAAAGACGCTTCCCACAGCGAAGAGGATGAAACTCAGGAACAGCGTCTGGCTGCGGCGGGTGAACTCTGATGGAGCAGGAAAAAGGAATCATTGCCTGGTTCGCCCGCAACAATGTTGCCGCCAACCTCTTGATGTGGATCCTGCTTATCGGCGGGATCTTCAGCGCCTTTCTGATCAATAAAGAGGTCTTTCCCAGCTTCGAACTCAACTATTTGCGGATCTCAGTCGCCTACCCAGGCGCAGCGCCGCAGGAGATTGAAGAAGGGATCACCATCAAGATTGAAGAGGCGATTCAAGACATCAGCGGCATCAAGAAGGTTACCTCGGTTGCCAGCGAAGGCGTGGGCTCTGTCACCATAGAGGTGGAAGACGGCTATGATGCCAAAGAGGTGCTGGATGAGGCCAAACTCAGGGTCGATGCCATCGCGACTTTTCCGGCCAATATCGAAAAGCCGGATATCTACCGGATCAAGCCGGAAAACAACGTTATTTGGGTGTCTGTCTATGGCGACATGACACTGCACGACATGAAAGAGCTGGCCAAGGAGATCCGTGATGAGATCACCAACCTGCCGGCGGTGACCCGTGCCGAAGTGACCGGGGTGCGCGACTATGAAATCGGTATCGAAGTCTCGGAAGATAAGCTCAGAGAGTACGGCCTCACCTTCACTCAGGTGGCGCAGGCAGTACAAAACACTTCGATAGATCTGCCCGGTGGCTCAATTCGGGCTCAGGACGGTGACATACTGCTGCGCACCAAGGGCCAGGCCTACACGGGAGATGACTTTGCCAACATAGTGGTCAGCACTCGCGCCGATGGCAGCCGGGTGATGCTGCCCATGGTGGCCGAGATCAAGGATGACTTTGAGGAGCGGCTCGAGTACACCCGCTTCGACGGCATGCCGGCGGCCATCATAGAGATCACCAGCATAGACGATCAAAACGCCCTGGCGATTGCCGATCAGGTCAAAGGTTTTATTGCCGAGCGTCAGGCCACTCTACCCAGCGGCGCCAAGCTGGACTACTGGGGCGACCTGACCCACTATCTCAAGGGCCGCCTCAACATGATGCTGTCCAACATGTTTATGGGTGCCTTGCTGGTGTTCATTATCCTGGCGCTGTTTCTGGATCTGAAACTGGCCTTCTGGGTCATGCTGGGGCTGCCTGTGTGCTTCCTCGGTGCCATGGCACTGATGCCGATGGAACCTTTTGGCCTGTCTATCAACATGTTGACTCTGTTCGCCTTTATTTTGGTGCTGGGGATAGTGGTGGATGATGCCATAGTCATAGGCGAGAGTGCCCATACAGAGGTTGAGCGTCACGGCCACTCGATCACCAATGTGATCCGCGGCGCCAAGAAGGTCGCCATGCCCGCTACTTTCGGGGTGTTGACCACAATTGCCGCCTTTATCCCCATGTTGATGGTGCCAGGTCCCATGGGGATCATCTGGAAATCCATCGGCATGATAGTGATCCTCTGCCTGGCCTTCTCGCTGGTGGAGTCCAAGTTCATTCTGCCGGCGCACCTGGCGCACATGAAGCCCAGTAAACCCAATCCCAACCCTGGGCCATTTGGCCGCTTCAAGCGCGCCTTCAACGAAAAAGTGCAGCATTTTATCCACCACAGTTACCGCAACTTTATGGAGCGGATGATCCCCCACAGATATACCCTGGTGGCGGGCTTTATCGGTGTGCTTATTCTGTCGGTCGCCATGGTCACCAGTGGCAAGGTGCGCTGGGTGTTCTTCCCGGATATTCCGTCCGACTTTATCCAGGTCAATCTGGAAATGGATGAAGGCAGCTCAGAGCTCAACACCCTGGATGTGGTGCAGAAAATTGAAAATGCCCTCTACACCATGAACCAGCAGATGGAGTCCGAAATCGGCTACCCTGTGGTGAAGCACAGCTTCATCAATATGAGCAGCCGCACCTCGGCATTTATCTTTGCCGAGCTGACCAAGGGTGAAGACAGGGACGTGGACGGTGTGACCATAGCCGAGGCCTGGCGCAAACAGCTGCCGGACTTGGTGGCAGTGAAGAAACTCAATATCAATGCCAGCACCAATGATGCAGGCGGCGATATCTCTTTCCGCTTTACCTCCACCGATCTGGAACAATTGTCTGCGGCCGCCAAAGAACTGAAACAGAAGCTTGCCAGCTATGAAGGCGTTTATGATATTGCCGATAACTTCTCCTCCGGCAGCCATGAAATTCGCCTCAAGATTCGTCCCGAGGCAGAAGCGCTGGGGCTGACATTATCGGATCTGGCACGCCAGGTGCGTTATGGCTTCTATGGCTATGAGGCGCAACGAATTTTGCGCAACAAGGAAGAGGTCAAGGTAATGGTGCGTTATCCGCTGGAGCAGCGCCGCACCATAGGCCACTTGGAGAACATGATGATCCGCACGCCAAACGGCATGGCGGTGCCCTTCTCTACCGTGGCCGAACTGGAGCTGGGGGAATCTTACTCTTCCATTACCCGGGTGGATGGTCGCAGGGCGATTACCGTGACCGCCAACGCCAACAAGGATAAAGTGGAGCCCTCCAAGGTGGTGCAGGAGATCCAGGAGAAGTTTATGCCCGAACTCGAGCGTAAATATCCCCATATTTCCGCCAGTCTCGATGGTGCCAGCCAGGATGAACAGGCCGCCATGGTCGGCTTGTTACAAGGCTTCTTCTTCGCGATATTTACTATCTATGCCTTGATGGCCATTCCGCTCAAGTCCTACAGCCAGCCGCTGATCATCATGTCGGTGATCCCCTTCGGTATGATAGGTGCGCTGTTCGGTCACTTTATTCTGGGGCTGTCCATGAGCATTCTCAGTCTCTGCGGCATAGTTGCTCTGGCCGGGGTAGTGGTGAATGATTCATTGATTTTGGTGGACTTCGTCAACCGCGCCCGTGAGCAGGGCCAGTCAGTGGTTAAGGCGGCCATAGATTCGGGGTGTTATCGTTTCCGGGCGATTATCCTCACCTCGCTGACCACTTTTGTCGGCCTGGTGCCCATCATAATGGAGCGCAGCCTGCAGGCACAGATAGTGATCCCCATGGCCACCTCTCTGGCATTCGGTATTCTGTTCTCCACCCTGGTGACCCTGATCCTGGTGCCCATGCTCTATATCATTCTCGATGATCTGAGCCACAAGAGCCGAGCGTTTTATCACTGGTGGTGGCGGCCGAAAGAGGCAGAGACCCAGTTAAACGAGTCGCAACACTGAGTAAGTGATTGAAGGGAGCCCAAAGGCTCCCTTCCCTTATCAGGCAACAAATTCAACTCTACCGCATCTCGTGTGGCTCCTAAGTGGGTGTTTTCTGATCCTGCTAGCATTTTTCACTGCGGCTCTTGGTTAGACTCCAAGTTATCTCCTGCATGCCTTATTGAGTCGTTATGAGCAGCAAAGCCCAAAGCCAACCCACACTCGTCTATGACATACGCAACAGCCGCTATCTGAATATCACCGGCCGCTGCACCCTGAGATGCCGCTTCTGTCCCAAGCATAACGGCAGCAAGAGCATTCATGAGTATCAGCTGGATCTCAAGGTTCGCCCCCGCGGCAGCGATATCATTCCGCTGCTCGGCGAGGTAACTAACTTCGATGAATATGTGTTCTGCGGCTATGGTGAACCGACGCTCAATCTCGAAACCTTGCTGGAAGTGGCCCGCGAAATAAAACGCCGCGGCGGTAAGGTCAGGGTCAATACCGATGGCTTGGGTAACCTGTTTCACAGGCGCAACATATTGCCTGAGCTGGCCGAGTGCGTCGATGCCCTGTCGGTCTCACTCAATGCCGACACTGAATCAGGCTACATTAAACACTGTCGCCCACGTCTGGCTGGTTCCTGGGATGCGGTCAACGCCTTTATTCGCGAAGCTCCCCGATACATCAAGCAGGTGCAGGTATCGGCACTCGATGGCCTGGAAGGGGTGGATATCGACGCCTGTCGCAAAATAGTGGAAGACGCCGGCTGTCAATTCAAGCACAGGATCCTGGGACAGCTGGGTTAGCAAAGAGACGGCACCAAGCAGATGGACCTGTAAACCCGCGCAGGCCCCATAGGGACGTGTTCGCTGCTTCACGGGCCACAGTGTTAACTGCCCGGTGAGCGGTCGGTAACTGCCGATGCCCACTGGGTTATTTCGTGTTAACATGAGCGCAATTTTCACTCTGGAGCCAGCACAGTTCCATGTTCAAAAAGAATACCGGACTCAAAGACACACCTCTGCTTATCTCGGCTCAGGGTATTCACTGGTCCCGGCAGCGCTTGCTGGCCGTTGCCAGTCAGCTGAGCATGCTGGTGATCACTGTGATACTCATTACCAATGTGTTGATCACCTTGGGCGAGCGACGTCTGCAGGAAGAGTGGGCGGTACAAAGATACAGCGAGCTGCAAACCGTTGGTGCCCTGCTGGCCGATAAAATCTCCTTCCAGCAGTTTCGCACCCAGATGTTTGCCAAGTCAGAATATCTGCGCCAGTACCTGGATAATCCGGGACACAAAGAATATCAACGGCTGATGACGAGCTGGGACAGCCTGAAGCGCAGCACCCCAGAACTGCTGGATCTGGCGCTGTTTGATGCCGACGGCAAGTTCCGTATCGCCACCAGCAATACCTTCGGCAGCATGTCCATGCCGCCGGCACTCCTGGGCAACAAGCGCAATCTGGGGGGGCAGGAAATCTATACCTCGGCATTGGAGTTTGCCCCGATTGACGGCCGCCTCGAGCCCTACATTTACCAGTTGGCCTGGCTGGAAAATCAGGATCAGAGCGTGCGCGGTTATCTGGTCACCTACAACTCCATGTTGCAGATGCTGCAAGCGATAAAGCCCGCCTTCTCCAGTAATGCCTCACCTCTGCTGCTGTTTGACAATCAGGGCCTGCTTTATGCCGGCGCTTCGGATCTGGACCCTTTGGCCAGGCTGCCTGAAACCATGGGCAGCAGCATAAGACAGAGCTATCCGGCACTGTGGAGCAAGATGGCCAGAAGTAACTTTGGTCAATTCCACGGAGAAGACGCCACCTTCGTCTATCTCAAGGTACAACTGGCTTCGCAAAACGATACCAAGCGCGAATATCTGCTGCTTTCCTATATCCGCAATCACGACATCGCCTCCCGTTTCTTTCAGTGGCGCAACATCCTTTTGGCCTGCGCCGCCATACTGACCATTCTGGCAACCGCGGTTATTCTGCTGACCCATATGTTCCGCCTCGAACAGCGCGCCAGACAAAACAGTATCGAGTTGGCCCGCGGCCTGTTCCGCTCCAACCTGGGTTGTGTGCTGGTCAACCCCAGCGGCCGTATCGTCAGCGCCAATGCCACTGCCGCCCGCACTCTGCAACTCGAGCAGGATGAGCTGCCGGATCGCAGTTTGCAACGGATCCTGCAGCTGGAAGACGAGCTTTATTCTTCGATGAAACAACAGTTGGCGGATGCCGGCGAGTGGCGTGGCGAAGTGCAGCTCGAATCCCTGGACAACGCCCAGCTCAGATTGCATATCCGCCGCTACAACGCCAGCAGTCAAACCTATTTGCTGATCACCTTTGAAGATATCGGCGAACTGAAACAAGCCCAGCAGGAAGCCTTCCTTAGCAAGCTATTGACCGGCAGCAATGTGGCCACCGCCCTGACCACGCCCTCAGGGCAGTTGCTCAAGGTCAATGAAGCCTTTGATAAGCTGATGCAACTCAACGGTGATCTCAGCCACAGCCTGGCGGCTTTGCTGGAAAACGATCTTGGCAACCAGTGGCAGAGAATTAGCCAGCTGGTGAGCATGCAAGGCCAGTGGCAAGGGCAAATACTCTGCACCCACAGCCACGGCAGTTGCCTGCAGGCCACGCTCAAGGGCTATCTGGATGAAGATGGCGAGATTGAATATCTGGTGTGCACCCTGGAGCAGGCAACCCCAAGGGGCAAGATTGAGGCCAGTGGCGATCTGGTGCCACACCGTAGCACCATCCTAGTGAACCTCAGGGATCTGGATCGCTACTTCAAGTCCATGTCCGAAGAGGAAAAGCTACAAGCCAGTCTGCTCCTGATGGACATCAGCCCCGAGGGCATGCTCAGCCATATGAGTGATATCGGCCAGCTGGAGAACCGCCAACACGAGGTGGAGATGCAGCTGCTCAGGGATCTGCCCAACAGCTATCAGATGTCCCATTGGCAATTGGGTAAGCTGATTATCATACTACCGGAAACCGATGCCAATCAGGCGCATCACTATGCGGTCAAGGCGCTGGCCAACTTAGGCGAAAACGGCTTGGCAGAAGGGATCAGCATAGGCATAGCCGCCTATCTGCCGGGCCAGAGTCTGGAACAGTTCCTCGGTAATGCCGAAGTGGCGCTGAAACGAGCCAAGCAGACGGGTGAGCAGAATATCTGCCAGGCCTATACCCGCCAGCTCTGAGATGCAGCAGCCTTTGATACTGGAGTCAATCGGCGCTGTTTTTCATGGCGCGGGCCGCCGCATTCTACTTCAGTGACAGTTGATCTGGCTGGCCTTGATGTGTCTCTATGGCCTAAGGCCAGCAGCGATTTCCCTCAGCATCCATCAGCATGGCATCAGCTACCGCTCCTTGCTGCGGACACTGGAGCTGGACTGGCAGGATATCAGCGAATTTCATCTGTTTAATATTCAGCGAAACCCGCTAATTGGTTACTACGATTCAGATAGTTACCTGGCAAGGCTGGCACAGCGCAGCCCGCTCAGGGCCAAAGCTCGCGGGGTACTGCAATGTTTGCCCGCTAACCTTGAACGCCCGGCCGCCGAGATATGTGAGCTGTTGGATCAGGCGCTGCAACTCTCAATCCCCCAGCATTAGCTAAAAAAATCCCCGCAACTTGGC
>NZ_JAAUHW010000015.1:0-130679 GCF_012030025.1 Shewanella sp. Iso12
GACGCCGGTGAAGTCGCTGCCGTCCTCGGCCACGCCGGAGTAGGTGAAGTTGACTACCACATCCTCGTCGGCCACCTGGTCGATGCTGACGGTGAAGGCGGCAGTTTCACCCTCGGTGACACTGCTTTGATCGGCGACAATGCCGACCACAGGCGCATCCTGGGCATCAAGAATGGTGGTGTCGGCGCTGTTGTTGCTGCCTATCTCAAGTTGTTCAAGGCTATTATCGACGTCAGTAACACCACTAATGACGACGCTTAGATTTTCGCTATTTTCATAGACACCATCGTTAATGGTATTAACCGTAAAGCTTTGCTGGCTATCACCGGTAATGGTCACGCTTGGAGGTAAATTATCAACATCTGCCGCAGATGCTGTACCACTCCAATCAAGTGCAAGGGTAACCGAAGCACCACTAGGAAGGGTTACCGGGTTACCGTTGGCATCGACCAAAGTCACTGTATAAGTGATTTCACCACCTTCAGCGACACTGGTTTTGTCTACGCTGATCTGGGCAAAAACGGTGTCGGTAGTGTCATTTACCAGTGTGGAAGCTGTGTCACTGGTATCCAGGTTTTCAAAATTACCACCTTGTGCACTATCTATACCTACGGTCAGAGTTTCCGCATCAACAAATACATCATCGCTGGGAGCGTCAACGGTTACAGTGCCGGAGGTTTGACCGGCTGCAATGGTGATGCTGGCGCCGTTGGACAGGGTCAGTACCAGGTCGGTTTCAGGGGCATTATTGACCGTGGCGGTATAGGTGATCTGGCCGCCTTCATTCACTTCAGCCGGGGCGGTCAGGGTGACCGCGGTGGTATCTATGGTGTCATTGACCTGAGTATCGACACTATTGCCGAGGTTCAGCTCTTCATAGTTGCCGCCCTGGGCGTCGGTGATGCCGACCGTGAGGATTTCACCGTCCTGATAGACATCATCAGTCGGTGCATCAACGGTCACGGTGCCGGACGTCTGACCTGCCGCAATGGTGATGCTGGCGCCGTTGGACAGGGTCAGCACCAGGTCGGTTTCGGGGGCATTGTTGACCGTGGCTGTGTAGGTGATCTGGCCGCCTTCATTCACTTCAGCCGGGGCGGTCAGGGTGACCGTGGTGGTATCTATGGTGTCATTGACCTGAGTATCGACACTATTGCCGAGGTCCAGGTTTTCATAGTTGCCGCCCTGGGCACCGGTGACATTGACCGTGAGGGTTTCACCGTCCTGATAGACATCATCAGTCGGTGCATCAACGGTCACGGTGCCGGACGTCTGACCTGCCGCAATGGTGATGCTGGCGCCGTTGGACAGGGTCAGTACCAAGTCAGTTTCGGGGGCATTATTGACCGTGGCGGTATAGGTGATCTGGCCGCCTTCATTCACTTCAGCCGGGGCAGTCAGGGTGACCGTGGTGGTATCTATGGTGTCATTGACCTGAGTATCGACACTATTGCCTAGGTCCAGGTTTTCGTAGTTGCCGCCCTGGGACTCAGTGACACCGACATTCAGTACTTCACTGTCCAAGTAGACATCATCGCTGGGGGCGTCGACGGTAACGCTGCCTGAAGTTTGGCCAACAGGGATCACTATAGTCGCGCCGTTGGACAAGGTCAGAACCAAATCACTTTCCAGAGGAGCATTGTCTACAACAGCAGTGTAGGTAATGCTGCCACCCTCGTTGACTTGGGTTGGCGCCAACAAGGTTACAGTGCTGGGAGCAACTTGAGTCAACTCGAAGGTGTTTTGTGACAAGCCATCTTGCAGTGTAATGGCATCAGCTTCGACGCCCGCTGAATCGTAGCCACTGGCAGCCAGAGTTTCTGCCCCACTTCTTGCCAAGGAAACAAAGCCGGATGTCCCCTCATTCCCTTGAGCTCCACCGGCAGCAGTATCAGGCAATGAAGCGGTTGGATCTTCTCCCGCAGCGATAAGGGCCTGTAGCTGAGCAATTTCAGAATCTGTTGCAGAATCGGCATTTTGCAACGCTTCCTGAGTGACTTCAGCTTCACTTACAAGACGGCTTCCGTCGCTGAACAAGAGCTCTATCTGGGCATCATTATCGACAAAAACTTCGCTTCCCTGCGCGACGAAGTCGCCCTGTTGTAGTGGCATTTGCTGGCCATTTGACATGACATAAGCCTTGCCATTCAAAGTCTTAACTTGACCATCTTGTGTAGTGATAAGTGCTTTCATGTCCCGCCCCCGGCGCTTGCAATATCCGTATCAATAAAGTTGCAGCCCAATGGTTTGGGTTGCAAGTTGGCAAATAGTGTAAATCTCTTGGGTGCGATTTTAGATTAATTAGTTTCAAAGGTCAATTTTTTGACGCTGCTTGTCGTTTTGTTAATTAACTGATTTAAAGGGAGTATTTTTTGTTGTTGATTAATAAAAAAACAGGAGCCTGCGGCTCCTGTTGATTCTATTGAAAAAATTATTGCTTAAGGTTAGGGAATTAATTGTTCCTCGGATGAATAAGTATAGTTAGGCTCTGGAAGAGAAGCCTGAACAACAGGTTGAGTGACCAACAATGCACCGTCGGAGATAAGGGATTGAATAATCACACCTTCATCTGTAGTTCCATACTCTGCGGACAGATCCACACCATTGAGAACTATGGTGACACTGTCCCCTCCGGCACCTGTTGTGTCGACGCTTATGATGGTGTTGCCACCCACGAAGCTGAAGTCCAGGTAATCATCCAAAACCCCATTTTCTTCATTGACCAAGATGTCTGATAAATCCAGTGCATCTGTGTTAGGGTCGAAGTTATAGACTTCATCAGTGCTGCCATCTGCAGACCCTGCATCCCAGATCAATATATCTCTGTCATTGTCTATGCCAGCATCCAAGCGATCACTGCCGGGGCCGCCAACCAGATAGTCGGCACCTGTACCGCCAAAGATGTAGTCATTGCCGGCGCCACCCAGTAGTTGGTCATCACCTTCCAGACCATAGATGGTGTCATTTCCTTCGCGACCGACAATTTCATCGCTTTGGTTTGCCCCGGTGAGCGAGTCA
Source organism: Shewanella sp. Iso12 (assembly GCF_012030025.1). Lineage (NCBI taxonomy): Bacteria > Pseudomonadati > Pseudomonadota > Gammaproteobacteria > Alteromonadales > Shewanellaceae > Shewanella > Shewanella sp. Iso12. Next base: position 3,019 of record NZ_JAAUHW010000015.1, read on the forward strand.
CTTTGAGTGCTACCAAAGATGAGATTATCTATGTCGTCGGTTCCTGTTACCGTAATGGCATCATCAGGTAGCAGCTCGTGAGTAAATACAGCTTGTACATACCTAGCCTGATAACTGCCTCCATCATTGTCGAAATAAGTAATGGTCCATAGATCGCCTGCTTGGGCTGGATTCAAAGTCAGGTAGTCGGCGAGAGTTACTGAGTTATCCGATTCTTGCACTATCTGATCGTAGCCAATACTGGCCTTCATCAAGCCTGAATCCGCATCATAGAACCAAGTCTGTTCGACGCTATCGACGGGATCTGCCAACAGCACTATGAAGGTTATGCCGTTAATGGTAAGCCTGACTGAGACCTCCGTTTCTCGCTTGCTGCCCGCGGTAGTGTCAATGTCTCTCTCATCTCCGGGAATTGGAATGGCAAAGGGCGATTTCTGGTAATCGGTAAACAGATCCAGGCTACCATTGGCTGGATCTAAATTAATGGCATCGGCGAATCCGCCACTGATACTGAGGACAGCATCCTGATCATTCCCTGAGGTCAAAGGCGATGAACCATCACCTATGGTGACACTTTCCCCTCCCAAGCTGTTACCCGGCACAGCATGGATGATGAAGTCGCCATCAACCTGATCTGTACCTGAGTTGACTGTGAAGGTCAGAGAAATATCCAGTTGTTCCTCTATGTCACCGTTATCCCCCGGCATATAGACCAGACTGCCCAACTCTGTGGCAGATAAGGCCTCAGGATTGTTAAAGTCATACTGCACCAGCATCTGGATGTCTTCATCCCAATACCAAATGGAGCCTATCTCGGCGGTTTCCCCCGGATCGATAAACTCAAGGCTCAAGTTTGTTATGCTAATGTCATCCGTGGCATCTACATCGGTTGGAACATCAATATTCAGCGGATAACCGGCAAGATAAGGATCCGAGAGTTGCAATAGGGAGGCCGGAACCCAGATCTCTTTGGCAAATTCGCCTTCAACCGGGTCGTTGGTACCATTGATGGTGATTGTCACGGTTTCAGTATCAGTGCCGCCGTTGCCGTCATCGACCGTGACATCAAAGCTTAAGGTGATGGTCTCGCCGACGGCGAGAAACTGCACCAGGCTGTTGGCGATGTCATAGCTCCAACCGGCGTTGTCGACACTGAAGCCGGCCGCCAGCGCATCCTGGGTGGCTTGATCCAGGGCGCCGCCGCTCCAGAGTACATCGCCGTTATAGCTGCTGCCGACGCTGTGGCTGTCGTTGATGTCGACATCGGTGAAGCTCAAATCGCCGCTGTCGCTGAGCATCCCGGCCACGACATCGACATCCTCGGTGACCGCGCCGCTCATATCGATGCTCAGCACCGGCGCGTCATTGGTGCCGGTGATGGTCACTGTCACGGTATCGGTATCAGTGCCGCCGTTGCCGTCATCGACCGTGACATCAAAGCTCAGGGTGATGGTCTCGCCGACGGCGAGGAACTGCACCAGGCTGTTGGCAATGTCATAGCTCCAGCCGGAGTTGTCGACACTGAAGCCGGCCGCCAGCGCATCCTGGGTGGCTTGATCCAGGGCGCCGCCGCTCCAGAGTACATCGCCGTTATAACTGCTGCCGACGCTGTGGCTGTCGTTGATATCGACATCGGTGAAGCTCAGGCTGCCGCTGTCGCTGAGCATCCCGGCCAGCACATCGACATCCTCGGTGACCGCGCCGCTCATATCGATGCTCAGCACCGGTGCGTCATTGGTGCCGGTGATGGTCACCGTGACGGGTTGTGAATCACTGGCGCCAAAGGCATCGGTGACTATTAGTGTGAAGCTAAAGGTGATGGTTTCGCCGACGGCGAGGAACTGCACCAGGCTGTTGGCGATGTCATAGCTCCAACCAGAGTTGTCGGCGCTAAAGCCGGCCGCCAGCGCATCCTGGGTGGCTTGATCCAGGGCACCGCCGCTCCAGCTCGCATCGCCATTGTAGCTGCTGCTGACAACATGGCTGTCACCAATATCCACATCGGTGAAGCTCAGGCTGCCGCTGTCGCTGAGCATACCATTGATGACATCAAGATCTTCAATGACGGCGCCACTTGCGTCAGCGCTGAGAATAGGTGCGTCATTGGTGCCTATGATGGTAATAGTGACCAGTTGCTCGGCGTTGGCGCCATACTCATCTGTCACTGTGACTGTGAAGGTTTCAGTGCGAATCTCGCCTTCCAGTAAACCATCAACGGCGGCGTTATCGAGCTGATAATTCCAGGCGCCGGTGGCGGCATCAACACTGAAGCTGCCAAGTGGGCTATCGGCACTACCGGACCAAGTCAGATCTGCACCGTTGTCCACATCGCTGGCGCTGAGTTGGCCACTGACACCCGGAGTTCCGGGATCGACGCTGCTATCGTCAAATTGACCGGCTTCACGCACAGTGCCGTCGGCATCGCCCTCGCCAGGAGGGTTAATTACGGGGCCATCATTGGTGCCATTGATAGTCAGAGTGACTAGCTGTGAATCACTGGCGCCAAAGGCGTCGGTGACCGTCAGCGTGAAGCTCAAGGTGATGGTCTCACCGACAGCGAGAAACTGTACCAAGCTGTTGGCGATATCATAGCTCCAGCCGGAGTTGTCGGCACTGAAGCCGGCCGCCAGCGCATCCTGGGTGGCTTGAGCCAGGGCGCCGCCGCTCCAGCTCGCATCGCCATTGTAGCTGCTGCTGACACTGTGGCTGTCGTTGATATCGACATCGGTGAAGCTCAGGCTGCCGCTGTCGCTGAGCATACCATTGATAACATCGACATCGTCGGTGAGACTGCCGCTGCTATCGGCGCTGAGAATAGGGGCGTCATTGGTACCTATGATGGTAATAGTGACCAATTGCTCGGCGCTGGCGCCAAACTCATCAGTTACAGTAACAGAGAAGGTTTCGGTGCGAATTTCGCCTTCCAGCAGGCCGTCGGCTGAAGCGTTATCGAGCTGATAATTCCAGGCGCCGGTGGCGGCATCAACACTGAAGCTGCCAAGTGGGCTGTCGGCACTACCGGACCAAATAAGCACGGCACCGTTGTCCACATCGCTGGCGCTGAGTTGGCCACTGACACCCGGGGTACCTGGGTCTATGCTGCCGTCATCGAACTGGCCGGCTTCTCGCACAGCACCATCGGCCTCACCCGGCTGGGGTGTGCTGATCACAGGCACATCGTTGGTGCCAGTGATAGTGATAGTCAAGGTCTGGACGCTGGTATCACCATCGGCATCGGTCAGCAGATAGGAGAAGACTTCCGTCAGGGATTCTCCCTGAGCGAGCGCCTGAACCGCTTGTCCTGCAGAATTGATTTGATAGTTGTAACTGCCATCGGCATTGAGGGTCAGCAGGCCGTAGCTGCCTGAAACCTGGCTTTGATTGGATACGGCATTATCAAGGTTGCCGCCACTGCCAGCGGCTGTTACCTGTGCGGTATCACCACCCTGAACATCGTTGTCGAGCAGATTGCCACTAATGGCCAGTAGTGAGTCTTCATCTACACTGTTTACGTCATCCTGGCCGCTTGGAGCGTCATCCAGTACCGAGATGGTAAGGGTATTACCGACACTGTTTCCTTCTAGATCGGTCAATATCAGGTTGAAAGCCTGGGAGAAGTCATCACTTGAACTGTGGTCAACCGCGGAATTGAGGGTAAAGCTGTAGCTGATATTGCCGTTTATCAGGTCAACGGCGTTGATGGTGAGCACGCCGTATTCGGTATTGATACTGACAGGGCCATTAAAAACTCCGCCTGAGACAATGGCAACCCCATCCAGGGTCAAGCTTGCCACGCCGGCCGCGGCACTAAAGCTCAAGTTACCGGTTTGGGTCAAGGCGGCGGGTGATGGAGTGGTCCCTGTTGGCAGGTTGGCATCTGAGAGTGTGGCTGCGCCGCTAGTGAGCGTGGGGCCAGTCAGGGGAAGGTCCTCAAGCAGTATTTCTTCTTGAGTGGTAATGGCGGTTTGGTCAAAGCCACTGGTGTCGTAGCCTGCGCTGGCCAATAACTCAGATCCGTCTCTGTCTACGGCAACATAGCCGAAATCACCTTGGTTACCGGCTGTTCCGGCCCCGGCTGCGGTAGCAGGCAGATTTGCCGTAGGGTCGTCACCAGCAAGTATCTGAGCCTGCAGTGCGGCTATCTCGGCATCGACTCCACTGTTGGCGAATTGGGCGACATCTGCGGCCGCGCTATCCGGCTGAGGTTGAGCGCTGGGCTGTGCATTTTGCTCTGTCAGCCTTGTACCATCGGCATATTCGATAGTGAAGGTATCGTTTGCGGTGAAGATGATCTCTTCACCATTGCGGATGAGATCCCCGATACTCAAATCGCGGATATTGCCATTTTCGTCCTTGGCCTTGAGTTGCCCAACCAAATTGGTGACAACCGCGTCTTGCTTACTGATTGCGACGCCCATAACTCATACTCCTTTGCACGCAAATACTGACGGCAAGGTCACTCTGTGCCCACGAGCGTCAGCTAAAGGTATTAATTATTAAGTCTGGGGTTGAAACTGAGGCTGTCAAATATGTGACATTGATCGCGGTTGGAAGGTTGTTAAGAGACAATTTGTCCGCTTTGGAGAATCTATCTCGCATTCATGCGGTTACGGTATGCGTGCAGGTAATCTTGTGATGGCTAATAAAAAAGGTCTAGCGATTAGTCGCTCTTGGCGGCTTGCTTGTAGCTATTGAAAGCCCCTTGATGATCGGCCAACTGCTCTTGAAGTCTGGCCAAGGCCAGCCAGTATTCTTTACGTGGCAGTAAGTGACACAAGCGTTCCCATGCGGCTCGGGCCAGACTGAATTCACGGCAGAGTTCATGAATTTGGGCCATGCAGTGTTGGTAATCGGCATGGTTCTCTAGCTTGGGTTCCAAGTTCTTCAGCAGTTTCAGGGTTTCACTGTCCTGGGCTTCAAAAACCTTCGGCAAAACTTCAAGTACAGAGGCGCAAGGTTCCTTCTTTAGCGCCTTGTTCAGTAGTTTCAGGGCTTCGTCACGGCGGTTGAAGCTGGCAAGCCCCAAGGCATATTGTGCCATATTGGCTTGTTGGCTGCGTTCCTGGCGGCTAAGCCAGTGCCAACACTTTTCCAGTTCCTGCTCGCTGCGAAGGGCTGCCTGGGCCAGCAAAGCATTATTTACCCTCTGGTTCAGGAGCTCGTATTCTTCATTATCCAGGATCTGCTTTTTGCGCAGCGCCGGCAGTAACAGTTTCAGAGCCTGCCAGTCAAGCTGGCTCTGGTAAAGCTCCAGTGCCAGTTGCAGTACCGGAGCCTTGCTCTTGCTGCTGGGTTGCAGTTTATCCAGCTGCTCGCGGGCCTTTTCCAGCTCGCCTTGCTGCATGTAGTAGCGCACTCTGGTGGTGGTTACCGCCTGGGTCGCCAGTGGCAACTGGGCAGCCTTATTCAGGTAGTCGTCCCGCTCTTCATTCTTGAACTGTCTTTGGGCCGCTCTGGCGGCAGCCAGATAATTGAGAGCCGGCAGTTCACCGGCTTCGGCGCCTTTTTGCATCGCTTTTTCGGCCGCAGGCCAATCCTCTTCTGCCAACGCCAGTGCGCCGGTGAGCGTGTACTTGCGGGCGGCATTGCGGCGCCAGCGCCGCGGCAGGTAACGACTGCTTAATACCAGATTCAGCACAGTGACCAGTAGCCATTCCAGCAACTGCAGTAGAGCAAAGAAGATGATGAGTGCCATAACGGCAAACAGCAGATTGGTTTCCAGCTGCCAGTCCAGAAAGGCGATATAGACATAGCCTGTTTTGCCGGCAAAAAGCGGACTCAGACAGGCACCAGCCAGAATAATCACCAGATAGATGAGTACTCTTATCATAGTTCAGCCCCCGGCATGAGTTCGCCATAGGTGACCAACTGTTTGAGTTGAGCACTGGATTCAAATTTTGTCAGATTGATGGGATCCAGTTGCAGACTGGACAAAGCATTGATTGCAGTCAGCACCTCTTCAGTGCGTGGATCGTCGAGATCGAAATATTGCTGGATCCACTTGCGGGCCATGGCCAATGACTGGCGGTAGTTGAGCTCATCATATTGATAGAGGGCCAGTTGTGACTGCAGCAGCTTATTGCGGATATTCTCGAATAAATACCATTCCTGCTGGGGAGACAGCAGCGGAGTGATATCCGAGCTTATCTTGCGGATAGTGAAGAAATCTTCCTTCAGTGCGCTCCAGGTCTTGGACAGGTTGCTCTGCCAATCACCTATGGAGTCAGACATCTTGTTTTCTGCTTCCGGCTCCATTTGCTGGCTACCGACACGATTGAGTGGCAACTTGTCCAGCTTGGTGATAATGCCATCGAGGGTGAACACTGTACCTGCGATATCGGTATTCTTGATGGCGCTGACCGCCGCCATATCGTTGGCGAGGGCGCGACGCAGAGGCATGAGTGAAGGCTCCTGCATGGCAGCAATACGCTCATCGGCAGCCTGTAACAGGCCGGTTGCCGTTTGCGGATCTTTCTCCAACCACAGTTTACGTCCCGCCATCCGCACCAGATATTCGGCTTCTGCCGCCATCCAATGGTTGGGGTTACGCTGTGCCAGAGTGGCGATGCGGGTTTGCATCTGCTGCTGGGCATCGCTCAGTTGTTCTATGGCACCTTGCTGCTGTTGATTTTGCTGCCGGTCGCTTCTCAGTTGCTGCTCCAGTGCCTGCAATCTGGCCTCTGGAGCTTGTTTGACTTGTTCTAGAGTGGTTGCCAGTTGCGCATTGGCGGCTTGCTGTTGCTGCAGTTGCCAAAAGAGATAAGCACCTATGGCGCAGGCCAGCAGTGCCAGCAACAGGCTCAATAGTAGCGTCAGTCTCAGGGGCCATGAGCTGCGCTTGGCTGTCGCCGCTGGGGTTTCTTGCTCTGTGGTACCCAAGGGTTGGGTAGGCAGTGCGGGGGTATCGCTCCCGACTTCTGGCTTACTGTTATCCATTAATGCAGTCCTTTAACGCGACAATAGGGCTGGAAATCGGGAGGGGGGAAAACTAGAGCCTCAATGCCTTGAGTACGGCTTTACTGTTGGCTGCCGTGGCATCGGTCACTTGAGTTAATCCGGCGACCACGGCCTTATCTACCACCCGAATACTGGGAACTATAATATGACATGCTTGCAGCCAAGCAAAATACTCTTTTGGCAGCAGTCGGATAAGGTTCATCAGGCTCTCGGCGCTGCTGAGTACTATGGTGTCTATTCCGAAGTCTTGCCATTCCTTGACCAGTTGTACTGCATCATAGGCAGGACAAGTGCGGCGGTAGACTTCCCAGAATTGAACCGACGCCCCATATTGCTGGAGTGTTTGTCCCAGTACTTCCCGGCCACCGTTGCCGCGAATAATGACCACTTTCTTGTGTTTTACCGCTTCGGGTTGCAAACCCGGCAGGGTTAACAGGCCTTCAGTCTGTTGATTGTCATCCGGCGCTTTATGGCCCCGGATGCCATACTGTGCAAAGGCCTCGAAAGTGGCTTCGCCGACGGCAAAATATTGAATATGTGACGGCCAGGGAGCATTGAGTGCCTGAGTACCGAAATGCACCGCATTGGTGCTGACAAACACAATAATGTCGGCATCAAGGACCTCGGCAGGGGAAATACCTTTATCCTCCATGGCCTCAACAGCCAAGAGAGGGGTCACCATAAAAGGTATGCCCCTTTCTGTCAGCGCCTGTTCCATGGCGTGATTGCGCCCCTCGGGGCGCGTCAACAACACTCTCATGGTGCCGCCTTGTTATTTGCCGTAAACGGCATCCAATATGGTTTTGGCGCCTTTGCTCAGCAGTTCTTCTGCCAGGGCGTTACCCAGGGCTACGGCCTCGTCTTGGTGACCGCTGACTTGACCTGTGATCACCTCGGAGCCATCCGGATTACCTACCAAGCCTCTGAGGCTCAGCTGTTCGCCCTGGATTTCGGCATAGGCACCAATGGGGACCTGGCAACCCCCTTCCAAACGTGTGTTCATTGCCCGTTCCGCCAGTACGCGATAGCGGGTTTCTTTATGCTCAAGCGGTGCCAACAAGGCTTTTACCCGCTCATCGTCGGTGCGACATTCGATGCCCACAGCGCCTTGGCCGTTGGCCGGCAGTGATTCTTCGGCGCTGATAAAGCTGGCGATACGCTCTGATAATTTCAAGCGAATAAGCCCGGCAGCAGCCAGAATGATGGCATCATATTCACCGGCATCCAGTTTACCCAGACGGGTTCCCACGTTGCCGCGCAGATCTTTGATGATAAGGTCCGGGCGACGGGCTCTGAGCTGACACTGACGACGCAGACTTGAAGTACCCACAACCGCGCCTTGAGGCAGTTCATCTATACTCTTGTAGCTGTTGGAAACGAAGGCATCACGGGGATCTTCACGTTCGCAGATCACTTCCAGCCCCAGCCCTTCGGGAAACTCAACCGGCACATCTTTCATGGAATGCACAGCGATATCCGCCTGGTCTTCCAGCATGGCGACTTCCAGCTCTTTAACGAACAGCCCCTTGCCGCCCACTTTGGCCAGAGGAGTATCCAGGATGACATCACCCTTGGTGCTCATTGGCAGCAGTTCTACTGTCAGCCCGGGGTGAATGCGTTCCAGCTCGGCTTTGACAAATTCTGCCTGCCACATGGCGAGAGGGCTTTTACGTGTTGCTATGCGAATGCGATTTTCTGACATGCCAATCTTTTCCGTGAGAGTACGTTAAATGCGCCAATGCTAACATTGCCCATTGGAGAATGGCACCGAACGCTGCTCAATCTTTGAAGTGGGCACGTTAAATTTTCGCCAAATAGTGTGATCTTGATCTCATTACTTGCCTGCTACCTTAAAAGTGTTAGCATGATCATCTAACTGGTTCAGGGATAGTGAAATTCGGATGATCGAGCGTCAGCGACAATACGCCGAATACGCCGAGCGCCTCAATCGAGTGCGTTTGGCCCGTGCTCAGGCGCTGTTTTCCCCACTGCAAAGGCATCTGTTTAACCTGATCCCTCTGTTGTTGCATCAGCATCACAACCGCTTGCCCGGATACAACGGCCCCATGACGCCCTGCGGTATCAAGGGGTTCCAACACTCAGTCGAGCTCAAAGAATCGCTCGCTACTCTCAAGTTGCCACTGCTCGAAGACTCACAGCATGCCAGTCCTGTACTGGAAGGGGTTTACGTAATGGGCAGCACCGCCAGTTTTGGCCAGAACCCCAAGAGTGATGTGGATGTCTGGTTGGTCTATGACGCCGGGCTAACCCAGGAGGAAGTGGAACTGCTGCGGGAGAAGAGCCTAAAACTCACCCGCTGGTTTGCCGGCTTTCAATTCGAGGTGAACTTTTATCTGGTACACCCGCGGCAGTTTTGCCGTGATGACACTTGCTATCAGGACGCCGAATGGGAGCTATTGGGGCATGAACACAGCGGCAGCGCCCAGCATTGGTTGCTGCTGGAAGAGTTCTATCGCAGCCATATCCGCCTGGCTGGCAAGACTGTCGCCTGGTGGCCCAATGCCCAGCCCTGTAATGACTTTCTGTTCCTTGGTGATGTGCACCAACTGCCGGCCAATGAGTATTTTGGTGCCTCTTTATGGCAGCTCTATAAAGGTCTGGACAAGCCGCACAAGGCCCTGCTCAAGGTGCTGCTGCTGGAAGCCTATGCCAGTAATTATCCACAAACCAATCTGGTCAGCGAATGGGTGTGGTTGAGAACTCTGGCCGGTGACTTTTCCAACGCCAACGATGCCTATCTGCTCCTGTATCAATATATCGAATCTTATCTGCTTAAAGTGGGAGACGAGCGTCGGCTGGAGATAGTGCGCCGCTGCTTTTACCTCAAATGTGGTATCAGGCTCAGTGATGTCGAGCAGTGTCACGATTGGCGCTACCACAAGCTCAAGCAGTTGGTTGAACAGTGGGAATGGCCCCAGAGCCTGCTGACCACCCTAGATGATTGTGAACACTGGCACAGTGGCCAGTTGCAGTGGTTCAATGCTCAACTTAACGAGTTGATGTTGGCCAGCTACCAGACCCTGCTGCATTTCGCTTCGACCCACAGGCTGAGCGAGTACTTTAAAGTGGAAGATTTGGGGCTGCTGACCCGTAAGCTGCACACCTATTTCAGTGAGGACAAGCAGCAGATACTGCGGCTCAACCGGCTTTGGAGTCAGTCGCTGGCAGAGCCGAATCTGACTATAGTCCGCAGCGAGCAGGATGGTCGCTGTCATCTCTATCGTCTGTCACCTGAGCCGCGGCAGTTTATGGGCGAAGTGGCCATCTATCAGGCAGATAATGCCGCCTCCTTGATGATTTGGGCTTGTCTCAATGGGGTGGCCACTGTCAATAGCCGCTGGTTTGAATACGGCGCGGGTCGTCTGCGGTGCCGGCGTCTTAACCAGGTGGCCGAACGGCTACTGCCTTATACCGAAGACAAGAAGTGGCGGGTGTCGAAACTGGATCTGTGCCAGCCTTGGCACTATCGCAAGTTGGTGTGGATCCTCAATCTGGAGCAGGATCCCAGCGAGCATTGGCAGGGCCAGACCTTGATGCTGGAACTCATGGGCAGCAACCTGCTGGCGACAGGAAAACCGGCAGCCAGTTTGCTGGGGTCGGTGCAACTGATGAGCCTCAACTCCTGGGGCGAATGGCATTGTCACAGCTTTGTCGGTGAGCAGGCGCTATTGGAGGCCATCGCCTTTGCCACTCCAGGTATGAGAAGGGCGCCACAACAGGTGGCCTTCGATGTCGTCAGTGCTTCGCAAAAGCTGCAGTCCCAGCTGGAACAAACTGTAGTGGATATTCTCAAGCAGGTGCACCGACTGATAAAAGATGCCTGTCCGTCAAAGACCCTGGTGCAGCCACTGCAACTGGGTGAAAAGAAATATGGCCTGTTTTTCGATGCCAAGGGCATGAGTTACCGGGATCTCAGCGATGTGAAGTCCCTCTATCGTCAGTTGGCCAGGGGCGAGTTACAGAGTTTGCCAAGGCCTGAGCTTGCCAATGACCCTTGGGTCAAGGTGCCTGAGGTTATCCAAAATTATGCGGTGAAAGGGGTGATACAGTATTTTCTGCGCAGCCGGGAAGACGAGTTGGACGTGTTTGTATTGGATGAAGGAAATGGCTTGAGCCACTATGTGCACAGCAATCCGGATGTCAGTGAATTGGTGAATACTGTTACCCAGCATTACGCCTTTGGCGAAGTCCTGAGCCTTAAAAATCACTTCAACTTTCCGCAGTTTTTCCGCCTGGTGCGCCAAAGCGGTAATCTGGATGTGGTGCCTTTCGGGGTCACGGCAAGGGCGGCGCAGACAGAGTTCTGACCGCCCCTAAATCATCAGAACGACAGTTCTATTCCGCCCTGGCGGCTGATGGACTCTCTGACGAAGGGCATAAACTCGCCGCCATTGCGCTCATCTATCCATTTTCCATCGACATAGCCAAAGTGATAGCCACCGAAACGGGTTGCTACCCAGATCTGGTGCAGCGGCTCCTGCTTGTTGATCACGATTTTGGAGCTGTCGGCGAACTCGAGTTGCAGCACGTTGCCTGAAGCGTCGATATCAACATCGGCATCCTGCTCATCGATTGCATTCTCAATTGCGGTTTCTATCCGGTCGAACATTTCATCGGCGAGCTGATGATATTCGGTATCTGTCATTGCCATGGAATATCTGTCCTTTGCTTTCATCAAGATGAATGCGATTATAAGGCTAATGTAATCCTGCTGCCCAGATGTTGAGTAAAATGAGACTGTTTTTATCCCTGATGCTTGCTAGCCTGTTGCTGCTTGGTTGTGGTCAAAAAGGCGCGCTATACAAGAGCCCGGATCTGCCGGACAACCAATCCCAGGCGGAACAAACCGAGCAACCCCAGCAATCGACAGAGGAAAACTAATTGGATCATTTTCAGTATCAAGCTCAGGCTCTGTATGCCGAAGACTGTGCCGTGGCCGATTTGGCGGCTCAATATGGTACGCCTTTGTATGTCTATTCGCGGGCAACATTGGAGCGCCATTGGCATGCCTTTGACAGAGCCGTGGCCACTCATCCGCACCTTATCTGCTATGCGGTCAAGGCCAACTCCAATCTGGCGGTGCTCAATGTGTTGGCGCGCCTTGGCAGTGGCTTTGATATTGTCTCAGGCGGAGAACTGACCCGGGTAATCACCGCAGGTGGCGATCCGGCCAAGGTGGTGTTTTCCGGTGTTGGCAAGACAGCGGCGGAAATGAAACTGGCACTGGAGTTGGGCATATATTGCTTCAATGTTGAATCCCGCGCCGAGCTTGAACTGCTCAACGAAGTGGCAGGCTCTTTGGGTAAACAGGCGCCAGTTTCCTTGCGGATCAACCCGGATGTAGATGCCGGTACTCACCCCTATATCTCTACCGGCCTGAAAGAAAACAAGTTCGGTATCGCCATGGATGAAGCCGAGGAAGCCTTCCTGCAGGTGCAATCCTTGCCGCACCTGGCCATCAAGGGCGCCGACTGCCATATCGGCTCACAGCTTACTGAACTCAGGCCGTTTCTCGATGCCATGGACAGAATGCTGGCATTGATCGATAGACTGGCAGAAAAAGGCATAGTGATTGAGCATCTTGACGTGGGCGGTGGCCTGGGGGTCACTTATGATGAAGAAACCCCGCCACAACCGGACAAGTATGCCGCCGCATTGCTCGAGCGTCTGGGTGAACGACCACTGAAGCTAATTTTCGAACCGGGCAGGGCGATTGCCGCCAATGCCGGGATCTTTGTCACTCAGGTGCTGTTCCAGAAAGAGAATGCCGGCAAGCATTTTGCGATAGTGGACGGTGCCATGAATGACCTTATCCGCCCGTCACTCTACAGCGCCTGGCAACAGATTATCCCGGTGCAGCCAAGAGAGGGTGAAAGCCGGGAATACGACATAGTCGGCCCAGTGTGTGAAACCGGGGATTTTCTGGGTAAATCGCGCGCCTTGGTGCTGCAAGCCCACGACCTGCTGGCGGTGCGTTCCAGCGGTGCTTATGGCTTTGTGATGTCCTCCAACTACAACACCCGTCCGCGAGCGGCTGAAGTCATGGTCGATGGCAGTGAACATTATCTGGTGCGTGAACGGGAAAAGCTGGAACAACTGTGGCAAGGTGAGCACTTGCTGCCGTAAACTAGTGTGAGTACTTTCCCGCTGTAGGCGTTGGAACCTAGGAGTAATCTTGATCCACTTCACTAAGATGCATGGTCTGGGCAACGACTTTATGGTCGTCGATGGCGTGACTCAGAATGTGTACTTTTCGCCGGAGCAGATCCGGCGCCTGGCCGACCGCAACTTCGGTATCGGTTTCGATCAACTGCTGCTGGTCGAGCCGCCCTATGATCCGGATCTGGACTTTCATTATCGTATCTTCAATGCCGATGGCAGCGAGGTCGAACAGTGTGGCAACGGCGCCCGCTGCTTTGCCCGCTTTGTTCGCAACAAGGGCCTGACCCAGAAATACAAGATCAAGGTCAGCACCTCATCCGGCAAGATGACCCTGCGCCTGGAGCGCGATGGCAATGTCACCGTCAATATGGGCGTACCTATCTTGGATCCGGCGCGGATCCCCTTCAAGGCCAAAAAGGCCGAAAAGACCTACCTGTTGCCTACCGAAGGGCAAACCTTCCTCTGCGGTGCAGTCTCCATGGGTAACCCCCACTGCGTGCTGGAAGTCGAGGATGTGGCTGCCACAGATGTCGATGTTATTGGCGCGCAGCTGACCAACCACGAACGCTTCCCCAAAGGGGTCAATGTCGGCTTTATGCAGGTGCTCAACAAGGGCCATATCAAGCTCAGGGTTTATGAGCGCGGCGCCGCTGAAACCCTGGCCTGTGGCAGCGGTGCCTGCGCGGCTGCTGTGGTTGGCCAATTGCAGGGCAAGCTGGGCAACACTGTGCGGGTCGACCTGCCCGGCGGCACCCTGACAATCAAATGGGAAGGTGAGGGCAAGCCGCTGTGGATGACGGGCCCGGCCGAACAGGTATACGACGGACAGATACAGATATGACAGACGCCAAAGCTAAGCTCAATCCACCTTTTGATGAGCAGATTATCCGTGAATATCTGTTGGATAATCCGGAGTTTTTCTGCCGTCACCCCGAGCTGCTGCTGGCTATGCGTCTGCCCCACGGCGAGCGTGGCACAGTTTCTCTGGTAGAGCGGCGGCAAGAGCTGCTGCGCAGCCGGGTACAACAGCTGGAAGAGGAGATCACCGCGCTGCTTGGCATGGCCAGCCGCAATGAGAAAATCTTCCGCTTCAATACCCAGCTTTCATTGAAGTTACTCGATTGCGAAGATATGGGTGAGCTGAGACAGGTGCTGTGCGCCGAGCTTAAAGAAGCCTTTAACTTCAGTCATGTACGCCTGATTACCGTGCATGATATCGACTCAGAACTCTCGGCCATCTGGCGTAAGCGCCTGCAGCACGGCTATTACTTTGGTCGCCTGACCAAGGAGGAGTCCAAGCGTTTGTTCGGCTCTGAAGTCGGCTCAGTGTCACTGGCACGGTTGTCGGAACAAAATGGCCAGGTGATCTTTGCTATCGCCAGTGCCGATGTGACCCACTTCCATCCGGAGATGGACAATATGCTGCTGGATCAGTTGCGGCAGCTGTTGGACCATCTGCTGCCCAAGCTCTGATGGCCGTTAAACAGGATTCTCCCTGGCTTGGCCGCTTCGAGCGCCATCTCAGTGCCGAGCGGCAGCTGTCTCCTTACACAGCCCGCAACTATCTGCGCGAACTGCAACGGGTTGCCGGGCTGCTGCCGCAGGATATTGACTGGGACCAGGTAACCGATCCCCAGTTGAGTGCTGTGTTGGCCAAGTTACATCGTCAGGGCCTCAGCCCCCGCTCTTTGTCTCTGTGCCTGTCGGCGGTCAAGCAGTTCTACGAATTTCTGCTGCTCGAAGAGCTGGTCAAGAGTAATCCCGCCCGGCAACTGAGCGCCCCAAAACAGGATAAGCCGCTGCCCAAGAATCTCGACGCCGACAGCATCAGCCATCTGCTGGATATTGAGGTGACAGATCCCCTCAGCGCCCGTGACAAGGCGATGATGGAGCTGTGTTACTCCTCAGGGCTGCGTTTGGCTGAGTTGGCCTCGCTGGATGTGCCGCAACTGGATTTCGCCCAGCAGCAAATCAAGGTGATGGGAAAAGGTGGCAAGGAACGGCTGCTGCCGGTGGGCTCGGTCGCCATTGCCGCATTGCAACAATGGCTGGATTACCGCCGGGATATTCCCTGTGAAGATCAGGCGCTGTTCGTGACCGCCAAGGGCAAGCGCTTGGCGCATCGCAGTATTCAGGCGCGCATGGCGCGCTGGGGGCGGGAGCAGGTATTATCCGCCAGGGTGCATCCCCACAAGCTCAGGCATTCCTTCGCGACTCATATGCTGGAATCCAGCGGCGACTTGCGGGCGGTACAGGAGCTGCTGGGACACGCCAATCTGGCGACCACCCAAATATATACCAGTCTGGACTTTCAACATCTGGCCAAGGTGTATGACGGCGCTCACCCCAGAGCTAAAAAGGACAAGTGATGCAGGTGTTTCTTCGCCCCGGCGCTATTAAAGCCATCAGTTTTGATCTCGACGATACCCTCTATGATAACCGGCCAATTATCGCCGCTGCCGAAGGCGCATTGCTCGAGTGGCTGGCCAAAGAATACCCACTGAGCGGCAACTGGCAGGCCGCAGACTGGCGGGCGTTGAAGCGCCAGCTGTTGCTGCAGCAAGCCGAGCTGACTCATGACACCAGTGCCGCGCGATTGGCGCTATTGCAAACCGGGTTGGAGATGCTCGGATATGATAAGCACAAGGCAAAGCTTGGCGCGAAAGCGGGTCTGGCCTTGTTCCTTGAGCGGCGCAGCGACTTTAAGGTGTCACAGGAAGTGCTCGCCTTACTTTCGCAATTGGCTGAGCGTTTTCGCCTGGTCGGGATCACCAATGGCAATGTGGATGCCGACAAAATTGGCCTGGGAGAGATGTTTGAGTTTGTGCTGCATCCGGGCAATGGTATCAGACGTAAACCCTGGGGGGATATGTTCCAGTTGGCCGCCGAGCGCCTGGCTTTACCCTCTGAGGCGCTGCTGCATGTCGGCGACCACCCGCTGACAGATGTCGAAGGTGCCCGTAAGGCCGGCTGTCAGGCTGCCTGGCTCAATCCGGCGTTTGCCGGTGATAACTGCAGAGCAGCCAACACCCTGCTGCCTCACATTCGGCTCCATTCTCTGAGTGAATTGGCACTTCTATTGTGATTTTGTTGCGTTTTTGTGTTTTCTGAGTAGATTGGCTGCGCCCGGCCGGGCTGTAACCATCTCTATGGATAAGAAGAAAATGACAAAACGACTCGCCATACTATTGCTTACATCTTTTTTGGGGCTCAGTGCTTGCTCCATCAAACAACAGGTCGATCCTGTGGCACTGCATCAAGATGCAGGCCTCTGTATTCTGGAAAACCCAAAGGTCAGGGAAGGTTTCTTGCAGGAAGTGGAGAAGGTGCTGCGTGAAAAACAGATACGCTATCGACTGGTTCAAGAGTTAAACGCCGCCGATCAATGTGATTGGACTGCAACCTACAGTGCGAATTGGGCATGGGACTTGGCGCTTTATATGGTATACGCCGAGATTAAGGTGTATCACCAGGGTAGACTCGATGGTCAGGCTATCTATGATGCTCGGATGGGTGGAGCCAATATGAACAAGTTCATTGATGCCGAACCTAAGATCCGTGAACTGATCAATCAATTGATCCAACAGAAACAGGCGCGTGTTTCCTGGGCACAGCCACTGACTCTGGCTCCCTGAAACAATTTCTCACCATTAAAGCGTGCATCAAAGCGCGCTTTTTTAGTTTCTTATCATTTTTTTAACATCGACTTGGTGCTAGTGTATAGCTCCTTGCCGTTGTGCTCTGAGGTTTAACCTATGCCATCCCCAATAATCATGCTGTTGTTGTTGCTGTTGAGCCTGCCGGTCTCAGCACACGAGCTGCATGCGGATAGTGGTTTCTGGGATGGTTTCAATCACCCTGTATTGGGGTTCGATCATCTGTTGGCCATGCTCAGTGTCGGTATTCTCAGTACCCAGTTGGGGCGCAGTGCCATCTGGTCTGTACCTTTGGCATTTCTGTTTTTCATGACCCTGGGCGCGGTTGCCGGTATGTCACTCATGCCGCTCCCTTTTGTTGAATCGGGTATTGCCCTGTCGGTATTGCTGCTGGGGCTTGCCATTGCGCTCAACCGTGAGATGCCCATCTCTTTTGCCATGGCCTTTGTCGGCGTCTTTGCCTTGTTTCACGGTCATGCTCACGGCGTTGAAATACCTGAGTTGGCCAGGCCAAGCATTTATGCCATGGGCTTTTTGTTGGGAACGGCGGCCATTCATGTTGCCGGGGTGATCATCGGCAGTTTGATAAACCCGGATGGCAAGCGCAAACGTGTGGTGCAACTCATGGGCTCGGCTATCGCCCTGGTGGGAAGCTATTTGACTCTGGAACTCTGGCTGGCTTGAATACTGTGTCTCTGTTTGCGTCTTAGCATGCGTTTCACCTGCGCCGGACTGGCGCGCATATCGGCATCTCCGACCCTGATATAGGTGCCACCAATCGCTTCTGTCCCCAGATAGACGGGCTGCTGACTGTAGTCGGCTTGGGGAACCCGAAAGCGGATCAACTGCTTACCGGCCAGTTCTATCAGCTGAATGTCGGCCGGGCCAAGAATATTGGCGCTGATCTTTTGTGAATTGTTGAGTATCTTCCAGGCTTCATCGATAAGGGGCCTGGGTTCGGCTATTCCTTCGATAAAAAACTCGCCCTTTTCCTCCCTGACACCAAGAATGATCTCGCCGCCATTGGTATTGGCAAAGGCGCTGTAGCTTTCCCACAGCGCCAGCGGTAGCGCACCCTTGCCATGGCGTCCGGCGGCGAGCTTGAACTCCACCGCGGCGGACTCACGCAGATTTTCAATATCGTCCAGAATGAAACCTGTAGCCGGCATGACTGACTCCTTGTTTACTGCTGTTACTGCAGTTGTAGCAAGTCAGCCGGGATTTGAACAGCCCTCAGTCCACCAGTGCCAGGGCTTTGGGAAACAAGAGGTTATTTTCCAGGTGGATGTGGCGGTGCAGATCGGCTTCAAACTCGGCCAGGGTGGCATAACATACCCGCCAGGTAGTGCAGGCATGCTCAGGGGCCTGGTAGTGATTGGTCAACTGCTGCAGCTTGGCCAGAATTTGCCCTGCCTCATCATGCTCATATTCCATTGCCCGGATAGGATTGCCTATATGGCCGAAACAGGCGTTGAACTCTTGCCCTTGACTCAGGGCACGAATGGCCGGAAACAGTATCTGTTCCTCTTTTTGCAGGTGGGGCAAGAGGTCATCCATCAGGGCGCGGATCCAACCGGCCAAGGGTTTGATCTCTTCATAATGCTCACCGTGGGCTCGCACCATCTTCTGGGCATATTCCAGCAGCAGCGGTGCGGTATCGCGTATGTACTTGTGGTGGGTCGCTTCGATATGGTCGATAAGCTCACCAAGTGGCAATTTGGCCAAGGCATCGTCCGGCGTGCCCTCTGCGGCCAGTTGGCTCAGGGCGTGCAACACCTCGGTGGGCTCGGCGCCGGCTCGCTCGCAGGCCGATGCCAGTGAACGGCCACCGCCACAGCAAAAGTCGATACCAAAACGGCTGAAAACATGGGCGTTACGGAAGTCTTCGGCGACCAGTTCGCCGACTCTGCGTTCGAGGGATATTTGCGCTGACATAGGATGCTCTCTGAATTATCAATTTACATGCATAATAAAAGCATCTTTAATTTTAGCCAAGCTTAGGCTAATAAAACTTGACTGTTTTGCTTGGTTAATCACATTTTGCAGCAAACCTGATAGAGCCTCAGGGGGCGTCCGTGAGGTAGTTTATCTGATTCAGCCACTGAGCCGCCGTCGTCTGGTACTCTCCCTGGTTGATCGCTTTAAGCAAGGTTTTGGCTTGTTGTAACTGCCCGGCTTCGTAGTGGCTCAGGGCCAGCAACAGCTGCCAGTAGCGGTTATCTGCATCTTGCTGCCGTAGCTGTGACAACAGTTGTTGTGCCAGTGGCCATTGCCCCAGGCTGTAAGCCAATTGTGCCCGCAGCGGCAGGGATTTTTGTCCTTGGGTTTGGCTTGATTTCTGCAGCAGGCTCAGCGCCTTGTTTCTTTGACGCGACAACAAATAGGCCTGAGATAACAGCGGCTTATAGCTGGAGTGTTGTGCCAGTGCCTCGCTGTGTTGCTCCAGCAGATCTGCCGCTCGGCCGGGGGCCTGATGCAGCATCAATAACTGTGCCAGCAGTGGAATACTGCGAGTGGGCAACTGCCCGGCCTTATAGGCCGAGCTGAGGACATTGAGTGATTCCTGCTCTTGCCCCTGTTGCTGCAGGTTATGGCCCAGGCGTTCCCAATATAGGGGGCGATCCGGATAGGCGGCGATCATCTGTCTCAACAGTTGCTCTTCTTCCGGCAAACGCTGCTGCCTTTGATACAGGGACTGCAGAAAGTGTTGCCGGGTTTCGGTGACTTCCCAATCCAGTGCCAGACGCATCTGCTCAGTGGCCTTTGGTAGGTGCTGCAACTGAAATTCGGCGTAGGAGGCCAGCGAGTGCATGGTGGCAAATTCAGTGGCGCCGGGTTTGAGTTCTTGTTCCTGTTGTTGCTCTTGGAGATTGGCCGCCAGTTGCAGCCACTGCTTACTGTATTCGAGGCTTTGGCGGTATTCGCTTTGCTGATAGTTCAACTGGGCACCCAGCTTATAGAGATCCCGTTGCTGCAATGCCGTGACGGGTAAAGCCAGCAACAGCCGGGTTTGCTGCGCGGCGCACTGATAGTCCTTGAGACTGATGCAGGCCTGCAGATGCAGGTAGGCCGCCATCTGCTGTTCGTTGTCGCTGCCTTCGGCATACTGACGCTGAAAGCTTTCAATCGCCTTGAGCGCCGCAGCAGGATCCCGCTGCAATTGAAACTGCAGTTGTTGGTAACGTTGCAGTGCATTGCTCGCCAGCAGCGGCGCGCTGAACAGAATACAGCAAAACAACAAGCTATTTTTCAAGTTCATATCTGATCACTATCCGTTGCCATTGGGTCTGTTTGGGCGCTGCGAAGCGCCACCTGAGCACGGCTCTGGAAGCCGAGCGATAAAACACGCCACTGGGGGTTTCATCCACCAACTTGATATCTTCCACTCTGCCGTCCGGGTTGATCGCCAAATCCAGAGTCACCTGTCCTTCAATGCCTCGCTGTTTGGCCTGCAGCGGGTATTCGGGCGGCATTTGAAACACCACCTGCGCCATAGCGATACTGGCCTGCATGGTACTGCCGGGGGCGCTGCCGCTTTGGCTGAAATTCAGCGTAGGTGGCTGGATTTGCTGAATATCATCCGGCGTCGGCCACAGGGGATCCGGTACAGGAATACCTGTGTTGGCATCCAGCGCGCTGAGATCCAGTGTCATAGGAGGAGGTGGTGGCGAGGATGTCAGCGGCGCCGAGCTGAGGCGCACCTCAGGCAAGGGCTCTTGCGGTTTGCTATCCTGCCGCTCGGGAAAGTAGACTCCGCCCAATGTGACCCGTTTAACTGGTGCTGTGCTTTGGCTCAGAGTCAGGGCATAGATCAGGCTGGCCAACGCCAGATTGATCAGTATGGCACTGGTGAAAATCAGTCCTGTTTGGCTAGCTGGGGTCTTGGGTTGCGACGGCCACATTATTGACTCCTGCGATGCGTACTTTGTCGACCACTTCGATGAGCTTGCCGCTGGTGACATGCTTATCCACTTCGATAATGGCCGAACTCTGTTCTGAACTTGCCAGCGTGTGTTTCAGCCTGGCGGGCAGTTCAACCGCTTTGACGGCTTGCTGCTCCAGCCAGATCACATTGTGTTTGTCTATGCTGATTAAGATGGCGCGCTTATCCTGATTGTCTTGCACCTGAGCTGTGGGGCGTTCCAGCTCCAGCGACTGGGTCTTCTGAAATGACGCCGATAAAATAAAGAAGATCAATAGAATAAATACCACGTCAATCAAGGGAGTGAGATCGACATTGGCTTCTGTGCCCTGATCATCTGTATGTTTGAATTGCATCTTTTACTCCGAAAATGTCCGGCGCAGCTCCGCCAGCAACCGCTGATTGCTCTGCTTGAGCTGATAGGCCAGATAGAGTCCGGAAAGAGAGGTCACCAAACCGGCCAATGTGGTCAGCAGTGCCGAGCTGATCCCGGATGACAGCTGTTTTTGGACATCGAGTTGCCCAAGCTCGGCAAAACTGCTGATCATCCCATCGACAGTGCCCAAGAGCCCCAGCAGCGGCAGTATCTTTATCAGTGAATCTATCCAGTCGATTCCGCCGCTTAAATTCAGGGCGGCGCGGCTGAGAAAGGCTTGTTGCAGCTGCGCCTTTTGCCAGAGGTCATAGCGCGCTAGCTTGGGATTCAAGTGTCGGGCATCATCCAGCCAGCGGGGGCTCAGCCGGTGAATACGGCTAAAGCCCTTAAGCAGCAGATACCACATCAGGCAAGAGAGCAGCAGTATCAGCCAAACAATGACGCCGGCCTGCAGCACAAAGTCATAGAAAGTGCTCATTGCCCGGGGTTACCTGTGTCACCAAAGCGCTGCAATACCACCAGGGCGGCCGCTTCCTGCTCAAGCATCTGGGTCAGTTGCCGACTCTGGCTCTTGACTGCGCAGTGCAGCAACAGCAGCGGAATGGCTGTCATCAGTCCCAGCTGGGTGGTCAGCAGTGCCTCGGCAATGCCACCCGAGAGCAGCTCTGTGTTGTTGCTGCCGAAACGGGTGATCACATCGAAAGTTTCAATCATGCCGCCAACCGTGCCCAGAAGCCCCAGCAGCGGCGGGATCCCCGCCAATACCGCCAGGGTGCCAGTACCACGGGTCAGGCGGGGGACTTCGCTGAGTACGGCGGCGTTGAGCCGCGCTTCGAGTTGCTCCTCGGGGCAATCGGTTGCCGCCAACATCACCCGGCCGAGGGCATTGTCACTCTGCACTTGCTGACTGGCCTGCTGTTGGGTCAGCCGCCGTTTTTCGCGGCGCAGTATCCACAGGCGGTTCAGGGCTATGCCTAAGGCTATCAGGGCTATCAGGCCGATAAAGACGCCGACTATTCCTGCCGGTTTGAGCTTGTCGAACCAGCCGTTACCGTTTGCCGCCTGTTGCAGCAACTTGCCAAATGAGGGGTCGAGCCAGACACTCCCCTGGGTGGGCGATAGCTTTGGCTGCTCTGCCAGCAGTTGCCAGCTTTGCTGCGCCGGCAAGTAGCGTACCCAGCCTTTGTCGCTGAGGGCATTGAAAGGCCCATATTCGGTGACATTCAATAGCACTGGGGTGCCATCGGCATTGAGGCCTTCGCTGCTTTGCACTATGGGTTTGGCTGCCAATACGCTTTGTTCTGTCAATGCGGTCCAAAGCGCCTGCAGTCGCTGCAGGCCAAGTTGGTCAGTGGGTATCTCGGCAAGGCCGCTGCTGTCGTGGCGCCAGAGGTTGTGGGGTGCCACTGTGGTGAGCAGCAACTGCTCATGTTCCTGGATGGCGCGAAACACCCCGTCGAGACTGGCTTTCTCGGCGTTGAGTTGGGCCTGTTTGTCCTTGAGGCTTTGCTGCAGTGCCAGCAGTTGGTCTTCAAGTTCCAGGTTATTTGCCTGAGTCCGGGTGAGTTGCTGCTGCAGTTTCTTATGGTTGCTGCGTACCTGCTCCAGGCTCTGACGACTCTGATTCTCTTGCCGCTCGGCGGCCACTTGTTCCTGGCGACTGCCACTGCGAACCTGTTCCAACACCTGTTGCAGACTCTCGGCCTGGCAGGGGAGGGCCAATGAGAGCGACAACAGAGATAGCGACCACAGTATTGCGGGACGCATCATGGTCTGGCGAGTGCTGGAAGACAAAAAGCTCATGATGCCTCCGCTATCAGAGGCAGTTGCAGCAGTGCCGGTATGCCATCTCCGGAGGCGACTCGGATGGCAGCGGCGACATTGCCAAGCTGCTCAGGCGCCAGCGCCTGCCAATTATCTCCCTGCCAGCGGCCACCGGCCTTGCCATCCAGGGTGAGGAAAAAGTACCCCAGGCGTCCGGCGCGCAGAAAATTCACCAGCCGACCGTCGCCGAGTTTGCCCTGCCAGCTCTCCACACTGTAGCCGTAGCTGAGCTCCACCTGGTAGGCATCCAACAGCCGGGTCAGTTTCTCGCCCTGGTTCAGCTCGGCGCTTTGCAGCAAGAGTTGCAAATTATCGAGACGCTGCTGCCGTTCCTGCTGCTGAAATGGCAGATCGGCCCGCACCAGTTGCGTGAGCGACAGCAGCATTTCGTCCATCATCGGGGCCAGCTGCATCCGGGTCTGGCGCAGTTGCCGGCGCTGCTCGCCCAGCTCCTCCAGAGAAGATTGCAGCTGCCCTATCTGCTGTTGCAACTGCTTTTGGTAATGGCTGGCCAGTTGGATTTCATGCTTGAGTTGGCGGCTTTCCTGGATCAGGGATTGCTGCTCATCATCGAGTTTTTCTATGGCTTGCTGGGCTTGTTGGCTGGCCTTTAATCCCTGACGGTCGGCCCTGTGGATCTCGTTGAGGTCACTCGGCGTGGCCGCCACCTGTAATACCCAGGCGGCCAAGACAGATACTGCTGTTTTAGTAAACATCTGAATGAAAATATTTTTTGTCTGGAATGCTGTGGTTTTGCGCACATCATCACCAGAATGTTGACATGATTTGAGACATTATCAGCAAATAGTAATGATAACAATTGTCATTTGTATTTGATCAAGTTATTTTGGCCAACCTCACACTTTAGTGGTGCGGGTTCAACTCCGGCATCGCTGTTTTTTAACAATAAAGGGATTGAGGATGAAGAAACACGCGGCTGTAGTCTGTGGTCTGGCATTGATGCCGGTAGCTCAGGCGCAACAGGTTGATGTGGCTGATCAACAGGAGATAATCGTCAGAGAGCAGGCCGACAATGGCCTGACCCAACATGAAACTCTGACCCGGGAAGATATCAAAAAACGCCCAACCGGTGACGGTAACCTGACCGACTTGCTCAGGTCCAATCCGGCGGTGCAGTTTTCCAACAGCGCCAACAGCAGTCTGAATCAGGGGGAGATCAAACCCGCCGACATTTCCATTCACGGCAGCAATGCCTATCAAAATACCTTCCTGCTCGATGGCATGAGCATCAACAACGACCTGGATCCGGTCGATGGCAGCGTGGTCACCAATGCCCGCCTGTCCAGCGACGAGCAGGGTCTGTATGTCGACAGCCGCCTGATAGACAGCGTGACCCTTTATGATGCCAATATTCCGGTGGAATTCGGTGGCTTTACCGGCGGGGTAGTGGATGCCACAACTCGCAGTTGGCAAGGAGAAACTGCCGCCAGCGTCTATTTCCGCCAAACGGATGCCAGTTGGAACAAGGTGCATATAGATGACAAATTGCAGTTTGACTCGGCCAATAATGACCTGTCACAACCGGCCAGATTCCAGACAGATTACAGCAAGCGCAACTATGGCCTGAGCTTTGAAACCGGCATTACCGACGATTTGGGTTTTGTGGCTTCGGTTTCCCGGCGTGAGTCGAAAATCCCCATGATGAATGTACCTGCTACCGCGGTGGGACTGGATGCCAACGGTGAGCTGGTGGCCTTCAAGACAGGCGGCGGTCTCAAGCATCAACGGCGCACCTCAGACAATCTGTTCAGCAAGTTTACCTGGTACGCTTCACCACGCACCACGGCGCATCTGTCGCTGGCCTATTCGGCCTATGAGGCGGACATGTTCTTCAACGGGGTGGCCAATTCAGACTACCGCGATGAACACAAGGGCTACAGTTCTACCCTGGAGATAGAGCACGGCTTTGACGCTTCTACACTGGAGTTGTCGCTCAACTATAACCGCATGACAGACAAGCGTGCCGGCGAGCAGACTTACTGGGTGCAATTGATGGACTGGCAGAGCAATCGCTCCTACTCCTCCGGAGGCCCGGGCGATCTGGACTCTACCCAGGAAACCAGTACCGCCAAGTTGAAGTGGAAATGGGATCCCCTCAAATGGGCCGGTATGAGCCACACCTTTACCCTGGGGGGCGAAGCCAGTTACACGGATGCTGCATTCAACCGGGACAAGACTTACTACCGCAACAACTACGACGGCAGCCTGGAGATGATGGGCTGGTCACAACTGCGTCTCGATGCCTTCCTTGAAGGCCGATACAAGAGCACTCACAGCCAGTACGCCCTCTATGTTGAAGATGTGATCAACTGGGGCGATTTCAGCTTCAGGCCTGGTCTGCGGCTGGATCACGACGGCTTTGTCAATCGCAATAATCTGGCTCCGAGACTCAGCAGCAGCTGGAACCTGTTTGGCGACGGCAACACCCTGCTGACCGCCGGGGCCAACCGTTACTATGGTCGCTCCATGTTGACTTATGCTCTCTACAGCGGCCAAAACGGTGGCCTGGTGCATTGCTACTTTGACTGTAAACCCAACTCTGCCCACAACGACTGGATGCCGACCCGGGATTATGAGGGGATGGAAGACCTGCAAACGCCCTATAACGACGAGTTTACCGCCGGTGTGCAACAGATTTGGGGCAACAGCATCTGGAAGCTGAACTATGTGCACCGCAACGGCCGTGATGAAGTGCGCAGTCGTTATAAGTATCCCGGCACTGATGACTATGAACAGCGCGCCATTCGAACCTTCGACAACAGCGGCAGTACCAGCCATGACAGCGTGATCTTCACCCTGATGAATCGGGAAACCCTTCAATTTTTGGGCGCAAACCACCAGGCCAAGTTCTCGGTCGCCTGGCAGGAAACCGAGAGCAACACCCCAAAAGACCAGGGTTACAGCTATTTCGAATCCGGTCTCAATGTGGATGCCGACAAGGTTTGGTATGACGGCAAGGTCATTGCCGCGGCCGATTTACCGGCCACCGACTTCAATGCGCCTTGGAAGATAGATCTGGAACTGACCCACGAGTTCGATGACTACGGCCTCACCTGGTATAACCTGCTGCATTGGACCTCCAGCCGTGAGCAGGCCAGTCGCGATCAGAACGGTTATTTCCGCGATCCCGAGACCGGCAAGGATCTGGTTAAGTACGCCAAAGTGGATTACGCCTCGACCTTCCGTTGGGATACCAAGTTGCAATGGCAGCCCGAGTTTGCCAAGGGCGCCTCTGTGTCGGTGGAGATCTACAACCTGCTCAACCGCAAAAATGCCAACGACTCCTTTGTTTATCAGGATCAGCTCTATTTCAACTATGAGCCGGGACGTCAGTTCTGGTTGCAGTTGAACTACGAATACTAAGCTGACTCTTCGGCGGGCGGCCCAGCGGCCGCCCGTTGCTATTGATGGATTTTCCGATATGAAACATCTGGCCATGTTCTGGCATTTGATAAAACCCTTTTGGTGTAATCGGCAACGGCTGCCGGCTTTGGCATTGCTGCTGGTGGTGTTGACCTTAAGCCTCTCTTCGGTCTGGTTCAGCGTGCAGCTCAACCAGTGGAACGGCGACTTCTTCAACGCGCTGCAGCAGTTGGATGGCAGCCTGATTTACCCCCTGTTGCAGCAGTTTATGCTGATCATAGTCGCCTTGGTGCTGGTGTTGGTGTACGCCGACTACCTGAAGAAAAAGCTCATCATACAGTGGCGTGAATGGATGACCCGGGATCTCTGTAGCCGCTGGCTGTCGCCGGACAGTCGCCATTACCGAATCCAGCTTGGGCAGCAGGAGCCTGACAACCCGGATCAACGCATCGCCGAGGACGTTTTCCTGCTGGTGGACACTTCGCTGGATCTGCTGTTGTCCTTCTTGCGTTCTGTACTCACCATAGGTTCTTTTGTGGTGATCCTCTGGACGCTGTCCGGCGAGATCAGCATTCCCTTGGGCGATGCCGAGTTGACCATACCCGGCTACATGGTGTGGGTCTGCCTGCTCTACACCCTGATAGGCACCCTGATCACCCACAAGGTGGGTAAACCATTGCACCGGCTTAACTTTCAGCAACAAAAGCGTGAGGCAGATTTCCGTATCGCCCTGGTGCAGCGCCGTAACCACAGTGAAGCTATTGCCGGGCAGCGAGGTGAGGACTGCGAGCAGCAGGCACTGGCGCACAGCTTCTCCCGGGTAGCCGGAAACTGGTACGCCTTGATGTCCAAGGAGCGTAATCTGGCCTTCTTCACAACAGGGTACAGCCAGGTCACCATGTTGGCGCCGATATTCTTTGCTCTGCCCAAGTTTCTTGCCGGGGCAATTCAGCTCGGCGGTTTGATGCAGATAAAGATGGCCTTCACCCAGGTGGCCAGTGCCCTCAGCTGGTTTATCTACGCCTATAAAGACCTGGCGCGCTGGAGCGCTACGGTCGAGCGTCTGAGTCATTTTGAAGCCAGTCTGTTTGCCGATACGCCGCGGCCCGAGGCGGCAGTCGCCGCCAAGCCCTCAGCTGCAACCGATAGTGTCCCAGAGAAAAGTGTCAATGTGCTTGAACCTCAGGCAGTGCCGCTGTTGCAGGCCAGTCTGGATCTCTTGTTGCCGGATGGTCGGCCGCTGCTGCAAAGACTGCGCCTTTCACTCACACCGGGAAAGCTGCTGGTACTGCACGGCCGCTCCGGTATCGGTAAAACCAGTTTACTGCGAACCTTGGCTGGCTTCTGGGATGGCTATTACGGGGAGCTGGCGACTCGGGTCAGCCCCTGCTGGATATCCCAGCGCCTTTATCTGCCGGAGGGTTCACTCAAGTCGCTTATCTGTTATCCGGCTGACACCCAGAGGTTTAGCGACGAACGTTGCTGCCAAGTGTTGCAGCAGGTGGGGTTAGGGGAGCTGCAGGACACGCTCGAACACACAGATAACTGGCTGCAGCGGCTATCGGGCGGTGAGCAGCAAAGAGTAATGTTTGCCCGGTTGCTGCTCAACGCCCCAAAGCTGATCCTGCTGGATGAAACCACCTCGGCGCTGGACATAGCCGCCGCCACTTCGCTGTTGCAACTCTTGCGCGCCGAGTTGCCCAAGGCCTGCATAGTGTTGGTCAGCCATCAATTGCCACTGCATCAGTTGGCCGATGAGATTATTTCCCTGGAGCAGGATGAACAGTGTCAACCTGCTACCATCACCCGCCTGAGGGAGGCCTGAAATGAAACTCTTGATAGTATGTTTGCTGGCCGGGTTGCTGCTGGCTTGCCAAAGCACTACTGAGCCGAAACCAGAGTCACAACAACATTCAACGTCACAGCAACCACTCGCCGAGGGCAGCTTGCCACTGAGGCCAGATCTGCAAACTTATACCTTGGCCAACGGTTTACAGGTGATGCTGCTGCCCAAGAAAGATCCGCGGCAAAATGTGGAACTCAGGCTGCTGGTCAAGGCCGGCTCGCTGCAGGAAACTGACGCCCAGCAAGGCTTGGCCCATTTCGTTGAACACATGGCGTTCAAGGGCACAGAGGCGTTTGCGGATCAGCAAAGCTTTAAACAGTTGGAGCAGCAGGGGATCAGCCTTGGCAGTCATGTCAATGCGGTAACCAGCTTTGCTTCCACCGTCTATAAGTTGTCTTTACCCGCCGCCGACGAGCAGCAAGTGGCGTTGGGACTGAAAATCTTATCCCAGTGGGGCCATAAGCTGACATTCGATCCCCAGGCGTTTGAGCGCGAGCGGGAAGTGATTATCGAAGAGTGGCGTCTGCGTCAGGGGCTAGGGCAGAGGATTAACAGCGCCCTGGAGCAACTGCGTTATCAAGGCAGCGAACTGGCCGAGCGTAATCCTATAGGCCTGCCCGAAGTGATCCGCAATGCACCTGTGACCCTGGCCAAGCAGTATTATCAGGACTGGTATCAGCCGCAGAATATGGTGCTGATGATGGCCGGTGAGTTCGATGTCGAAGACGCTCGGCAGCATATCGAGCACTTCTTTGGGCCTATGGCTAAGGGCGACAGTAAAGTCGCCGCCGACTGGGGCGGTTTCGATGCCTCTGCTGCCGAGGTGCAACTGCAAACTGTGTTGGATCCCGAGCAATCGCAGCGTTTCATCCAACTCATGCTGCAACAGCCCTTGCCCGCGCCGCTCAATAGTATCAACGGCCAATGGCGGGACCTGCTCGACAGGCTCTGGCTGGCGGTACTGAACCGTCGTCTTGGCCTGATGGTGGATGAACAGCTGTTTGCCAAGGCGCAGCTCGGCGATCAGAGCGCGGTACTGTCGCCCTCGCGAATTCAGCATCTGGCGATTCTGCACCCGCTCGATGCCGACTATGGCACAGCGTTGCAGCGCTTTGCCACTGAGCTTAAACGTTTGGCGAGCCAAGGGGTGAGCCAAGCTGAGCTGGATGCCGTCAAGGCGCCCTTGCTGGCGCGCTTGCAACAGCAGGCGCTGAGCGAGTCGCGCTATGACAGCGGTTATCTGCTCGAGCAACTGACCAATGCCGTCAGCTTTCAAATGCCTATGCTGAACAAACAGCAAGAGTGGCAGATGACCCAGACCTTTCTCGCCGAGGTCACGCCCGAGCATCTGCAGGCGGCGGTACAGTCTTTGCTGCAACAGGCCGAGGTCAAAATTGCCCTCATAGGGCCGGACACGGACGCCGAAAAGCTCAATAAAAATAGCCTGCTGACCGCCTGGCAACAGGGGCTGGCGAGCACGCCAGGCGCCTTTGCGCTCAAACCCAGGCAACTGACATTGGACTTAACGCCGCCGGCGATGAATAAGGTTGTGGATAGAGCATCACTGCCGGCGCTTGGCGCCTTGCCCAAGGTGCGCAGCGAGCGCTGGCAACTGGCCAATGGCCTGACCTTGCTGCTGCACAGCGATCCTATGCTGACCGATAACATTCAGCTGGATCTGCGCCTTCCCGGTGGTCGCTCTCTGGAGAACCACAACACCAAGGGCTATGTCAGCCAGGCGCTTTACCTGCCATCCTCCTGCGGTATCGGCGAATACTCGGGCCGGGATCTGCTGGCCTTGCAGAAGCAATACGGCATCAGCATCACCCCCTATGCCGAGCTGCTGCATCATGGCCTGCGTGGTCAGGCATCCGCCGATACCCTGGCGCCGCTACTCAAATTATTTACCCTGCGTTTGACTCAGCCCAAGTATTGCCAGGAGGCTTTGAGCAGGCAGCTTCAGGCCATTCAGCAACAGCTGAATCATATGCCCGCCGAGCGGCGCTTTATGGATGCCATCACACAAGCCGCCTTTGAGAACGGAGAGCTGCTATTGATGCAGGGCAGTGACCCTGCATCAGAGCTGGCAAGGCTTGAGCAATTAGATCGGCAACTGCTGGGTGACCCAGGCGCCATGGTGCTGAGTATCAGCGGCAATCTGCCGCTCAAGCAATTGGGCGAGCAGGCCAACCTCTGGCTCGGTCATCTTGCCAAACAGGAGGGCAAAAAGGCGCAGAGCTGGACTGATCGCAACATTCGCCCCAAGGCTGAGTCCATGGAGCGCCGTTACCCCTGGAGCAGCAGCCCGAAAACCATGGTGCAGATCCAATACAGCCAGGATGCGAAGTGGAGTGCGGCAAACAGCATGGCGATGCAACTGATAGAGCAGGTGCTGAACCAAAGGCTGCGGCAGAAACTGCGCACCGAGGCTTCCGGTGTTTATGTGATCCAGATGTCGCAGCTATTGGCGCGTGACCCGGCAGCTTATTATCTGGGACGGCTCAATTTCACCGCGGCGCCTGAGCGGGCCGAGACGCTGGCCGCAGACGCCGACGCCGTAGTGCAGCATCTGGTGCGGGAAGGCATGAGTGTGGCCGAGTTCAAACAGGCCAGGCAAACCCTGGCCGTGTTGCAGCGTCAACAGCGCCAAAGCGCCGCCTTTTGGAGCGCTGCTCTGGCGCAGACCATGGCCGATGACGGGCGACTTCAGGAGCTGGCCGAGACTGAGAACACGCTGAATAAGCTGACGCTGGAGCAGACCAATCAACTGCTGCAACAACTCATGGGACAGCAGAAGAAGGTCTTTATGCTGGAGCCGGCAGCAACACAAGCTTAGCGAGAAAGCTTATCGATTGGCTCATGCCAAGGCTTAAGCCTTGGTCTTACACTATGAATGGAAAAGGCTGGTCGGAAACGATCAGCCTTTTGTTTGCGTGTCGCAGAAATGAGCCTTGCCACCAAGGGAGAGGGCTCAAGGCAGCATGTCTACTCGCAGTAGTCTGCTGGCGCTGCGGCCTTTGTCGTCGCTGACCGATAGTTGGAAGCGTCCTGCTCTGGGTGGGCGCCATTCCAAGGTTTGGCCCGGCAGGCTCTGGCCGAGCAGGCTGTTACCGGCAAACCAGTAGAGTATTTGGCTGTCGGAGGCGGCGTCGGCCTTGAGGGCGATGTGTTCATTGGCCACGCTTTGGCGCAGGCTGTAGGTGACGCCTTTCAAGGGAGAGCGGATAAGCGGGGCCGAGTAGCTGACCGCGACTCTTTGGCTGCAGGCGGCCGGAAGCTCTGGCGGCATCCTGCGGGGTAAACCTGCCTGTTCGAACAGGGCCGCCAAGTCTGACGGCCAGAAGGCAAACACCTCCTGGTGGTGAATTGCCGAGTCGTAGGGTGGGCAGACGGCGGCGCCGGTTTTGTTATCCAGCCACACCGGGCGATGCAAGTTGGAGACCTTGATGGGGGAAACTCCCGGGATATACCAGCCATCGACCAATTTGGGGCACCAAGGGTTGGGCAGCTCGCCGGAGGCGGCGCAGAAGGCTACCTTTTTCACCGTATCCGGCGGCGTGTTGGCCATATCGGCCGTGCCGGGCAGTACGCCCTGCAAGGCATCGCTGAGGGCGAAGAACAGGGGCCCGGCGGTACGGACGCCGACAAAGGCCGGGTTGGGGGTGGCATCGAAGTTGCCCACCCAGACCACCAACACATAGGGGCCTGTGATACCGGCGCTCCAGGCATCGCGATACCCCCAGGAGGTACCTGTTTTCCAGGCCACTGTCCAGTTGCTGCCGGGCAGGCCGTCGGCGCGAGGGTTGTCCTTGAGTATGTCCCGCACCATAAAGGCAGCGGCCGGGCTCAGCAAGCTCTTTCCTTGCGGGCTGATGGGCTGGCTTTGTTGATCCCGCAGCGGGTAGTCATGGCCCTGGCTCGCCAGCATCAGGTACAGCCGCGCCAGCTCTGCCATGGTCAGCTCGCCGCCGCCCAGTGCCAGGGATAAACCATAATGACTTTCACCCCTGAGCCCCTGAATGCCGGCCTGGCGCAGGAAGCCGTAGAGATTGGGTTGGTTCACTTGTCCTGCCAGCCACACGGCCGGCAGATTGCGGCTCTTGACCAGGGCGTCGTGGGCGCTGATGGGGCCGGTAAATCTGTGGTCAAAGTTCTCCGGTTGGAAACTGCCAAAGGCGGTGGGCGCATCCTTGAGTATGCTCAGCGGATGTATGAGCCCCTGATCTATGCCCAGGCCAAACAGAAATGGCTTCAGGGTTGAGCCCGGCGAGCGGCGGGCGCTGACGCCGTCCACCTGGCCTTGGATATCGGTATCGAAGAAGTCTGCCGAGCCTATCCAGGCTTTGATGCTCTGATCGCGGCTGTCCACCAGGATTGCGGCGGCATTCTTGACCCCAAGATGGCGCTGGCTTTCGATATACAGCCCAAGGCGCCGTTCCAGCAAGGCCTGCAGGCTGACGTCCAGGGTGCTGTGAATTAGGGTGTCACTATTATCCCGCAGCAGGCGGCGGCTGAAATGCGGCGCCAGAAATGGTAGCTCAGTGCGGTCATGGCCGATGGCGGTGAGGGTCAACAGGCCGCTGTTGCGGGGATCGTCGCGATAGCTTTGTTGCCAGAGCAACGCCAGACGGTCGCGGGCATCCTGAAAGTCGGCACCGAAGCGGGCGCGCCGTGCCGGGCTTTGCGGCATGACCGCCAGGCTGAGGGCTTCACTGAGTGACAGCTCACCGGCGTCTTTATGAAAGTAGATGCGGCTGGCAGCGCCAACACCTTCAATATTGCCGCCCATGGGCGCCAGATTGAGATAGGCCTCGAGAATATCATGCTTGGAGTAACGCAGTTCCAGCCAGAACGCCGCCAGCATCTGCTGCAGTTTCCCGGCAACCTGGCGGCTGTTGATGTTGTAAACCCGCCGGGCCAGCTGCATGGTCAGGGTCGAAGCGCCCTGGCGATCATCCTTAAGATAGGTAGCGACTATCGCCCTGGCGGTGGCCGCCGGGTTGATGCCGGGGTGGAAGTAAAAATAGCGGTCTTCCTTGAGCAAGATGGCTTGCACCATGTTGTCTGAAACCCCTTCCAGGGGTTGCCAGAGCCGATACTGGCCATCACTGGCCAGCGTCAGCCGCAGCAGACTGCCATCGGCGGCCAATACCATGCGGGAGCTGGGCGCCAGCTTTGAAAAAGGTTGTGCCGGCCAGAGTCTCAGCCCCAGCAGCAAGGCTGCCAGGGCCAGCAGGCACAAATAGCGGCGTTTCATGGCGCTTCGATCACCAACTCACCGCTTGGGCCCTGAGCCTGAACCAGGGGATCATACAGCCCCTCGGCATAGGCGGGCGGCACCTGGAACTGGCCGACATTGGTGGCCCGTACCTTGTAGACAAAGGTTTTGGCATCGCGCCAGGCGGTACCGTAGAGCACCAGGCGGTCTTCGCGTACATTGAGCCACTGTGGCGACCAGTCGCTGTGCTGAGCCATGCCCACAGGCGGCTGCCAGCCGTCGAAGCTGTCATCCTTGTCACGATAAACCGGCTCCACGCCGCCGGGCAGTAGATCTATTACTACCACCTGCTGCAACTTGTCCATATCTGTGGCGCGCAGCCGCAGCCTGACCAGGAATTCATCCCCGACCTTGACCTTGGCAAGAGGTTGCTGTTCCAGGGTCAGATAGTCGCGGCTCACCTCCAGCCCCTGGCTGAAAGGCTTGGCCGGGCTTTGGTCAAATCCCTGCTGGCTAAGAAGATAGAAGGCATCATTAGTGCCGGTTTTCTGGTATTTCACCTCTTCACTGCCGAGGGGCAACTTAGCCTTGGGTAGACTCAGTGCCTGCCAGGCCTTATCGACCAGGGCTTGCATGGCCAGCCCCTGATCGCCGCGGGAGTTATCCAGAGCGGTCAGCGCCCGCACCAGAGTACCGGCAGACAGCGAGCTGTAACGCTGCTCGCTGAGCCACTGGCCCATGCGCGGCAGCAACTGTTCCGGCAGGTCATCCAGGCGCTGTGGCGCCTGACGGGCGATGAGTGTCAGCAGCTGGGCATCGTGCACCATGGGATCCAGGTAGAGGCCGAGGCGCTGGGGCTTATCCTCAAGCAGCTGCCACTTCTGCGCCTGCCACAGTGGCTCGGCCAACTGTTGCTGCTGCATCAGGGTAAAGCTGGCGGCCAGCCAGGCACTGGCGATGTCTGCTTGCCAATCCTTAGGATAGTAGCGCTGCAAACGCTCGCGGATGTCGGCCAGGGCGCCGCTCACCTGCACCCCCTGGCGGGCCAGCAGATACGCGCCATAGGCACGTTCGCGCAGTTCATCCAGGCCGCTGCTGGGGCCAGAGCTCACGCTCGACAGATAGCTGTTGGCCTTGTCCAGTAGATCCTGTGGCACGGGGTAACCCTGGGCCTTGGCGTCCAGCAGCATGTCTACCACATACAAGGCCACCATAGGCTCGACTATCGGGTTGGCGGCCCAGAGACCGAAGCCGCCGCTGCTGTTCTGGCGGCTTCGCAACTGGCCAATGAGTTGGTTAAAGTCATTGAGATTATCCTGAGGCTTGCCCAGCAGCAGTGCCGGTACGGCTTTGGATACCAACTGTTCGGTACAGGCGTGAGGATAGTTGTCCAGATAGTGGCTCAGCCCCTGAGCCCAAACCAGCGGACTGTTGCCAAGGGCCGCTTCCACCTTGCTGAACGGCGTAAACAGCTGACGGTCAAGTTTGAGCTTGGCTTCGGAGCGGTCGAGCACAGCCGTGGCCAGGGTTAAACGGTGGGGCGTTAACGGCCGTACCGAGATGCTCTCGCTGATCTTGAGCTCGCCTTCGCTGGTGGCCAGCTTCCAGTGGAGTTCTCCTTGACCCAGATTTTCGCCTGCCTTGACGGCAAAGTGCGCCGTGGCTTCACGGCCCGGTTCGATATGGAACTGCTGCGGTTGCAGGTCGCTGCGAAGGGCGCCGCTCAGGCTGAGGGTCAGGGTAACATCCTGCGCTTCGGCTTCTGTGTTATAGAGTCCCACAGTAACATCGGCGGTGTCGCCGGGTGCCAGGAAAGCCGGCACATTGGGGCTCATCACCACAGGCGCCTTGACCGCGACACTGGCCTCGCTGGTGCCTATGCCGCCTTCGGTGGCACTGACGGCAAAGAAGCGGATACTGCCGTTGAAGCTGTCGGGCACTGTATATTGCAGCCGCTGCTCTCCGGCGGCCAACTCACGAATACCCGACCAGTAGACCACAGGCTTGGCGCGCTTGCGTTTGAAGGGGTTGAGGTTGGCTGCCAGCAGCGCGGCGGCGTCACCTCCGGGGGCGGCCTGGCGCATCAGCACCTTGAGATCCGGCAGCAGCAGGTCGAGAATTTGGCTGGAATCTACGCTGAGAGCCTTCTTGTCGAAGAAGTGCGCCAGTGGATCCGGCGCTTCATAGCGGGCCACCTGCAAAATACCGGCATCAACCCCGAATACCACGACTCTGGCTTTGCTTGGCAGCTTGAGGTCGATATCCAGTTGCGTCCCGGGTTTAACCTTTTCCGGCAGGCTCAGGGCGATGGCCTGACGCCGCTCACCGAGATCCACCTTAAAGGGTTTCACGGCATAGGACAGCGGGCTCATAAAGACTTCTTCCGAGTCCGGTGCCCGCAGGAACTGCACATTGATATAGGCATTGCCCTCAATGCCTTGCGGCAGGGTAATGCTCTGTAACGAACGGGTGCTGTCGGCCTTGAACCATTTGAAGGCGTAAACCTTGTCTCTCTCTATGGTGATGAGTCCGGCGCCGCTGTAAGGGGCCTGAATCGCCACCTGAATGCTTTCACCCGGCAGATATTCTGCCTTGTTTAGCGTCAGTTCCAGCTCGGCGTTGCGCTCCAGCGTGCGACTGGCGTTGCCGCTGCCGGCAACGCTGTAATCTATTTGGTTCAACTGGCGGCCGTTTTCATCCAGCAGTCGCAGGCGGTAGTCACCCGGCTCCCTGGTGTCGAGTTCCAATTGGCCACCGCTTGCGGCCAGACTCAGGGCAGTGCTGCCCAGCAGTTTGTCTTTGCGGCGCGATTCATAGCGGTAGGTGCCGTCATTCTGTTTCACCAACACAGACACCCAGCGCCGGGCGATACGCTCGACTTTGAGCTCAGTAGCCACACCTTGAAGGTTCTGGCCAACGGCTTGCAGGTTGAGCACACGCTTGCCGTCTTTGCTGATGAAATCCAGAGCGCCATCGCTCTTGTAGCCCAGTAACCAGTCGGCATCGGATACCAGTAGCTGGTCTTGGGCGCTGACACCGTGGCCTGAGCCGGCTTCAAATACCCGAGCCAGCAAGTGCAGCTTGTAAGTGCTGCCGGCAAAGCGGTCCAGCGCCAAGTCCAGGCTGGCCTTGCCTTCGCCGTCTGTGGTGGTTTCGCTCAAGTCTTCGCGGAACGATTCCTTGAGCTTGCCCAATACCCCAAAGCGATAGCCGGGCCAGGCTTTGAAGCTAATATCTGTTGGTGACAGCACCATCTCGCCGCTGACTCGGCGATCGCTCGCCGGGCCACCGAAGAGTTGCTCGGCCAAGACCTCGGCCTTGAGTTGCTGTGGCTTGCGCCAGCCTTCAAACTGCTTGTCGGTGCCCAGAGAGACCCGCACCTTGATGCGATCCGGCTCGAAGTCGCGCACCTTGAAGGTGACATCCCCCAGACGCGTGAGGCGGTATCTGTCTTTGATGAGGGACAGAGTGGCGAGATAGTCACCGGCAACCGCGGTTTCGCCGGCGCTGAAGTCCAGGCTGTCAAAGCCGCTGCCATCGAGTTTGAAGGTGCGATCCAGCACGGTTACACCGCGGGGATCGGTGATCTGCATTTTCACCGGCAGGCCACCCAGGGCGGTACTCCAGTCCTGACCCCGCACCAAACTGGCGATATGGGCCGTTTCACCGGGGCGATACAGCCCGCGGTCGGTGAAGAGGTAGGCTCTCAGGGCGCCGGGATCGTCGCTCTCATAGCTGCCGCCGGTGTCGAAACGGGACAGATTGAGCTGGCGACGCCAATCAGCCAGCGGCAAGAAGGAGAGATCGCCATCCTTTTCGACCTGATAGTAGAGCGGGGTCTTTTCCCGGCGCAGCTCGCCAAGCTTGGCAAAGCCTGTATGACCGCGTTCATCGGTCAAAGCCTCGGCTACCGGCAAACCGTTGCGGCCGATGACGGCCACCCGGGCTCCGGCCACCGGAGTCCCCTTGCCGAGGGATTGCACGAACAGATCTTGGCTGCCATCACGGCTGCGTTTGGCGAGTATGCCCAGATCTGTCACGACCACAAAGCGCAGATCGTGGGCCTCGGTTTGGTAATAGTCGAAGGTTTGGCTGTCTCTTTCATCGGCCGGAGTAAGCTTGACCACAAAGATGCCGCGCTTGTCCTTGAAGAAGGGCTTGAGGTCGACGCTGCCGTAGAGCGTCTTGCTGGGATCGCGCCCGGTAAGCTGTTGCTTGAACACCTGACGAGTGACCAAACGGTCGAAATCTGTGTTGTTTAGGTAGGGCTCGGCAAAGCTGCCCGAGCTTTGATCTATCAGGGCATTGAGCTGATCAGGCAGTAGCTGGGCGACCTCAATCTGCACCTTTTGCACCCCTCGGGCCAAATAGCCGAGGCGTTGATCGTCGTCCAGAGTCAGCAAGGAGCCTTCGCCGAGGAAGTTGAGCGCCTTGGGATACTGCGGCATTCGTAGCACAGTCAGCACTGCATCGCGGGACAGATAACCCCCTTGGCCTTCGACTTCCTTATCCACCATTACCGCCACGTAGCGATCGACCGGAGCTTTCAGCTTGAAGCTGTGTAATTGGTTGAGGCCTTCGGCACCGGGGATCTGGGTCAAGGTCAGTTTGTCGGCCTTGGCCAGTACCTGTTCGGTGACATTTTCCTGATACCAGTGACGGCTTCCCTTGGGATTTTTCACCGGCAGCAACCAGGCATGTACTTTGCCTTGAAGCGCTTCGTCGTTGACCGGACGTGAGCTTTCCATCGTCAGCACCGGCTCGGGTTCATCCTTGTCGTTGTAGGCGAAGTTGACCTGAGCTTGTTTAAAACTCAGCTGATAACGGCCGGGAACCTCTACTTGCCATTGGCTCTTGCCTGCCTTGTTGCCGCCGCTGGCCGCCTGGATCCCTTTGCTGACTTCCAGGGTTACAGTGCTCTGCTCAAGTGGCGTGGCGAGCGCAGGAGAATGTATGTAAGCGAACAGATGCTTGTCATCGAAGGTGACCTCGGTGTCGCCATTGCCGCTGTAGGTCAAGCCGGGGCTCAGCAATATCGCCAGTTGAGGTTTGACCGAGGCCGTATCCACCGGGTGGCTGAAGGCCAGGGTGGCGACCAGCTTTTGAATACTCGGCTGGGCCGGATCCTGGTACAGGCGCCCCTCAGAGATGGTGGCCGTGAAGGCGGCTGTGCTGAATTCGCTCTGGTATTTATCCAGTAAGATATGGTCTGCCAGCAGCTGCTTCTTATCCAGGCTGACTGCGAACTTTTCCGCAATCGGCCAGTCGTTATCCGGAGTAAATTGCAGATGTTTGTCACTGGCCCAGCGCCACTGTCCGGCGAGTTGGGGGCTGAGACTGACGCCCTTGGAGACAGGTTTGCCTATGACATCCAAAGGCGCGACCGAACCACTGAAGGTCAGGGTCAAGGGAGCGACCTGAGGTTTGGTCTGGTGGTAATCGGTTAGCCGCGGCGCCTTGAGCGTATAGTGCAGGGTATAGGGCTTGGGTAAATGCTGGTACCAATACCAGCCACCCCAGCAAAGCACAGTCAATACAGATAGCAGCAGTAGGCTTCCCAAGGCTTTAAAGGGATGCTTTATGCACCAATGCATCCAGGGCGGAGCCTGCCAGTGACCAAAAACGGCAGCGAGAACTCGCCAAACTACCGAGAAGAAATTTCCTATAAGCTGTCCCATCGTTCCGTGTCCTTGCTGTGTCTCGTAGCGCTATCGCCAAGTTGGCTGACGTTTTAAAGATGTCGGTCGCCGATGTCAATCAGACCGGGCCTATGCTGTGATGCCCTATTCGATATCGCCTCTGCAACTGAGACTCCATGGTACAACAATCGGGCTGATTTTTATCCGTGTTACTTTGATAAGTCGGTGGCGATCAACAATATAGTGTCTTCATGGAGGGTAAAACAAAAAAGGCTTACCGTTTTATGGGTAAACCTTTTTAGTTACAGCATCTAGCGAACTGGTGATCAGTTCATGCCGTATTTTTTCAGCTTCTTGCGCAGTGTGCCGCGGTTGATGCCCAGCATGTTGGCGGCGCGGGTCTGGTTGCCACGAGTGTGCTGCATAATGATATCAAGCAGAGGTGCTTCAACTTCGCATAGCACCATTTCATAAACTTCCTGAGCTTCTTGACCGTCCAACTGAGCGAAGAAGTTGCTGACAGCGCGCTTTACAGCGTCGCGCAGTAACTGGGGCTTGATGGTGCCGTTAGCGGTTTCGATTTTGCCTACGGTAAGCTGATGAGCTTCTGTGTGAGTTGTCTGATCAAACATTCGTATTCTGCTCTTTATTTATCTAGTACACATTCATCAAAAAAACGTTCCACCATGGAACATTGTTCTGCAGCGGTTTCCAGCCGGTTAAAGTCGGCACGGAACTGGCGCTGTTCTTCCTGGTCCAGGTACCATCCCATATGTTTTCTGGCGAAGCGGACGCCCTTTACTTCCCCATATAAATCATACAGTTTGGTTAGGTGTTCCAGCATCACTTGACGCTGCTCTGCCATCCCTATGGGCGCTAGCTTGCTACCTGTGTCCAGGTAATGCTGGATCTCTCTGAAAATCCAAGGCCTTCCCTGGGCACCCCGTCCTATCATCAGGGCATCGACACCTGTGTAATCCAGCACGAAACGCGCCTTCTCCGGACTATCGATGTCCCCGTTGGCGACAACAGGAATCGAGACATTCTGTTTGATTGCCTTGATGGTGTCGTACTCGGCATGACCCTTGTACATGCATTGGCGGGTGCGGCCATGAACCGCGAGCGCCGTAATGCCACTCTCTTCGGCAATCCGGGCGATTTGAACACCATTTCTGTGTTCTGGGGCCCAGCCCGTGCGAATCTTCAGCGTTACCGGCACATCCACTGCGGCAACCACGGCATCCAGTATTTTCTTTACCAGTTCCGGCGATTGCAGCAGGGCAGAACCCGCGAGCTTTTTATTCACTTTTTTTGCCGGACAACCCATGTTGATATCTATGATTTGGGCGCCTTGCTCCACATTGTAGCGGGCGGCCCAAGCCATATTATCGGGGTCAGCCCCGGCGATTTGTACTGAGCGTATGCCTTCTTCACCCGAGTGCGTCATTCTCTGGCGGCTCTTGTCCGTGTCCCAAAGGTCGGGATTGGACGAAAGCATCTCTGACACTGCCATGGCAGCACCATAACGGATACAGAGATTGCGGAAGGCCTGATCGGTGACACCTGCCATTGGTGCCACGATCAGCTGATTCTTCAGTTGATAGGGTCCAATCTGCATTTTGCTGTTTCACCTTGCTCTTCAAAGGGGCGCTATAGTACGCCTTTTTGGCAGCGGTGAAAAGGTCAATAAATGACCTGAGCAAAACTTTTTTACTTGACTTTTGATTGGTGGGAAGTCAGCGCCAGTGCGCTCTGGCGCCGCCTTTACCGCTATTTGCGTACTCCTGTCAAGCGGCTCCAATCTTCTTTGTGAACGGCTTCGTCCATCTCGAACCATTGAGCGTAAAATTCGCGGATCTCTTCGGCTTGTTCCTGCAGTAAACCGGACAGCGCCAGTTTGCCACCCGGACGAACCAACTCGGCGATCAGGGGGGCCAGTTCCCGCAGCGGTCCGGCCAGAATATTGGCTACCAACACATCGGCCTGAATACCTTTGGGTTGATCTTCAGGCAGATAGAGGCTGAGTCTGTCATCCACGCCG
This sequence comes from Shewanella sp. Iso12, assembly GCF_012030025.1. Classification (NCBI taxonomy): domain Bacteria; kingdom Pseudomonadati; phylum Pseudomonadota; class Gammaproteobacteria; order Alteromonadales; family Shewanellaceae; genus Shewanella; species Shewanella sp. Iso12. The sequence continues at coordinate 44,065 of NZ_JAAUHW010000015.1, forward strand.
TTGCGCTTGGCATTGTCGCGGGAGGCGTCTATAGCCTGGTAGTCTATGTCTATGCCTATGGCGTTGGTTGCGCCCAGCTTGAGACCTGCGACTGCCAGAATGCCGGAACCGCAGCCGAAGTCGACCAGCTGTTTACCTTGCAGATCCAGGCCATCGAGCCACTCCAGGCACAGGGCCGTTGTGGGATGAGTGCCTGTGCCAAAGGCCAGGCCGGGATCCAAGATGACGTTGACGGCTTCAGGCTCCGGGATTTCACGCCAGCTGGGACAGATCCACAGGCGCTTTCCGAACTGAATGGGGTGGAAGCTGTCCATCCATTCGCGTACCCAGTCTTTATCTTCTATCTGCTCTATCTTGTAGTTCAGCTTGCCTTCGAGGAAGGGCAGTTGCTTGAGCATCTCGACTGTGGGAGTCAGATCTGTGCCGGCATCGAACAGAGCGACCACCACAGTGTCGGCCCAAAGTGGGGTTTCTCCCAGTTTGGGCTCAAAAATCGGCGTATCTTTACCATCTTCAAAGGTGATGGACACGCTGCCTTCCTCCAGCAACAGGTCGCTGAGTGTCTCGGCGTGCTCGCTGCTGCTGTGGATGCGTAACTGGATCCAGGGCATGGAATCTTCTCTCGTGGGGGACAATAAAGCGCTATTGTAAGCCATAGGCTGCCGGCCTTGCCAGCACACCGGGGTAAAGAGGGCGGAGTGAAACCCGGTTTCAGGTTTACTCGGTCAGCGGTTGGATTTACGGTAATTTGCTGTCTTTTTTGTTTTAAAGTTTCAAATAAACGTTTGATTTGTAGTGGATAATTGGTATTACCTCTGTTTTGCTGAAAGTGGTTTATTTGTGAGCGTGATCAGATAATCCCCCACTTTCGATTGAGGCAGGTCACATTCAGACTCCTTGGGCATTGGCGCAGTTTGGCTGTGAGTTATGTTGTAGATCCCAAGGATCTGTACCCAAAAAACATGCTGACAAAATATCACATCCCCGAGCGCTGGCTCGGTCATGCCAACAGCCACCACTGGTCGGCCAGAGCCGATCGCCTGCAGAGTGCCAGCGGCATTTTGCTGGGCATGTTTCTGTTGGCGCATCTTCACTTCGAATCCAGCATCATGCTGGGTAAAGAGGCTTTCTATAAGGTAGTGCAGGTGCTGGAAGGCGGTTGGTTCAGTGCCAGTGGCCACGGTTACCCACTGCTGACGCAACTCTTCTCTGTGTTTATTCTGCTGGTGGTGATACTGCATGCCGCCATGGCGCTGAGGCGCTTTCCGGCGCAGCTCGGCCAATGGCGGGCGCTGCGCAGCCATCTGCATCTGATCAAACACCGCGACAGCCACGCCTGGTTCTGGCAGTTGGCTACCGGCTTTATCCTGTTCTTCCTGGTGCCCATGCACCTGGTCACCATGATAGCCAATCCGGAAATCGGCCCCAATATGTCGGCCTACCGAGTCTGGCACGACAACACCTGGCTGCTGTATATCCTGCTGCTGCCTGCGGTGGTGATCCACGCCATGATAGGTCTGTATCGGGTGGCGGTGAAATGGGGCCTCAGCTTTAACCGCACTGGCCTGAGGAAAATAGCCAAGCTATTGATTGTATACCTTATTGTGCTTGGTTTAGGCAGTTTGGTGACCTATATGCTGCTAGGCAATGAGCTGAGCCTGCCGTTGCAGCCGTTTGTTCCCGGTTAACTCAATATCAGTTAAAGGTAAATTAACCGGCAGAAGTTTGATCTGCCTCAGGGTTCGTTCGCCCTTTGTGATCCACATTGGTTTTACTATCTTTAAGCGGTTAAGCCATTGGATGACAGGGGGAATACGGATGATACGACTGAGTGAGCGCTGGGGCGGCTGGTTGGATCTGGGGCAGAGTGCTTCAGGCGTGTTGTTGGCGCTGTTTTTGTGGACTCACCTGTTGCTGGTGTCTTCAATATTGCTGGGGGCACCGGCAATGGAATGGGTGGCCCGCAACATGGAGCTGAGTTTTCTCAGTGATGATGGCCACGGCTATCCCTGGGTGGTGAGCCTGATAGCCATAGCCGTTGCCGGGTTGGCGTTACTGCATGTGTTGGTGGCCTTGCACAAGTTGCCTCTGTCGCTCAGGCAGCAAAAGGCTCTGAAACAGCAACTAGTGCAAATTGATCATGGCGATACCCGCTTGTGGGTGTGGCAGGCCGCTACCGGAGTGGTGATTTTGCTGCTGCTTCCTGTGCATCTTTGGTTGGTGGGTTCGGCCCCGGAAACCATAGGGCCACAGGGCTCGGCCGACAGGATTTGGAACCAGTATGCCTGGGCCTTGTACCTGCCACTACTGCTGACAGTGGAGTTACATGCCGCCATAGGACTGTACCGGGTGGCATTGAAATGGGGCGCGACGCGGGATCTCAACAGCCGGGCGCGCCTTAGAAAAATTAAAACCATACTCAGTGTGGCGTTTGTCGCCGTAGGTCTGGCGTCCTTGCTGGCCTTTTGGCCCCACGCGAGCTGAGTATCGATAACCCAAACAGATAGCTTTAGGGTAAACGGCATTGGGCCGTCCCATAAGGAGTGTGCGTGAAACTCATCTATACGGATTCGTTGGTTGTCGGCGCCGGATTGGCGGGGCTGCGGGTAGCCATCGCTTCCAAAGAGCGTGGCCTGGATACCCTGGTACTGTCGCTGATCCCTGCCAAGCGTTCCCACTCGGCCGCGGCCCAGGGCGGCATGCAGGCCAGTCTCGGCAATACCGTCAAGGGCATGGGCGACAGCGAAGATGTGCATTTTCAGGACACGGTCAAAGGCTCAGACTGGGGCTGCGATCAGCAGGTGGCACGAATGTTCGCCCACTGTGCTCCCAAGGCGGTCCGTGAGCTGGCCAACTGGGGCGTACCCTGGACCAGGGTGACTGCCGGGCCGCGTCAAGTAGTGGTCAATGCCGAAAAAGTAACTCTGGAAGAAGCCGCCGAGGCTCACGGGCTGATCAACGCCCGCGACTTTGGCGGCACCAAGAAATGGCGCACCTGTTACACCGCCGATGGTACCGGCCACTCGCTGCTGTATGCGGTGGACAATAAGGCGATCTCCATGGAGATCCCAGTGCATGAGCGGGTCGAGGCGCTGAAACTCATTCACGACGGCAGCCGCTGCCATGGGGTCATTGCCCGCTGTTTGATCACAGGTGAACTCAGGGCCTATATCGCCCGGGCCACCACCATAGCCACAGGTGGCTACGGCCGTATCTATGAGGTGTCCACCAATGCGGTGATCTGTGAGGGCATAGGCCAGGCGCTGGCGCTGGAAACCGGGGTCGCGACCCTTGGCAATATGGAAGCCGTACAGTTCCACCCCACGGCCATAGTGCCAGTGGGCATTCTGACCACAGAGGGCTGCCGCGGAGACGGTGGCTTGCTGCGGGATAAAGACGGCTACCGCTTTATGCCAGACTATGAGCCGGAAAAGAAAGAGCTGGCCTCGCGTGACGTGGTATCACGGCGGATGACAGAACATATGCGTAAGGGCAAGGGAGTCGACAGCCCCTATGGCCCGCACCTGTGGTTGGATATCACCCTGCTGGGGCGCAAGCATGTGGAAACCAACCTGCGGGAAGTCAAAGAGATCTGCGAGAACTTCCTCGGCATAGATCCGGCCGAAGAGTGGATCCCGGTGCGGCCGACCCAGCACTATTCCATGGGCGGCATTCGCACCAATCACACAGGAGAGAGCCCGCAGCTCAAGGGGCTGTTCAGTGTCGGTGAGGCAGCCTGTTGGGACATGCATGGCTTTAACCGTTTGGGCGGTAATTCGCTGGCGGAAACCGTGGTCGGCGGCATGATCATAGGCAAATATGTGGCCGACTTCTGCGAGCAGGAGGAGCTGGTGCTGGATACGGCGCTGGTGCAGCGTTTCCGTGATGAGCTCAACCAGGAAATAGACGAGTTGCTGGCTCGGGAGCAGGGCGAGAGCCCGTTTGAGCTCAAGCGCCTGATGCAAAGAGTGATGATGGACTATGTCGGCATCTTCCGTAACGGCCCAGAGCTGGAAAAGGCGGTGGCCGAACTCAAGGATTTGCTGGCTCGCTCGCGCAATATTGTCGTTACCTGCAAGAAGCGCCACGCCAACCCCGAGTTGGTCGAGGCCTTACGGGTCAGGCGTATGCTTAAGGTGGCGCTGACTGTGGCCTGCGGCGCCCTGGCGCGTACCGAGAGTCGTGGCGCCCATGCCCGCGAGGATTACCCGCAGCGTAACGACAAAGACTGGCTCAGCCGTACCCTGGCCAGCTGGCCGGACCCCGACGCGCTGGAGCCTGTGCTCAGCTACGAGGCGCTGGATGTGATGCAGATGGAACTGCCGCCCGGTTATCGCGGCTATGGTGCCGACAATGCCATTGCCCATCCGGATACCGCCAAACGCGAGCAGGAGATTGCTGCCATTCTCGCGTCTCTGGGGCCGGATGCCGGTGCTGAAGACAAGCAGCGGGCACTGATGCCGTTCGAACTGCCGGAAAGCCTGCGCCCCGGCAACGAGCGCCTGAGCGACCGTCTGGCTTGCCCACAGACTTCAACCCCTTCTCAGCCTAACCCTGCCGGAGATGACAACGCATGAGTGGTCGCACTTTAACCTTCAGGATCTTCCGTTACGACCCACAGCAAGCGGGAGACAAGCCACAAATGGTGGACTATCAACTGCAAGAAACACCGGGGATGACGGTATTTATCGCCCTCAATCGCCTCAGGGAGGAGCAGGACCCATCGTTGCAGTTCGACTTTGTCTGTCGCGCCGGGATTTGCGGCAGCTGCGCCATGGTGATCAACGGCTTTCCTACCTTGGCTTGCCGCACCTTGACCGCCAAATATCCAGATGGACTGATCACCCTGATGCCGCTGCCAGGCTTTGAGCTAATAGGGGATCTGTCGGTCAACACAGGCAAGTTTATGCGTGAGCTGGCTGAAAGGCTCAAGCTGTGGCTGCATCCCAAGCCGGATCAGCAGGATATCCACCATCTGGAAGCCCCGATGGACCCGGAGGAAGCCGCCAGACTCTATGAACTGGAGCGCTGTGTGGAGTGCGGTGTCTGCGTCTCGGCCTGCGCCACCAAGCAGATGCGCGACACCTTTGTCGGCGCAGTCGGCATGATGAAAATCGCTCGTTTCGAGCTGGATAGCCGCGATGCCCGCAGCGCCGAGGACTTCTACCATGTGATAGGCAATCAGGATGGGGTGTTCGGTTGTATGACCCTGCTGGGATGTCAGGACAACTGTCCTAAAGACTTGCCCCATATGCAGCAGATAGCCTACCTGCGCCGCAAGATGGCCAGTACCTTGCTTTAAAGTGATTAAGCAATCAGAAAACTATGCCTTCAGAGAACTAAGCCCTTAAAGAGCTAAGCTGAGGTTCAAACAGAAAAGCCCGGAAAATTCCGGGCTTTTTTGTTGACTGTTGAGTCTGGCTAACTGAGTGAAAGCCGTTATGCCTGCTCGCGGGCGATGGCGCGATAGCCTATGTCGGTTCTGAAGTAGACATCGTCCCAATGGACTTCATCCACCAGGGCATAAGCGGCCTGCTGGGCCTCGGTCACTGTGTTGCCCAAAGCCGTGGCGCACAATACCCGGCCGCCATTGGTGACTACATGGCCATCGACCATCTTGGTACCGGCGTGGAACACCTTGGCTTCATTATTGCCGAGCGACAGCCCTTCGATAACATCACCCTTGCGGTAATCATCCGGATAGCCCCCGGCGGCCATGACCACACCGACGGCGGCACGCTGATCATATTCGGCGCTGACCTTGTCCAGCTCACCACGGCAGGCGGCCAGGCAGAGCTCCACCAGATCCGACTTGAGGCGCATCATGATAGGTTGAGTCTCGGGGTCGCCAAAGCGGCAGTTGTATTCCAGCACCTTGGCGCTGCCATCGGCGGCAACCATCAAGCCGGCATAGAGGAAGCCTGTGTAGACATTGCCTTCGGCGGCCATGCCGTCAACCGTTGGCCGGATAACATTGGCCATGACCCAATCGTGCACTGTTTGGGTGACGACCGGCGCCGGGGAGTAAGCACCCATGCCGCCTGTGTTGGGGCCGTTGTCGGCGTTGTCACGAGCTTTGTGATCCTGGCTGGTGGCCATAGGCAGAATATTGTTGCCGTCGACCATCACGATAAAGCTGGCTTCTTCGCCGCGCAGAAACTCCTCAACGACCACTCTGGAGCCGGCTTCGCCGAACTTGTTGCCTGCCAGCATATCGTCGATGGCGGCATCGGCCTCGGTTTGATCCTGGGCGATGATCACCCCTTTACCTGCGGCCAGACCATCGGCCTTGATTACCACAGGGAAACCTGTGCGACCGGCAAGCTCGGCGACATAGGCCTTGGCCGGGGCAATTTCAGTGAAGTTCTGGTAGTCGGCGGTTGGGATCCGGTGGCGGGCAAGAAAGTCTTTGGTAAAGGCCTTGGAGCCTTCCAGTTGCGCTGCCGCTTCGGTGGGGCCAAAGATATTCAGACCTTCGGCGCGGAAGGCATCGACCACTCCCAGTACCAGAGGGGCCTCTGGGCCGACTATGGTGAGGGCTATCTGTTGTTGCTTGGCAAAGGCCAGCAGCGCCGGGATATCCGTGGCTTCTATCGCCAGGTTTTCCAGCTTGGGCTCCAGCGCCGTGCCGGCATTCCCCGGAGCAACAAATACGGTTTCCACGGCGGCAGATTGCGCTGCCTTCCAGGCCAGGGCATGTTCACGACCACCACCACCAATCACGAGTACTTGCATCTTCTTATCCTTTTTCGCTTAACGCCTTGCGGGCAGGTTCAGGCCGGGCAGGGCTTTGTTACGGCGAATCGCCGGAGGTTATTCCGGCGATAAGTTCATTGCATCAGTGCAGGCCGGTTCGGGCCTGCTGACTATCAGTGACGGAAGTGGCGCATATTGGTAAATACCATGGCCATTCCATGCTCGTCTGCAGCGGCAATCACCTCTTCATCGCGGATTGAGCCACCGGGTTGAATGATGCAGCTGATACCGGCAGCAGCAGCGGCATCGATACCGTCACGGAAGGGGAAGAAGGCATCGGATGCCATCACTGAACCTTCCACGACCAAGCCTTCATCGGCGGCCTTGATACCGGCGATTTTGGCGCTGTAGACCCTGCTCATTTGACCTGCGCCCACCCCTATGGTCATGCCGTCTTTGGCATAAACAATGGCGTTGGACTTAACGAACTTGGCGACCTTCCAACAGAACAGCAGATCTTTGATTTCTTCGGCAGTAGGTTGACGCTTGCTGACCACCTTGAGGTCGGCCTCGCTCACCATGCCTTGATCTCTGTCCTGGATCAGCAGACCACCGTTGACCCGCTTGTAATCCAGGCCCTTGGTGCGGCCTTGCCACTGACCGCATTCAAGCAGACGGACATTGGCTTTCTTGGCAACCAGCTCGCGGGCTTGCTCGCTGACCTTAGGAGCGATGATCACTTCAACAAACTGACGCTCGACAATGGCCGCCGCAGTGGCGCCGTCCAGCTCACGGTTGAAGGCGATGATGCCGCCGAAGGCCGAGGTAGGGTCTGTCTTGAAGGCGCGGTTGTAGGCGTCCAGCAGATCGCTGCCCAGGGCGACACCACAGGGGTTGGCGTGCTTGACGATAACGCAGGCGGGTTGCTCAAATTCCTTGACGCATTCCAGCGCGGCGTCGGTGTCGGCGATATTGTTGTAAGACAGCGCCTTACCTTGCAGCTGCACGGCAGTGGCGACCGAGGCTTCGTCTGTGTTGAGGTCAACATAGAAGGCGGCACTCTGGTGGCTGTTCTCGCCGTAACGCAGATCTTGTTTCTTCAGCAACTGAGTGTTGAAGGTGCGCGGGAACTTGGAATCCTGATGACACTCGTCCTTGCTGTGGGCCGGAACCTGGGTGCCGAAGTAGTTTGCTATCATGCCATCGTAGGCGGCCGTATGTTCAAAGGCGGCAATGGCCAGATCAAAACGGGTTGCCAGAGTAGTTGAACCCTGGTGTGCCGCCATTTCTGCCAGTACGCGTTGATAGTCAGAGGCGTTGACCACTATGGTGACGTCTTTATGGTTCTTGGCCGCGGCGCGCACCATGGTCGGGCCGCCGATATCGATATTCTCTATGGCGTCTTCCAGGGTACAACCCGGCTTGGCAACGGTTTCGGCGAAGGGGTAGAGGTTAACGGCCACCAGGTCAATCGGGCCTATGCCATTGGCTTCCATGACGGCTTCGTCCTGGCCACGACGGGCGAGAATACCGCCATGCACTTTGGGATGCAGTGTCTTGACCCGGCCATCCATGATCTCTGGGTGACCTGTGTAGTCTGAAACTTCAATGACAGGTACAGCGTTATCCGCCAGCAAGCGGGCGGTGCCTCCGGTGGACAGCAGTTCAACGCCCTGGGCATGCAGCGCTTTGGCGAACTCCAGGATTCCGGTCTTATCAGATACGCTCAAGAGCGCGCGACGTATGGGTCTGGCATTATTCATTTGGGTACAGTATTCCACTTTTTTATATTCAAGGATCTTTCGGAAAACCAGGCAGTGCGATTTGCATTGTTTTCCAAAAGTCCCTCGAATGGTCCGGGAACCCTCAAGGCGCGCCGTATTTTAACGTAAAACGATTTGCCGCGGTGTTTTTTCTACGCGTTTCACAATATTGCTCTGCGAACAAGCCAAAACCCCGAAGCGGGATAAAAAACACTTGACCTTGGATTAAGCTCTAAGCTTTATACTTGAATAGGAATTATTAGCAGGAACTGCATATGTACAGGATAGGTGAACTGGCCAAGCGCTTTGATATCAAGGCCGATACCCTGAGGTTTTACGAGAAACACGGCCTGCTGGCACCCTCTATGCGCACCGACTCCGGTTACCGGGTCTACAGCGACAGGGATGCCGAGCGGCTGAAGTTTATTCTCAGGGCCAAGGCGGTGGGTTTTACCCTGGGGGAGATAGCCGAGCTTTTGTCCATTGAACTGGATAAGTCCAACCGTGCCTGCAGCGATGTCAAAGGCATGGTGGACGACAAGTTGGATAAGGTGCAACAGAAAATTGCCGAGCTTAATCAGTTCCGCCAGTCTTTGCAGTTACTGTCGGATACTTGCTGTGGCGGCCCGGAAAGTGCCGAGCATTGTTCGATTCTGGAGGCGTTGGAGTCTTGTGACGATGAGCTGTCCCCCAGAGTCGAAACCGGCAAGGGTCACAATCACAGTCATGCCAATAGCCGTGCAAGTAGGGGCGCAAAATCATGTTGATGGATAATTTTATTGAGCTGTTTCTCGAGTCAGCCCCCTGGCTGCTATTGGGGCTGGTGCTGGCGGGGCTGCTGAAGGTTTTTGTTCCCATGAGCTGGATGCAAAAGCAATTGGGGGGCCATGGCCTCAAGACCACTGTCAAGGCGGCCCTGCTGGGCGCGCCTTTGCCGCTGTGTTCCTGCGGCGTTATCCCGGCCGCTGTTGGCCTGAGACGCAGCGGCGCCTCCAAGGCGGCTACCACCTCTTTTCTGGTATCGACCCCGGAAACCGGCGTCGATTCGGTCACTGTCTCCTATGTTCTGCTCGGCCCCTTTATGGCGATTGTCAGGCCCATTGCCGCGGTGTGCAGTGCCATAGTGGCAGGTTTGCTGGTTGGTCGCGATGATGAGCCGGCTTTGCCCTCTGAGGCAGTGAAGAAGAGCGATCCGGAAGGGGCTCAAGTCAAAACTGCGGCTCAGTTCAAGCCGGTAGGCGCCGCCAACTACAGTCCTCTCAAGGCCGCACCGACACAAGTTCAGAGTTCCTGCTGTGCCCCGGCCAAGGTGCAAGAGGCAGACTGCTGCAGTACGGCTAAGATCAGTACCGCTAAGGCCAGCACCGCCGGCAGCTCTTGTTGTTCTTCGGTCAAGGAAGAAGCCACTCAGTCCTGCTGCTCTCAACCCAAGGTAGAGGCGGCTTCATGTTGTTCATCATCGCAATCGGCCTCGAACTGCTGCGACAGTGACGATATGGCAGCTGAACTCAAGTCGAAGTCTGTCTTGCATAGAGTGCTGGCCGGTCTCAAGTATGCCGCCACGGATCTGGTGCGTGACACCGCCATCTGGTTGCTGGTGGGGTTATTCTTTGCCGCGCTGGTACAGACCTATGTGCCGGGAGACTTCCTGGCCCAATGGGGCGGCGGTATTCTGGCCATGTTGGTGATGGTTCTCATCTCCATCCCCATGTATATCTGTGCCACTGCTTCGACGCCGATAGCGGCAGGTTTGCTGCTGGCCGGGGTTTCCCCGGGCGCCGTGTTGGTGTTTATGCTGGCGGGACCAGCTACCAACATAGCCACCCTAGGCGTAGTCGCCAAAGAGATGGGTAAACGGGCGCTTTACGGCTATCTTGGCGGGGTACTCGGGGTGGCGCTGCTGGCCGGAATGCTGGTGAACCTGCTGGTGGCGAACTTTGGTTTTGAAGTGATGCCGCAGATAGGGGAAGAGCACCAGTTACTGCCACAGGCTGTGGTCAACTGGTCGGGGATTATTCTGGCGCTGCTGATGGCCAAGGTGATTTACGACAAGATCCCCAGGCGTTGGCTGCGGCGGGATTGCTGCTCCGGCTGACACTCCACTGCACAAGGGAAAGGCGCTCGATTGAGCGCCTTTCGTTTTATCTATTGCCAAACTGGGGCTGTGAAGGGAGAGGGTCATTTGCCTTGTTTGATATTCTCCACAGGATTGAGTTTGGCCTGCTTCTTGGCCATTTTGGCGGCCCGCTTCTCCTTGGCAGAGTGCATGGGTTTCTTCTTTTGCTCTTTGCTGTTTCTGTGCTCTTTCATGGTGTTGATTCCATTGATAGCGAAAGCCTGGCTGGGGTTATCTCCCCGCTTCCTGCAATTTAAGATCCACTTACAGCTGGCATACCGGTCAGTCAGACACCGGCGTGATTCAACCAGTTGGTCGGCCTGGGCCGACCCGGATATTTTACGCCTGTTGCCGAAATACTGCTGTCGGCTTCAATAGAATATTTGAGAATAAGTTTTTGTTTTTGAGATGGTATTTGACTAAGGAGCGCGAACAAGTTTTATCTGTGCTCTGCGTCGGCTTGCGTGCCTATATGCAAGGCGTGTTTCGCAGCCAATAGCCCTGGTCCTTTGCGGGAATTTCCTAAGAGTATTTCACTACAAAGTGGCCAGGGCCGTGCGAAAGATTGTGTGAGAGAGTGAGTGAAAGCCTGGGCGAATCAGTCGCTGCCACAACCCTTCTTTAAAGTGCTTCCGCCTTGAGCATGGCTCTTGGGCGTCTGGCACGATACTGCACCAGGCTGACCCCGGTCAGCACCAAGGCACCGCCGACATAGTGAGGGACTCCCAACTGCTCACCCAGTAACGTGGATGCCAGCACGGCGGTGAAGATTGGCATCAGGTTCATAAAGATGGCGGTTCTCTCTGTGCCCAGCAGGGCAATCGCCTTGATCCAGGCCCAGGGCGCCAGAATCGAGGCACAGATAGCGGCATAGGCTATCAAGGGCAGTGAAGCCTGGGTGATGCTGATACTGCTGGCAAAGAGCAGCAGAGGCGACAGCATGAACACGGCGAACAGTATCTGCATATACAGCAGGTCCCAGGTCGGCAGTTGCAGCGACCAGCGTTTTAATAGCACGCCGTAGAGGGCGTAGACCACGGCGGCCAGCAGTAACAAGAGATCGCCGGGTACCACTGAGGTAGACAGCCTGGCCAAGTCGCCTTGGCTGAGCATAAACAGTAAACCGCTGAAAGAGATAAAGGCGCCCAGCAGTGCCAATTTGGAGAGCCTCACTCCGAGCAAAGGCACCGCCAGTAACAGGCTGAGAACCGGCACCAGAGAGGTGATCAGCGCCATATTGGTGGCGCTGGTGGTCGCGGCGGCAAAATACGCCAGGCTTTGGTTCAGCACCATTCCCAGGCTTGCCAGCACGGCGAGTTTGCCAATATGGGGACGGATCATGGCGCGGCGGCGCCAAACCCCGGGGAGCAGCACTGGGGTCAAGAGCAAAAGTGCAAAAGCCCAACGGTAGAAAGAGATGGCTTCCGGCGCTATGACACCGGCGGAGAGTTTATTGACCAGACTATTGCCGGCCCAGATGGCTACGGCCAACAAGGGAAACAGATACAAAACAGGGCTCCTCAGAACTACGAGCAAGGCTCAACAGACAAACCTGGGTTGGATAATACGGGGCAGATTATTCCACGTCTTATGTGATATACATATCTGTTATCAGACAAAGTCAACCCGCCTTCGGACATTTGCATATGGCCAATATCTATCACCCACCTGAGCAGCATCCCGGTGACGGCTCGCAGGTATTCTTCTACTACCAGCAATTTTCACCCGATACGCTGACGCCTATGCACAGTCATGTCTGGGGGCAACTGCAACTGAGCCGCGGCGGTTTGATGGAGCTGGTGGCTCAAGGACGGCGCTTTATGTCGTTGTCGCAGTGCGGTATCTGGATCCCGGCCGGAGTAAAGCATGAGAGCTACATGCGCCGCTGCGTGCAGTACAGTTCAATGAATGTGCCACTGGAACTGGCTGCCAGGCTGCCCAAGCATATCTGCCTGCTGGAGTTGAGCCCGATAGCGGAAGCTATTTTGATGGACTTGAACTCAAGAGGCGTCGAGCTGGCACATACACCTGAGGATCAAAGACTGCTAAAGGTGCTGTTGGATCAGCTGAGTCAGGCCAGGGAAGTACAACCCTTTTTACCGGTAACCGACCATCCCATGTTGCAGGCCATAGCTGCCGAGCTGGAAGCCGAGCCTGAGGGCGGGCGCAGTTTTGCCGCCTGGGCCAATACCTTAGGTACCACAGAACGCACTTTGGCGCGCTTGTGCCAGGCAAGGCTTGGAATGAACTATACCGAGTGGCGGCAACGCTATCGCTTTATCCACAGTTTGCAGCTGCTGCGACAAGCGATTTCAGTGAAGGAGGTGGCACTGACGCTGGGTTACCACCAGACTTCGCCCTTTATCAGCCTGTTTCGCAAGTACGCAGGTTGTACACCGCAGGCCTACAGGCAACAGCTGGCCCAAGGAAGTGCGCTTGTCTTGCCTTGAAAAAAGGGGCGCCCTAAGGCGCCCAAAAGGTGGCTCGAAACTAAGTAAGCTATCGGAGTAGTTTGGGATTACTCCTGAACTGCGCGTTTTTCGCGTTTTTCCCGTCGTTTTTCTTTCAGGGATTTAGTCGGTTTTTTCTTTGCTTTTTCTTTACTCATGAGCGTATCTCCTCTTCAATGACCTCTCTCTACGCCGCCGCTTTGCCAGAGAGAGGGCTGTTTCCCCTTCGACCGACCGGGAAAGAGGCGGTGGCCGTCGAGGATTAAGCCAAACCCCGGATCATCCTGTCCGGGCCATTCACGGCTGAGTTAAACACTTCAAGGCACTGTCTCCTCTTTTTAAGCGTCAATAAGCATGCAATCAGGCCGGCAGGCAGGGCCTTGGCTGGTTCAGGGACAGGATCTGAAACAGCACAGGGCCACCCGGTACATCCACTTCAATCAGATCATCCAGCGTACATCCGAGCAGGGCCTCACCCAGATCGGACAATACAGAGTAGCGGCCGGAGTCGGGATCATGTTGTTGTGGATAAACCAACTCCACCTCCAGAAACTCGCCGGTTTTCAGGTTTTGCAGACGCGCCTTGGTTCCCGGGTGCACCACACCGCCGCCGGGACAGGGCTGTGCCAGCCTGGCGATCACCGATGCCAGGGTCAGTGGCCTCAACGACACATTGAACGAGTTTTGCAGATAGAGCTGCGATGTTTTGAATGAAAATAGATCTGCCAGTGCAGACAAAGATTTATACACCACCACAACCTCACAGGCTGAAACGGAAAATGAATAGAAAACTTTGCTACTGCCGGATGCGTGGCCGCACCCGGCTTACACTGGAAATGTCAGTGAAGTGCTCTTGAGAGGTAAAGTGTGACTGTACATAATGAGACTCCGCAACATCAATGCAAGTGCAAGCACTTAAAAATAAGGGAAAAAATCTAACTGGCCCTCACCATAGCCCAAGGAGATTGGAAAAGCAAACCCTCATTGGTCACAGCAGATATTGGTCGGGGTCATCTGGGCCAAATTCTCCGGGGGAATGACATAGGGAGGGATGTCCAGTACCAGACTGCCCCAGCGCTGAAATAGCGCCTCATAAAAGTATTCAACAAAGGTGCGGCACTTTCTCGGTAGATAGGCACGCTTGGGGTAGATGAGATTGATGGTGACATGTTCCATGGGAAAATCCTGCAGTATCGGCAACAAGTCACCCCGTTGCAGCGCATCATGGGCGATCATCATAGGTAGGCTGGCGATCCCAAGGCCATCTATAGCAGCTTCTCTGGCCAGGGTGATATTGTTGACCTGCAAGCGACAGTCGGGGATTATCTCCTGCCATTGCTTGCCATCAAAAATCCGCCAATTGCCATCTATGTAGGGCGATGCCAGGCGTATTCCTCTGTGGTTAAGCAGTTCATCGGGTGTCGTTGGCGTGCCAAACCTCTCTAGATATTCCGGGCTGGCCATCAACACCTTGTGGGCATGTACCAGGCGAAAGTGTTCCAGTCTCGGGTCATCCAAGCCCTGGACATGAAACATCACATCGACACCTTCTTCGACCATATCCACCTTGCGGTTGGTCAGCTCGGCTTCTATCTGCATTTGCGGATAGTCTTCCAGAAACCTGGCAATTACAGGGCCGAGTGCCTGTTGGCCAAACTCTATCGGGCAAACGATACGCAAATTACCACGGATTGTCTGTTGGCTGGCGCTGAGTTGATCTTCGGCGCTGCGTAAATCTGTGAGTATTTTATTGACTTTGTTGAAGTAAATTGAACCTGCCTCAGTCAGTTTCAGGCTACGTGTGGTGCGCAACAACAGCTGTACCCCTGTGCTGTGCTCCAACTCGGCTATCTTACGGCTGACGGTCGCTTTGGTGATGCCCATCGCCTTGGCTGCGGCAGTAAAGCTTCCTTTATCAACAACTTGCGCAAAAATCTGTATCCGATTGAGATCCATATTATTGTTACACCTGTGAAACAGTGGGTTGAGTGTATGGCATCTAATAAATCTGCTGAGACAGTTGTAAAATACCACTCCAAAATTCAGGAGTCTAATTATGTTGAAGCCCAAGATGCTGGTTGGGGGATCTGTGCTGCTGGTGGCCATCTTGGGCGGCGGTTGGTACTGGTATCAGCAACTCAGATTTATCGAAACCACAGACAACGCTTATGTTGAAACCGACATTTCTCACCTGAGTGTAAAGGTGCCGGGTTATGTGGTTAAAACCGATATTACAGACAACCAGCACGTAGAAGCAGGGCAGTTGTTGGCACAACTGGAAGACAGTCAGTATCAGGCCAAGTTGTCGCAGGAGCAGGCGGCACTGGACAGTGCCAAAGCAGAATTGACCACTTTGGCTGCCAAGGTCGATCTGCAACAGGCATTGATCACTCAGGCCAAGGCTGGAGTGGTCGCCGCCGAGTCAGATTTGCATCGTGCCCGTCAGCAATTGGAGCGCTCCGAAAAACTCAGACAGAAAAATTACAGTTCCCAGGATGATGTGGATCAACTGACGGCCGCTGCCGATTCTGCCGCGGCTCGTCTGGATGAAGCCAAAGCCGCACTCAATGCCAAAGAGCGGGAACTGGCAGTATTTAATGCCCAATTAACCCAGGCCGAGGCCAAGAGTCAGGAAGCGGGTGCCAGTTTGGAACTGGCTAAAATTCAACTGGCAGATACTCAGGTGCGGGCTCCATTTTCTGGAGTTGTGGGCAAACGCGGCGCCATGGTGGGGCAATACGTCCAGCCGGGGCAGTCGCTGTTCAGTTTGGTGCCGGATGGGGCCGTATGGATCACGGCGAACTTCAAAGAGACCCAGATCCAGCATATGCAGCCCGGTCAGCCGGTGCAGGTAAAGCTCGATGCGTTTCCCGACAAAACCTTTACTGGTGTTATCGATAGCCTGTCACCGGCCTCCGGCGCCAAATTCAGTCTGTTACCGGCGGAAAATGCCACGGGTAACTTCACCAAGATAGTTCAGAGGATCCCGGTAAGGATCCGCCTGCAGTTGGCAGAAGAAGATGCCAGAGTGATGCCCGGACTCAGTGCCGTCGTCAGTGTTGATACCGAGACCGGTGGCCCCCTTGATGCCATCGCCCGCCGCTGAAGCTTGAACTCAGATGACTCAAGTTGCAATCACAGCAGCCACTGCCGCGTCGCAGGATGACAGCTATGGACCCGGCTCACGCCGCGCCTGGATAGCCGTATTCGGCGGCCTGATTGGCGCCTTTATGGCGATTCTGGATATTCAGATCACCAATGCGTCGATGAAGGAGATCCAGGGTAGTCTGGGGGCCACGTTGGAAGAGGGATCCTGGATCTCGACTGCCTATCTGGTGGCCGAGATGATAGCCATTCCCCTGTCCGGCTGGTTGAGCACAGGTCTGTCGGTGCGGCGCTATCTGCTTTGGAACGCGCTGGCCTTTATTGTGGCTTCGCTGCTCTGTTCATTTGCCTGGAATTTGGAGGCGATGATCGCCTTTCGGGCACTGCAGGGTTTCTTTGGTGGCGCCCTTATTCCCCTGGCGTTTCGCTTGATTCTCGAATGCTTGCCCACTGAAAAACGCGCCGTCGGTATGGCATTGTTTGGGGTAACGGCAACTTTTGCGCCTTCCATTGGCCCCACTCTGGGCGGCTGGTTGACCGAACACCTCAGCTGGCATTATCTGTTTTACATTAATCTTCCCCCTGGCTTGGTAGTGATGGCCATGTTGGCCTACGGTTTGGAGAAGAAGCCGATTCTCTGGGACAAACTCAGCAACGCCGACTATTCAGGAATAGTGACTATGGCGCTGGGGATGGGATGCCTGGAAGTGGTATTGGAGGAAGGTAATCGCAAGGATTGGTTTGGCTCGGATCTGATCCGTAATCTGGCCATCATAGCGGCAATCAATATCTGCCTGTTTATCTGGATCCAGCTGCGCAAGTCTGCACCTTTGGTGAATTTAAGGCTTCTTGGGCAGAGAGACTTTGCTATTTCTACCTTAGCCTATTTCCTATTGGGGGCGGCGCTGTTTGGTGCCATCTATATGATCCCGCTGTTTCTGTCGCAGCTACATGACTACAGTCCGTTGGAAATTGGTGAGGTCATCATGTGGATGGGATTTCCGCAGCTCCTGGTGTTGCCACTGGTGCCGAGACTAATGCAGAAAGTTGACGGCCGTTACCTGGCGGCGTTCGGTTTTGCCATGTTGGCGCTCAGCTATTACATGAACAGCCATATGACCATGGATTATGCCGGACCGCAAATGATAGCGTCGCAGGTGGTTAGAGCCTTGGGACAGCCCTTTATCATGGTGCCGATTGGGATCCTGGCGACAATGCATCTCAAGCCTGAGCAAACGCCATCTGCGTCGACCGTGCTCAATGTCGTGCGCAACCTGGGCGGCGCCTTTGGGATTGCGCTGGTGGCGACTCTGACAGACAACCTTTCCAGAATGCATCTGGCGCATATCAAGGAAACCGTGCCCGCCGTGAGTGCCGGAGCCTATGAGGCGCTCAACGCCAACGCGGCGCTGTTGCAGGCAGCCGGCTCAGATCCGGTCACGGCTTCGGCGCAAGCCAAGGCCTTATTGGCGCAGACCATGATCCAACAAGCCTATGTACAGGCCTACAACGATGTGTTTTTTATCATGGGCTGCCTGTTGGTTCTTGCCGTGGTGGCCGTACTGTCTATCCGTAAGGCGGCGCCTCAGGCGTAATCCGAAACATTTTCTTCATACCCTTTGGTCCGCCCCGTTGCGGGCATTTTTTTGCGCCGAATTTCAGACTGGTGTAGGCTGAGTTCCCGATAAATAACAGAGTACTATCCGTGCAGTGGCAATTATTACCCTTTGCTGAGTTAACCTTGGACACCCTCTATGAATTGATGAAACTCAGGGTGGATATCTTTGTGGTAGAGCAAAATTGTCCCTACCCAGAGTTGGATGAAAAAGACAGAGCGGCTGGGGCCATGCACCTGCTTGGCCGCAGCAGTTCCGGGGAGCTGTTGGCCTATGCCAGGCTGCTGCCTGCCGGGGTCAGTTATTCCCAGGTCAGTATCGGCCGGGTGGCCGTTGCGGCCAAGGCCCGAGGTGGTGGCCGTGCCAGACAGCTGATGCTGGAAGCGATTGGCGGCTGCCATAAGCTGTGGCCCGCTGAAGATATCAAGATTGGTGCGCAGGAGTATCTGCGGGCGTTTTATCAGAGTTTGGGGTTTGAAGTGGTTTCAGAAGTCTATCTGGAAGATGGCATTCCCCATCTGGATATGTTGTTGCACTCTCAAAAGAAGGACACTTGAATGTCGTTATATCGTATAAACCAGCGTCAAATCGTTTGTGTGGCCAGCTTTCTGGCCAAGCCGGGTAAGGAGCAGGCCTTGATTGAGGCTCTGGGAGCGCTGATCCCGGACACCCGCAAGGAGGATGGCTGCATTCGCTACGAACTGAATCAGAGTCGCGATGAGCCGCGCAGGATCACTTTCGTTGAGAAGTTTGTCGACATCGAATCTTTCGACCAGCACTGCGCCAAAGACGCCATCCAGCACTATTTCCATCAGCAGATGCCTGAGCTGGTAGAGTCCCATCATGTAGAGACTTATCAGGAAATCATCGTCTGATATTTCTGGTATGAGTTGAAAACAGCTGCAACTAAAAATGCCCCGTTAGGGGCATTTTTCAGGCTCGGAGACGAATGTCCGGCTGCAGGTCCAGCTCACCTGCCGAGGAGATGGTCGCCAGCTGCGCATGCTGGGCTATGATGGCCAACGGGCCACTGAGCAGGTTACGTACAAACAGCAAGCGATAACCATATCCCTGTAAGCGATAGAAGGCGAGTTGTTGCTCGGCAGTCATGGCATGCCAATGAATGCTATTGCTGACCTGCTCGGTATCCGGCTTTCGTCTGTCAGGTACTTGTGTGGCAATCATAGTGATTCTTACCCCAGGTTGGCACTCGCGGACTATAAGGCGCTGCAGTTGTTACGTATTCGGCTAATATAACAGGCTTGCACGGGGTAAAATATGACTTTGGGCAAAAAATATGCAAATTAGTGCTTCGGGGTTAGCCTCAAGGCTTAAGCCTGCCGCCTCCGGTAACAGGGGCAAAATCGATTGAGTCATAAACAAGGAGCAGCATGTTGTCATATATTGAACCTGTGTTTCGGCCGCCATCGGAGTGGAAATCTCTCATACTGCAGGTGACCAATGGTTGCAGCTGGAATCGCTGCGCCTTTTGCGACATGTATACCCAGGAGCATAAGCGTTTCAGGGCGTTCAAGTTGGAAAAGATGGAAGCAGACCTGCGCCGGGTAGCGGCTTCAGGCGCCGAGGTGAACCGGGTGTTTCTGGCCGATGGTGATGCCATGACGTTGCCGTTTGCCAGGCTGGAACAGATTTGTGAGCTTATTCATCACTACTTGCCCAATGTCAGTCGCATCAGTAGCTATTGTTTGCCGCGCAACCTAGACAACAAGAGTGTGGAGCAGCTACTGCGGTTGCGGCAACTCAAGTTGTCCTTGCTGTACGTCGGTTGCGAGAGTGGTGATGATCAGGTGCTGACCCGTATCGGCAAGGGTGAGAGTTACGCCTCCTCGCTGGCGGCGCTGGAGAAAATTCGTGCCGCCGGAATAAAGTCATCTGTGATGATACTCAATGGTCTGGGTGGCGTGGATTTATCGAAGCAACACGCACTTAATTCGGCGCGACTGATGAATGCGGCGCAGCCGGATTATCTCAGCACCCTGGTGGTGACTCTGCCACTTGGCAAGGAAAGAATGGATAGTGCGTTTGATGGCGACTTTCAAATGCCGGACCAAAGACAACTGTTGCAGGAGATGCGTTATTTGCTGCAGGAGTTGGAGTTAGAGCAGACCATTTTCCGCTCGGATCATGCTTCCAATTATTTGGTGTTGAAAGGCATACTTGGGCGGGACAAGGCCAGGTTGTTGGCGACGGTTGAGGAGGCGCTCGCAGGACGCTTCGCCCTGCGAGCCGAGTGGCAAAGAGGCTTGTGATCAGTCCTCTTGCCGCTCAGTGATCCTTATGTCCCGTGCCGGACAGGGGATCTGGATCCCTGCTTGTTGCAGACCTTGCCAAATTTGCAGATTTATTTGGTATTTGTCCTGGAAATAGCTGGCAGTGGGAACCCAATAGCGTACGCCGATATCTATGCCTGTGCTGTTGAAACCATTGATACCCACCTGTGATGGGGAGTTGGCATCGACACTGGGATGGCTGCCGAGCACAGCCTGAGCTATGGCTATCGCCTGCTGGGGATCGGCTTTATAGTCGATGTTGAAGTGGGTTTCTACCAATTTGTTGGCAAAGGAGTTGTGCAGTATCTCGCCGATAATGTGTTTGTTGGGAATACTGATCTGCTCGCCCTCCTCGTTGGTGAGTATGGTCAGCCCCAGGCGAATATCCTTGACCAAGCCTGTGACGCCTTTGACCGTGATGGTATTGCCCACGATAAAGGGACGGGTGACAATAATGGTCACCCCGGCGGCATAGTTGGACAGCATGCCCTGAATTGCCAAACCGGCGCCCAGTGACGCGGCACCTATGGCTGCCACCATGGGGGTGACGCTGATCCCCAGTTTGCCCAAGGCGATGATGGCAATCATTATGATGATCAGTATCCGCACCAAATGAGTGACAAAAGTGGCCAGAGTGACGTCGACATTGTGTTTTTCCAACTGGCGGCTGACTGTGTTGGCTACCTTGGCGGCCAGCCACAGTCCCAGCAGAAAGATGATCAGTGCACCCAAGAGTTGGAAGCTGTATTTCACCAAAAACTCGGTTATAAGATCATAGACATTTTGCAGCTGTGCCAACTCCAGCTCCAACCCGGTATTCTTCATTGCTTGGCTCCTTTCCTGAAATGCCGCAAGATATGGAAACAATATTCCTGAGTCATGTCACTCACTTGTATTCAATAACAGGGTATTCTGCCTCTTTGTTGTGGCAAATTAAAAGGGAACTATATGAGGTCTTTTGCAATACTGCTCTCTCTGTGTCTGACCATGCTGGCCAGCCCTATGATCCAGGCTTCCGAATATGCCGTGGGTGACACGCTGAAACCGATTTCACTGCAGGATCAACATGAAGCCGCCATGGTGTTGGACACTTCAGCCAAGTATCTATTGTTTGGCCGCAGCATGAAAGGTGGTGAGATCATCAAAACCGCACTCGAAGGCCGCGATAATCAGGCGTTGCAGCAGGCGGGTATCTTTTATCTGGCCGATATCAGCGGTATGCCATCCTTGATTGCCAAATTTGTTGCCATCCCACAGATGCGGGATCTGAGTTTCAGTATTGCCCTGGACAAAGAGGGTGAGATCAGCAAATTACTGCCCGCCGCCAAGGATGCCGCCAGCCTGATCTCTCTGGACCAGTTGACCATCACCAAACTGCAATACTTTGATGATGCCGAAGCCCTGAAGCAGGCTCTCAAAGACGCCGGGCTGCAAGACTGAGCCCTTCGCAGCTCGAGCTTCAGCCGAGCTGCAGACTCAACATACTGATAGCCCCCATCTCCAGGCTGTTGTTGAACAGCAGCCTGCGCTCTCCCGGGAAGGCGCTTCCCAACAAATAAAACAGTGGCTGCAGATGCTCATCTGTTGGATGACACAGCTCGGCCGTGCCGGTATCGACCAAAGTTTTGTAGTCCAGCAGCGCCTGATCTTCTTCAGCTATTAAACCCTCGGTAACCGCCTGGTTAAACCGGGATGCCCAAGGCAATGGTGGGCTGCCTGGTGCCAAGGCGCGCAGATTGTGGACCACATTGCCTGAACCTATGATCAGTACGCCTTGCTCGCGCCAGCGCCTTAACTCGCGTCCAACCTGGAACTGCTGCTGCGCTCTGAGGTTTTGATCCAGACTCAATTGAAATACCGGAATATCGGCCTCGGGATAAAGGTGAACCAAGGCCGACCAACTGCCATGATCCAACCCTTGCGAGTCGATACGAGTGACAGGAATGCTCAGACTGGCAGCAATTTGCTCCGCCAACTCCGGCGCGCCGGCGGCCGGGTACTGCATGGCAAAGAGCTCGGCGGGAAAACCGCCGAAATCATGTATGGTTTGCGGCCGACTTGCAGTGGAAATTGCGGTGCCCCGTGTCAGCCAATGGGCCGAAATTAACAATATCGCTCTGGGCCTGGGGAGTGTTTGTCCCAGCTCTTGCCACTGCTTTGTGGTGGTGTTGTTTTGCAAGGCGTTCATCGGGCTGCCATGGCCCAGAAACAGCGCCGGCATTATCTGTGTCGCGGACATAGAGTCTCCAAATCAGCGGTAGGATGCAGTATGCAGTTCCTGACATATCTGCATTCAGCTTACCCGGATGCTCGATTGAAAATAATCGCAAAATACTCGCCATACTCTTCCATTAAATCGAATATCCCGTGCTCTCTTGCTTGCCGCTATGCTTTAGGTAGTTCCAGTAGCCGTTTGCTTTGAAGCGCCTTCAAGCGAGCAGCAATCATGGTTTGTATTTGAGGGTGAAAGTAGTAATTGCATGATTCTTAATGCTTTTATTTTGTAGTCGCTGCGACTTGGATTTGTGGAATAAAAAATTGATTTTAATGTATAAAAATTCATTGCGTGAGCGGCGGAAATAGCGTTTACTGCGCTGGATTTTAACCCGCTTCGGCGAGGCTGTTCGCCGCACTTGAATGTCGAGGAGACACAGGGCCAATGAGCCAATTTCAATCTATTGATGTTGCTGATTACTATGACAATGAAACCTTTGAGCGTATCAAAGCTTTTGCCAGTGATAAGGTGACACCTTTTGTGGTGATAGATACCAAGATCATCGCGAAACAGTATGATGATATGGTGCAGAGCTTTCCCTTTGCCAGCGTTTATTATGCAGTGAAGGCCAACCCGGCACCTGAGATCCTCAGCTTGCTGCGAGATAAAGGGGCCAATTTTGACATAGCTTCCATCTATGAGCTGGATATGGTGATGGAGTTGGGTGTTTCCCCTGAGCGGATAAGCTATGGCAATACCATTAAAAAACGCAAGGATGTCAGAGCCTTCTACCAGCGTGGCGTGACTATGTTTGCCTCCGACTCAGAGGCCGATCTGCGGATGATTGCCGAAGAAGCCCCTGGGGCCAAGGTCTATGTGCGGATCCTTACCGAAGGTACAGAAACCGCCGATTGGCCGTTGTCGCGTAAGTTTGGCTGCCAGAATGAGATGGCCTATGAGCTTTTGGTGCTGGCAAAGGAGTTGGGGTTAAAGCCCTACGGCTTGTCGTTCCACGTGGGTTCACAGCAGCGGGACATAGGGGCTTGGGATGCGGCAATCGGTAAGGTTAAGGTGATCTTTGACAGGCTCAAAGAGGAACATGGCATAGTGCTGGAGATGATCAATATGGGCGGCGGCTTTCCGGCCAACTATATCGACAAGACCAATAGTCTCACCACTTACGCCGAGCAGATCATTCACTTCCTCAAAGAGGATTTTGGTGAGCAGTTGCCCAAGATAGTGCTGGAACCTGGGCGCTCCTTGATTGCCAATGCCGGTGTGCTGGTCTCTGAGGTGGTATTGATCAGCCGCAAGTCCAACACGGCACTGGAGCGCTGGGTATTTACCGATGTCGGTAAGTTTTCCGGGCTGATTGAGACTATGGACGAAGCGATTAAGTTTCCGATTTACACTGAGGCTCAAGGGGAGCTGCAACCTTGCGTTATTGCCGGGCCTACCTGTGATAGCGCCGATATCATGTATGAACAGTACAGTTACGGTTTGCCAGAGGATCTGGCTATAGGTGACAGGCTCTATTGGTTGACCACAGGCGCTTATACCACCACATATTCGGCGGTGTGCTTCAATGGTTTCCCACCCTTGCAAGACTACTATTTGTAATCTCGGCGAAGAGTGAGGTTTTTGCTGAGATTAATTTCAACAGGGCGCCAAGTGGCGCCCTGTCTGTTTTGGATTAACCGTTAGCTTTGAGAATGTCGTACAGCTGTTCTTTCAGCTCCAGTTTGCGCTTTTTCATCTCTTTGACTTCTTGGGTATATTCACTGGAAAGCTGCTGCTCCTTATTCTTTATCTCTTTATCCAGCAGATTGTGTTCATCAAAAAGCTTCTGAAAATGGCTATCGCTGCTCTTGAGATTGGTGATCAGATCGCGGTATTCCGGAAACATTGGCGCACTCCTGTTGGCTGGGGGATTATTGTTAACCCTAACCTGTTTGGGATGACGAATATGTGACCTTGATCAATGGAAAGATTAACCGTTTGGTGGAGGTGAGTGAGGCCTTTTACTGCTATGCTTTCGAACAATCTGTTGTAAAACCAGTCAGACAATCGTAGCAAACTTGGTAACTCTGTTACGGCTGATTATTTAATTATTGCCGTAAAATCTGTGATCAAGTTAATCTTATCCGCTTCCATACTGGGATAGAGTCTCGGTAAGACGAATTTTATAATCAAAATTGAAAGGGGTTTTCACTATGGCTGATGTATTTCACTTGGGTTTGACCAAGCAGATGTTGGATGGCGCCACACTGGCTATCGTGCCTGGCGATCCTGAACGAGTTAAACGTATCGCTGAACTGATGGACAAGCCGACTTTCCTGGCCAGCCATCGTGAGTACACCAGCTATCTGGCTTATCTTGATGGTAAGCCGGTAGTGATTTGCTCTACCGGTATCGGTGGTCCTTCGACTTCCATCGCGGTGGAGGAATTGGCGCAACTGGGGGTTAATACTTTCCTGCGTGTCGGTACCACAGGTGCAATTCAGCCTCACGTGAATGTGGGTGATGTGATTGTGACTCAGGCTTCTGTACGTCTCGATGGTGCCAGTTTGCACTTTGCGCCAATGGAGTTCCCTGCGGTGGCTAACTTCGAATGTACCACTGCCATGGTTGCCGCCTGTCGTGATGCCGGTATTGAACCACACATTGGGGTTACTGCCTCATCTGATACCTTCTACCCGGGTCAGGAACGCTATGATACCGTTAGTGGCCGGGTAACCCGCCGTTTTGCCGGTTCAATGAAAGAGTGGCAGGAAATGGGCGTACTCAATTATGAAATGGAGTCTGCGACTCTGTTCACCATGTGTGCCTCTCAAGGCTGGCGCGCCGCTTGTGTCGCCGGTGTGATTGTCAACCGTACCCAGCAAGAGATCCCCAATGAGGCAACAATGAAACAAACTGAAGTCAGTGCGGTTTCCATTGTGGTCAACGCCGCCAGAAAACTGCTGGCCTGATTAGGTAAAAATGGAAAAGGCGCTCACCGAGCGCCTTTTTAATGAACCATGACCCGGCTCAGAAATGATATTGAGCTATCACCGAATAGGTGTTCTGGTCGACACCGTCCACACCATACTTGTTCTGCCAGTAATCATACTCGATACCTACCAGAAACTTATCCTTCTTGGCTTCGCCAAAAAGCACTGCGCCCAGGTCGTATTTGATCTGGGGGTTGATATGGATATTTTCTTTATAGCCGTCTTCATCGGCGGCAAATACCCAGTCGATAAAGCCATCGAAGACAATCTTGCTGTTGCCCACGGGAATGTCCATGCGGAACACAGGAGTCAACTGCCAGCCATCGCTGATATTGGCACTGTTTTGGGCGTCACGGCGATAGGTGTTCAGCTGGAAATAGGTGAAGTAGGGCAGCTTGAGGTCCATACCTATACCGTAGAGCAGTGTTTCCACCGGGCCTTCGCCCTCTTCGAATGTCAGCGCCAGTGACAGATCTGTCACTGGGCCAAAACCCACAGGTTTGCCGAGAATTTTACCGGCGCTGAAGCGGGTAGAGATCTCACCATAGGTGGTGCTGTCCTTACCGCCATTGTGGCCGTTGAAATTGATAAAGTCCTGAAACACAAACCAATCGCCATATTTCCAACCGCCGGCGGTTTCCAGGGTAAAAGTGGTTTGCTTATCCGATGGTGCCAGGTCGTAGTCCTGGCCATAGAGCGCAGTGATATTGACATCCCACCATTGCACCAGAGGTTCGCTGAATGCTTGAGGTGAGAACAACAGAGCTGCGCACAGGCAGATTTTTTTCATCTTAGAGTATCCCTTTGGTAGAGTCAGAAGCAGTTTGCTGTTGTGCCGGCGGCTATCTGTTGGCAAAACGTTTTACCAAGGCTGAATTCTGTGATTCGATTGCCGGTCAAAAAGCCATGGCAATATAGGGAAAAACGGCGTCGGACTCAAAGCTTTTTTAACCTGTTGAAACGGTCGTTGAATAATGACATTTTTTGATTTAATTCAATTGATTGGAAAGGTAAATCAAATAATTTCCAACAGCTTTGACTCACAAAGATGTAAAGAAAAGTTGAATTTTGTGAGCTGAAAGTCATTTGGTCAGCGAATCCTGAAGGTATCAATTGATTCAAGTTGACATATTATGTCGCCAAGGGATGCAACTGCTGATATAGTGCCAAGATGGACACTTGATTTCTGGGGGGAGGGATATATGGCGTCTTCGGATCCCATGCTTTATTGGGCCTTAATCGGTATAGTGCTGATGCTGGCTGAACTGATACTGCCTGGCGGGATAGTGGTATTTCTCGGTGCAGCCTGTTTATTGGTAGCCGGGGCTATCTGGGTGGGTTTAGTCGAGGGCTGGGCACAAAGCCTGACCCTGTGGTTTATCTCCTCAATCGTCTTGCTGTTGAGCTTCAGGCAACTGACTCAACGTTTGGTGGGAGGCGACTCTCACGTTGGCAATACCGACGAGGAGCTGGATTTGTTTAATCTGCCGGCCCGGGTCAAGGAAACCATTGGGCCGGGTGAAAAAACCGGTCGCATCGAATTTCAGGGGGCGGATTGGCCCGCACTGGGAGACGGCTCGGAGATCCCGGTCGGCACCAGAGTGAAGGTTATCTGCCGCGATAATATTGCTCTGGTAGTGGAACCACTCGACGACTCTGAATAATCAATCAAGCAGGAAGGACTCTATGTTTGCATTTACCATTTTTATACTTTTTGTTCTGTTCATTCTCTATAAGCTGATGTTGATTGTGCCCATGCGTGAGGTGCATGTCATTGAGCGTCTGGGGAAATTCCGTACTGTACTGCAGCCGGGCTTTCACTTTTTAATTCCCTTCTTCGATCGAGTCGCTTATCGACACGATACCCGTGAGCAGGTGCTTGATGTACCGCCGCAGAGCTGTATTTCCAAGGACAATATCCAGCTGGAAGTCGACGGCCTGGTTTATCTCAAGGTGATGGACGGCAAGCTGGCCAGCTATGGTATTGAAGATTATCGTCTGGCGGCGGTAAACCTGGCACAAACCACAATGCGTTCCGAGATAGGTAAACTGACTCTGAGCCAGACCTTTTCCGAGCGTGATGCGCTCAACGAGGCGATTGTCCGCGAAATCGACAAGGCGTCCGATCCCTGGGGGATCAAGATGCTCAGATATGAGATCAAAAATATCAGCCCATCCAGGCATGTGATCCACACCCTGGAGAAGCAGATGGAAGCCGAGCGCCGCAAGCGCGCCGAAATCACCCTGGCCAGCGCCGAGAAAGAGGCGATGATCAACCTGTCTCAGGGTGAGCGTCAGGAAGCGATTAACATCTCAGAGGGCCAGAAACAGAAGCGCATCAATGAGGCTCAGGGTACGGCGCAGGAGATTGCGATTGTTGCCAACGCCCAGGCCGAGAGTATGGCCATGGTTGCCAAGGCGCTGGCGGTCAACGGCGGTAATGAGGCGATGAACATGCAGCTGAAAGAACAGTTTATCGAACAGGTCGGTGAGATATTGCAGAAGGCAGATATTTCCGTGGTTCCTACCGAACTGGCAAAGATGGAAGGTTTTTTCGAGGGTATTCAGCAAGTCAGCAATACTGCTGCCGGTAGCAAAGGAGCGCGCAAATGAATCTGGGACAGATAGATACCGACATGATAGTACTGGGGATCTGGGGGCTTATCTTCCTGATCTTTATCGTCAAGCTGTTTCAGTCGATTCGCTTGGTGCCAACCAAATCTGCCTATATCGTGGAGCGTTTGGGTAAATACCATATGACTCTGGATGCCGGCTTCCACGCTTTGTTGCCTTTTATCGATAAGGTCGCCTATATCCATGACCTTAAAGAAGAAACCATAGATGTGCCACCTCAGGAGTGCTTCTCCAGTGACGAGGTGAATGTCGAGGTCGATGGGGTTATCTATATTTCTGTGGTGGATCCGGTCAAGGCCAGCTACGGGGTAACCGATTATCGCTATGCGGCTATTCAACTGGCGCAGACAACCACCCGCTCTGTGATAGGCACTCTGGAGCTGGACCGCACCTTTGAAGAGCGCGACTTGATTAGTGCCAAGGTGGTAGAGGTACTGGATCAGGCTGGCGCCTCCTGGGGTATTCGGGTGCATAGATATGAGATCAAGAATATTACGCCACCGGAAACCGTGAAAAACGCCATGGAGATGCAGGTCAATGCCGAGCGTGAACGCCGGGCATTGCTGGCCAAGAGTGAAGGTGATAAGCAGAGTAAGATCAATCGTTCCGAGGGTTTGAAGCAGGAGATGATCAACCATTCCGAGGGTGAGATGCAGCGCCGAATCAACGAGGCCGAAGGTAAGGCCGAGGAGATACTGGCGATTGCCCGCGCTACAGCAGGTTCGATAGAGAAGTTGGCCGAAGTGATCGCTGCGCCCGGTGGCAAAAACGCACTGCGGATGCAACTGGGTGAGCAGTATCTGGCGCAGCTCAGTGGTCTGAGTAAGCCTGGCAGCAAGATAGTCTTGCCGGGGAATATGGTGGACTTTGAATCCTGGATGGCCTCAATCGGGCTGACGGAAGAGAAAAATCCTAACGTTTGATAATACAACTGACGGGATCAAAAAAGCCGCTCTAAGAGCGGCTTTTTTATGGTGTTAAGTTACTGAGTCAGACTATCAAGACTTAGTGCGTTTCATCGCAGTGAAGAACTCTTCATTGGTCTTGGTCATTGCCAGCTTATCGATCAAGAATTCCATCGCGCTGACTTCATCCATAGGATTGAGGATCTTACGCAGGATCCACATCTTCTGCAGCTCATCCGGTGTAGTCAGTTTCTCTTCACGGCGGGTACCACTGCGGTTGAAGTCAATGGCAGGGAACACCCGCTTCTCGGCGGCCTTGCGTGACAGATGCAGTTCCTGGTTACCTGTACCCTTGAACTCTTCGTAAATTACTTCGTCCATCTTGGAGCCGGTATCGATAAGCGCAGTGGCGATAATGGTCAGGCTGCCGCCATTTTCGATATTACGGGCTGCACCGAAGAAACGCTTGGGTCTGTGCAGTGCGTTGGCATCTACACCACCAGTCAGTACCTTGCCTGATGAAGGCACAACTGTGTTGTAAGCCCGTGCCAGACGGGTGATAGAGTCCAGCAGAATCACTACGTCTTTCTTGTGCTCAACCAGGCGCTTGGCCTTTTCGATAACCATCTCTGCAACTTGTACGTGACGGCTTGCAGGCTCATCGAAGGTGGAAGCGATCACTTCGCCCTGAACCAGACGCTGCATTTCAGTCACTTCTTCAGGACGTTCGTCGATCAGCAGCACCATCAACACCACTTCAGGGTTGTTGTAGGTGATGGACTGGGCAATATTCTGTAGCAGCAGAGTCTTACCGGCTTTTGGTGGCGCAACAATCAGACCACGTTGGCCCTTACCCACGGGTGAGCAGAGGTCCAGAATTCGGGCGGTGATATCTTCGGTGGAACCGTTACCGCGTTCCATACGCAGACGTTCTTCTGCATGCAGTGGGGTAAGGTTTTCAAACAGGATCTTGTTGCGGGAGTTTTCAGGCTTGTCGAAGTTAACTTCGTTGACTTTCAGCAGAGCAAAATAGCGTTCACCTTCTTTGGGGGGACGTATCTTGCCAAAAATAGTGTCACCCGTTCGCATGTTGAAACGACGGATCTGGCTTGGAGAGACATAAATGTCATCGGGACCGGCCAGATACGAACCATCGGCACTGCGCAGGAAACCAAAACCATCCTGAAGTATCTCCAGAACGCCTCCACCGAAGATGTCTTCACCACTCTTGGCGTGGGCTTTCAATATAGAGAAGATGATATCCTGCTTGCGGGCACGAGCCATATTCTCCAGCTTCATTTCTTCGGCCAGTGCGACTAAGTCTGCAATAGACTTGTTTTTTAATTCAGTTAAATTCATTTTTGGTGGGTCTTGTTTCACGCGACAAAGCTTACGCGCTCAATCTCTCAAATTGGACTTGATGGATGTTGATTGAACAGCGAGAAGTGGGTTAGTAGAAAGAATCTGGTTATTAAAGTAGCACTATCAGGACAGGGCGTCCAGAAGTTTAACTGAACCCGGCACATTTTTATTTCGGGGCGTGCCGGGTGTCACTTATTTGATTTGAGTGATCAAATCTGGGCGTCGATGAACTCTTTCAACTGAGTCTTGGACAGGGCGCCAACCTGATTGGCAACCAGTTCACCGTTTTTGAACAACAGCAGAGTAGGGATACTGCGAACACCGTATTTAACAGGTGAAGCGTTGTTCTGATCTATGTTCAATTTGGCGATGGTTAGTTTGCCGGCGTACTCTTCGGCAACATCGTCCAGGATTGGAGCGATCATCTTGCATGGGCCACACCACTCGGCCCAGAAGTCTACCAATACAGGCAGTTCTGATTTCAGGACGTCATTTTCAAAGCTGTCGTCGCTCAGGTACACAATTTTATCGCTCATGATGTTCTCCAGTTGGGTTGCCATTGCTGGTCTGTTAATGGCTTAACCTGTATATTGGGTTGGATTAACGGCAATTCAAGTCACCGTTTTTTTCTTGTCGCTATTTCAAACGATCGAGTATCTTATTGCAACCCTAACTGGTATGCTTGCGCTATGAGCGAAACACATTTATCCCAACAAAAATTTGCCGAACTGCCACTCCATCCTGAAGTAATTCAGGCACTTGCAGAAAACGGTTTCGAATATTGTACGCCTATTCAGGCGCTTTCCCTGCCGGTACTTTTGCAGGGCAAAGATATCGCCGGTCAGGCGCAGACAGGTACGGGCAAGACCCTGGCCTTTCTGGTAGCAACTTTTAACCACTTACTTTCTACCGACATCCCCGCAGAACGCCAACTTAATCAGCCCAGAGCCATCATCATGGCACCAACCCGGGAATTGGCGATTCAGATAGCCAAAGATGCCACCTTGCTGTCCAAACACACCAAACTCAAGGTGGGGATTGTCTATGGCGGCGAAGGCTATGATGCCCAGCGCAAAGTGCTGGACAAGGGCGTGGATATCCTGATTGGTACTACAGGACGCATCATAGATTACGTGCGTCAAGGGGTTATCAACCTCAGCGCTATTCAGGCCGTAGTGTTGGATGAAGCGGATCGCATGTTCGATCTCGGCTTTATCAAAGACATTCGCTTCCTGTTCCGCCGCATGCCGGATGCCAAAGACAGGCTCAACATGCTGTTCTCGGCAACCCTGTCGATGAAGGTGCAGGAGCTGGCTTATGATCATATGAATGATCCGGTCAAAGTCGAAATTGCACCGGAAGAGAAGACCTCAAAAAACATCAAGGAAGAGCTGTTCTATCCTTCGATGAAGGACAAGATCCCACTGCTGCTTACCCTGATTGAAGAAGATTGGCCGGATAAGGCGATAGTCTTTGCCAACACCAAGCATCAGTGTGAGAACCTCTGGGGCTGGCTCGAAGGTGATGGTCACAGAGTCGGTCTGCTGACTGGTGATGTGCCGCAGAAGAAACGTCTTAAGATCCTGGAGTTGTTCACCAAGGGTGATCTGGATATTTTGGTGGCCACAGACGTAGCGGCCCGTGGCCTGCATATTTCTGATGTGTCCCATGTCTATAACTTCGACCTGCCTGATGACTGTGAAGACTATGTTCACCGTATCGGTCGTACCGGACGTGCTGGTGCCAAAGGGGTTTCAGTCAGCTTTGCCTGTGAAGAATACGCCCTCAACCTGCCGGCTATCGAAGACTATATCAAGCACTCGATTCCGGTAACCTCTTACGATGCCGAAGCCTTGCTCGATGATATTCCAGCACCGGTTCGTATTCATCGTAAGCATGCCGGACCACGTAATACCCGTGATCGTGGCCAGGGACGTCCTCAGGGAGCCCATCGTAGCGGCGGTCGTCCGCCTCGTCACGACAGGACCCGCAGACATTCCTGAATGCCGAAACCCGCCTACGCAGCCATAACCCTTGGCTCCAATAGCTTCAATATGCTGGTTGCCCGCACTGTCGGCGGCCAGCCCAAGGTTCTCGCCAAATACAAACGTAAGGTGAGGTTGGCCGAGGGAATCGAGGCCGATGGCAGTCTCAACCTGGCGGCATTCGAACGTGGCCTCGATTGCCTGGCCATGTTTGCCAATATGCTCGTGGAGCATCAAGTCGATGATGCCAATGTGGCCGTCATTGCTACCGCAACCCTTCGCTGTATCAGCAATGCCGATGAATTCAATCGTCGTGCTTTGCAAATATTAGGTCACCCGATAGAGATCATCTGTGGTATGCGCGAAGCCGAACTTATCTATCAAGGCATGGTGGCGACCACTCATGGTGAAGGGCGACGCTTGGTGATAGATATAGGTGGCGCCAGTACCGAGTTTATTGTGGGTGACGGTGAAAAGGTGCTGTTTAAAACCAGCCTGCCCATAGGCTGTGTCACCTACAATCAATGCTTTTTCACCTCAGCTCCCCTGCAACCGCTGGACTTTGACGATGTGCGAGACAGGGTGGATCAGACCTTGGCTGAACACAAATCGATTTTGAAAGCGCTGGGCTGGCATTCGGTGGTCGGCGCTTCCGGAGCAGTGCAGTCAGTGGTTGAAGTGTTGCAACACAGGCAGGAATCGGAAACTCTGACCCTGACGGTGTTGGAATCACTGAAGCAGGAGTTGTTGGCTCAGGAGAGCCTGACTCTGAATGGGATCAGCGGTCTGTGTCCCGAGCGGGCACCGACCTTTGCATCCGGTATCGCTATTCTGCTGGCGCTGTTTGAACTGCTGGGTATTGAACGCCTGCATTTATCCGGCGGCGCTTTGCGCGAAGGGGTGTTGCAGATGTTGGCCAAAAGGCAGTCTTTAGCACCGGCACAGTAAAAAGGACCTTCACCAGGTCCTTTTCTCATTTTTGGCTGCTACGGCCCGAGTGCACCATAGGTTACCCGGCCTAGTGGCTTGAAAGATTACTTGAGGATCTTGGCCAGATCCTGCTCCAGAGAGACTTCCGGGCGTTCAACGATACGGCCAATCTCTTTGCCATCCTGAAGCACAATAAAGGTTGGGATCCGCTGGAAGTCATATTGGGCGGCCAGGCCCTCCGGATCCTGTTTCTGGCGATCTACCCCGATATAACGCACCTGGATATTAGGGTTGGCCACTTGCTCCATGATACGGATAAAGCGTGGTGTTTCTCTGTGGCAGTCCGGGCACCAGGTACCTATGATGACTACAATTTCTGTAGCTTTATCGACGGCTTTTATTGGAGCTAAGGCATCTGTCTCTACCTGATAACTCTGGTAGCCACTGCTGAATTCGGGTAATTCTGTCACCAGTTTCTGTGCTTCGACTGCGCCCGTTAAGATCACTTCCTGTTTCTCCTCGCTGCAGGTGGCGATAAAGCCTTCCTGTTTGTCTTCGAAACCACAACCGCCATTGGCCATAACCTGGCAACTGAAGAATAACGCGGTGGTGGCGAGTAACGCTTTTACATTCTGGTGCATCATACTACCTCGGGTGGGGTGACTCCATACCCTGATTCAACCATTGGTGAGGGATATGGCAAAGAGACAAACACTATGTATGTTAGCAAGATCACTAAATAATTTTGATCTGAACCAACAGGGGAGTCAGCGGGGGAATTAACTCATGCCGGGAATGGGACAAATACAAAAAAGCCGCCTTGAAGGCGGCTTTGGAGTTCAATTTACTTGGCGTCTTTTAGCCATTGGGCGGCCTGCTTGGCAAAGTAAGTGAGAATGCCATCGGCGCCTGCGCGTTTGAAGCACAGCAGGGATTCCATCACTATGGCTTTTTCTGCCAGCCAGCCGTTTTGAATTGCTGCCATATGCATGGCGTATTCACCGCTGACCTGATAGGCAAAAGTCGGCACACCCAGTTCGGTTTTGACTCTGCGCACTATATCCAGATAAGGCATGCCTGGCTTCACCATTACCATATCGGCACCTTCCTGGATATCCAGGGCGACTTCATGCAATGCTTCGTCCGAGTTGGCCGGATCCATTTGATAACTGTGTTTGTTGCCGCCTTTGAGGTTGCCGGCAGAGCCGACCGCATCGCGGAAGGGGCCATAATAGTTAGAAGAATACTTGGCGCTGTAGGCCATGATCTGGGTGTTGACATGGCCGGCGGCTTCGAGTGCCTGACGTATGGCGCCGATGCGACCATCCATCATGTCTGAAGGAGCCACCATATCGGCACCGGCAGCTGCGTGGGACAACGCCTGCTTCACCAGAATTTCAGTGGTGACGTCATTGATAATATAACCTGTCTCATCGATGATGCCGTCCTGTCCATGAGTGGTGTAGGGGTCCAGCGCGACATCTGTCATCACGCCCAGCTGAGGGAACTCTGCCTTGAGCTCACGAACGGCTCTTTGCACTAAACCATCGGGATTGTAGGCTTCTTCGGCCATCAGGGACTTTTTCTCCGCCGGCGTGACGGGGAATAGGGCAATCAAGGGGATCCCCAGCTCTACCAGCTCTTCGGCTTCCTTGAGCAGCAGATCTATGCTGTAACGCTCAACGCCTGGCATAGAGGCCACCGACTCGGTACGTTTGTTGCCTTCGAGCACAAACATGGGGTAGATGAGATCATTGACCGTCAACTGGTTTTCAGCCATCAGGCGGCGGCTGAACTCATGCTTGCGCATACGGCGCATACGACGCTGTGGGTAGGCACTGGTAATTATGTTCACTTTGGGCTCCTGGCTGGATCTGAAAGAGTATCTTGCTCGGGATCGAAGGCGTAGACCCGATCCCTGCCTGAATTCTTGGCACGATACAGCGCCTTGTCGGCTTGCTCCAGCAACTGGGTGATGTGCATGTCCGACTCTATGATGGCGACGCTGACGCCGATACTTGCCGTCAGAGGGATAGTCTGTTTATCCCAACTGACATCCAAGGCCGAGATGGCGTGACGTATCTGTTCTGCCACTCTCAAGGCCCCGCTAGTATCAGTATTGGGCAATATAATAGCAAACTCCTCACCGCCAAAACGTGATACCAGATCACTTGGACGCCTGAGGATATTCTTGAGGGTATCGGCAATACTCTTAAGGGTTTGATCGCCGGCCAGATGACCATGTTTGTCGTTAATGGTCTTGAACCTGTCTATGTCCAGCATCAGCAGTGCCAGCGGCGTCTGTTGCCGGCGGCTGATCCGCCCTTCGGCCTGCAGACGCTTGTCGAAGGTGGAACGATTTTTAACTCCGGTAAGGCTGTCTATTGTGGCCTGCTCGGTGAGCTTCTGGTTGGCTTCGTTCAGCTCTCTGAGCGCGATTTCCAGCTCCAGAGTACGCTCTTGCACCATACGCTCCAGTTTTTCGTTGCTCTCGGCTTCCATCCTCAGGGTTTCTTCCCTGGCTTCGCGGATCCGCTCTGCCTGTTTTAGGGCTTCCTGCTGAATTCTTTGCTTGGCCTTGCGCTCATCGTTGTAGCGTATTGCCAGCACTGCTGCCATAAACACCACTTCGAAAGTGAGCCCCAACAACACTGGCGTTTGTGGCATCAAGGGCAGTTTGATAAGACCCAGATACATGAGACAGGAGACGAAGATCCCCAGCGTCATTCCACTCCAGGAGACGGTGTAGAGCTTGGCGAGTTTATTGCCACGCACCGCTTGCAGGATACTGAAAATCAGCAACATCAAACTCACTGACATCACTGAGATTATCTCAATATAGATGGCGAGTGCATAATCGATAAGCACAGTCGCGAACATCAGCAGTATGGCGCAGGCCGCCGTGTAGCGACAGGCCCTCAACATGCGAATGCTGTGATATTTGAGCTGTAATACCTTCTCGGTAAAGAGGATCCCAAAGGCGATAACCAGGGGAACCAACAAAGGGATCACATACTGTTGCAACTGTGGCACATTGGGCCATAGGTAGCGAAATGCCGTGCCATTGATGCAGGCAACCAATAGGGTCATTGTGAGCACATAACCGGCGTAATAGCTGTAACTGAAGGAGCGGGTAGTCACTGCAATGAACAGTGCAAACAAGCCTATAGCGGCCAGGGCGCCTAACTGTATGCCATTGAGCATATTGCGGGTTTCATGGCTTTGCAGTAGCGCGTATGGCTCCCAAAGGTGAATAGGCAGATAGCTGCTGCCGGCCGTGGTCAGCTTCAACCAAAATTGGTGCTGTTCCTGCTGCCTGATGTCAAAGGCGTAGAGGAAGTCGGTACTCAATATGCTTCTGTGGCCAAAGGGTTGGGTATCTCCCAGAGTCAACTGACGTTTGAGACGACCATTGACGTAGTGGTAAACCTCCAGCCTGTCCATACTGGGGTTATTGAA
Source organism: Shewanella sp. Iso12 (assembly GCF_012030025.1). Taxonomy (NCBI): domain Bacteria; kingdom Pseudomonadati; phylum Pseudomonadota; class Gammaproteobacteria; order Alteromonadales; family Shewanellaceae; genus Shewanella; species Shewanella sp. Iso12. The sequence goes on from NZ_JAAUHW010000015.1 coordinate 80,585, forward strand.
GGCCAATATTCTGTTGAAACTGCCGGGTTCATCGGCGTAGAGGCTAAAGTTGAACCAGAGGCCATCGGTTCCCATGTCGACAAAGCTGTAGTCATTCGCTGGGTGCCAGGCTGAATCCGGCAGGTTGAGCACCTGGCTGAGGCGACTATCTGGGCCTTGCTCTGTTACTCGGGCACTGGGGCGCAAGTCCGAATCCAGCCCCTTTGAGGCTGAAACTTCGACGCTGGGCTCGGCGTTAACCGCCAGAGATAGCAAGCTACAGAAGAGCAGCAGTACAGAGTAAGCATTAGCCATGGGTGCTCTCCAGCTTAAAGAAACGCAAGCTGTTGCTATAGCACTGGCGTGCCAGACTGTCCAGCGACTGACCGCGGATGTCGGCGACAGCCTGGGCGATATAAGGCAGATATTTGGGCTCATTGCGGCCGGATTTGGGCTTGGGTCTCATGCTGCGTGGCAGTAGATAGGGACTGTCGGTTTCCAGCAATAATCTGTTATCCGGGATCAAGGGCAGGGCGTTTACCAAGTCCTGCCCCCGGCGTTCATCACAAACCCAACCTGTCACGCCCAGGTAAAGATCTCTGGCAATATAGTCCTCGGCCTGTTTGGGGCCGTCGGTAAAGCAGTGCAGTAGCGCCGCCGGTAGTGCTTCCAGATAGTCATCCAAAATAGCCAAAAAGTCATCATGGGCATCGCGCTGGTGCATCAGTACCGGGTATTGCCGTTCTGCCGCCAGTGTCAACTGGGCCTCAAAAGCCTGGCGCTGCTGCCGGCGCGGCGAAAAGTCCCTGTTGTAGTCCAGGCCGCATTCCCCTATGGCAACGACTCCAGGTTGCCTGGCCAGTTGCCTCAGTTCGGTGGCGCTCTCCGTCTGCCACTGGCTGGCATGATGGGGGTGGACACCAGCTGTGGTGTAGATTTTTTTGGGGTATTGTCGGCAAACCTGGATGCAACTTCGGCTTTCATCCAGATGGCTGCCAATAAGGATAAGCGGCGAGACACCCTGGTCCGCCGCTTCATTGATAACTCGATTGAGATCTTGTTCCAGGTGGCTGCCAATCAGATTGACAGCGATATCCAGGTATTGATTCACTGCAGACGCTTGACCCTGATAGTGCTGTTGCGCCCTTCAGTTCCCAACAGGAATGAGCCTAAGGCGGCTTTTTCGATATAAACTTTCTGCCCGGATTCCAAGCGGAAATTGCGGCTGTCGGTCTGTTTCCAAACCTGACCGTTACTGAAGCTGATCTTGAGGGCACCATAGGGGTCTTTACCGACCTCGCTGATGGTCAGGAAAATCTTCGCAACTTCGTTTTTCTTGCTGGCCTGGATAGTGGATTCCAGGTTGTCGGCACCGAAGTCGGCCACAGGATCGGCCTGGACACTCTTGGCCACAGGCGCAGTGGCAACCACTGCAGCCTCTGTAGGGGTGACTTTTGCATGGGTGACTTTGGCAGCCAGCTCATCGTAACAGATGAGCCGGTCAAGCTTGTCAGATAGGGAGGCACACTGAGCCAATTGCTGTTCTATTCCGGCCTGAGCCTGAAAACAAAGCAGTGCAGCAGTAGAGGCAGCAATCCAGGTTAAACGCATGAATATCATCCTTCTTTTATTCTTGTTTTTACCCTTGCTGCCCGCTGATTACGCTTGCTTTTCTTCGGTCTCGTCCTCGTCTGATTCATCCGAAGCCTTGCTGTAAAAACGGGCAGCCAAGAGTCCGCCCTCAAACAATAACAGCATTGGCACGGCCAGCATAGTCTGAGAAATAACATCCGGAGGTGTCAGTAACATGCCCACCACAAAAGCGCCGACAACGATATAGGGGCGTTTGGCTCTTAGGTCTTCCGGAGTGGTGACACCGGCCCAGCACAGCAAAATCACGGCGACCGGGATCTCGAATGCCAAACCAAAGGCAAAGAACAGCTTCAGAATAAAGCTCAAATAACTGCTGATATCGGTAGCAACCTGAACTCCTTCCGGAGCCACACTGGTAAAGAAGCCGAATACAACCGGGAACACCACGTAGTAGGCAAAGGCGATCCCCAAATAAAACAGCAGAGTACTGCTGAACAATAGCGGGACTACCAGACGTTTTTCATGTTTATACAGTCCAGGCGCAACAAAGGACCAGATCTGATACAGCACATAGGGCACAGCAATGAAAAAAGACAGTACCAGCGTCAGTTTAAAGGGAGCGAAAAACGGTGCGGCCACATCCGTTGCAATCATGCTGCCGGTATCCGGCAGTGACTGCATCAATGGGATCGCCATGTAGTGATAGATGTCGTTTGCCCAGTAAACCAGGGCGATAAACACGATGAGCACACTTGCTATAGCTCTGAGCAGTTTAGTGCGCAGTTCCAGCAAGTGGCTGATTAATGGCTGCTGTTGCGACATGCTTTACCCATTATTTAGTGTCAGTACCTGTCGGCTTGGGAGCCGTCTCGGTGGCAGGTGTCTTCTCCTCGACAGCGGCTTCTGCCTTGGGTGCTTCCTGGGCTGGAGATTTGCTGTCTTCAACCTGATAGGGACGGTTGACCGATTGGGCCGCCTCTCTCAGTTGGTCGATAGACTCCTGCAGTTCGGGAGACAGATTGCTGAGGCCCTTGCTCTCGGCCTTCTTCAGGTCTGCATGTAACTGCTCGATCTTGAGCTCCTGCTCAAGTTCATCTTTGACCGAATTGGCCATGCGTTTCATGGCACGGATCCAACCGGTAATTGAACGTACCGCTACCGGGAGACGTTCGGGGCCGAGAACGACCAGCCCCAATACCCCGATGAGCAGCAGCTCCATAAAGCCGATACCATCGAACATAGGGAATTACGCCTGTTCTTTGTCCTTGGACTCTGGCTTCTTATCAGCCGCCTGTGCTTTGGGGTCTGCCTGAGTGTTCTGTGCAGAAGTGTCCTCAATGGCCTTCTTGTCATCGTCACTGGACATGGCGTTCTTGAATCCCTTGACTGCTCCGCCGAGGTCGCCGCCCAGTGAACGCAGCTTCTTGGTGCCGAACAGCAGCACTACAATTAACGCGATGATGAGAAGTTGCCAAATACTGATACCACCCATGAAGGTTTCCTCTTAGATAATCTTGGTTCAATTATGAACCTTTAATTAAAATGTACTAATTAAAATTTCTTAATTTTGGGCCTGGATCGCCATCCAATAAACCACAGGATTGCTCCGGCTCCCATACTGACATAGGAAGGCCACAGTGTAGCGTCCTGACTGAGTGAAATCGTGCCACAGATCAACAAAATTGCGGATGTGATTAACAAATAATTGCTCTTGTGCGCTTTCTGCTGGTGCTTCAGATATTTGTCCAACATCTGCTGTTGAGCTCCAAGGAGATTTCGCCCCAGCTTCAGATTGTCATATATCAGCTCCGGAAACTCTGGAAGTTTATCAGACCAGAAGGGCAATTGTGTTTGCACTTTTTTGAACATTGCCTTTGGACCGACCTGTTCGGCCATCCACTGTTCGAGGAAAGGCTTGGCCGTTTGCCACAGATCCAACTGAGGATAGAGCTGACGTCCCAAGCCTTCGATATAGAGCAAGGTCTTTTCCAGCAAGACCAACTGTGGTTGTACCACTATGTGGAAGCGGCGAGCGGTACGGAACAGTTCCAGCAGCACATGGCCGAAGGAGATCTCATCCAGCGGCTTGTTGAACATAGGTTCACACACCACTTTGACTGCTTGCTCGAAGGCCTGAATGTCGGTATCGGCCGAAACCCAACCGGATTCCACATACAGCTGGGCGATACGGCGGTAATCACGATTGAAGAAGGCAAGGAAGTTTTCCGCCAGATAGCGTTTATCCGTGTCGTTGAGCGTTCCCATGATGCCGCAGTCCAGACCAATATAGAAAGGGTCTTCCGGGTGCTCGAGGGAAATAAAGATGTTGCCCGGGTGCATGTCGGCGTGGAAAAAGTTGTCGCGAAATACCTGGGTAAAAAAGAGTTCCACCCCACGCTCGGCCAGTAGCTTGAGGTTGGTACCCTGGGCCTTGAGCGCGGCAACGTCCGAAACCGGGATCCCCTCGATGCGCTCCATCACCATCAGCCTTGGATAGCACAGTTCCTCATAAACATAGGGAATATAGAGAGCGTTGGAGTCGATAAAATTGTTGCGCAGCTTGACCGTGTTGAGCGCTTCCAGTTTAAGGTTGAGCTCTCCCAGAATGGTAGTGCGGTAGTCTTCCACCACTTCGGCCGGGCGCAGGCGATTATCCGGGCCGAGAATGGTTTCCAGCAGATTGGCACTCTGGCTCATCAGCTGCAAGTCGGCGAGAATGTTTTGCTCTACATTGGGGCGTAATACCTTGAGAACCACAGGCTTGCCGTTGGACTTGAGCGTTGCCGTGTGCACTTGAGAAATTGATGCCGAGGCCAGCGGGGTATCGTCAAAGTCGTCAAACAGGGTTTCTATGGGGGCCTTGAGTTCGGCTTCAATGGCTTCCCGCGCCAGCTTGGAGTCAAATGGTGGGACTCTGTCCTGCAACATGGCCAATTCATGGGCCCAGTCATCGCTGAGCAGATCGCGACGGGTGGAGAGCATCTGGCCGAACTTGATATAAACCGGCCCCAACTCTTGCATGGCCAGTTTCAGCCGTTCACCACCGGCCTTGGATTTATGTTTGTTTCGCAGCCAGAACAGACTACGGCGCCAGAGTTTGAAGTACCAAGGGGTCAACTTTTTCGGCAACAGCTCGTCCAAACCATAATGCAGGGCAATGCTGATAACCTGATATCCTCTCTTGATACTGGCGAAACTCATGGGCTTTTCTTGTCCTTCAAATTGGCGAGTCGTTGTTCCAGAGCGTCCGTGGCGGCCGCAAGCTCGTCAATTTTGTCGCAATGGTGAATAAATTCAAGCCGATGAGGGGCTAATCTGTACTCTTCGGTGGTTAATTGCGCCAGATGGGATTGGGTCTTGTTAAAAACCCGGCTTAAATCTGCCTTGGCTCGCTGCAGACCACTTAACAATATATGAGTCGGGGCATCGCCCAGATACCGGGACAAAGGCTCGGCAAAGTCGAAGCTGACCTGCTGCAGAAAATGGCTGAATGTTTGCAGCAAGGCGAGTTCCCCTTCGATTACCAGCTTATCTTGTTTGATAAGCTCGGTGAGGCTTTCGCCTTCGCCCAGGCGGTAGAGGGTGGTGGCATCGGCCTTGACGGTAACCGCTGCCTCACCTTCATAGCTGGAAAGCACCTGAATTTTCTTGGCAAACACTAAATAAAGCGGCCAGTTCAGTTGACTGAGTTGCAGACACAGGACTTTACCGTGCAGCGATTTCAACCGGGCATATTCGCCCTCGGCTTGGTCGGTGACTTTCTCTAGCGCCATCTCCAGAGCGGCGCAGCACAGCAGCCGCCACTGGGATGTCAGGCTCAGCTCATTCATCTCAGAACTTATAGCCTCGGTGCAGAGCCACTACGCCGTCGGTCATATTGATGTAATCCACCTGCTCCAGGCCGGCATCCTGCATCATCTGTTTCAGGGTTTCCTGATCCGGGTGCATACGGATGGACTCGGCCAGGTATTCGTAGCTGTCGGCATCTTTGGCAACCAGCTGACCCATCTTGGGCAGGATCTTGAACGAATACAGATCGTAGGCCTTACGCATGATCTCATGCTGTGGCTTGGAAAACTCCAATACCAACAACTTACCGCCTGGCTTGAGCACACGTTGCATGGAGCGCAGCGCCGCGTCTTTGTCGGTCACATTACGCAGGCCGAAGGCGATGGTGATGATATCGAAGTGATTGTCAGGGAAGGGCAGTGCTTCGGCGTTGGCCTGTACATAACTGACGTTGCCCACTATGCCCTTGTCGCGCAGCTTGCTGCGACCGACTTTGAGCATGGAATCATTGATATCCGCCAGGATAACCTGACCCTTGTCACCCACCAGGTGAGAGAACTTGGCGGTCAAATCACCGGTACCACCGGCCAGATCCAATACCTTCATTCCCGGACGGGCACCGGCGCACTCAATGGTGAAGCGTTTCCAGAATCTATGGATACCAAAAGAAGCAACATCGTTCATGATGTCGTATTTAGTGGCAACGGAATGGAAGACTCCGGCTACCAGGTCGGCCTTCTTATCGGCTTCGACAGTTTTATACCCGAAATGTGTACTCTTTGGTGAGTCTTCAGACATCAGTGTATTCCTATGACTAGCTCGTATTGCAGCGAGTGTAAGCTATTGGTACAGCTTGCTGAATCTTTGCGCGGCCAAGCTGTGATCGCCGCAGTAAAAAATGCTGTTGGCCCCCAGGCCAGACTGCGCATTAGACCACAATATCCGCCGGGGGTGAATAGCCCCAGCCGCCATAGCATTCCCTATTGCGGCTGAACCTAGCTGAGCCGTCCTGCCTATTTGGGCACGGGCAAGCTTGGCGGTGCTAAAGCGAAAAGAGTGTGGCAGTGTTCAGACCTGTTTGGCCTGTAGATAGGCGTAAATCAGTTCGGCAAGGCACTGACCTACGGCCTTGTAGCCGGCGGCTAAACCTGCGTCGTGGCATGCCGGGGCGCCTTCGGCCAGATGCAGATAAACACTTGGGGTGTGGCGCGCCATATGGCTGACGTAATGTGCCGCATCCAACAACGGAATACCGGCAACGGTTGAGGCACTGGATGGCATCTGGGTTATGGCATCCAGATCCAGCTCTATGGCGACCGGTAGACCTGTATGACGCAGCTGGCGGGCAATGTCGCTCAGTGCCTGTTCTAAACTCAGCTCGCGACGTACCCAAATCTGCTGCAGGCTGTGCCAACTGCCTCCAAATGCCGTAAGTTGTTCCAGATTGGCTTCACTGTTTTTCAGTTCATGCAGCCCGAGCACGTGATAATGCCCCAGGGCGCCGTTGGCCGCGGCATAACTGAAACCATTGCCACTGTGGCGGCCTTCACGCAACCTGAAGTCTGAATGAGGATCCAGATTGACCGCCGCCAGCGGCTTGGATAATGCCGCCCGGGCGGCGCTGAGTAAGCCAAAGGCGTTGTTGTGGCCACCGCCGATGACGATGGGCTCAAGCCCGGCGGCAAAAACCGGAGTCAGGGCTTCGATGACCTGCTGATCCAGAGACTCCACCTCTTGTCTGAGTTGCTGACAATCATTGGCAGCATTGGCAACCGGGGTGATTTCCCCCAGCAGCAGGCATTCTTCACCACTTAAAAAGCGGTTGGACTGCAGATTAAGCAGCGCCGGCAACATGGCGGCAAAGGCCTGGTTGGCACCGCCTTGCCCTAGATTAGCCCTGGGCCCAAGGTCCTCCTTGATTCCGATAATGGCAAAACGGGCGCCTGCGGCTTTGGCCTGGGTCAGTGCATCCATATAGCTTGCCGCGCCTGGCAGCAGGCGCACTTTCTGACCCAGACGGGTTTCACCTTCTCTGGGGCTGAAAGATTGAGCCAGCTTGGCTTGCGTGATGGGGGAGAGCGGCAGTTCCATAGAATATCCCTTTCTCTGACGGGGCAAGAATAGCCTCTATTCTGGCCGAGGCTGAGCAAAAGGCAACAAAAAAGCCGGCAGAGGCCGGCTTTTGTGCAGAGGTCGTTATCAGTCGATATCCAAAGGCTCGGGAGAAAGAATCACCCCAGTGTTATCGGCATAGATATGATCGCCAGGCAGGAAGGTGACGCCACCGAAGTTCACCGGAATGTCCACTTCACCAATGGCATTGCCATCGGCACCAACAGGAATGGAGGCCAAAGCCTGGATACCTATATCCAGCTCTTCGAGGGCATCGACATCGCGCACGCTACCGTAAACGATAATGCCTTCCCAGTTGTTGTTGACCGCAACCTCGGCAATCGAGGCATCGATCAGCGCCCGGCGCAGAGAACCACCACCGTCTACCAGCAGAACCTTTCCTTCGCCATCGTCCTGCAATACATCGAGAATGAGGCCGTTGTCTTCGAAACATTTGATGGTGCTAATGGAGCCGCCAAATGAACTACAGCCACCGTAGTTGCTGAACATGGGCTCGACGACATCGACAACATCCAGGTACATGTCACAAAGTTCTGAGGTGTTGTATTCCATATTTACACTCCTGTTGAACCGCAGGGTCTGACAAGACCGCGGGATAACGCACTAAGTGCCAGTATATAAGGGATTCTTGAAAAGAAAAGTGTTATCAATCACGGTATTGCTGGATTTTCTCTCCGTTAACATTTGCGTGGTAATATTTCGTAACTCCTGTCTATATATGCAGCGTTTTTTGATGCAGCTCATTAAATAACGTATTTTTATTACAACTCTGTTGTGACTTTTGTTAGCATTGGCACCATTCAAACTTACTTAACTTTAACCTGCTTTAGGGGCATGGATCCCCCGTCAGGCTTATGGACGGCAGAGGGCCTTAATGAGGTGCCTTATGGAAGCTCTTAACACAGTTGAAATCGTTGGCTATTTTGCCTCCATCATGGTGGCCATTTCACTGATGATGAAGGACATTATCTGGCTGCGTTGGATCAACTTTACCGGTTGTACCCTGTTTGTGATTTACGGTGCAGCTATTTCTGCCTGGCCGGTAGCGGGGATGAACGCCTTTGTGGCTTGTATCAACATCTATCATTTGATCAAAATCTATCGTGGCCGGGCTACTGTCACTGCCTGATGTCATAAAAGCTTAGGGCAGGTGTCACCTGTCCGTCACACCCCTTGACTAGGCTCTTTACTGCTACACAGAACGGAGCCCTTGACCCGGCTCCTTACTGTCCACAGAAGGAGCCTCAGCCATGTTTACCTACCTTGCTGAACTCGATCTTCGAACCTTTCGCGCGCTGACACAATTTGGCCGCAAGCATGATCTGGAAGCCAGCGCCCTCAAGTTTTCTGCATCGGGTAATGGTCCGCTCTACCTGTGTCTGGCGCTGCTTATGTTGCTGGAGCAGGATGGACAGCGCTTCTTCGCTTTGTTGCTGTTGGCGTATGCAGTGGAATTGCCTTTGTACCTGTTACTCAAAAATGCCATTCGACGTAAACGCCCATGTCATCAGGTTCTGGTGGGCTTCAGGGCCAGCTTTGAGCCCTCTGACAAATTCAGTCTGCCGTCCGGCCATACGGCGGGTGCCTTCGTGTTCGCCAGTGCGGTATGGCAAATTTACCCGCAGCTGGCAGTGCCGGCATTTATCTGGGCTGGCCTGGTTGGGGTTTCCAGGGTGTTTCTCGGTGTTCACTACCCTCTCGATATCTTGGCCGGTGCCCTTTTGGGCAGCAGTGCCACTCTCATAGCAGTAGTTTGGATATAAGGACTATCAATGCGGATACTTTACGGCGTTCAGGGCACAGGGAATGGCCATTTGAGTCGCGCCAGAGTAGTAGCCAAAGCCTTGGCAAAGCACGATATTCAGGTTGATTATTTCTTCAGTGGTCGCAAGCCGGAGCAGTTTTTTGATATGCAGGCCTTCGGCGATTACCGGGTCTGTGCCGGGCTGACCTTTGTGACTCAAAAGGGACGGGTTAGCATCCCCAAGACACTGATGCACAATTCCGCCATTGAGCTTTGGCGGGACATTCGCGAGTTGGATCTCAGTGGCTATGATCTCTTGCTCAATGACTTTGAGCCAGTTTCGGCCTGGGCCGCCAGGCGTCAGGGGGTGCCCAGCATAGGCATTAGTCATCAGGCTTCCCTCAAATACCCTGTGCCCAAAGTAGGAAACTCCTGGTTCAACGACTGGTTGCTGGAAAACTTTGCTCCCGTGGATCAGGCATTGGGGTGTCACTGGCATCACTTTGGCTACCCAATATTGCCGCCCTTTGTCGATGTCAGCCGCTGCGCCGTGGAACATTTGCACGATATTTTGGTGTATCTGCCGTTTGAGAGCCCACAAGCTATTGCCGAATTGTTGCACCCTTTCCATGACTACCGTTTTATGGTGTATCACAGCCAGGCGGCGCCAGTTGCTTTATCTGAGCATATTCTGTGGCATGGTTTTGATCGTGAAGGCTTCAAGGCCGATCTCGCCAGTTGCGGTGGGGTGATAGCCAATGCCGGATTTGAACTGGCCAGTGAAGCCCTGACCCTGGGTAAAAAGCTCTTGGTTAAACCCTTGCTTGGGCAGTTTGAACAGCTGTCGAATGTGGCCGCGCTGGAGCTGCTGGCAGCGGCCGACAGCATGATGACGCTGGAGCCGCAAACGGTGAAACGTTGGCTCAAACGGGGTAGCCCTGAGCCGATTAACTACCCGGATGTGGGCGATCTGCTGGTGCCTTGGCTGTTGGCCGGCAATTGGCAGGACAGCCAATCGCTGTGCCGGGAGCTGTGGCAGCAGGTGACATTACCCGACACCTGGTTTTCCAAGCAGGATGCCAGGGCGCTCAGCGGGCTGCCTTTGGGCTCGCTGATCCGCTAGCAAAGGTACGAATAAGTCCTCGTGGAATTTGTTCGCACCTTCCTCAGTTATATTTGATATTCATGCTGATCAGGGCTTCACGACTGCCCTTTTCGGCACGCAGCCTAGCCAGATATTGTTCCCAGAGTTCGGTGTGTTGGGTGCAGAGCTGGTGCAGTATCTGCCAGGAATAGAGGCCGGTATCATGGCCGTCGTCGAAGACCAGCTTCACCGCATAATTGCCGACCGGCTCAATGGCGCTGATGTTGACCTCTTTTTTGTGAGTCACCAGCTTGGGGTTGCCATGGCCGTGTACTTCGGCCGATGGAGAGTGAACCCGCAGAAATTCGCAGCTCAGCTGATACTGACTGCCATCATCGAAGCCTATCTCGAGCAGTTTGGATTTACGCTTCAGTTTCAGTGATGTGACTTGAGGATGACTCATGGGAACTCCATTGTGTCCGGGGTTTCTGTGTATCTGTTTATTCTATGTCAGAGCGCTGGGACTGTGCACCCCGGTGGATGAGAGCTGACACACATTAATGGTGGCAAAAAATAGCGGCCGCTGGCAGCGGCCATTATTGGATAATGATGAAGACAGTTATTTGATAAAGGCGAAGGCATCGCCGTAGAGGTGGGCTTCATCCAGTCCCATCTCGCGGAACAGCTCCCGCGCGGCACCGACCATGTCGAAACGACCGGCAATATAGATGTCATAGCCCACCAGGCTGACAAAGTCCGAGCGTATCTGCGCCAGCAGATTGGCCTGTTTCCCTTGCCAGTCGGCCTCGGCCTGTTCTACTACCGGCACGAAGTGCAACCAAGGGTGCGCTTGATGCCACTCTCTGGCGATGGCTTCGTAGTACATGGCTTCAGGATTGCGGCAGCCCCAATAGAGCAGGGTTTCAACCTTTTGCCCCAGGGCGATTTGCTGCTCTACCAGGCTCTTGATATAGGAGAAGCCTGTACCACCGGCAACCAGCAGTCTGGGCCTGATACTCTGGTGTCTGAGGAAGGCTTCGCCGCCCGGAGCTTCGATATCGATATGGCTGTTGTTTCTCAGCCGCTCGACCACTTGCATGGGATAGCTCTCGCTGACGGCTGCGCCTATGTGAAGTTCTATGAGTTCGCTGCCGGGAGCCGAAGCTATGGAGAAGGGACGCTTGTCTTTCTCACCCATTACCACACACAGGTATTGACCGGCCTTGAACTCCAGCGGTTTTTCGGGGCGCAGCAATACTTGGTACACAGCGTCATTGAATGGGGCAACTTTCTCTATCTTACAGCGGATGCTATTCATCGAACTTCCTTTTTACCTCTCTGTTGAAGGCTTATTTTAATAATGGCTAAAGCAGTTATTGCGGATTATAGGGTAGCTTGGTCTTCTATGCCCAACTGCTCCCAAATCTCGTCCACTCGCTGTTTAACCTCTTGGTCCATCACTATTGGGGTGCCCCATTCGCGGTTGGTTTCACCTTCCCACTTATTGGTGGCATCCAGGCCCATCTTGGATCCCAGTCCCGCCACGGGGGACGCGAAATCCAGATAGTCAATGGGTGTGTTGTCTATCATCACAGTGTCGCGGCTGGGATCCATCCGGGTGGTTATGGCCCAGATAACGTCCTGCCAGTCGCGGCAATTCACGTCTTCGTCGACTATGACAATAAACTTGGTATACATAAACTGACGCAGGAAAGACCAGGCTCCCATCATCACCCGCTTGGCATGGCCGGGATATTGTTTGCGGATGGAGATCACCGCCATCCGGTAAGAACAACCCTCCGGTGGCAGGTAAAAGTCGACGATTTCCGGATACTGCTTGCGCAGGATAGGAACGAAGACCTCATTGAGGGCAACCCCGAGCATGGCCGGTTCATCCGGTGGTCTTCCCGTGTAGGTGCTGTGGTAGATGGCGTCTTTTCTGTGACTGATATGGGTCACGGTAAACACAGGGAAACTGTCGGTTTCATTGTAATAACCTGTGTGGTCACCGTAGGGGCCTTCCACCGCCATCTCTTCGGGATCGATATAACCTTCGAGAATGATCTCACTAGTGGCAGGCACTTCCAGATCGCAACTCAAGGCCTTGACCACTTCGGTGCGCTCACCGCGCAGCAGTCCGGCAAAAGCATATTCACTCATGGCATCGGGCACTGGAGTGACGGCGCCGAGAATAGTGACAGGGTCGCTGCCCAGAGCCACTACCACAGGATATTTTTCACCTGGGTGCTGCTGCTTGAAGTCGGCAAAGTCCAATGCCCCGCCTCTGTGTGACAGCCAGCGCATGATCAGCTTGTTTTTGCCCAGCAGTTGCTGGCGGTAGATCCCCAGATTCTGGCGTTTCTGTCTCGGCCCTTTGGTGATGGTCAAACCCCAGGTTACCAGCGGTGCAACATCGCCGGGCCAGCAGTGCTGAATGGGCAGTGCGGTCAGGTCGACCTGATCGCCTTGCAACACCACCTCCTGGCAAGGGGCGTTACGCACTGTCTTGGGCGGCATGTTCAGCGCTTGTTTGAACATGGGGATCTTGGCAATGGCATCCTTGAAGCCCCTGGGTGGCTCGGGCTCCTTGAGAAACGCCAGCAATTCGCCCACGTCACGCAGTGCCATGGGATCATCCTTGCCCAGCGCCATGGCGACTCGCTTCGGAGTACCGAAGAGATTCACCAGCACGGGCATCTGTTTGCCCTTGGGATTTTCAAACAGCAGGGCCGGGCCACCGGCACGCAGCACCCGATCGGCTATTTCGGTCATTTCAAGATAAGGATCAACCGGATAGCTGATACGCTTGAGTTCACCCTGACTCTCGAGGTGATCGATAAAACTGCGTAAATCCTTAAAACTCATGTGGAAATAGCCTCGCTGCCGAATGCATTAATGGCGCGCACTATAGCATTAATCCCGGCAGCGGTTAACTGCTGTCGCATGGGGGAGCAGAGACAAACAGGCGCCCCTTGGCTGAATGCACGCTGAGTCATCTTTATCTCTCCTGCGATTCACTGATGAATCCGGGCGCCAGCCGTAGTAGCATGAAAGCTGCGGGCCTTGAAGCCTGGAGGCTATATGAAACGAGCATTTTTCCTGAGTCTGATACTGATGAGTTTGCCACTGGTGGCTGCTGCCAGGGATAACTCCCATGCCGAGCGCCACTATCAGGGTGATATTCATAGAGAAGATTATAATCGCCACCATAATCATGGCTCACGAAGTCATTGGGGCCTGTATTGGGGCGTTAACAATCCCTGGCTATCGCCCTGGCGCTACGACCCGTGGAATCGTTGGCAGTGGGATGATCCTTGGTACAGAGATCGCTGGCAGCGCCCCTATGTATATCGCAGGCAACCCAAGCCGGAGCCTGTGGTGGTGGCGCCACCGCAGCGAGTAACGACTCACTTTGAAACCTTGGCCGATACAGGGAGTCGTGCCAGCCTACCGGCCAACGCCAGGGTGATACAACAAGGTAATCGCACCTTGTATCAATGGCAGGGCAAAACCTATCAATTTGACTGGCAAAGCCAAACCTATCGGCCTCTGCCACAGTCCCCATCTGAAGTCGGAGAACAAAGCAAATGAAATTGATCACCGGGGCCAGCAGTGGCTTGGGGGCAGCGCTGGCGAGGCGTTATCATGCTGAAGGTTGGTCCTTGTTGTTAACCGGCCGCAGCGAACAGAGGCTGCAACAACTGGCGGCAGAGTTGCCCGGTGTCAGTTGCCAAGCCACAGATTTAACCAATCCGCAAGCGATTGAGGCTCTGCTCGATACTTTGGGCGAGGCCCCCGAAATGCTGCTGCACTGTGCCGGCAGTGGCCGCTTCGGTAACCTGGAAACTCAGTCACCAGTCGAGATAAAGACCCTTATCGACAATAATCTGCTGTCCACTCTGTTGCTGCTCAGAGCCATGTTGGCCCGTTGGCGGCAAGAGTCCATGACACTGGTGATTGTCATGTCTACCGCGGCGCTGCAACCCAAGGCCGGAGAGAGCAGTTACTGCGCGGTAAAATGGGCCGTCAGAGGCATGCTGGAGTCCTTACGCTTGGAACTCAAGGGCAGCAAGATAAAACTGATAGCTGTCTACCCCGGTGGAATGGCAACCGGGTTCTGGCCCAGCAGCGGTAAATTGGTGGATACGTCGAGCTTTATGACGGCCGATGAAGCCGCAGCCATGCTCAGTCAGGCCTTGCAAAGTTGTGCCCACGGTTATGTTTCGGATATCACCTTGACCCGGGGCTAGGGGGCAGCATTAAGAGTTAAAAAAGGATTTTGACCGTGATTCCACTCAGCCAAGAGGCAATTACAGCCAAGGGAGGCGCCATGATATTTCAATGGCACAGTACTAGCTCAGGATCTGGCTTTGGGCGTCATTCATGCATGATTATATGTCTGTTGCTGCTGGGCAGTTTGCTGTCTTTGGGATTGGCGCAGGCCAGCACAAGCGGCAATCTGTGTATTCCCTATACTGCCAGCGAAAAGGTTACACTCGCCTATATCAATGATGGCGATACCCTCACACTCAAAGATGGCCGCCTGATACGCTTGATAGGTGTCAATGCCCCCGAGATAGATCATCAGTATCCCAGTCTCTCCCAGCGCTACAGTCTGGAGGCCAGGGCCTTTGTCGCCTCTAAGCTCAAAGCGGGGGACGAGCTGGCGCTGATGTTTGGCCCAACCAAGCTGGATCCCTATGGTCGCACTCTGGCCTATGTCTTTACTCCGGATGGTTTATTGTTGCAGCAGGAGCTGCTGCAACAGGGTTTTGCCATGGCCAGGGTCTATCAGGAACATCCGTTTTGGGAATGCTTTGCCAAGTTGGAGCAGCAAGCACGAACTCAGAGTACAGGTTTGTGGGTGTTTGATGACTATGCCCCCAAGGCGGTTTCGGCTATCGGCCAGCAGGATTTAAATCAGTATCGGCTGGTCAGAGGTGTGGTGACAGATTTTGAAAGAAAGGGACAGTATTTGTGGCTTATTCTGGATAATAACTTCTATGTCGGCATACCTCAGGCCGGATCTGGTAATTTTAGCAACCTTTTAGCGCTGAACTCGCTCAAAAGAGCCGTTATAGTGCGGGGTAAGTTGTATTTTTCCTACAAAAAATGGCAGATGATCGCCACTCATCCATCACAGATAAGTTTAGAAAATCCCCCTTAGAAGCAAAATGCCTGACTTAAGCGGAAAATTTCTATCTCACTGTTTTAAAACAGTGCCTTTTCGCGTATCTTTAGCGCCTTGTGATTTGAGTCACTGTAGAGGGAGTTCTGCAGTGATCCAGACCTGTGTTTGTACGGTTTTTACTTAATATCATTCCGCATTTCAGGATTTAAAAATGACAGATTTCCGTCAAAAAGCGCTCGATTACCATGAGTTCCCCGTTCCAGGCAAAACCGCAGTGACGCTGACCAAGCCCGCCGAGACCAGTATGGATCTGGCGCTGGCGTACAGCCCGGGGGTGGCAGAGCCGGTACGTGAAATCGCTTCCAATCCTGCCAATGCGTACAGATACACCAACAAGGGCAACACGGTTGCCGTGATTTCCAACGGTACCGCCATTCTGGGGCTGGGTAACCTAGGCCCCTTGCCATCCAAGCCGGTAATGGAAGGAAAGGCTTTGCTGTTCAAGCACTTTGCCAATATCGACGCCACAGATATCGAAGTAAAACACCGCACAGCTGAAGAGTTTATTCATACAGTCGAAGCGATTGCCGACACTTTTGGCGGTATCAACCTGGAAGACATCAAGGCGCCTGAGTGCTTTGAAATTGAGCGTGAGCTGATCGAGCGCTGCCAGGTTCCTGTGTTTCACGACGACCAGCACGGCACGGCAATCGTTACTGCCGCCGGGATGATCAATGCCCTCGAGATCCAGGGCAAGAAACTGGAAGAGGCTGTGTTTGTCTGTATGGGCGCAGGCGCAGCGGCCATCGCCTGTATGAGCATGCTGGTCAAGTGTGGAGCACAGCGTGAAAATGTCTACATGCTGGATAGAAAGGGCGTAATCCATACTCGTCGTGAAGATCTCAACGAGTACAAGGCACTGTTTGCCAACAACACAGACAAGCGCACGCTGCAGGATGTGATCAAGGGGGCCGACGTGTTCCTGGGACTGTCTGGCCCTGATGTTCTCGGCGCCGAGGAAGTGGCTATGATGGCTGAGAAGCCGGTGATCTTCGCTTGCTCCAACCCGGATCCCGAGATCAAGCCTGAACTGGCTCATGAGATACGTAGCGATTTGATCATGGGAACCGGTCGCAGCGACTATCCCAACCAGGTCAACAATGTGCTCTGTTTCCCATTCATTTTCCGTGGCGCTTTGGATGTGCGTGCCAGCCGCATTAATGATGAGATGAAGATAGCCGCGGTTTATGCCATTGCTGAACTGGCCAAGGAGCCTGTGCCAGCATCTGTGTTGGCGGCTTACCCCAATGTCAGCGAGCTGAGTTTCGGCCCGCAATATGTGCTGCCCAAGCCTATGGACCCAAGACTGTTGCCCAAAGTCGCCAAGGCTGTGGCGCAAGCAGCCATAGACTCTCAGGTTGCTCAGATAGACACACTGCCGCAATACCCGGAAGTCTGATAGCAGCTTTACTCCCAAGGGGCCTTGTTTGGCCCCTTTGTTGTTTCTGCAAGGCAAACGGGGCATTTGCCGTGCTATGCAGCTTGTCGGTTGCCTTTTGCGTATGGCTGCTGAATAATCAACAGACTGAGTTCCCGCAGTGAGGCGGCTCAACACTTAGAAGAATAAGAAGACTGGCAGGATCGCCCTCGATGAAACTCACCCGAATTCTCACAAAAAAACTCACCAGTTTTTGGCTCTTGTCGCTGACGACAGTGGCGTTTGTGTTTCTGCTCTGTGCCATGATGAGTTTCCTGCAGCTGACCTACAAGTTCCAGCAACAGAAGGTCACGGAGCTGGAAACCATGCTGAGCAACCAGTACCAACCCAGCAGCAATTGGGAGCTGGAGTCCTGGCTGCCTCCCATGTTGATTGCCTACAACGCCGCCAGCTTTAAGCTCTGGCATTACGACAAGTTATTGTTTGAATATAAAGGCAATATCGGCACAGAAAACCTGGTGCGTTATCAGTCACAGCTGAAGAACAACCCGGGTATCCGCATGGAGCTGGAACTACCGCAGCCGTTTTCCCAGCACAGGCCAGGTTGGTACGAAGTCTTGATCATTCTGGTCGGCGTGGGTGCCGTGCTGGCGTTTGTCCGTTTCGGCTATCTCTGGTATTCGCGGCAACTGGAGGGAATTGAAGAGCTGGCACAGCGCAGCCGTTTAATCCTCTTGGGTGAGCATGAAAAAGCGCTGGCGATGCCGGGCAAGGGTAAACCCAGATTGATTAACCGCGCCCTAAGTCGCTTGCTGGAAGAGCTGGCCGATGCCCAGAAAGAGCGGGCCAGATTTGACAAGTTTATCCGCAGCAATACTTTCCTGGATCCCGACACCCGCATAGGTAACCGCCTGTTTCTCAAGAATCGACTCGATGCCCTGAGCAATGAACAGGGCATGATAGCCCATGGGGTGCTTTATCTGTTGGAGCTGGAGGATCTGGATCTGCTGCAGCAACAGCTGGGAGACAGCCTGACGCTGGAGCTGCTAAGACAAAACGTCAACGGCATTAGCCAGATACTGCAGTCTCAGCCCAACAGTTTCTTTGCCCGCCGTTCCCATAACCAGTTTGCAATAGTGGTGACCCAGATTTCCCTGGCGGAGGCCGATCAACTGGCGATCCGACTGCTGAAAGTCTGCCAAAGCCAAGTGTTGCCCAAGCTGGACAACGCCGACAACTTCTATCATCTCGGCGGCGCTTACTTCAAGGTGGGCGATGGTCAGCAACAGTTGCTGGAAGAGGCGGAAATGGCGCTGAGAGCGGCTCAGCTGCAGGGGATCAATACCTGGTTTATGTATGACAAGGGTGCGGTGGATCAGGAGTTTGCCAAGGGCTCTGTGCGCTGGCGCAGCTTTCTGGAAATGGCCTTGGTCAACAAGCGTTTTCTCGCTTATACCCAGCCAGTGATGGATTGTGACGGCAAACTGCACCATAGAGAGGTGTTCACCCGGGCCAGAGATCCCGAGGGCAATCTGGTGCGGGCGACACTGTTTCTGCCTATGGCGGTTAAATGTGGGCTGATGCCGCAAATTGAGCGCCAGACTCTGGAAAGAGTCCTGTTTGAGTTGCTGCCGAGTGAGCCGGACAAGAAGGTTTGTTTCAGCATCAACCTGAGTCTGGATTCGCTGATGAGTCGCGCCTTTATCCGTTGGCTGCGTACTACCTTGCTGGAATACCGGGATCTGACCGGCAGGTTGATCTTCGAGGTCAGTGAAGATATCGCGGCGCCCAATCAGGAGAAGATAGCCTCCAGGCTGCAAATGATCCGCAAAATGGGCGCGCGCCTGTGTGTCGATCATGTGGGGCAGCAGGTGATCAGCACCCAGTATATTCAGGACACGGGGTTCGAGCTGATTAAACTGCACAGATCCATAGTGCGGCAGATCCATTTACGGCCCGAAAATCAGCTGTTTGTTCGCAGCCTGATAGGTGGACTCTACCGCACCGAAGTACAGGTTTGTGCCGAAGGCGTGGAGCTGTTCGAAGAGTGGCAGACTTTGAGAATACTCGGCGTCAGCGCCGCTCAGGGTAGCTGGTTCAGCGAGCCTATGCCGGCCAGCGCCTGAGCAAGAGTACAAGCCTTGTATTCGTTCGACTTGTTTATCAGCATGGGTGAGCCTATCTTTAGAGCAGTTCTCAGTTTGAGAATATTTGCCTATAAAATGAAGTGATTAGTGTTTAGAATGGATACGCCAAAATATTGACTTAAATTTTAAGGTTGCAGCAATTTGTTAACCTTAAGGCCGAGGTCAGGCCAACCACTTTCACAGGGACTCAGGGTTACCTATGACGAACAAGTCATTCATCAGTCGTCTTTTTAGCTTTGGCTCGCCCGAATCCGGCGTCGCTACCGGCATCTTCCTCGCGGCCAATCACGCCTGGGTCTTTCGCCCCGGCAGTGACAACCAAGGTGCACTCTGCCACAGCTATTCACTGCAAAAAGATGATTGGAATGCACTGTTTTCCGCTATCTATGCCGACTTTGGCCCCTCGAAACTGCAGTTGGCGTTGGGCTTTGGTCATTATCAACTCCTGAGCGCCGACCGGCCCAAGGTAGAAGCCGATGAGATGGCTCAAGCGCTGGTTTGGGCGGTCAAGGACATGGTCAGCACGCCGCCGGCCGATATCCATCTGGACTACTTCGAATCACCAATTAAAAGCAGTGACAAACTCAATGTGGTGGTTTGCTCCCGCAGCAGCCTATCTGCTTTGGCCCAGGGAATAGACAAGGCCGGTATGGAGTTGGTGGGGATCAGCATCGAAGAGTTACTGCCCACTAACCTCTTTGGCCAAGACCCTATGGCCAGGCTGGTGATCAGCCAAATTCCCGGGCAGGAGTTACTGCTCACTGTGGTGCGCGAGGGTGAACTCTACATGCAGCGGCGCATTCGCGGATTTGCCGAACTGCACCAGACCGATGCCGAATCCTTGGGGTTCGGCGTTGCCGATACCCTCAGCCTGGAGATCCAGCGCTCGATGGACTTTTTTGAAAGCCAGCTCAGACAAGCGCCGGTAGCCTCGATTGAAATCATGGTTCAGGGGCAAACCGATGCCCTGGCGCAACTTGTGTCCAGTAACTTTAACCAGCAGGTGCGTCCGGTTAATGGCATGGATGTCGGTATGAAAATGGCTGAGCTCAGCTATCTGGAATTGGAGCGGGGTAGCAAATGAGCAAGACCCGGATCAATCTCTATTCGTCTTCACTCTTGCCTCCCAGGCTAAGGCTCAGTTTTGTTCGTTTGCTGGTTATTGCTGGCGTATTCTTGTTACTGGGACTCTCACTTATCGGCTTGGGATGGTGGCAGCAAACGCAAGTGTCCAGGCAGTTGCTTGAGGTCGAGTCGCAGCGACAGGCCTTGGAGAGCCAAAAACAACAACTGGAAGCCGAATTGGCCAAGCGTCAGCCTAGTGCCGAGCTGGTCATTGAGCTGGAGCGTCGTACTCAGGAGCGAGAGCTCAAGGGTTTACTGCTGACCGAGCTTGGGCAGCGGGAGCGCATGACGTCCAAGGGCTTTGCGCCTGTGCTGCAGGAGTTGGCCCAAGTGTCCGATGGCAGCGTGTGGTTGAGCCGCATCAAACTTGAAGAAGACAAGCTGGAGTTTGAAGGTTTCGGCCAATATCCGCAGAGTCTGCCGCGCTGGATAGACAGGCTCAAACAAACCGAGAGTCTGAGAGGGCGCTCGTTTGCTTCCATGACCATGGCTCGGGAGCCAGGCCAGCCACTGGCCTTCGTCCTGACCAGTGAAGCCCGGGAGGTGAAGAAATGAATTTCCTTCGGCGTCTGGGCCAAGCCTTTGATGGTTTGAGTCAAAGAGAGAGGATCATGGTGGCGGGAGTCAGCCTGTTATTACTGCTGTTTCTGCTGTATCTGCCGCTGGAGTCTTTCTGGCTGGAGCGCCAGAGCAATCTGCAACGCCTGCATGCCGGCCAGAGTAGCATCAAACTCAGTCAGCAACAGCTGGAGCTCTATCGCCAACGCCTGGCGGAAGACCCTGATACGCCGCTTAAGGCCCGCTTGGGGCAAGTCAATCGTGATATCGCCGCGTTGGATCAACAACTGGACCGCCAGATGGTCGACATGGTGCCCGCCAGCTATATGCCATCATTGCTTACCGCCTTGCTGGAACGGGTGCAAGGAATACAGCTGACCGGCTTCAAGTCTGTCGCCCCAACACCTTTGCTGGTGGTAGGCAAAGCTGATGAACAACAGATGAATCTCTATAGTCACGGCATAGTGCTGGAGTTTGAAGGCGACTATTTCGCCGTGCTCAAGTTTGTGCAAGCGGTGGAAAACATGCCGGACAAGCTCTATTGGAAGCGCCTGGATTACCGGGTGTCTGAGTATCCCAAGGCCAGTGTGCAACTTGAGTTATACACGCTCAGCATCAATGAGGACTTTATCAGTGTGGCATCATCCAGCTAAGTGCTTAATCTTATTGGCGATGCTCTGCAGCCAGGGTCTGGCAGCAGCCAGCCTGCGGGACCCTACCATGCCGGCACAGGGAGTAAATTTGCCAGCCAAGGAGCAGGGAGGGCAGGGCCTGATACTGAGCAGCCTGCTCAGCGGACCTCAGGGCAGGCGGGCCGTGATTAATAACCAAATTTACCGCCAGGGAGACAGGATTCAAGGGGTGGTGTTAAGCCGTATCGATCAGGACAGTGTTTTGCTGGCCGATGGTCGCCGACTCTATCTGTTTCAAGCGATTACCGAGCGCAAGGAAAAACATTAATGAAAACCAGACTCGCCTATATGCTGCCGTTGTTGGCTCTGGGCCTGGCGGCCTGTCAAACCACGGATAGGCCCAACCCAGCCGCCTCCAAAGAGGCGCTGCGCGATTCCATGGCGCAGCAAAATGCCAGGGCAGCAGTGCCTCCTCCGGCCAGCTTGCCTCCCGGTGTGCAGCAAGAGTTGAACGCCGATGGTCTTCTGGCCGGGCTGGCCGCACCTATGCAGACCGAGCGGCGTTTTGATGTCTCGGCCAATGATGTCGATGCCAGGGTGTTTTTCCCGAGTCTGGTGGAAGGCACTCCCTTCAGCGTGGCTGTGCACCCACAAGTGAGCGGCAATATCTCTTTATCGCTCAAGGGCGTGACCCTGAGTGAAGCCTTGCAGGTAGTACAGGACATTTACGGCTATGAGATCAGCCGGGAAGGACGGATCCTGAGGGTCTATCCGGCAGGCCTGAGAACCGAGACTTTCCCGGTCAATTACCTCTATATGGAGCGTATCGGTCTGTCGCTGACTTCGGTCAGTTCGGGAAGGATCTCTGACAACAACAATAACAACAACAGCAATAACAACCTCAACAATAATGGCCTGAACAACGGCAATAACAGCAATTTCAGCAATAACCGTAGTAACAACAACGGCAACGACCAGAACAGCAATAACACCAACGGCACCTTCATCAGTTCCCGCACCAAGACAGATTTCTGGGGCGAGCTGCAAAAGACCCTGGAATCGATTCTCGGCAGCAGTGGCGACGGCCGCTCTGTAGTGGTCACTCCCCAGGCCGGCTTGGTAACCGTCAGAGCCAATCCGGACGAGCTGCGGCAGATCCGCAGTTTCCTCTCCACCGCCGAGAGCCATCTGCAGCGGCAGGTTATTCTGGAAGCCAAGATCCTCGAAGTGACCCTCTCCGATGGTTACCAGCAGGGGATCCAGTGGCAGGATGTGCTTGGCAGCGCTTTGGCCGACGGTAACACCAAGGTTAATTTTGGCACCAGCGAGGGCTCGTTTGGCGATCAGATCACCGAGGCCATAGGAGGGGTGACCTCTTTATCACTCAAGGGTACGGATTTCACCGCCATGATCACTCTGCTGGATACCCAAGGCGATGTCGATGTGCTCTCCAGCCCCAGGGTGACAGCGTCCAACAACCAGAAGGCGGTGATCAAAGTTGGCCGTGACGAATACTTTGTCACAGATGTCTCCTCTACCACAGTGGCCAGCACCACACCGGTGACATCACCTGAGGTGGAGCTGACGCCCTTCTTCTCGGGAATCGCTCTGGATGTGACGCCCCAAATAGACAAAGACGGCAGTGTCTTGCTGCATGTACATCCTTCGGTAACAGATGTGAAAGAGCAGAAAAAGAGCATCAAGATAAGTGACTCTTCGTTGGATCTGCCCTTGGCCCAGAGTGAAATCCGTGAGTCTGACACTGTCATCAAGGCGCTTTCCGGTGATGTGGTGGTGATTGGCGGCCTGATGAAGAGCGAGAATACCGAAGTGGTATCCAAGGTGCCGCTGCTGGGCGATATACCCTTTATCGGTGAAGCCTTTACCAACCGCAGTAAGTTAAAGCGCAAGACAGAGCTGGTGATTTTGCTCAAGCCGACCGTGGTAGTTGATGGCACCTGGCAAAAAGAACTGCAACGCTCTCAGAGCTTGCTTGACCGCTGGTATCCACAGGAATAGCCGCTTCTATGTATCTGCAGCATTTTGGCATCCAGAGCATGCCTTTTGCCCTGACCCCAAATACAGGATTTTTCCTGGGGTTGGCTCCCCATGTGGAGGCCTTGCAGGTGCTGCAGGTGGCGCTGCAAACCGGTGAAGGTTTTATCAAGGTCACCGGCGAAGTGGGAACCGGCAAAACATTGCTGTGCCGCAAACTGCTCAACGAGTTACCGCAGCAGTTTCGCTGCGCCTGGTTGCCCAATCCTTATCTGACCCCGGCAGAACTCAGACTGGCGATTGCCGAGGAGCTGGGGATTGCCGTGAATGATATTAAAGATCAGCAGCAACTCAGTGGTCTTATCCAGCAGCAGCTGCTGGCGCTCAGTGCCCAGGGGCTCAATATTGTTTTGTTGCTCGATGAAGCCCAGGCCTTGCCGGATGAGAGTCTTGAAGCCTTGCGGCTGTTGACCAATCTGGAAACCGAGAGCCGCAAGTTGCTGCAGGTGGTGATCTTCGGCCAGCCCGAACTGGATTCGCGCCTGGCGCAGCAAGAGTTTCGACAGTTACGCCAGAGGATCACCTTCAGCTATCGCTTGCGGCCGCTGACCCGGGATGAAGTCTATGCCTATCTGCGCCACAGATTGGCGGTGGCCGGCTATCAGGGGCCGGCGTTATTCAGCGCTGCAGACAGTAAACGTATCGCCGTGGCTGCCAGAGGGATCCCCAGATTGGTGAATATTTTGGCGCACAAGGCGCTGCTGCTCTGTTTCGGTGAAGGCAAACAGCAAGTGAAAACGGCGCATATCAAGGGCGCCATCAAGGATACCGAAGATGCTTCCCGTACTTCGAACTGGCGCTGGCTTTGGCCGACTCTGGCACTGCTCCTTACTTCAGTCGGCGCCTCGGTCGGGGTTTATGCCATGAAGGGAGTCTGGTTATGAGTGTGGTCAATCAGATGCTCAAGGACCTGGATAAACGCCAGCAGCCCCACAACTTAGCTCATGTGCCGGCGGGGCAGGCCAGTCAAGCGGCGGCTAATCCCTGGTGGTTGCTGCTGGGTGGCACGCTGCTTGGCATCTCTCTATTGGCGCTGGGGTTATGGTTGGGCGGTTATTTGGGAAGTGGCAGTCAAAGCGCTTCTCAAACCCTAAACCAAGCTGCAAACCAAAGCGGAAGCCGAGCAGAGCCATCGCAGACCGTGCCGTATGAGCCGGGGCCCACGGGCCGTAATCGACCGCAGCCGAAAGTAGTCTCAAGCGCTGCCGATGGCAGCGATAGATTAAGTTTGGAGCCTGAGGCGCAGAACTCGGCGCTGCAACTTCCCAGCAAGAGCCTGGCTCCAAGTGAACAATCCAAAGCTCCTGATACGGGCTTGAATGCTCAAGGCTCAGCCTTTGAAACAAAAAGCCCGGAAATGTATGGCTCAGAAACAGGCAACTTAAAATCAAGCCGGGCCGATGACAGCCTTGAAACCAGTGCTGTTGCCGAACGTTTGGCAGTCAAGGAAGAGCCGCTCGGGCTGGAGGCTGGACAAGAGCCGGCTCAGTCAGTGCAAATAGAAAGACCTGGTCGCAATGAAAAGTCAGGCTTGGATCAGAAGCCCAGCCCCAATGAGAGCGGCAGGATAACCCAATCCACATCTGGGGGTGCCAAGCCAAGCCAGGCGAAAATGAGCGTGACTCAGGTATCTCTGACCCCGGCAGAGCTGTCGCAAAAGAAATTACAACAGGGACAACAGGCTAAGGAACTGGGGCAGTTGGACAAGGCAATGTCGGCCTATGCCGAAGCCTTGCGTTTGAATGATGCCAATCACAACGCCCGCCAGGAGCTGGCGGCGCTGTTTTATGGCCGCGGTGAATTGGACAAGGCGGCAGTACTGCTGCGTCAAGGTGCCGAAAGCTATCCGCAGCAACCGACCTTTTGGTTGTTGCTGGCCCGGGTGCAGAAGGCTCGCAGCGAGTTACCTCTGGCGCTCGCCAGTTTGCAACAGATAGCCGATGGCAGCGAGCTTGGGCGCGAGAAATGGCTGCTGCAGGCGGAAATTGGCCAAAGCCTCAAGGATTGGCCCTTGGTACAACAAAGTTATCTTAGCCTGATCCGGCAGGATGCCTCTCAGGGACGCTGGTGGTTGGGGCTGGCCTATGCCCAGGATGCGAGTGGTGATTATGACGCTGCCAAGGCCAGTTACCAGGAAGCACTCAAGCGCCAGGGCTTGTCCGCGGATGCCCGTGATTACATAGAAAACCGACTCGCCCAGATAGGAGGCCGCCAGTGAAACCCAAGTTGAAAATGCGCCTCGGTGATCTCCTGGTACAGGAGCAGATTATCAGCGAGGTGCAGCTGCAAAACGCGCTGTCACAACAAAAGCAAACCGGCCGCAAGCTGGGGCGCACCCTGATAGACATGGACTTTATCAGCGAGGAGCAGCTGCTGCAGTTTCTCTCGCATCAGTTGAATATTCCCTTTATCGATATCAGCAAACGCCCCATTCCTGCCGAGGTGGTCAACCTCTTGTCCGAAGTGCAGGCGCGGCGTTTTCGGGCTCTGGTGATTGAAGCCGACAAGGATTCTGTGCTGGTGGCCATGAGCGATCCTGCCGATCTGCAGGCGCTGGATGAATTGGATGTGCTATTGGCACCAAGACGCCTGAAACTGGCGGTGGTGAAGGAACAGCAGCTGTTCGATGCTTTTGATAACCTCTATCGCCGCACCGGCCACATTGCCCAGATGGCCGGCAAGCTGGAGGAGGAGTACGCCGCCGATGATCAGTTCGATCTCGCCAGTCTGACCGAAGGTGACAGCGACAACGAAACCACAGTGGTTAAGCTGTTGCAGTCGATTTTCGAGGATGCAGTACAGATCCGCGCCTCGGACATTCACATTGAACCCGGAGACAAGTCGCTCAGGATCCGTCAGCGGGTGGATGGTCTGTTGCAGGAAAACGTGCTCAAAGAGGTCAATATTGCCGCAGCGCTGGTGCTCAGGCTCAAGCTGATGGCCGGCTTGGATATCTCGGAAAAACGTTTGCCCCAGGATGGCCGTTTTCATATTGAAATCAAAGGCCATCAGATAGATGTGCGTATGTCTACCATGCCCATCTATCACGGCGAGTCTGTGGTGATGCGGCTGCTGGACCAATCGGCAGGGCTCTTGACCCTGAATGAAACCGGGATGCCGCCGCATATTCTCGAGCGGGTACGGCGGCAGATAAAACGCCCCCACGGCATGTTGTTGGTCACAGGTCCTACAGGTTCGGGTAAGACAACCACTCTTTACGGCATTCTCAGTGAGCTGAACAAGGCTGAGAGTAAGATCATTACCGTGGAAGATCCGGTGGAATACCAACTGCCGCGGATCAACCAGGTGCAGGTCAATCACAAGATAGGCCTGGATTTTTCCAATGTACTGCGCACCACACTGCGCCAGGATCCCGACATCATAATGGTGGGGGAGATGCGGGATCAGGAAACCGTCGAAATCGGCTTGCGCGGTGCCCTGACAGGTCACTTCGTGCTCTCGACCCTGCACACCAATGATGCCATTACCAGTGCCCTGCGTTTGCTTGATATGGGGGCGGCCAGTTATTTGGTGGCCAGTGCCCTCAGGGTCATCATAGCCCAGCGCCTGGTGCGGCGGGTGTGTAAGAACTGCGCCACCGATTATCATCTCACGCCGCAGGACAGGGTCTGGCTCCAGAGTATCAGCAAGCGCGACTTTTCCGATGCCAGGCTCAGAGTGGGCACAGGGTGTCAGAGCTGCTCCGGCACAGGTTATCGCGGTCGTATAGGGGTGTTTGAGATCCTCGAACTGGATGAAACCATGATAGAGGCGATGCGCAGCGGTAATCCCCATGAGTTTGCCCGTGCCGCTTACGCCAGCGAGCAGTTTACCCCGCTGGCTGAATCGGCTCTGGAATATTTACGCAGCGGCCTGACGACCATAGAAGAGGTCGCCAAGCTGGTGGAAGATGTCTCCGAGTCTCAAGTGCCGTTGGCGGCCGAGATGATGGAACGGGATGAGGTCTGATTATGCCGCTCTATGCCTATCGGGGCCGGGATGCCCGCGGTGAACAGGTCAAGGGACAATTGGATGCTGCTTCAGAGAGCGTGGCGGCCGATCTGCTGCTGGCCAGAGCCGTGATCCCATTGGAGCTTGTTGAGCTCAAGCCTGGCCCGGATCTCAGTCTCAAAGGTTTGCTCAAGCGTAGGGTTGGCCTGGATGAGCTGCAGATATTTACCCGGCAAATGTACTCCCTGACCCGCTCCGGCATTCCTATTCTGCGAGCCATTGCCGGGCTGTCGGAAACCACCCATTCCAAACGGATGAAAGAGGCATTGCAGGATGTCTCTGAACAGTTGACCGCCGGACGGCCGCTGTCGTCGGCAATGAACCACCATCCGGATGTGTTCGACGCCTTGTTCGTCTCCATGGTTCATGTGGGAGAGAACACGGGCAAACTGGAAGATGCCTTTCTACAGTTGTCCGGTTATATCGAGCGGGAGCAGGAAACCCGCAGACGGATCAAGTCTGCCATGCGTTATCCCATGTTTGTTCTGTTGGCGGTTGCACTGGCACTGGTGATCCTCAATATTATGGTGATCCCCAAGTTCGCCGAAATGTTTTCCCGCTTCGGTGCCGAATTGCCTTGGGCGACCCGGCTGCTTATCGGTACCTCCAACCTGTTTGTCAATTACTGGCCCTTGATGCTGGTGGGGTTGGTGGTAACTGTACTCGGGGTGCGTTATTGGCATAGAACCGAGAAGGGCGAAAAACAGTGGGATCGTTGGAAACTGCATATTCCAGCGGTGGGTTCCATAATCGAACGCTCGACTCTGGCCCGTTATTGCCGCAGTTTTGCCATGATGTTGGGGGCCGGAGTGCCAATGACTCAGGCGCTCAGCTTGGTGGCCGATGCCGTAGACAACAGCTATATGCACGACAGAATCGTCAACATGCGCCGCGGGGTCGAAGCGGGGGAATCCATGCTGAGGGTTTCCAATCAGAGTCAGTTGTTTACGCCCCTGGTGTTGCAGATGGTTGCTGTTGGGGAAGAAACCGGCCGTATAGATCAACTGCTCAATGATGCCGCCGATTTTTACGAAGGTGAGGTAGATTATGACCTCAAGAACCTCACTGCGAGGCTGGAACCTATTTTGATCGGCATAGTGGCCATTGTGGTGCTGATCCTGGCCCTGGGTATCTATCTGCCTATGTGGGACATGCTTAATGTGGTCAAGGGAGGCCGCTGATGCCAAGCCAGCATCAGGCCGAGGAAGATCTGCTGCGAACCTTCGCCAGACTGGCCGCGCTGCTGCTGTTGTTGGTCATTCTGGCGGTGTTGGGAGTACGTTATTTTTCAGCCGTGGATCAGGTGTCGGCCAGAGGGTTGCAGCTTGAACACCACAGGTTGCTGAATGTATTGGCCATGGTGAGATCCCAGTGGCTGAGCCTGGGACGCCCTGAACAGATGCAACTGGATTGGCAGACGCTGGAACGACCAGAGCCTCCAGGTCAATTGGCTATGAATAAGGCCGGTTGGCCACAGGCGCCCAGCCGGGATGACAGCGGCTGTGTAGCTCTTTGGCAACAGCTTCTGGGAGGCATGCCGGATAAGGCCGTTATCCGGGTGCAGTTTCTCCACCAGGATCAAAGCTGCCGCTATATGAGCCCTGCCGGTGAGAGTCTGAGTTATCAAATGGACACCGGCAGGGTCATTTTTTTGACAGCTGATACAGATTATTGACCGAGTTGGTTTTTTATCTTAACGGAACTGCTAAAATCAGTGGCGAACAGGTGGAGGAAACCTAGATGAAACGACAGATGCAAGGCTTCTCGTTAATCGAGCTGGTGATAGTGATAGTGATCCTGGGCCTGCTGGCTGCAACCGCTATTCCGCGTTTTTTGAATGTGACAGATGATGCCGAGGATGCCAGTCTCGAAGGTGTAACAGGTGGCCTCGCCACTGCAGTCAGTTTTGTGCGCTCCCAATGGGAGGTCGATGGTCGCCGTAACAACTCGGTGATCCTCGATGGTACGACAGTGTCTCTGGATACCCGCTTCGGCTATCCGACCGGTACTGGCAATACCTCGGCCACTTCCATGGATGATGCCAGTTGCCAGCAAGTGTTCAATACCGTGCTGCAGAGTGCACCCAAGAATGTGCTTTACAGTGCCGATGCCAGAGATCAACGCTATACCGTCAGGGCCTTGGAAGGAGCAGGTGCAAGCGCCACAGCCATTAACGGCACTGTGGTAACCGGGCTGGATCTCTGCGTCTACCATCAGGTGGCATCTCTGGTGCTGAATCAAAGCTCGGGTGTGGCGACACCGGCACCGGATCTCAACACCACAGGCGCCAAGGGAATTACCTATAACCCGGGTACTGGCCAGGTATTGAGTTTCAGCAACTGATTGAATTGAATTTTTTGAACCAAAGGAAAGCGCTATGCAAAGACAACAAGGTTTCACCCTGATTGAACTGGTGGTGGTGATCATAATTCTCGGTATTCTGGCGGTGGTAGCAGCGCCCAAGTTTATCAATCTGCAATCAGATGCCAGAGCTTCGGCCCTGCAAGGAATGAAAGGGGCGATTCAAGGAGCCAACAGCTTGATTTACTCCAAAGCCGCCTTGGCCGGAGTTGAAAAGCAGCCTTCTACCACTGTGGATATCGCGGGTACGACTGCTACTACCGATGATGTCGCCATCGTTTTTGGCTATATGGCCGCGAGTCAAGCTGCATTTCAGGCAGGAATGGATGCTCGGTTTGATGCCGGCACTTCGCCAACGGCAACGGGTTCGAATGACTGGGTTATCGATGGAACTACTGATGGGCAGGTGACTATTTGGCAACGCGGTGCGCCAGCCGATGTCGCCAATCCGGCAGCCAGCTGTAAGATTGTTTACGTAGCACCTACAGCAGTCGGAGCATTACCCACTATTACACTGACAGACAATGGTTGCTAATAGCCTGTAGCTGAAAAGGCCTGCCAAGCAGGCCTTTTTTACGTCAGGATTCAAACTATTGGGCTTATTTGCCATACTTGACTGAGTATGGAATTGGCGGGAAATCATATGGCTGTGACCAAGGGGACAGGCACCCGGGGATTTACTCTGGTGGAGTTGGTAGTGACTATCATGTTGCTGGCCATACTTTCCGTCGTGGTGCTGCCAAAATTGGTATCCTCCAGCAGTTACAGCGCCTGGACGCTGCGACAGGAATTGATTGCCGAGTTGCAAAAGACCCAGATGTTGGCACTCAATAATCCCGACCGTTGCTATCGGCTCTCTATCAGCAACAGCGCCTATCAACTCAGCCACTTGACCCAGGACTGTACGAGCGTCATCCGTAGTAATAGCGTCGAAAGTCTGCCGCGTAATACCCGGATACTGCTTCAAAGTAACGGTGCTGACAGTTTTCAGATTCAGTTCGATGCTTTGGGCCGCACCAACCTTGCCTGCAGTGGCGCCTGCCTCTCTGTGGTCGCCGATGAAACCCTGACTATCGCCATAGAGTCCGAGGGCTATATCCATGAGGGCTGAAGCGCGGGGATTCACCCTGATAGAGCTGGTGATCGGCATGTTGGTACTCGGTATCGCCCTGGTGCTGTTGACCAGCGTGCTGTTTCCCCAAAGCGATCACGCGGCGCAGACTCTGCATAGAGTGCGCAGCGCCGAGTTGGCTCAGGCTGTGATCAATGAAATCTGGGGCAAGCGTTATGATGAGCATAGCGGCGCCAACGGTGGCCTGCCCGCCTGTGACGGTTTGGGTGGTGTCAGTTGTACCCAGGTTAGCGATTATGGCCCGGATGGTGAGAGTCGGGATCAGTTTGACGATATCGACGATTACCATGGCCTTAACGAGCAGAGCCTGATGCTTAATTCCAGCCTGAGTTACCTGAGTCACTACCCTGGGTACAGTCTCAGCGTCCAGGTATCCCAGTATCAAGCCAACAGCAAGCTGGTGACTGTCACGGTAACTACCCCTGCGGGCGAAGCTATCCGTTACGACGTGCTGAGGAGTAATTTCTGATGCGCAGCAGGCAGGGTAAGAGATTCATACAGATCAAAGGACAAGGTTTCGCCAAGGGCTTTACCTTGGTGGAGTTGGTCACAGTGATCCTTATCCTGGGGATTCTGGTGGTGGGTGTCAGCAGCTTTATTATCTTTGGTACCCGTATTTTTGTGGATTCTACCGCCGTCAACAGAGTGCTGGGCAGCAGTCGTTTCGTGATGGAGCGACTGAGCCGGGAGCTGCGTAATGCCGTGCCTTCCAGTCTCAGGTTGCAGTCCAGCTCTCAGCTGCAGTGTTTGGAGTTTCTGCCCATCAGTGCCAGCGGCAGCTATCTGTCATTGCCACTGGCGCCGGATGTCCAGACGGACACTGCCACAGTGTTTGCGCCGGCAACGGCTATTTCGGCCGGTGAACAGCTATTGGTGTACCCGCTGACCAATGCGGAGATTTATGGCAGTGGCAGCAACAAGCGTCATGCCATAGATAAGGTGGTGCTCAATGGCTCACAGCTGACCTTGCAGTTTGCCGCTGCGGTTAATTTTGCCGAAGCCTCACCGGCGAAGCGCTTTTATGTGGCCGGGCAACCTGTCAGCTACTGTTTTTCTTCGGTGGATGGCAGCATTCGCCGTTATAGCAACTATGGTTATCATGCCGGTCAACCTCTGCCCGATACTATGGGCTCTGGAGCCTTGATGGCCGAAGGCTTGAGCAATGATATTGCCACCAACCCGGCGGTGCAGCTGTTGCCGGCCACTCTGGTCAACAACGCCATAGTGCAATTGCGGCCAGAGTTTTCGGTCGTCGGAGAGCATTTTCAGTATCAACATCAAGTGCAGGTGATCAATGTTCCTTAGTCGAAATTATCACTGTTATGCGCAAAAGCATCAGGGCGGCAGCGCCTTGGTGATAGCCATCTTTGTAATATTGGTGATGTCGCTGTTGGCCGTGACTCTGTTGCGGGTTGGCGGCGACGCCGATGAAAGCGTCAACCTGGAAGTCTGGGGCTTAAGGGCGCTCAACGCTGCCAACAGCGGCGCCGATGCGGCCCTGGCCAGGCTGTTTCCCTTAAGCGGTGGCACTGCCGGCTGCGCCGCCGTGGGCTCAAGCTGGACAGCGCCGGATGTGACCGGGTTTCACGGCTGCAATGTACAGCTCAGTTGCGATACCTTAAGCCAGGACACCAGCCCGGGCAGTGCCAAGTTGTATCGTATTCGCAGCACGGCTGTATGCGAGAGTGGCAGTTGTGGTGTGGGCGCGGCAGATGACAGTCAATGCCTGAGAGTGAGCCGGGTTGTGGAGGTGGAAGCCCGTGAATAGTCGCATATTACTCTTGCTCGGGATATTGCTTGGCGGCCTGCCCGCGCTGGCATTGGCTGTGCCTCAGTGCAGTGATATATTTACCGACCCTCCGACAGGGAACCATTTCAATGATGGTTTTGTGCCGCCTGCCAATCTGCCTCCTAGCCGTGGTAATTTAACTTGTAGACAAAGTTGGTTTGACCCTCTTTTTTGTGAACAGTCACTGGCTCCGGGAGATTATGATTTTGATCGCGGTAGTTTCTCCCATGGCAGTTTCCTGAATCCAACAACAACGACCACCAGGTTATATTTCGATGACCTAGAGCTGAACAATGCCACTCTGAACCCAGGTGGAAAGGCCGAGAATCTGATCATCTATGTGCGTAACTCTTTGAGTATCAATGGTCATGACACCATAAATGCGATCTTGTATGTCGAGGGTGCAGTGCAGATAGCTGGAAATGGGTCCTTGGATGGCGCTCTGGCATCTGGGGGAGCTTTGGTGATTACCGGTAACTCGGATGTGGATATTGATCTCGGTGCAGTCGAAGACGCCGATTTTGGCGGCATGTGCAGTAATGACCAAACGCCAGTGCTGGGGTGTTTCAGCGATGACTTCAGTTCGGCTTCCCTATCGGCAGATGATTGGGCCATCAAGGTGCTGGGCAATTCAGTGCCGCCCAGCATAGTGGGTGGGCGTCTGCGTTTGACTCCTGCCCGAGGCAATCAGGCAACCTCCAGTACCTATCAGCGCTTATTTCCGGCCGAAGGCAACCTGGTAACAGTTGAATTTGATTATTACGCCTGGTCGCCCCAGAGTGGTACCGGCGGTGATGGTGTGGCGGTGATCCTTTCTGATGCGGCCGTGACGCCACAGCCGGGCAGTTTTGGTGGCGCCTTGGGTTATGCCCAGCGTAATGATGGTACCCCGGGTTTTGCCGGTGGCTGGTTGGGGGTGGCACTGGATGAATACGGCAACTTTTCCAACCCCACAGAAGGGCGTGTCGGTGGCCCGGGCTTTCGCCGTCAAGCCGTGTCTATTCGGGGCGCTCAGGCCGGTTCCTATCGATACCTGACAGGTACAGTTGCCAATATTTATCCCAAGATAGATGTGCGTAGCAGCTATTACCCCGCTCCTGGGCACAGGTATAAGATTACTGTAGATTCCCGCCAGGCCAACATGGCCATGGTGTCTGTTGAGCGGGATACAGGTGCCGGTTACCAAACTCTGGTTAGCCCATTCAATGCCCGGAGTTTTATTGGCCAAGGGAGTGTGCCGACAGATTTTTACCTGTCGCTCACCGGCTCTACCGGCGGTTCCAACAACAACCATGAGATAGACAATTTCCAGGTTTGTGCTTTGGACTCCAAGGCAGTGGGTGAGCAGGTTCATCATTTTGAGTTTGATTACAGCAGCGCACCTTTTACCTGTCGTGCCGAACCCATCACCTTGAGGGCCTGTAAAAATGCCAGCTGCTCAGAGCTCTTCACAGGTACTGTTACCGCCAATCTGAGCCCTAACCCCGTCAGTAACGGCCGTTGGTTACCGGCAAGTTCGGTGACTTTCAACGGTGGCAGTACCCAAATTCAACTGCAAAAGTTTGATCAAACGCCGCTGACACTGGGGGTTTCCTCCTCGACTCCGGCCACCCGCCCAGGCAGTGACACCCTTTGCCGAAGAGGCAGCGGTCCCTTGAGTACGGCCGCCTGTCGCCTGAGTTTTGCCGATAGTGGTTTCATTTTTGATGTGGCAGATAAGCTGGCCAACAAGCCAGAGACAGGAGTGCTTGTTAAGGCTATGAAGTCAGATGGCACAGCCCAGTGTGTACCGGCCTTTGCCGGTACCAACAAGACGCTTTCGTTCTGGAGTGAGGCGCTGTCGGCAGTTGTCGGTTCACCCAAGGTGCAACTGAAACCGACAGGCGCCCTGAGCTGGCAGGATATAGGCAGCAATCAAGCTGCCGCCACACCGCTGACCTTGGCCTTCGACAGTCAAGGCCAAAGCCGAATCGATATCAATTATGCCGATGCCGGTCGGGTCGAGCTAAATATCCTCTATAGAGGAACGACCAGCGAAGGGGATGCCGGGCTGGTGATGCATGGCGCTGATGATTTTGTCAGCTTCCCGTTGGGATTCTGTGTCGAGGTAGAGCAATACTGCCAGGCCGCGGATGCCTCCTGTGCGCCTTTTCGGCGAGCGCAGGAAAATTTCCCACTCAGCATCAGTGCCAAGGCCTGGGCGGATAATGGTAATGCCGATCTCTGTAAAAACCTCACCACACCTTCCTATCAGCAGGCAGATCTCTCTTTATGGCATAAGCTGATTGCACCGGCTTCAGGTCAACCCGGTGAACTGCAGCTGCAGCAGTATGATCATCTGCACCAGCAAACGCCTGAGAATAACCGGCTCGCTCAGGCGGTCAGTGAGGTTGGGGTGTTTGAATTTGGCGTCACGGCGCCTTTGCCCTACGAGGGCAGTGTGGCCTTCCCGAGTCTGGTGGGCAGCGCTTATTGGCAGGGACCTAGCGGCAAAACCATAATGCCCGTCGGGCGTTTTGTGCCGGCCTTTTTCCGAGTCGATGAACCCAGTTTGCTGCCGGCCTGTAATGGTTTCAGTTACATGGATCAGCCATTTGAAGTCAGTTATAAAGTCAGCGCTTTGGCACTGGATAGGCAAGTGACTCAAAATTATGTCGGTGATTTTGCCAAGGCTTACAGTCATTATCAGGCAGCCAATCAATTCGACGGAGTCGCGTTGGACAGCCGGGTTTCGGGGGGCGAGATCACTTCAGATACCTGGGTGGATGGCCTGGCTGAGTTCCAAGGGCAACTCAAGTTTGCCCGCAAGGACCCGGTTGCAACAGACGGGCCTTTCCCGCTTTTGGATATAGGCCTGGAAATTCAGGATCCGGACAAGATTGCCGAGCTGCTGGACAGCAATATGCAAAGCGATTTCAGCGGTGACTGCTCTGTGGCAGGCAGCTGCAGCGCCGTGCGTCTTGGTAGCCAAAAGATGCGTCATGGGCGTTTGCTGTTGGACAATACCTTTGGCCCGGAAACCCAAATCTTGAGCATGGCGGCGAGGACAGAGTATTGGGATGGCAGTGGCTGGCGTTTGAACGCCCTGGATAACTGCAGTGTGTTCAACACGCCGCTTGAATATCAACAGGATCAACTCACCCTGGGTTACCACTATGAACCTGCGCTCAGTGCCGGGCAGAGTATTAGCCGCTCCGCCAGCGGCGGCAACACAGTCACCGCCTTTGGCGGCGAGTTTGAACTCTTGTGGCGTGCGCTCGGAAGCTCCGGCTATCGCGGCAAGGTGACGGCGCCGCTCAAGACGCCCGAATGGTTGCAGTGGTACTGGAATTGGAATGGGCTTAATGACGGCACACTTAGCGACCCCAGAGCCAGTGCCTTCTTTGGCCGTTATCGCGGCAACGACAGGATCATCAGTTGGCGGGAAGTTAACTGAAGCCGAATAACAACAGTGTGAAGCAAATCACTAAAGCGCCAAGATGTAGATAATTTAACTTTGTCTTCAACTCACATTGAGCATAATCGACAGCCTCTGCTGTATTTGGCTGATTAAATTATGTTGGAAGCGCTTGCGGGTTTGGGGTGGATCTGGTCTTTGGGGCTGATCCTGGCTGTACTTTTTGTGTTGGCATACGAGTTTATCAATGGCTTCCACGACACCGCCAATGCGGTAGCCACTGTGATTTATACCAATGCCATGCCGGCCAGAGGCGCTGTGCTGGCCTCGGCGCTGTTCAATTTTGCCGGGGTGTTGCTGGGGGGGCTCGGTGTGGCGTACGCCATAGTGCATCTGCTGCCGGTCGGGCTCTTGTTGGACATGGACTCCTCCCAAGGCCTGTTGCTGGTGTTCTCCCTGCTGTTCTCGGCCATCGTCTGGAACCTGGGTACCTGGTTCTTCGGTATTCCCGCCTCCAGCTCCCACACTCTGATCGGCTCCATCATGGGGGTCGGTGGCGCCTATGCCTGGCTCAACGGCCAATCGCCGCTGGATGGGATCAATACCGGCAAGGCGATAGATATCATGCTCTCCTTGCTCTTGTCTCCAACCCTGGGCTTTATTCTGGCGGCGATTTTGCTGTTGGTGATGAAACGTATCTGGCGTAAGCCCAAACTGCATCGCACTCCGGCAGAGCAGATGGCGGTCAACGGCAAGAAGCATCCGCCATTTTGGGCCCGGATTACCTTGATAGCCTCAGCCATGGGGGTCAGTTTCGCCCATGGCTCCAACGACGGTCAGAAGGGCATAGGTCTGGTGATGTTGGTGCTTATCTGCATGGCGCCGGGTTATTTTGCCCTGGACTTGAACAGCCAGGGTTTCGATATGGACAAGACTCAGGATGCCAACCGGCGCATCATGGCTCTGTATGAGCGCAACCCGCAGCTGGTGGCTAACCTGGGTGAGCACGCCGCCGACAGTCGCTGTCAGGACTCGGCCATAGCTTCGATGCAAAGCCTGGATAGGCTCCTTGAGCAAGGGAGTACAGTAACAGAGTTGACCCAGGAACAGCGCCGGCAAGCCAGGCAGTTGATCCTTTGTATCGATGACAGCACCCGTAAGTTGGCCAAGCAGCCCTTGCCTGGCGCCGAGGCTACTCAATTGAAGCACTGGCGTGGTCAGCTTAACGCCATGACCGAATATGCGCCGCTATGGGTCATAGTAGCCGTTGCCCTGGCTCTGGGTTGCGGCACCATGGTGGGCTGGCGCCGGATTGTGCACACGGTTGGCGAGAAAATCGGTAACGGTGGCATGACCTACAGTCAGGGGATAGCCGCGCAGTTGACCGCCGCCGGTTCTATCGGTATCGCCAGTATGACAGGCATGCCGGTATCCACCACCCATATCCTGTCTTCGGCCGTGGCCGGCACCATGGTAGCTAACGGCTCCGGGCTGCAAAAAAATACTATCAAACAGATCCTGTTAACCTGGGTACTGACATTGCCTATGACCATAGTTTTGTCTGCCGGACTCTTTATGCTGGTGCAAACCCTTTTTGCTTAATAAGCACACAAATCATGTCAAGGGATTGGCATGATCCAAGCTTTTGGCAACTTTATCTCAGCGCATTCCGACAGCTTTTACAGATATATGCCAAAAACCCTCACGGATTAGCGAATGTTAACCCCGCGAGTCTTGTGGAATGCCGGAGGCATTGATAAAGTTAGCTGATTTTCATTTCTTCTGACTCCACAGAATACAGGCTAGTTACATGTTCAAGAAGCTGCGTGGCATTTTTTCTAACGATCTGTCGATCGATTTGGGTACAGCTAACACTCTCATTTATGTTCGTGAAGAAGGCATTGTATTGAATGAGCCTTCCGTGGTCGCCATCCGTGGCGAACGAAGCAGCTCTGGGCAGAAATCCGTGGCCGCAGTCGGTACTGAGGCGAAGCAGATGCTGGGACGTACCCCCGGCAATATTCAGGCCATCCGCCCAATGAAAGATGGGGTTATCGCCGACTTCTACGTGACCGAGAAGATGCTGCAGCACTTTATCAAGCAAGTGCACAACAACAGCTTTTTCCGCCCAAGCCCTCGGGTACTCGTGTGTGTGCCTGTAGGTGCCACTCAGGTTGAACGCCGCGCGATCAAGGAGTCAGCGATGGGCGCCGGCGCCCGTGAGGTTTACCTGATTGAAGAGCCAATGGCAGCCGCCATAGGGGCCGGACTGCCGGTTTCCGAAGCCACAGGCTCCATGGTGGTGGATATAGGTGGTGGTACCACTGAAGTGGCCATCATCTCGCTCAACGGCGTGGTTTACTCCTCTTCCGTGCGTATCGGTGGTGACAAGTTTGACGATGCCATCATCAACTATGTGCGCCGCAACTACGGCAGCCTGATTGGTGAAGCCACAGCCGAACGCATCAAGCACACAATCGGCACGGCTTATCCAGGCGATGAAGTACTGGAGATTGAAGTGCGCGGCCGTAATCTGGCCGAAGGGGTACCGAGAAGCTTTACCCTGAACAGCAATGAGATACTCGAAGCGCTGCAAGAGCCGCTGTCGGGCATTGTCAGTGCCGTGATGGTAGCACTGGAGCAGTCGCCTCCAGAGTTGGCGTCCGACATCTCTGAGCGCGGTATGGTGCTCACAGGTGGTGGTGCCTTGCTGCGGGATCTGGACCGTCTGCTGATGCAGGAAACCGGGATCCCTGTAATGGTCGCCGAAGATCCGCTTACCTGTGTGGCCCGCGGCGGCGGTAAAGCACTGGAGATGATCGATATGCACGGCGGTGACCTGTTCTCAGAAGAAAACTAATACTTTCCAGCACAGGCGGTATCTTACCGCCTTAGCTTTTCTATGAAGCCTATTTTTGTTCGCGGTATTTCAAATCAGTTCAGGTTGACACTGGCAGTGGTCATGTCGGTGATCCTGCTGGTTGCCAATGATCGTCTCGAACCTGCGAGACAGTCGCTGGCATCCTTACTGAGCCCTCTACAGTACCTGGCCAATGTGCCAGGTGAGCTGCTGGATTGGTCTGCCCAGAGTTTGGCGACCCGTGACATGCTGGAGCAGCAAAACAAAGAACTCTTGCGCCAGCAACTGCTGATGAGTGAAAGACTGCAGCGTTTTGAACACCTGCGCCAGGAAAACCAACGCCTGCGTGAACTGCTGGGCTCTCCGGTGCATATGGACTCGCGCAAGATGGTGGCCGAGGTGATGGAAGTGGCCAGCGACCCCTTCCATCATTATGTGGTGATCAACCACGGCAGCCGCAACGGTGTGTTTGTCGGTCAGCCTGTGGTGGATGCCCAGGGGGTTGTCGGCCAAGTGGTGCAGGTCAGCGAACTCACCGCCAGGGTGTTGCTGCTCTCCGACCCCAAACACGGCTTGCCGGTGCGTATTACCCGCAACGATGTGCGCCTGATAGCCAACGGCATAGGCGAACTCGATGAGATAGAACTCAGACACGTGGCCAAGAGTACCGACATCAAGGTCGGCGATCTGCTGGTGACTTCCGGGCTGGGCAACCGCTTCCCGGAAGGTTATCCGGTGGCGCGGGTGATTTCGGTTTCCCGGGACGATGGCCAGAGTTACCTCAAGGTCACGGCGCAGCCGCTGGCGGCCCTGGACCGAATCCGTTATCTGCTGCTTATCTGGCCTGAAGACCATCCCGGCGCCAAGCCTGAGTCACAAGAGCCGGCTGCAACCGACGCCAACAGTGGAGCCGAATCATGAGTCTGGAAAATGCCAATGGCCGTTTGGCGGTATGGCTGACCCTGCTGCTGGGTATGCTGCTGCAGATCATGCCGGTACCGGAAATGTTCAGCGCCTGGCGCCCCGATTGGTTGGTGCTGGTGATGATCTATTGGGCCGTAGCGCTGCCCCACAGATACAATATTCTCACCGCCTGGGTGTTGGGGGTGCTACTGGATATTCTACTGGGGGCTACCCTGGGGATCCGCGCACTGGCCATTTCCCTGGTGATCTATGTGGTGGTACTGCACTTTCAGAAGTTGCGTAACTTCCCCATGTGGCAGCAGTCTTTGGTGATCGCCAGCTTGATCTGCTTCTATCATCTGATTATTTTCTGGGCCCAGTTTGTGGTATCAGGGGCGCATTTCACCATGGAGCTATTCCTGCCTTCCCTGTCCAGCCTGGTTATTTGGCCCTGGGTCTTCTGGATACTGCGCCGCATCAGGCGCCACTACAAGGTACGTTAATATGCCGCTGATTTTGGCCTCAGCCTCCCCCAGACGCCGCGAGCTTTTGGCACAGCTGGCGCTGGGAAATCCGAACTTTGGTTTTGAGATCCTGCCCGCCGATATCGACGAGAGTCATCAAGCCGGGGAAACCCCGGAGCAGTTTGTCAGCCGTTTGGCCGAAGAGAAGGCTGCAGCAGGTTTAGCCCTGTGGTGCGGGAACCCTGAACATCAGGAAGGGTCTGATACTCTAGTGCTGGGCTCAGATACTATAGTGGTATTGGGCGACAGAATTTTGGGTAAACCCGTGGACAAGGCCGATGCCTGCGCCATGCTCAAGAGCCTAAGTGGCCGCAGTCATCAGGTGATGACTGCCGTGGCCTTGACCGATGGCAAGCACACAGAGGCGGCTATGGTGGTCACCCAGGTGTACTTCTGCGACTTGAGCGATGCCGATATTCAGGCCTATGTTGCTTCGGGCGAGCCCATGGACAAGGCGGGAGCCTATGGCATTCAGGGGCTGGGTGGCAGCTTTGTCGCCAAGATTGAAGGCAGTTATTCTGCGGTAGTGGGCCTGCCCATGGCCGAAACCCGGTCGCTGTTGCACAAGGCCGGATGTTTGTAAGCTCGCTTACACAAACTGACGAATTTTTAGCAGCTTTAACGCCCGCCAGCCGATAAAATCAATGAATTAACATCCAACAAGGGTAAATCGTGAATACCAGTCGCACAGTCAATAGCAAGGCTCCGCGGAAGATGGGGTCAGAACTGCTGATCAATGTGACGCCCACGGAAGCGCGAGTCGCATTGGTAGAACACGGTGTCCTGCAGGAAGTGCATATCGAGCGGCGTATGAAGCGCGGCCTAGTGGGCAATATCTACAAGGGCAAGATCAGTCGGGTTTTGCCCGGGATGCAGGCGGCATTCGTCGATATCGGCCTGGAAAAGGCGGCCTTTCTGCATGCCTCGGACATAGTGCCGCACACAGAGTGTGTTGCCGATGTGGAAAAGGGCAACTTCGTGGTGCGTGATATTGCCGAGCTGGTACGTCAGGGCCAGGACATCATGGTGCAGGTGGTCAAAGACCCCCTGGGCACCAAAGGCGCGCGGCTGACCACAGACATTACCCTGCCTTCCCGTTACCTGGTGTTTATGCCGGGCTCAAGCCATGTGGGCGTTTCCCAGCGAATAGACTCCGAAGAGGAGCGGGCGCGGCTGAAGAAGATTACCCTGCCTTTTGTCGACGATGACGGCGGCTTTATTATTCGCACCGCGGCCGAAGGCATAGGTGAAGATGAACTGGCGCAGGATGCCGCCTTCCTGCGGCGGGTGTGGGCCAAGGTCAGCGAGCGGCGCAAAAGGCCCAAGGCCACGTTGTTGTACCAGGACTTGGCCTTGCCGGTGCGAATTGTCAGGGACTTTGTTGGTGCCGAGCTCGACCGCATTCAGGTGGACTCGGGCCACACCTTCGAGGAGCTGCTGCATTTCGCCCAGGAGTTCATGCCGGAAATTGCCGATAAGATAGAACACTACAGTGGCCCGGCGCCGATTTTCGATCTCTACGATGTGGAGAATGAGATTCAGCGGGCGCTGGAGCGTAAGGTGGAACTCAAGTCCGGTGGCTATTTGATCATCGACCAGACAGAAGCCATGACCACTGTGGACATTAACACAGGAGCCTTTGTCGGCCACCGTAACCTCGAAGAAACCATATTCAACACCAACCTGGAAGCAACCCAGGCGATTGCCCGTCAGCTGCGGCTGCGTAATCTGGGCGGCATCATCATTATCGATTTTATCGATATGCTGCAGGATGAGCATAAACAAAGAGTGCTCAACAGCCTGGCCACGGCGTTGGCCAATGACAGAGTCAAGACCAATATCTCAGGTTTCTCCGGCCTGGGTTTGGTGGAGATGACCCGCAAGCGCACCCGCGAGAGCCTGGAACATGTGCTTTGTGGCGAGTGTCCTGCCTGCCGTGGTACCGGCTCGATGAAAACAGTGGATACCGTTTCCTTTGAGATCTTCCGCGAGATCATCCGCCTCAACCGCACCTATGATGCCGATGAATTCCTGATTTACTGTGCCCCTGCGGTACACGCCTGCCTGTCCGATGACGAGAACCACCTGGTGGCCGAGCTCGAAGTCTATATCGGCAAGCGTATTCGCATTCACTGCGAGCCCATGTATGTGCAGAGTAAATATGATGTGGTGATGGTCTAGTGCGGCTGTCTTTTTGCCCTCGAACCTTCGGCCGCTATTGCTGGCGCACCTTGGCCGTGACCTTGGTACTATTCGCCTTGATGGTGAGTCTCATCCGCGGGCTGTTGCCGCAACTGGATGAAGCCAAGCAGCAATTGGCCGACTATGTTGAGCGCGAATATGGCGTCGAGGTCAAGATAGGCAATCTGTCGGCCCGTTGGCAGGCTTTCGGCCCGGCGCTGACGGTTGAGGACTTGGTGTTACCGCCGCAGGAGCGTTTGCCGGTGACACTCATGGTCGACAAGGTCGATGTCAAACTGGATTTCTGGCAGAGCCTGATGACCGCCAGCCCGCAAGTGGAAGACGTGATCTTCGACGGGGTGCAATTGGCGCTGGATCTGGACCATCTGGGGCAGAAATCGACCGGCGCAGCCGAGGCTGTGAGCAAGCCGGCTCCTGCCACCAATATCGACTGGCTCTATGCCTTGCTGCTGGAGCAGTTGGACCGTTTCTCTATCCGCGATGCCAGTGTGCAGCTGTTGTCCAGCAGCCATGATTATCGCCCCATTCATCTGCGGGACCTCAGTTGGCGCAATAGTGGCAAGTTGCACCAGGGCCGCGGCGCTCTCTACCTGGATGAGCAGGCAACGGCGACCGAACAACTCACTCTAAGGCTGGATCTCAAGGGCGATGGCTACAAGCCTGGCAGCATCAAGGGCCAGGCCTATCTGCAGGCGCAGTCGCTGGATCTCGGCAAGTGGGCCTCGCGCCAACCCAACCCTTATAACCCACAGGCCAAGTTGCCGCTGGAGGGGGTGGTCAACCTGGAGGCCTGGGTCGGCTTTGCCAACCGCGGCCTGGAATCCGGGGTGATCAAGCTGTTGCCCAGCTGGCTGCGCTGGTCACTCAGAGATGAGCCGCAGAAATTTGCCATAGATGGCGGTGTGATTGCCTGGCAGCCCATAGCCGACGGCTGGCGCCTGGACAGCAGTGAGCTCAAACTGGCAACCAATGACAAACCCTGGCCCAAGCTGGAGTTCCATGCCATGGAAACCGCCGGGGTGCTTTACGGCAAACTCAATGAATTGCAACTCGATGGCCTGTTGCCGCTGTTGCCGCTTATTCCCGGCATGCCTTTGGAAGGCCTTTATAGCTGGCAGCAACTCAAGCCTCAGGGCAAGCTCGGGCCTCTGGCTATCTATCGCCCCAAGGACGGTGAACTGCAGGCCAAAGTGGCGCTGGAGCGGGTTAGCTGGCAGCCTGCCGAGTCCATTCCCGGCAGCACGCCAATCGATCTCTCCCTGGGATGGAGGGATAACTTCCTCAGCGCAGCACTGCCTAGCCAGGACTATAAACTGGACTTTGGCGATGGTTTCAAGGCACCGCTCAGTTTTCGCGCCGATGCCTTTGAGCTGGGCTTCTC
The DNA here is from genome assembly GCF_012030025.1 of Shewanella sp. Iso12. Taxonomy (NCBI): domain Bacteria; kingdom Pseudomonadati; phylum Pseudomonadota; class Gammaproteobacteria; order Alteromonadales; family Shewanellaceae; genus Shewanella; species Shewanella sp. Iso12. The sequence goes on from NZ_JAAUHW010000015.1 coordinate 124,553, forward strand.
AATCGACAGGCAAGCGCTGATGCTGCCGGCACTGCATCTGGGCAATGACGACATCAGCCTGGACGCCTCTATGCGTTTGCTGCTGGCCGACAAGCCACACCTGGCGCTGTCTTCCCGGGTCAAACTGCTCAACGCCGCCAATGCCGGGCGTTATTTCCCGCGCCATGCCATGGGCGAGTCGCTGGCCGCTTATCTGGAAGGCGCCATCAAGGCCGGTCGCAGCGATGATGCCACCGTGGTCTGGCACGGTGAGTTGGCCGGATTTCCCTATCAGGATCATTCCGGGGTATTTCAGGCTGGTTTCAATCTGACCCATGCCGAATATGCCTTCCAGCCGGATTGGCCGGCGGTGACAGATTTAAGTCTCAAGGCGCTGTTTGAAAATGCCCGGATGGATCTCTGGGTCAACAAGGGCAAACTGTTGAATGTGGCCGCCGATGGCGCCCATGTCTATATCCCCAAGATGGATCACCGGAGTCTGCTGCGGGTCGAGGCGCAACTGGCGACTCAAGGCAAGGATGCTACTGAGGTGTTGCAGCGCTCGCCGCTTAAAGACAGTGTCGGTATCACCCTGGATGTAGTGCAGGTTCAGGGGCCTGTCAGTGGCAAGCTGGATCTCAGTATTCCGCTCTATGAAGGCGAAGAGGAGCAGATCCTGGGCGAAGTCCAGTTTGCCGGGGTGCCGGTTTATATCCGTGAGCCCGGGGTGCTGCTCGATAAGGTCAGCGGCAAGGTGAGTTTTCATAACGAGGTGGTCAAGGGCGAAGGCTTGAGTGCCAGCCTGTTTGGCCAGCCGTTGCAGTTTGGTTTTGATACCGGCAAGGTCAACCAGAATATGGGGCTCAATGCCAGGCTCAAGGGCCAGTGGAACCTCGCTAACTTGCCGTCCGAGCTGGACAATCCTCTCAGCGATTTTTATCAGGGCGCGTTGGATTGGCAGGGGAATCTGAAGCTGATCTTTGATGAGATAGGCTATCGAATTCAAGCCAATGTTAATGCCAATCTCAAGCAGACAGAGTTGCTGTTGCCGCCGCCTTATCAAAAGGCATCTGGGCAGGCGCTGACGCTCAAGGCCGAGCTGCTTGGTGACAACAAGACCAGCTCCCTGGGCGTGCGTCTGGGGGATAAGGCCGAATTCTGGGGTGGCTTTGACGCCGATTCAGGTAAGGGCCTGAAACACTATGACCTGCTGCTGGGGCGCCTCTATCGCAGCGGCGATCAGTTGCAAAAACAGGATGGTCACTTACGGCTGGCCCTGGATGAGGTGGATTTTGCCCAGTGGCAGCCGCTGATCAACGCCTTTATCGGCGGTGGCAATCATGACAAAAAGGCAGCTACCGAGAGCCAAACAGCAGTTCAAGCCGTGACTCAAGCTAAGACCCAGGCAGAGACTCAAACCGAGAGCACGGCCGACACCACAAGCATTGCAGCCGACAAGGCCTTCTTCCCTCCGCTCAAGGGGATAGAGGCCAGAGTGAAACAGCTTGAGCTACTGGGGCAGCGCTTTACCGAGTTGCAACTCAGTGCCCGCCCCGGAGAGCATGCCTGGCAGATAGAGGGACTGTCGCCGGAGTTTTCCGGTCGGGTAGAGATCTACCCGGATTGGTACAGCCAGGGATTGAAGCTGGTGGCATCGCGCCTGTATCTAAATCCGATAGCGGCAGCAGCGGCTGAGCCCGATTCCAAAGCGCAATCCGAGCCCGAGCCTGAAACCCGTCTGCCTCAGGGCAGTGACCTGCCGCCGCTGGCGGTGGAGGTGGATGATTTCCGCTATCAGGATATGGCGCTGGGGCGTTTGTTGTTGCAAGCTAGCCCGTCTGCGACGGGCTATCAGATCCAGACCTTGGCGCTCAGCAGCGATGATGCCAGTTTGCAGGGCAAGGGTGAATGGCTGAGCCGTGACGGTAACAACCGGACCCAGGTTGAACTCAATCTCAAGGGAGATAAATTTGATCTGTTGGCTACTCGCTTGGGACTGGATCCCGGCGTGAAAGACTCGCCGCTGGAGGTCAAGGCCGAGCTCAACTGGCTGGGGGCGCCGCTGGCGTTTAATCTGGAGAGTCTCAGCGGTAAAGTACGTTTCGATCTCGGCAAGGGGCATATCGAACAGCTCAGTGACAAGGGGGCGCGGATCTTCTCCCTGTTCAGTCTGGACTCGCTTTTACGCAAGTTGTCACTGGACTTTACCGATGTGTTTGGCAAGGGCCTGTATTACAACTCCTTTGGCGGCGATCTGACCCTGGAGAACGGGGTGCTCAAGACCACCAATACCGAGATGGACGCCATTGCCGGTAACATGAAGGTGCGCGGCTATACCGATCTGGTTACCGAGAGCCTCAACTATGATATTCGCTTTGTGCCGCAACTGGCCTCCAGCGTGCCGACTGTGGTGCTGCTCAGTACCAGCGCCTGGACCATGGGCCTGGGGGCTTTTGCCCTGACCAAGGTGCTGGAACCTGTGATTGAGATTATTTCAGAGATACGTTTCCGCTTGACCGGCACCATGTCAGAGCCCAAGCTGGAAGAGTTGGAGCGAAAGAGCAAAGAGATAGAGATCCCTGAGTCAGCACTGCCACGGCAACCCAAGTCGGCGCCTGGGAAAGGACAGACTCAAGTGCAGGACGATGAGCCTGCGGCCACGGATGCAGGCCAAGGCGATCAAGCCAAGGACAACAAAGCCAAAGTGCTTAACAGCGACCAAGAGAGGGCTGTTGAAGAGGGTGGCGCTGAGACTGAAAAACCTTTGCCTCAAGCCGATAAAGTCACGCCGCTGCCGCTCAAATCGCCGAGTGAACCCAAGACAGAAGTGCCAGTGAAACAGGAAGTCGAACATGCAAGTCAGTCTGCTACAGTGTCAGAGTTGCCGCGAGCCGGAACAGAACCTGCAATTTATCGTCTCGCAGCTTGAGACTCTTCCCCGTCAAGATAATGAACCCCAACTCGTGGTGCTGCCCGAGTGCAGCCTGCTGTTCGGCGGCCATGAGAGCATGCAGTTGGCCTGGGCCGGAGAGCCTGGGCAAAGCCCGCTCAAACGGCAGCTGGCCGAACTTGCCACCCAATTTCAGGTATTCCTGCTGGCCGGCTCTATTCCGGTAGCCAGTGGCGATGGCCGGGTTTACAGCCGCTGTTATCTGTTTAATGATCAGGGGCAGGTACTTGGCGACTACGACAAACTGCATCTGTTTGACGCGGAAGTGACCGACGGTACAGGCCAATACCGCGAGAGCGATACCTTTTGCCCGGGTGAGCGGATAAGCGTGGTAGATACCCCTTTTGGCCGCATCGGCCTGGCTATCTGTTATGATCTGCGTTTCCCGGATCTGTTTCGGGCGCTGCGTTTGCAAGGCGCCGAGATCATCGCCTTGCCCTCGGCCTTTACCAAGGTGACAGGCGAGGCGCACTGGGAAGTGTTGCTCAGAGCCAGGGCGATAGAAACCCAGTGTTTTATACTGGCGGCGGCGCAATGGGGCCAGCATAATCAAGGAAGCCGCGAGACCTGGGGCCAGAGCATGATAGTCGACCCCTGGGGACGCATTCTGGCGCAGAAGGCCGAAGGCACAGGCTGGGTGCAGGCGCGTTTGGACAAGGCCGAGTTAGCGCGGGTGCGCAGCGCCATGCCCGTAGAGACACACAATAGATTTTTGCCGCCGCAACTGGGCGACGGTAAGCGGAAATAACCAACAAGGCCACAGGGCCGGATTGAGAGAGACCCAATGCCATTTTTAACCCAAGTGGGACAGAGTTTACTGCAAGAGGGACTGCACCTCGACGATCTGCAAACTTACCTGGAGCGAATCCACCAACACCAGGTGGATTTTTCCGATCTCTATTTTCAGGGCAGCCGTCATGAAACCTGGGTGCTGGAAGATGGCATAGTCAAGGAAGGCAGTTTTCATATTGAGCGTGGTGTCGGTGTCCGAGCCATCAGTGGTGAAAAGACAGGTTTCGCCTACGCCGATGAGATAACCCCCAAAGCCTTGGCTGCCGCCGCCGATGCCGCCAGAGGCATAGCCCAGACTGGGGGCAGCTATCAAACTCAGGCCTGGAAGCGCCGCGGCGCCAAGGCGCTGTATCTGAGTGAAGATCCGATAGCGGCACTGGAAGAGGGCCGTAAAATTGCCCTGCTCAAGGAAGCGGATGCCTATATCCGCAGCCTGGATAGCCGCATCATTCAAGTGGTGGTCAGCCTGGCCGGAGTGCATGAAGAGATACTGGTAGCTGCCAGCGATGGTACTCTGGCGGCGGATATCCGGCCGCTGGTACGCTTCAACTGCTCTGTGATCCTCGAAGAAAACGGTCGCCGTGAACGGGGCGGTGCCGGTGGCGGTGGTCGTCACCACTATCAAACCCTGATGGCTGCCGCTGATGACGGCTTGCCCATGTGTTTTGCCTTTGCCCGCGAGGCCGTGCGTCAGGCACAGGTCAACCTGCAGGCGATAGACGCCCCTGCCGGTGAAATGCCTGTGGTTCTGGGCGCAGGTTGGCCCGGAGTCTTGTTGCATGAAGCGGTTGGCCACGGTCTGGAAGGTGACTTCAACCGTAAGGGCAGCAGCGCCTTCAGCGGTAAGATTGGCCAGCAGGTGGCCTCCAAGTTGGTCACTGTGGTGGACGATGGCACGCTGGAAAACCGCCGTGGCTCGCTGACCATAGATGATGAAGGTACCCCGGCGCACAAGACAGTGCTGATTGAGAACGGCATTCTCAAGGGCTATATGCAGGACAAGCTCAATGCCCGTCTGATGGGGCAAAAGCCCACCGGGAATGGCCGCCGCGAATCATACGCTCACTTGCCTATGCCGCGGATGACCAACACCTATATGCTGGCCGGAGAGTCGGCGCCCGCAGATATTATCAAGTCGGTGAAAAAAGGCCTCTACGCCCCCAACTTTGGTGGCGGTCAGGTGGATATCACCTCGGGTAAGTTTGTGTTCTCGGCCTCTGAAGCCTACCTGATTGAAAACGGCGAGATCACCAGTCCGGTAAAGGGCGCGACCCTGATAGGCAACGGCCCGGAAGCCATGGGGCAGATCTCCATGGTGGGCACAGATCTTGAACTCGACAAAGGCGTCGGCGTCTGCGGTAAAGACGGCCAGAGTGTCCCGGTCGGGGTTGGGCAGCCAACGCTTAAACTGGACCGTCTGACGGTCGGCGGCACAGCCTGAGAAATGCTGTCGAATCCCTGATTCGGCAGCTGAATTTAGCACTGGTTCCTGCATTGCTCTTGGGCGAAGTTGATAGCCGCTGTGACGGCAGAAAGTCTTGGAGCAAATGCATCCCTTCGATTGTGATCTTTGCAGAAACAGGCCTGGCAAGGACAATTCTGCATGAACCTCCGAAAGTGAGCGTCTCAGAGAGTCTCATTTCCAAAAAACTGTCGTTATTTATCAGAGACTGCCCCCTGCAACGACCTTCCTTGCTGCTCAGAAAGTGTTTAGGATGTCCTGTATATTTTCCCATAACGCCCTTAAGTCGGAGGTAGTCAGTATGCTTTCAGAGGCTGGAATCGAGGCTGGCCCAAACAATGTAAATATTCAAAATGTCGAGGTTGTAACTACAATTGCGCCTGATGATGGCTCGTTTAAGTCAAATGATGCAGTTAAAATGAGAGAGCAAGTGGAGGCTTCAAAATGATTATTGATTCATTCTATGAGGATTTTGATGCTAAAAGTTGGAGCACTGAGCCTGATTTTGATTGCTATGGGGATGAGCTAGCGTTTTACACTGAAGGGACGATACTCTTTGAAGGTGAAGACAGTGACTTTTATATTAACATCTACTTGTTAGAGTTTATAGTTGAAGTAGACATAATGTTGAGGCGAAGGCTTGGTCAGCGTTTCTTTGAGGAATGTCTTAGTCTTCAACTCTCTGGCGAATCCCTATCTTTTTCACGCAGTGAAAGTGAATTATTCGTATCAATGGCACGCCAAAATAAGATTGTTGCCTATGATTGGGCTAGATTTATTGAGCTTTTTCTTTCTGTAAAAATGCAGTTCAAAAAGAAATTAAACGAGCACTATCCTAATATATCTAAGTTTATAGAATTTAAACTGCTGTTGGACTAATAACCAGAAAAAGACAGGAAAAAGACAGGACAGCCAGATCTTTTTGATGTTTCGCACAGGCTTGA